>NZ_LZJC01000041.1 GCF_001666755.1 Mycobacterium sp. E1214 | reverse complement strand
AGGCCGAACCGGGCCGGGTCTCGTTCTTCGAAGAGGACGGCCAGGTCGTGCAGCGGCCGGTCGACTATCCCGACGTTGAGCTCGGCTTCTACGACGTGACGGCCTCGGCGGATCCGGTCGAGGAAGTGCGCCGGACGGCGTCGTCGATCCAGCGCACCCCGATGGCGTTGAACGGTCAGCTGTTCAAATTCGTGTTGTTCCAGACGCAGTCCGACGAATTTTATTTGTTCGGCTGCTGCCACCACATCGCCATTGACGGATTGGGAATGGCGTTGGTGTGCCGCCGGGTCGCCACCATCTATTCCGCAATGGTGGCGGGCAAGCCGATTCCCGACGCATATTTCGGTTCGGCCCGCGACTTGGTGAATCTGGAATCGGAATACGAGGCGTCCGCCGATTATCAAGAAGACCAGGCGTACTGGAGCGAGCACCTTCCGCCGGACAGCGCGCCCGCCCACCGGCCGTCCGACGCCGTGAGCGAGCGCGACCACTACTCGCCGTCGGCCTCGATCCAGCTCGACCCGTCCGTGGTGAACCGCATCAAGCAGCTGTCCAAGGTGTTGGGCATCCGCCGGTTCTCGGTCACCACCGCGGCCTGCGCCCTGCTGGTCCGCGCCTGGTCGGGCAGCGGCTCGCAGGTGGCGCTCGACTTTCCGGTCAGCCGGCGCGTGCGTCAAGAGTCCAAGACGCTGCCCGGCATGCTCGCCGGCGTGGTGCCCCTGGTGCTGTCGACCGAACCGCAGACGACGGTCGCCGAATTCTGCAAGCACGTCGATATTCGTATTCGAGAGTTGTTGCAGCACCAACGTTTTCCCGTGCACATTCTCGAGGGCGACGGCCTGCGGCAGGCCGCGAGCCGCGTCGGCATCAACTTCATTCCGTCCCGGCTCACGCTGGACCTCGCCGGCTCTC
>NZ_LZJC01000040.1 GCF_001666755.1 Mycobacterium sp. E1214 | reverse complement strand
CCGCGCGCAGGTGGCCGGCGCCTGGCACGTGTCCGAATTGCCCACGGCCGCAGGGCGTGACGCCTCGGCAATCCTGGCCGCCGCCACGGACGGCACGCTGGGCGCGCTGCTGGTCGGCGGCGTCGAGCCCGACGACTTCGCCGAGCCGGACGCGGTGCTGGCCGCGCTGGACGCCGCCGGGTTCGTCGTCAGCCTCGAGCTGCGCCACAGCGCCGTCACCGAGCGCGCCGACGTGGTGTTCCCGGTCGCGCCGACCACGCAGAAGGCCGGGGCGTTCGTCAACTGGGAGGGCCGTTTCCGGCCCTTCGAGCCGGCGCTGCGGGGCAGCACCCAGCAGGCCAGCCAGTCCGATCACCAGGTCCTCGACGCACTGGCCGACGAGATGGGCGTCTACCTCGGCGCCTCCGACGTGGCGAGCGCCCGCGAAGAGATCGCGGCCCTGGGCCTGTGGGACGGCGAGCGCGCCGCGACGCCCGACGTCGCCGCCGCGGCGCCGGCCCGGCCCGACGCCGGCGAGGCCGTGCTGACCGGTTGGCGGATGCTTCTGGACAACGGCCTGCTGCAGGACGGGGAACCGCACCTGGCGGGCACCGCTCGCAAGCCCGTGGCCCGGCTCTCGGCCGCCACGGCTGCCGAGCTCGGCGCCGCCGACGGTTACCCCATCACCGTCAGCACCCCCCACGGATCCATCCGGCTGCCGCTGGCGATCACCGACATGCCCGACCGGGTGGTCTGGCTGCCGGTGAACTCGCCCGGTTCGGCGGTGCACCGACAACTCGGCGTCGGCCTGGGCAGCACGGTGCGCATCGGAGCGGCATCATGACCGGCCTGATGGCCTTCGGGCACGACACCTGGTGGCTGGTGCTGGGCAAGGCGCTGGCGATCTTCGTCTTCCTCATGCTCAACGTGCTGCTCGCGATCCTCCTGGAACGCAAAATCCTCGGCTGGATGCAGCTGCGGCCCGGCCCCAACCGGGCCGGCCCCTGGGGCGCCCTGCAGAGCCTGGCCGACGGCATCAAACTGGCGCTCAAGGAGAGCATCACCCCCGGCGGCGTCGACAAGTTCGTTTACTTTGCCGCCCCGTGCTTTTCGGTGATCCCCGCGTTCACCGCGTTCGCGTTCATCCCGTTCGGCCCGGTGGTGTCGATATTCGGTCACCGCACCCCGCTGCAGCTGACCGACCTGCCGGTCGCGGTCCTGTTCATCCTCGGGCTGTCGGCGATCGGCGTGTACGGCATCGTGCTCGGCGGCTGGGCCTCCGGATCCACCTACCCGCTCTTGGGCGGTGTCCGCTCGACCGCGCAGGTGATCTCCTACGAGGTGGCGATGGGCCTGTCCTTCACGGCGGTGTTCCTCTACGCCGGCACCATGTCGACGTCACAGATCGTGGCCGCCCAGGACCGCGTCTGGTACGTGTTCCTTCTCGGGCCGTCGTTCCTGATCTACCTGATCTCGATGGTCGGTGAGACGAACCGGGCCCCGTTCGACCTGCCCGAAGCCGAAGGCGAACTGGTCGCGGGCTTCCACACCGAGTACTCGTCGCTGAAATTCGCGATGTTCATGCTCGCCGAATACGTGAACATGATGACGGTGTCGTCGCTGGCCACGGCGATGTTCTTCGGCGGCTGGCACGCGCCCTGGCCGCTGGACATGTGGGCGGGCGCCAACACCGGCTGGTGGCCGGTCCTGTGGTTCACCCTCAAGATGTGGACGTTCCTGTTCATCTACATGTGGCTGCGGGCGTCGCTGCCGAGGCTGCGGTACGACCAATTCATGGCGCTGGGCTGGAAGTTGCTGATCCCCGCGTCGCTGGTGTGGGTGTTGATCGCGGCGGTGATCCGCACCGCGGCCAACCAGGGGTACGCGCACTGGACCCCGATCCTGGTCGCCAGCAGCCTCGTCTTCACGGCGATCCTGATCCTGACGCTGCGAAAGCCGTTCAGCACTCCGGGCATTCGTGCGCTGGAGAAGCAGCTGAAGCGTCAATCCAAACAGCTGCCCGGCGCGCACACCACCGCACCGGTGTTCCCCACACCGCCGTTGCCCATGAAGTCGTTGGCGGCGGCGAGCAAGGAGAAAGCACATGGCTAAATTCCTCGACGCCGTGGCGGGCTTCGGCGTCACCTTCTCGGCGATGTTCAAGAAAAGGGTGACCGAGGGTTATCCGGAGAAACCGGGCCCGGTCAAGCCGCGCTACCACGGTCGTCATCAGCTCAACCGTTACGCCGACGGTCTGGAGAAATGCATCGGCTGCGAATTGTGCGCCTGGGCGTGCCCGGCCGACGCCATCTACGTCGAGGGCGCGGACAACACCGAGGAGCAACGGTTTTCGCCCGGTGAGCGCTACGGCCGCGTGTACCAGATCAACTACCTGCGCTGCATCGGCTGCGGCTTGTGCATCGAGGCCTGCCCCACCCGCGCGTTGACCATGACGAACGACTACGAAATGGCCGACGACAACCGGGCCGACCTGATCTACGAGAAGGACCGGCTGCTGGCGCCGCTGTTGCAGGACATGCTCGCGCCGCCGCATCCGCGCACCCCGGGCGCCACCGACAAGGACTACTACCAGGGCAACGTGACGGCGCACGGCCTGCGCGAGGTCGAAAAGGCCGGAGAATCCCGATGACTGGGCTGACCGGCCAGCTCCTGGCGGCCGACACCATCGTGCGCACCTCCACCGGCGAGGCGGTGACCTTCTGGGTGCTGGGCGCGGTGGCGCTGATCGGCGCGCTCGGCGTGGTCCTCGCCGTCAACGCGGTGTACTCGGCCATGTTCCTGGCGATGACGATGCTCAGCCTGGCGGTGTTCTACATGGTGCAGGACGCGCTGTTCTTAGGTGTCGTGCAAGTCGTGGTCTACACGGGCGCGGTGATGATGCTGTTCCTGTTCGTGCTGATGCTGATCGGGGTGGACTCCGCCGAATCGCTGAAAGAGACGCTGCACGGGCAGCGGGTCGCGGCGGTCGTCACCGGCGTCGCCTTCGGCGTCCTGCTGGTCGCCGCGATCGGCAACGTGGCCACCGGCGGCTTCGCCGGCCTGACCACCGCCAACGCGAACGGCAACGTGGAAGGGCTGGCGGCGCTGATCTTTTCGCGCTACCTCTGGGCGTTCGAGCTGACCAGCGCCCTGCTGATCACCGCGGCCGTCGGCGCGATGGTGCTGGCGCACCGCGAGCGCTTCGAGCGCCGCAAGACCCAGCGCGAGCTGTCCCAGGAGCGGTTCCTGCCCGGCGGGCATCCGACCCCGATGCCGGGGCCCGGCGTGTACGCGCGGCACAACGCCGTCGACGTCGCCGCGCTGCTTCCGGACGGGTCGTACTCGACGATGTCGGTGTCGCCGATCCTGCACCGCCGCGGCGCGGACGGGACGCAGATCTCCGACACCCGGCCCGCCGAAGCGGGCACGAGCCTGTCCCAAGGGGGTGCGTCGTGAATCCGGCCAACTACCTGTATCTTTCGGCGCTGCTGTTCACCATCGGCGCGTCCGGCGTGCTGTTGCGGCGCAACGCCATCGTGATGTTCATGTGCGTGGAGCTGATGCTCAACGCGGTCAACCTCGCGTTCGTCACGTTCGCGCGGATGCACGGCCACTTGGACGGGCAGATGATCGCGTTCTTCACGATGGTCGTGGCGGCCTGCGAGGTTGTCATCGGCCTGGCGATCATCATGACGATTTTCCGTGCCCGCAAATCGGCGTCGGTCGACGACGCCAACCTACTCAAAGGCTGAGAACACGCCGACATGACTCAATACACCTGGCTTCTGGTGGCACTGCCATTGGCGGGTGCCGCGATCCTGCTGTTCGGCGGCAGGCGCACCGACGCCTGGGGGCACTGGCTGGGCTGCGCCGCCGCCCTCGCGGCGTTCGGGGTGGGCGTGGGCCTGCTGAGCGAGCTGCTAGGCCGCGCCGCTGAGGACCGGCTCGTCCACCAGACGTTGTACACCTGGATCCCCGTCGGGCAACTGCGGGTCGATCTCGGGCTGCACATCGACCAGCTCTCCATCTGTTTCATCCTGCTGATCTCCGGCGTCGGGTCGCTCATCCACCTCTACTCGGTCGCCTACATGGCCGACGACGCCGACCGCCGACGGTTCTTCGGGTACCTCAACCTGTTCCTCGCGTCGATGCTCCTGTTGGTGGTGGCCGACAATTTCGTGGTGCTCTACGTCGGCTGGGAGGGCGTGGGCCTGGCGTCCTACCTGCTCATCGGGTTCTGGTACCACAAGCCGACCGCTGCGACGGCGGCGAAGAAGGCGTTCGTGATGAACCGCGTCGGGGACGCCGGCCTGGCGCTCGGAATGTTCTTGATGTTCCGCACTTTCGGCACGCTGTCCTACGCCGGCGTGTTCACCGGCGCTCCCGCCGCCAGCCGCGGCGCGCTCACCGCCATGGGCTTGCTGCTGCTGCTCGGCGCCTGCGCGAAGTCCGCCCAGGTGCCGCTGCAGGCGTGGCTGGGTGACGCGATGGAAGGCCCGACGCCGGTGTCGGCGCTGATCCACGCCGCCACCATGGTGACCGCGGGCGTGTATTTGATCGTGCGGTGCAACCCGCTGTACAACCTGTCCCCCGACGCGCAGCTGGCGGTGGTGATCGTCGGGGCGGTCACGCTGCTGCTCGGCGCGTTCATCGGCTGCGCCAAGGACGACATCAAGCGCGCGTTGGCCGCCTCGACGATGAGCCAAATCGGTTACATGGTGCTCGCCGCCGGATTGGGCCCGGCCGGTTACGCGTTCGCGATCATGCACCTGCTGACCCACGGCTTCTTCAAGGCGGGGCTCTTCCTGGGTTCCGGCTCGGTGATCCACGCGATGCACGAGGAACAGAACATGCGCCGCTACGGCGGCCTGCGGGCGGCGCTGCCCGTCACCTTCGTCACGTTCGGCCTCGGATACCTGGCCATCATCGGCGTGCCGCCGTTCGCCGGGTACTTCTCCAAGGACGCGATCATCGAGGCCGCGTTGAACTCCGGCGGCACCCGCGGCTACGTGCTCGGCGGCGCGGCCCTGCTGGGGGCCGGCGTCACGGCGTTCTACATGACGCGGGTGATGCTGATGACCTTCTTCGGCAAGAAGCGCTGGGCGCCGGGCACCCACCCGCACGAGGCGCCCGCCCTGATGGTCTGGCCCATGATCCTGCTCGCGTTCGGCTCGGTGTTCGCCGGTGGCCTGCTCGCGATCGGCGGCACGCTGCGGCGCTGGCTGGAGCCGATCGTCGGCGCCCACGAGGAATCCGCCCACGCGCTTCCGGCGTGGGCGAGCACCAGCCTGGCGCTCGGCGTCGTCGTCGTCGGCATCGCGGTGGCCTACCGCCTGTACGCCACCACCGACATCCCCCGCGTGGCGCCGCTGGCGGTGTCGCCGTTGACGACGGCGGCCCGTCGCGACTTCTACGGCGACGCCTTCAACGAAGAGGTGTTCATGCGGCCCGGCGCGGAACTGACCGAGGCGCTCGTCGAGGTCGACGACGCGGGCGTCGACGGCTCGGTCAACGCGCTGGCCGCGCTGGTGAGCGCGACCTCGAACCGGTTGCGGGGCCTGCAAACCGGCTTCGCCCGCAACTACGCGCTGTCGATGCTGACCGGGGCGGCGCTGGTGGTCGCCATGATTCTGGCGGTGCGGCTGTGGTGACCGACGCCCCGGCCGTGGGAGGCGACATGAGGACAAGGAGCGGCGCCCGTGACTAACGTCCCCTGGCTGAGCGTGCTGTGGCTGGTGCCGTTGGTCGGTTCCGTGCTGGTGATCCTGCTGCCGCCCGGCCTGCGACAGGTCGCCAAGTGGACCGGCCTGGTCTTCGGTCTCGCGACGCTGGCCGTCGCGATCGTCGTCACCACCGAGTTCAAGGCGGGCGGCGCGCCCTACCAATTCGTCGAAAGCCACCCGTGGATACCGGCCTTCGGCGCGGGCTACACGCTGGGTGTCGACGGCATCGCGGTGGTTCTCGTGCTGCTGACGGCCGTGCTGATCCCGGTGCTGCAGGTCGGCGGCTGGAACGACGGTGAGGGCACCACCATCAACGATGGTGAGGACCCGCTTCGCCCCGCTTCGTCGTCACGGAACGTGCACGCGTATGTCGCCCTGACCCTGGCCATCGAGTCGATGGTGCTGATCTCGGTCGTCGCGCTGGATGTGCTGCTGTTCTACGTGTTCTTCGAGGCCATGCTGATCCCGATGTACTTCCTGATCGGTGGCTTCGGCACCGGCTCGAACCGCTCCCGGGCCGCGGTGAAGTTCCTGCTATACAACCTGTTCGGCGGGTTGATCATGCTGGCGGCGGTGATCGGGCTGTACGTGGTGACCTCCCAGCACGGCTCGGGCACGTTCGACTTCCGCGAGATCGTCGCCGGCGTCGCCGCGGGCCGCTACGGCGCGAACACCGCCGTCTTCAAAGCGCTGTTCCTGGGGTTCATGTTCGCGTTCGCCATCAAAGCGCCGCTGTGGCCCTTGCACCGCTGGCTGCCCGACGCCGCGGTCGAGGCCACCCCGGCCACCGCGGTGCTGATCACGGCGGTCATGGACAAGGTCGGCACCTTCGGCATGCTGCGCTACTGCCTGCAGCTGTTCCCCGATGCCTCAACGTATTTCCGCCCGGCGGTCGTCACGCTCGCCATCATCGGGGTGATCTACGGTGCGGTCGTGGCGATCGGTCAGAAGGACATGATGCGCCTGATCGCTTACACCTCGATCTCGCACTTCGGGTTCATCATCGCCGGCATCTTCGTGATGACCAGTCAGGGCCAGAGCGGGTCGACGCTGTACATGCTCAACCACGGCATCTCCACGGCCGCGGTGTTCCTCATCGCCGGCTTCCTGGTGACGCGGCGCGGCAGCCGGATGATCGCCGACTACGGCGGCGTGCAGAAGGTCGCGCCGGTGCTGGCAGGCACCTTCCTGGTGGCGAGCATGGCCACCCTGTCGCTGCCGGGCCTGGCGCCGTTCGTCAGCGAATTTCTGGTGTTGCTGGGCACCTTCAACCGCTACTGGCTGGCGGCCGCCTTCGGGGTCACCGCCCTGGTGCTGGCCGCGGTCTACATGCTGTGGCTCTACCAACGCGTGATGACCGGGCCGGTGGCCACCGGCACCGAGAAGATCACCGATCTGCGGGCGCGCGAATTACTGGTCGTCGCACCGTTGGTCGCGTTGTTGCTGGTGCTCGGGGTGTACCCGAAGCCGGTGCTCGACATCATCAACCCCGCCGTCGAGAACACCATGACCACGACCGGTCAGCATGATCCCGCGCCGAGCGTGCCGGCGGTCGACCGCGCGCCCCGGACAGCCGAAGGACCGCGATGACACTCCCGACTCCCAGTATCGAGTACTTCCTGCTGTGCCCGACGCTCATCGTGTTCGGCGTCGCCATCGTCGGCGTCCTCGCGGAGGCGTTCCTACCCAGGCGAATTCGTTACCGCGCGCAGGTGCTGCTGGCGCTGGCCGGGTTGATCGCCGCGTTCGTCGCGGTCATCGCGGTGAGCCGGTCGGCGCCCAGCGCCGGCCGCGCTGTCGTGCTGGGCGCGATGGCCGTCGACCGGACGGCGTTGTACCTGCAGGGCACCGTGCTGCTGGTCGCGGTCCTCGCGGTCATCTTCATCGCCGAACGCACGCTCACCAAAGCGGGCAGCAAGGCGACGGTGGGCGCCGCGGCGGGGATCTCCGGGGGGTTGGACTCCTTCACCCCGCAAGCGTCCGCCGTGCCCGACAGCGACGCCGAGCGTGAGGCGGAGCGAGCCGGCGCCGCCCAGACCGAGCTGTTCCCGCTGGCGTTGCTGTCCGTCGGCGGCATGATGGTCTTCCCCGCGTCCAACGACCTGCTGACCATGTTCGTCGCGCTCGAGGTGCTGTCGCTGCCCCTGTACCTGATGTGCGGACTGGCCCGGCACCGGCGCCTGCTCTCGCAAGAGTCGGCGATGAAATACTTTCTGCTGGGCGCGTTTTCGTCGGCCTTCTTCCTCTACGGCGTGGCGCTGCTGTACGGCGCCACCGGCACCTTGCTGCTGACCGGCATCCGCGACTCTCTCGGGGCGCATGGCGACAGTTCGTTGGCGCTGGCCGGCGTCGCGCTGCTGTCGGTGGGATTGCTCTTCAAAGTCGGTGCCGTTCCGTTCCATTCGTGGATCCCCGACGTCTACCAGGGCGCGCCGACGCCGATCACCGGGTTCATGGCGGCGGCCACCAAGGTCGCGGCGTTCGGTGCGTTGGTGCGCGTGGTCTACGTCGCCCTGCCGCCGCTGCACGACCAGTGGCGTCCGGTGTTGTGGGCCATCGCGATCTTGACCATGGCGGTCGGTACCATCACCGCCGTCAACCAGACCGACGTCAAGCGCATGCTGGCCTACTCCTCAGTCGCCCACGTCGGCTTCATCCTCACCGGCGTCATCGCCGACAACCACGCGGGCCTGTCCGCGACGCTGTTCTACCTGCTCGCCTACAGCTTCAGCACCGTCGGCGCCTTCGCCATCGTGGGCCTGATCCGCAACGCCGACGGCGTCGAGGACGCCACCCTGGCGCACTGGGCGGGCCTCGGGCAGCGCTCCCCCATCGTCGGCGTGATGTTCTCGATGTTTTTGCTGGCCTTCGCAGGTATCCCCCTGACGAGCGGCTTCGTCAGCAAGCTCGCGGTGTTCAAGGCCGCCGCGCAGGGCGGCGCGGTGCCCCTGGTGATCGTCGGCGTGGTGGCCAGCGGTGTCGCCGCCTACTTCTACGTGCGGGTCATCGTGTCGATGTTCTTCACCGAGGCTACCGACGACACCCCGCAGGTCCTCGCTCCCGGGATCCTGAGCAAGGCGGCCATCGCGGTCTGCGCCGCGGTCACGGTCGTCTTGGGCGTCTTCCCTCAGCCGCTACTCAACCTGGCCGACCAGGCCGCGCAGCTCCTGCACTGAGACACCCTGCGGCGCGCCTTAGTTCAGGTACGGCCGCACGGCGAGCAGGTAGATCAGCAGAGCCCCCAGCGGCGCGGCCAACGGCAGCCATGGCAGCTGCAGCGGAAACCACGTCGCCGCCAACCCGGCGCCGGTGAAGCCGACGGCCGCGACGGCCGTCGGCCGGCTGCCCAGCACCGCCAGGGCCGCCGGCCCGACCGCGTGCCGGCACACCAGATACCCGGTGGCGCATAGCCCGCAGAGGGCGACGAACAGAATGGGCGGGTCGGACAGCGCGACGCTGAGCACCACGAGCAGCACCGCCAGCGTCGCGGCCGGGCGGTACGGGATTCCCGCCGCGACGGCAACCAGGGCGGCGGCCGCCCACACCGCGCGGGCACCGGGGGCGCCCGCCGCCGCGGACGCGACCATCAGCAGCCCAAAGCCCGCCGAGAACAGGCTCGGCGCAACGCGATTCAGCGCGGCGCCGTCAGCCACGCAGCCGCCCCCGCACTCGCCGGCGCCGACCGGGAAGCACCCCCATCGACTGTTCCAGCCCGCTGTCGTCGCGCCACGCCACGATGTCGACGCCCACCGTGGCCATGTCGCGGTACATGGCGGAGCGCTGTAGCGCCCACATGCGATGCACCAGCGGATCCTGTTGTCGTTCGAACGGTGAACTGTCGAGGACGTCGACCGCCAGCACGACGTGGCCGCGCCTGCGCAGATCGATCAGGGCCAGCGCGAATTCGGTGTCCAGCAGCGTGGAAAACGCGACGACGATGGCGCCGGCCGGAACCGCCGCGCGCGGCGCCAAGGTGCCGGTGGTCTCCTCGGAACGCTCACCGGCGCCCAGCACGGTGTCGAGCACCCGATAGAACTGGCGCTGGCCGATGTCGGCGCCGAGCCACCGCGGGCGGCGCCCACCCAAGGCGACGACACCGGCCCGGTCGCCGTGTCGCAGCGCGGACTGCACCACCTGTGCGGCGCCGCGGACGACGCGTTCGGTGGCCACCGTCGCCGGACCCGCCGGCTGCCGGTAATCGTCGATGAGGACGACGACGTCGGCGGCCCGGTCCGTCAGGCGTTCGGTCACGTGCAGTTGCCCGCGCCGCGCGCTCACCGGCCAATTCACCGCACGCAGTTGGTCACCCGGGACGTACGGCCGGATATCGGCGTACTCGACGCCGGGGCCGACGTGGCGGGTCAGGTGGGCGCCCAGCCGGTCGAGCAACTCGGTCTGCGGGATGGGTGTCGACTGCGGCGGGGTCAAGGGGAACACGATCACCTCGGCGGCGTCGACGAGGGCGGTGCCAGTGAGCAGGCCGCCCCGGGCGACGGCCTCCACCCTGGCGCGAATCGGATACCGGCCCCAACGGCGGGCCGTCGCCGTCACCGCCGTCGCGGTCGGACCCGGCCCGTCGCTCTCGACCTCCATGCCCTCGATCTGCGGCACCGAGACGGTCACCGACGAAAAACCGTGCTGCTCGGCGTCTTCGGATATCCATACCCGCACGCGCGACGGCTCGGTCTCGAAACAACGCTGGCGTTCGGGTTCGCCGTGCACGTACACGGTCGGCACCGGGCGCTGCCAGCTCAGGGAGCACAGCACACCCAGCAGCGGCGCCGCGAACGCGACGAGCTGCCAACGGCCCCCGATGACGGCCGCGGCCAGGGCAAAGCCGGCGCAGGTGGCGATCGCCCGCGTCAAGGGCGATGCGCGCCAACGGAAGACGATCTCCTCCCGGGTGGGGTGCACGCCGGGGTCACCCGGTCTCGCCGGTCCGTGGCACCGGCAGCCGGCGCAACAGCTCCCCGATGACGTCGGCGCCCTGGATCTTTCGGACCCACATCTCCGGGCGCAACGTGATCCGGTGCGCGACCGCCGTCACCGCGAGCGCCTTGACGTCCTCGGGGATGACGTAGTCGCGGCCCAGCAGCAACGCCCGGGCTCGGGCGAGTTGCACCAGGTCGAGTTCGGCGCGCGGACTGGCCCCCACCGCCACCTGCGGGTGGTGCCGGGTCGCGTTGGCCAGCGACACCACGTAGTGCAGCACGTCTTCGTGCACCGTCACGGTTTCGACGGATTCGCGCATGGCGATCAGGTCCCGCGCGTCGACGACCTGGTTCACGGTCGGCTCGGCGGAGCCGCGGTCGAGGCGGCGGCGCAACATCGCGGTCTCGT
>NZ_LZJC01000039.1 GCF_001666755.1 Mycobacterium sp. E1214 | reverse complement strand
TGGCCTGGTCGGTGGTGGCGTCCGGGGTCGTGGTGTTCGGCGGCGCCGGGAACGGCTCGAGCGCCGAGGCCAACGCCGAGGCGCCCGCGTAGCCATACATCGCCGCCGCGTCCTGAGCCCACATCTCGGCGTACTGCGCCTCGGTGGCCGCGATCGCCGCGGAATTCTGCCCGAAGAAGTTCGTCGCGATCAGCGTCGCCAGGAGGACCCGGTTCGCCGCAATCACCGGCGGCGGCACCGTCATCGCGAACGCCGCCTCATAGGCCGCCGCCGCCGCCCGACCCTGACTCGCGGTGTCCTCGGCCATCGCCGCCATCACCGACAACCACGACACGTACGGCGTCACCGCCTTGAGCATCGACGCCGACGCCGGCCCCACCCACGGACCGCTGCTCAACTCCGTCACCACCGACGAATAAGCACTCGCCGCGGTGCCCACCTCCGCGGCAATCTCGTCCCACGCGGCGGCCGCAGCCATCATCGGCCCCGAACCCGGACCCGCATACATGAGACCGGAATTGATTTCGGGCGGTCTCGCTCCGAAGTCAAACACCGTGTCCTCCTCAGTCAACCGAGACCACTGGCAATCTCGGCGGTCGCATAGGAATCAGTTGTGGCCGTGGTCACGGCTTTGTAAACGACGCCACCCTGCGGCTGTTGAGTCAGGGGGGATGGCGGCCCGGATCATCGCGTCCCGCAACCTCATCGGCCGGTCGCACAGACGCCCGCCGCTCGAGCCCTCGTATCCGCAAATGCGCTGTGCTACCGCGCTTTTCGGACATCCGGTCAGGAACGACATGCACCCTCTGCCTCGGCTGGAACCCCCGTTGTCAGCAACCGAGCGACAGCTCGCCTTCTCGGTAAACTGTCGCTCGGCACTGAGATTAGTTCGTTATGAGGCGAACACCGACCAGCGATGCCAACTGTTCATTCCAGGCCAGCGACTGTTCACTCCCAGTCAGCCAAAGTTCATCCGCGGCAAGGCATTGTTTACCCGCAGTTTGCTTGCGACTCGTTACCCGCGCGCGTCAGTCCTCGTCGAGGACCAATGCCATCTCGGGGCAGGATGCCACGCCCTCGCGGGTCAGCTCCTCGTCACCGGGCCGCACATCGTGGTCTTCCAGGAGGGAGTAGCCCGACTCGTCGATCGGGAACAGGTCTGGGTCGACGGCGTAGCACTGCGCGTGCCCGACACACTTCGACTTCTCCAGACGAACCCTCACGAGGTGCCTCCCTGGGCGGCCCGGCGCCGTAGCCGCCGTGGCAGTTGACGGATCGATACCCAGATTAGTGGGTCGGTAAAGTGTAGAAGATGGTCGCCGACCGGCACCGACGGCCGAAAACCATCGACTAGCTCGGGTCACCGAGCGCGTGTTCCCTTGCCGTGCATGCGATATTGAAGGCCGTGGTGGCCCGACGTTCACGCGCCGTCCCGGGGGGACAGCTCACACAACCGAAGAGAAGACGACCGGAGATATGAGCGCATGAGCGACCAGCCAGGGGCGTTCCACCTGCCGCGGCTTGATTTCGAGAAATTGCCGCTGGCCGAGGACCGGGGTGTGGGCTGGAAGGCGCTGCGTGACGCGGGGCCGGTCGTGTTCATGAACGGCCACTACTACATCACGCGGCGCGAGGACGTGCTGAGCGCGCTGCGTAACCCGAAGGTGTTTTCGTCGACCGTGCTGCAGCCGCCCGGGCACCCATTGCCCGTGCTGCCGTTGGCCTTTGACCCACCGCAACACACCCGCTACCGCAGGGCGCTGCAACCGTTCTTCAGCCCGCACGCCCTGAGCAAGTCGCGCCCGGTGCTGGAGCGGCATGCGGCGGAGATGATCGGGGCGTTCGCCGACCGCGGCGAATGCGAAGTGATGGCGGACTTCGCGCGGCTGTACCCGTTCCAGGTGTTCATGGACCTCTACGGCCTGCCGATGGAGGACCGCGACCGCCTGATCGCCGCCAAGGACGCCGTCATCTCCGACAAGCCCTTCCTGAGCCAGGCCGACATGGAGCAGGGTCGCATGCTCCTGGAGTACCTGGCCACGGTGATTCAGGAGCGCCGGCAAAACCCTGGGTCGGACATGCTGTCGCAGGTCATGGCCAGCGACGGCGAGCTCAGCGACCTGGAACTGCTGGGCATGAGTCACCTGTTGATCCTGGCCGGCCTCGACACCGTGACGGCGGCCATCGGGTTCTCCCTGTATGAATTGGCCCGCCGGCCCGGGCTGCGGCGCGAGTTGCGCGACAACCCAAGGCAGATCCGGGTTTTCATCGAGGAGATCGTTCGCCTGGAACCCTCGGCGCCGGTGGCCCCGCGCATCACGACGCAGTACGTCAACGTCGGCGGAATGACGCTGCCGCCGGGCACCCACGTGCGGCTGTGCATGGCCGCCGTCAACCGGGACGACAGCGACTCGATGTCCACTAACGAGCTGGTGATGGACGGAAAGGTGCACCGGCACTGGGGATTCGGCGGTGGACCGCACCGCTGCCTGGGATCTCACTTGGCGCGCATCGAGCTGACGGTGATCGTGGCCGAATGGCTGCGGCAGCTGCCGGACTTCGAACTGCCCGACGACTACACGCCCGAGATCAAGTTCCCGTCCAAGAGTTTCGCGCTGAAAAGCCTACCGCTGCACTGGAACTGAGCGAGGCTCAGCCCAGTGCAGCGGTAGGGACGCTATTTGCGGATTTCGGTGGCCGCGACCTGGACGAAGATGCCGGTGTCCTCGGCCATCAGCAGGCCTCGGCCGCGGGGCAGCGGACCGCCCTTCATCTTGCCGCGGATGAAGCCCTCGTCGGGGTCGGCGTCCATGACCAGCAGCGGCGCGTTCGCCTGGGCCAGGGCCCGCAGCATCGGGTCGCTGCCCGCCGACGACCAACCACCGAACGTCCGCGTGACGATGACGTGCAGCCCGACGTCCGCGGCCCTGGTGACCCATGGCGCGGCCTTGTGCAGCGGCGAATCGAAACCGGCCGGCAGCTGCTGGATGTCGTCGACGATCACGAAGATCTCCGGGCCGCTCCACCAGTTGCGCGACAGCAGCTCCGTCGCGGACAAGCCGGGCGGGGGTTCGCGGCCGGCCAGCACCGCGGCCAGCTCCCCCATCATCGCCTGCACGCCGTCGAGGTTGTAGGCGAACTTCTCGACGTAGTCCGAGCCCAGCGTGGTCAGCAGCTGGCGACGGGGGTCCACCAACCACACCTGCGCCGACGGCTGTCCTACCGGGGGCGGCGGCGCGCTGCTGGCGCCTGGCGCGTACAGCCGGCCGATCTCCGACATGATCGTCGCCAGCGTGGTGGTGCGCCCACATTCGCGGCGGCCCGTCACCATCAGGTGCGCGTTCTCCGCGAAGTTGAGGTACACGGGCGACAGGTCCAATTCCGAGATGGCCCAGACGATCCCACCGGCACCGACCCCTTGGCGGGCGTCGCCGGCGGCGAGCTCGCGGAGCTGGTCCACGCTGAACGTCGCCGGGAGACGACGCACCGGCGGGGCCTGCCCGCTGGCGAGCCGGCTGACGGCCTCGCCGACGCTGCTCGACTCGAAGTTGTTGTCGGGCGTGCTGCCCAGCGCCGGGCGGGCGATCAGGGTGTGCAGACCGGCCTGCGGGTCGGAGTCCAGGCGCACGTAGTTGACGGCGACCATGCCGCGGCCCGGCTTGACCGGAACCTCCTTGGCGAAGCGGGAACGCACCAGCTTCGCGTCCTCCACCGCGGCCAGCCGCAGCTCCACCCGGGAGCCGAAGCCGCTGCGCACCGGCGGCCGCAGCTCGGATTCGCGGTCGGCGGTGACGATGACGTGCACGCCGAACGACGGGCCCTGGTTGATGATCACGTTCACCTGGTCGATGAGGACCTCGTTCTCCTCGGCCAGGGCGCGGTAGTTGTCGACCACCAGGTAGACGTCGCCGAACCCGTCGTTGGGCACGGGGCCGGGCTCGCCGCCGAACTTGCGGCGCCGGAACACCTCCATCGAGGCGATCCCGTACTCGAGGAACGTGCTCTTGCGCTGGCGCACCAGCGCCAACAGCTCGGCCACTGTGCGGCGCACCCCGTACGGGTCGGTCGGGCCGGCCACCTCACCGACGTGCGGAAGGCGGGCGACGGTCGTCAGCGCGGTGCTGCTGTACGCCAAGCAGTAGAACTGCACCTGCTGGGGGGTGTGGGTCAGCGCCGCCGAACAGATCAGCGTCTGCAGGGCCGTCGTCTTGCCCGACCCACCGGCGCCCAGGATCAGGACGTTGGCGCCCGGCCCGGAGGTGTCCACGGTCCACGGCGGCTGGTCGTGCTTGAACGGGCGGTCGATGATTCCGATGGGGAACACCAGGTTCTGCGCCTTGCCGTAATCCTCCTGCCACGAGTGGCCGAGGAAGCGGTTGACCAGATCGTCGATGGCGACGGGCGTGTTCAGCGGCGGCTGCCAGAGCCGGTACGGCTCGAAGTCGATCTTGCGCAGCTGGTCGATGATCACGGTGCCGACCTTCGGCGTCCGGACCCCTTCGGCGTCGTCCTCCTCGGCCGCCTCGATCGGCAGCGCGTCACCGTTGGTCGGGATGGCCGGCGGGATGTCGGGACCCCCGACGCTCACCTCGAGCGGCGTGAACGAGTTGGTGAACAGCTGCGGGCGCACGTAGTCGATGGTGTGCACCAGCGTCGGCGCCACCTCGCCGTCGTCGGTGATGCCGCGCGGGAAGTAGTCCCGCCACAGGAACTCGGCCTGGAACCGGACGATGTCCTCGAGGCTCCGGCGGAAGTACCCCAGGCCCGCCTTGGCGGGCAGGTTCACGGCGTTGGGCACGCCGGCCGCCTGCGCGGCGCCCGCGGTCCGCGCCTTGAGGACCAGCCGGTAACCCATGTTCTCCATGAGCTTCTCGGCGCGGCTCTCGATGGTCTGCGACGCCATCATCAGGTGGATCCAGTAGGCGCGGCCCTGCCGGCCGATCGAGTCGAGGACGTCGACCGCCGTCGGCATGATGCGGAACCACTCGTAGAACTCGTCGATGACGACCACCAGCATCGGCAACGGCGGCATGTCCTGCCCGCGCGCCCGCATGCGGGACCGCACCGAGTTGTACTCCTTGGCGTCGTCGACGCCGGCGCTGTCGCAGATCGCCTTGCGGCGCGCGATCTCGCCCCACAGGGCGTCCAGGAAGCGCTCCATCAGGGCCTGGTCCTCTTCCAGGTCGGTGATGATGCGCGAGACGTGCGGCACCCCGGCGAACGGCTTGACCGCCGACCCACCCTTGAGGTCGGCCAGCACGAACTGCAGGTCCTGCGGCGGGTGGCTGAGCATCAGCGATTCGATCACCGTCCGCACCAGGGTTGACTTACCCGAACCGGTGGTTCCGGACATGACGCCGTGCGGGCCGTCGCCGCCCTCGTCCAGCGACTTCATGTCGAGGAACAGCAGCTCGCCGTTGTCCGAGCGCACCCCGAACGGCGCCCGCAGCCGCGAGCGGCCCATCGCGTCGGTGCGGGCGCCCCAGAGCGCCTCGAAGTCGATGTTGCCCGGGTCGTCGATGCCGTAGTAGGCCATGATGTCGCGGGCGCCGATGTGCGCGACCCGCTGGCCGATCTCCTCGTAGGCCTCGGCGAGGCGCCACCGCGCCAGCTTCTGCGCGAACTCCTCGGCCTCGACCGCGCTGATGTGGTCGGTGAGCGCGAAGAACCACGGCTTCTCGTCGATGACCATCCAGGTGTCGCGGTCGCGGGGCAGCGCCTCGATGACGCCCGACTTGTCGAAGCGCAGCGTCCGCTCGGGGATGTTGGTCCAGATCGACGAGCCGGTCAGGTCGAAGAACGTGACCCCGTCGACGCCCTCGGAGCTGATCACGTACTCCCACTGCGGGTCGACGGCGTCGGCGATGATGACGGTGTGCGGGGTCGGGGTCTGCGCCGACGAGCTGGCGTGCCGCGGCGTGAAGGAACCGCGGCCGGCGAACAGTTCGGCCTGCTCCGCGGCGAACTCGCGCACGGCGCTGTACACCATGCGGGCGTTGCCGGCGGCGTCCTGGCGCCGCGGGTCGCCGAAGTGCGGCAACCACTTCACCCAGTCCCACTCGTCGAGGTCCGAGCTCACCACGATCATCCGCACGTGGTCGGGCCCGTGGGAGAAGGCCAGTTGGCAGACGATGGACCGCATCAGGCCCAGCACCTGCTCGCGCTCCCCGGCGAGCGCGTACCACGGCTCGACCAGCAGCGAGATCATCTTCGGCAGGTTGTAGACGACGCTCTGGTAGCGACCGAACTCCTGCAGCGCCTTACCGGTCACCGGCTCCAGCTCGATGTCGGTGGGCATGTTCTGGGGCTCACCCCAGGTCACCTCGGGGCGGGTCATGCCGACGCCCACGCGCACGACGCCGAAGTTGAGGTCCTTGCCGTCGGGCTTGCGCTCCCACATCCGCGACGACCCCACCGCCGCGGACAGCGTGGTCGGCGCCGGGTGGAACCACCGGTAGTTGGCGTCCATGCTGTCGGCCGACTCGTGCGCCGTCTCGCGCAGCATGTCCAGCATCAGCATGAACTGGGCCCGCATCGAGTCCAGCTTGGGGCGGCTCATCTGCTGCTGCCCGCCGAACCGGCCGCCGAACATCATCATCGCGACGCCGCCGATCATGAAGATCGGGAAGATGGCGCCGGCGCCGCCGAACACGTGCGAGCCGCTGGCGAACGTCATGCCGACCATGCCGATCAGCAGGCCGACCACCAGGACGCCGACCACCACCAGCCACCAGGGCTTGCCCTCCGGCGGCGGGATGCTCAGCGGTGTCGGGAGGACAATGTTTTCCGGCTTGATGACCGGGGGCTTCTCCGGCGTGGGCCGGGCGAATCCACGTTTCACTTAGGTACCGCCAACTCTGCAGGGGACATATCCATCGGAAGGGTGTCGTGCTCCACCAGCGCATCGGCGCGCGACAAGGTCGGTCCTTGCGGGAGCAGCCGCAGCGCCACCCAGGGCGCCAGGCCGGGTTTGCTCTTCAAGCCGAGCGCCTCGCGCACGTCGCGGGTGTCGTCGACGCCGAAGCGGGCGCCGGCGTCGGTGAGCCACCACAGGGACTCGGTCGTCTTGGCGCCGGGGTCGTTGCCGGTGACGGCCACGAAGTTGGCGTAGTCGGGACCGAAGAACACCTGGTCGGCCTCGCGGCCGGTGGTGTCGGCCTTGACCAGCGACACCACCTTGTTCATGTCCTTCGCGGCGACCGGGATGGTCGCGCCGGAGATCACCTGGACGCGGGCCCGGTTCTCCCCGGAGGTTTTCTGCCACCACCAGCAGGTCGCCGGGTTCTCGCGGATGTCCATCACGTTCAGCGGCGCGTCCGGGTAGGACGACAGGTCCAGCTTGTTGACCACCGGCATCTTGGCCAAGGCGGACGGTTCCACCGTCACCGGCTTGGTGTTGCCGGGGCCGGCGTTCTGCAGGATCTGGGCGACCAGCGGGGGCAGTGTCTGCACACCGTCGGCCAGCACCAGCGAATACTGTTGCGGACCGCTGATCTGCGGGGTGACGATCACGGTGCCGATCGGGCCCGGCGCGTTCGGGAACGACGCGCCGCTGCCCGCGTTCTGGATCTGCGGCACGGTGAGCTCCGGGCCCACCGGCAGCGCGTCGAACAGGGCGCGGCTCATCGGCTTGGCCTGGCCGACCTGCTCGGGGGTCAGGCCGAGGGGCAGCAGCACGGACCGGTTGGTCGCGTCGATGCGCGAGCGGCGTCCCTCGCGGATCACCCACGCGTCCCCGCCGTAATTCAGCACCACCGCGTCGGAGCCGTTGAGCACCTTGCGGTGGTTGCTCAGGTCGGGGTTTCCGTCGATGACGGTGACCGTCGCCGCGGACGGCGTCCCGGCGCCGGCGGTGGCCCCGGCAACCGTGTCGCACACCAGCCACGAGGACGTCCCCGGGCTGGTGGGGTGGAAGCTCGACGGCGCCCCGGGAATCCCCACCAGCGGGCCGCGCGGCAGGGTGGCGATCTGGTTGGACTTGACCAGGTGCGGGTTGTCCGCGCGGCCGGTGATCAGGCGGGCGGAGGCCAGGTTCAGCGCGGGGTACAGCCGGTCACCCACCCGTACGTACAGCGCACCGGAATCCCGGTCGGCGATGATCGGCGAGTCGCCGACCTGGCCGGCCGGGCTGAGGAACGAGTACAGCAGTGCGCCCAGGCAGATCACCAGGGCGGCGGACACCGACGCCACGACCGCCAGGTTCTGCCGACGGCCGGGCTCGACCTCCATGCGCACGCGCCACCGGGTCAGGGCCATCGCGGTACGGCGAGCGAGGAACTGGTAGCCGGTCACCTGGGTGCGCGTCGACAAACCCAGGCCGTAGCCCGACCCGCGCTGCCCGCGACTTTCTTCCGCCACTTAATTCACCATCCGGTCTGCTGATGCGCCTGGATATCTCCATTGCGCGAGATTTCTCCGACAACCGTAAGGCACCGGTAGAGACCTCGCCACGCGGCGACGGAGCGCATTCACTTCTCGTTTGCTTGACGTCAATCCGGCTGCCCGCGCCGCACACGTGGGCGCGAGGCCGCGTGGCGGGCCGAGATCACTCCCGGCCCTTGCCCGTGAGAATGTTTCCTCCCCTTCAGGCATCGTAATGGCGGATCGCCGTCCCGTCCTGTCAAGCGCTCGCATTCGGGAACCCACTCATAGAGAAGTAAGGCGCGGAAGGCGCCGTGCGCGCGTCCGGGTCGCCGATCGGCCGACCCGGGCACCAAGATGTCTGCCATGGATGTCTCCGATGGCCGTCTCCCGTGACGGAGCTCGCGCCCTCACTGGTCGAGTTGGCCGGCAGGTACGGCGTAGCGGCGGAGTATGAGGACTGGACCGGCACCCACCGGCCGGTGCCCGCGGCCACGCTGATCGCCGTGTTGGCGGCGCTGGGCGTGGCGGCCGGCAGCGAACAGGAGCGCAACGCCGCCTTGACCGCGCAACTGCGGGCCTACTGGGGCCGCCCGCTGCCGCCGACCATCGTCGGGCGCACCGGGGAACGGGTCCGGTTCTGGGTGCACGTCACCCACGGCGACGCCGCCGAGGTGTGGCTGGAGCTCGAGGACGGCACCCGCCGCGGCGACGTACAACAGGTCGACAACTTCACGCCGCCGTTCGACCTGGACGGTCGCTGGGTCGGCGAAGCCAGTTTCGTGCTGCCCCACGACCTGCCGCTGGGGTATCACCGGGTGCAGCTGCGTTCGGGCGGGACGCAGAGCAGCGCCGCGCTGATCGTCACGCCCGGCTGGCTCGGGCTGCCCGAACGGATGGGCGCCCGACGGGCGTGGGGGCTGGCCACTCAGCTGTACAGCGTGCGCTCCCGGCAGTCGTGGGGCGTCGGAGACCTGACCGATCTGACCGATCTCGCGGTCTGGTCCGCCGCACGCCACGGCGCGGACTATCTGCTGGTGAACCCGCTGCACGCCGCGGCGCCCACCAAACCCATGGAGCCCTCGCCGTACCTGCCGACGTCGCGGCGCTTCGTCAACCCGATTTATCTTCACGTCGAGGCGATCCCGGAGCTGGCGGACCTACCCAAGCGCAGCCGGGTGCGCCGGTTGCGCGACGACGTCCAGCGGCGCGCCGGCCGCGTCGACACCATTGACCGCGACGGCTGCTGGGCCGCCAAGCGGGTCGCGCTGAAGCTGCTGCACGCGGTGCCGCGCTCGGCGGGCCGCGAGCTGGCCTACGCGGCGTTCCGGGACCGGGAGGGTGCCGCGCTCGACGACTTCGCTGCCTACTGCGCACTGGCCGAGAAGTACGGCGCCGACTGGCACGCCTGGCCCGAGTCGCTGCGGCATCCCGAAGCGCCAGGCGTCGCGAAGTTCGTCGCCAAGCATGCGACCGACGTGGATTTTCACCGGTGGCTGCAGTGGCAACTGGACGAGCAACTCGCGGCCGCGCAGTCGCAGGCGATTCGCGCCGGGATGGCGCTCGGCGTCATGCACGACCTCGCCGTCGGCGTGCACCCCGACGGCGCCGACGCCTGGGCGCTGCAGGACGTGCTGGCGCTGGGCGTCACCGCGGGCGCGCCCCCCGACGAGTTCAACCAGCTGGGCCAGGACTGGTCGCAGCCGCCGTGGCGGCCCGACCGGCTGGAGGCGCAGGAATACCGGCCGTTCCGCGCGTTGATCCGCGCGGCGCTGCGCCACGCCGGCGGCGTGCGGATCGACCACATCATCGGCCTGTTCCGGCTGTGGTGGATCCCGGGCGGCGCGCCGCCCACGCAGGGCACCTACGTCCGCTACGACCACGAGGCGATGATCGGCATCGTCGCCCTGGAGGCCCACCGGGCCGACGCGGTCGTGGTCGGCGAGGACCTCGGCACCGTCGAGCCGTGGGTCCGCGACTACCTGCTGCTGCGCGGATTGCTGGGCACCTCGATTCTGTGGTTCGAGCTGGACCGCGACGACCCGACTGCCGGCGGGACCCCGCTGCGCGCCGAGCGCTGGCGCGAGTACTGCCTGTCCTCGGTGACCACCCACGACCTGCCGCCGACCGCGGGTTACCTGGCGGGCGAGCACGTGCGGCTGCGCGATGCCCTCGGGTTGCTCACCCGCCCGGTCGCCGAGGAGATGGCGGCCGATCGCGCGGAGCTGGCGGCCTGGCTGGCCGAACTGCGCCGCGTGGGGGCGCTGGCGGACGGGGTGAGCGACCCCGAGTCGGTCATCCTGGCGCTCTACCGCTACCTGGGCCGGACCCCCTCGCGGCTGCTGGGGGTGGCGCTGACCGACGCCGTCGGCGACTGCCGCACCCAGAACCAGCCCGGCACCGTCGACGAGTACCCCAACTGGCGGGTCCCGCTCACCGGTCCGGACGGCAGGCCGCTGCTCCTGGAGGAGGTGTTCTCCGATCCCCGGGCCGCGGCGCTGGCGGAGGCGGTGCGCGAGGCGATCACGCCGGCGCCGGCCGGGGCCCCGCCGGCCGGCCTGTAGCTTTCAGGCCATGAAGGTCTCGGTCGTGGCCCCGGTCGCCGACGGCGTCACCGCCGATCCCGAGTGGATGGTGGCCTTCGCCCAGCACCTCGAAGGGTGCGGGTTCGAGTCGATCGTCGCCGTCGAGCACACCGTGCTGGTCACCCGCTACGAGAGCGTGTACCCGTACGACAGTTCCGGACGCGTGGGGCTGGCACCCGACTGCCCCATCCCGGATCCGCTCGACCTGCTGGCGTTTCTGGCCGCCCACACCCGCACGCTCGGGCTGGCCACCGGAGTGCTGGTGCTGCCCAATCACCACCCGGTGCCGCTGGCCAAGCGGGTCGCTACCGTCGACGCGCTCTCGGGCGGGCGGTTGCGCCTGTGCGTCGGTGTCGGTTGGCTCAAGGAGGAGCTGGCCGCCTGTGGCGTGGACTTCGCCAGCCGGGGCCGGCGCGCCGACGAACAGCTGGCGGTGCTACGGGCGCTGTGGGCCGACCGGCCGCAAGGTGTCTCGTTTCGCGGCGAGTTCTTCAGGTTCGACGACGTCACGTGCTCTCCGAAACCGGTTGCCCGCGAGCGGCTCCCGATCCACATCGGTGGGCACAGCCCGGCGGCCGCGCGCCGCGCGGGGCGCCTCGGCGACGGGTTCCAGCCCCTCGGGGTCGCCGGCGCGGAGCTCGCGTCGCTGATCGCGCTGATGCGCGACGAGGCGGCCGCGGCCGGACGCGACCCCGAGGCGCTGGAGGTGTCGCTGGGGCACCTGGTCACCAAGATCGACGCCGAGCGGGCGGCCGCGCTGTTCGACCAGGGCGCCGACCGCCTGGTCCTGGCGATGCCGCCGGCCGCCGAGATCGAGCGGGCCAAGGACATGGTGTCGGCGTGTGCCCAGCGGTTGTCGCTGGGATCGTCGTGACTCCGCCCGCCCTGCCATGACGCTGGCCGCCGAGGACCGGGTGGCGCTGCACGACCTCGTGCACCGCTACGCGGCCAATGTCGACGATCGCCAATTCGAGTCCGTGGCCGCCCTTTTCACGGCGACGGCCGAGCTGACGGTGCCGGACCCGCCGGCGCATCTGACGCCGATCAGGTCGCATCGCGGCCGCGACGCGATCACCGCGGCCGTGTCGGCGGTGGCGGCGGTCACCCGCACCGAGCACGCGATCGTCGGGGAGGTGTACGACGCCGCCGCTCGTCCGGGCGCCGCGCGGGGCCGCGTGGCGTGCGTCGCGCATCACTGGAGTCAGCGCGGCGACGAAATCACCGACGTGGTGTGGCACCTGCGCTACGACGACCGGTACGAGCGCACCGACGGCGGTTGGCGAATCGCGAGGCGCGCGTTGACCATTCACGCCATCGAGACCCGGCCGGCGCGCCGGCTGCTGCCACCCGGTTAGCGCGGAGCCGGCCCGCGTCCACTGTGCGAAGTCGTTTGTTCGGGCGAGCGGACGGGTAGGCCCTCAGAGACGCACGAAACAGAAGTGACAGCAGAGGAGAAGCCGATGAGGCCACATCCTGTCGACAGGGGCCGGAACGCCGGGCGGTCGACCGACGAGTCGACGCACGACGCGCAGCGCAGCGCCGGGTTGACGCCCGGCTTGATCGTCGTGGCAGGCGCGCTACTGGCGTTCGTGGTGTGCGTAGCGACCTTCGCCCTGGGCCAACCCGGCGCGGGCGTGGCCGCCGCCATCGTCGCGATGCTGGCCTTCGGGGCCGGCTTGTCGTGGCTTTCCATGGACCGCCGCCGCGACCGCGACGCCGAGCGGGCGTGGCTACCCGCCCATCCCGCCCGCTGACTACTGCGGCGCGGACTGCAGCGTCGCGAGATTGTTCACCGACTTCTGCACGTCCGAGCGCAACACCTTGGCCACCAGACCGCCGATCGGCCCGCTGAGGAGGCCTCCCCGGAGGTCGGCCGTCAGGTGAAAGGTGGTG
Organism: Mycobacterium sp. E1214; assembly: GCF_001666755.1. Lineage (GTDB taxonomy): Bacteria > Actinomycetota > Actinomycetes > Mycobacteriales > Mycobacteriaceae > Mycobacterium. The sequence continues at coordinate 97,635 of NZ_LZJC01000039.1, read as the reverse complement.
CCAGGCTTGTTGTCGGTGACGTCCATCGCCACCCCCAGCTTGATCCCCCCGCGGCCCCGGCCCTGCAGCTCAATCGCTTTCGGCTCGTCGTAGCGGGTCACCGTCCAGTGGATGACGTTGCGGAATCCCTTGACCTTGACGCACGACGAGACGGCGGTGCCCTCCTCGATCGTGGACGGTACGGGCCCGCGCCAGCCGGCGAATATCGTCATCCACTCGTCGAATCGGCCCAGGTCGGAGGCCAACTTCCACGCCGCCTCCGGCGTCACCTCCGACGACACCGAAACATCTACTCGTGCCAAAGTCGTGCCCGCCCCTTCTCCACCAGTGCTGCTCGAACGAACCGTGGGGATACCCGGACGAAGCCGCGGCTATGCGTGTGACGCCGGTGACCCGCGACGCTCAGGGCCACGCTTCCTGCAGTTGCTGGGCCACGTCGATGATCTGCGCGGCCTGCGACTGCGGCGCGTCGATCTCGGCGGCGACGTACTGGGCGATGAACCGGCGGATCTCGCCGTCGACGCCCGCGAGGATCCGTAGCACCTCGCCGCGGAAGGATTTCGACGACACGTTGACGGTGATGTCGGAGGGGCGCGGCTTCGCCACGTCGACGATGAGCAGCAGCGGTTCGGCGGCTCGGGCGGTGGCGCGCAGGGCGATGTCCCCGGAGACGACGAAGCGCTGCTTGTCGAGCCTGAGGTCCAGCAACAGGTCGATCGACAACGGGATGTGGATGAGGAAGGTGATGGTGTCACCCAGCCGCCGGGTGACCTGCGGTTCCTGGATCTTGACGTTCGCGCTGACCTTGGCGATGCCGCCCGGCCCCTGCGCGATCGGTTCCATGGCGAATTCGTTGCCGGCGATGTCGGCAAAGGCGGCCGCGACACGCTCCGGAGTGACGGCGACCTCGAAAAAGCGGCGCCCGAACTCCTCGTAGCTGACATAGTCGTGATTCGTCATAGGCTTACACCGTCTCACGTCGCCTGTCGGATCGGTCGCTGATCTGCCCGCGTCGCAGGAAATGACCGCGTGATGTGCCCGGCGCCGGCGCCGCTGTGAACCACGCCACAAGCGTGGGTCTTCGATTCGATGTACCCGGCCCCGTTTTGGGAGGCTTGCCGGTGGAGGTGTCGAGATCTGATGAGCGCCCAGGAAACTACTGTGCGGCGCCGGGCCGCAACCCCGGCGGCGGTGCTGGGCTGGCTCGGCGGCGGGCCTGAGGCCGAGCCGGGTGGTCACCGGGAGCGCTCCGCGCACGCCGTCGCGGGTGCCGTCGTCCTGCTCGGTGCGGTGTGGGCAGGCGTGGTGGCCGGGCTGGTGGGAGCCACCGCCCTGGCCGGGACGGCCGGGTGGTCGGTCCCGGCTATCGCCGTGCTCGCCGGGCTGCTGGTGGGAGCGGTCGCCCGCGGCACCCTGGTCGGGGGCCACCGGAGCCGGACGACCACCGCGCCCCGCGCGGCCGCGGCCGCGGCGCTCGGCGTCGTCGTGGGCGAATTCGCCTTGCTCGCGCTGCTTTCCGGCGCCATCGATCGCCGGATCGACGAACGGGCCGCGCGCGAGGGCGACGCCACGCCCGCGGTCATGCAGGCCGCGGCGGCGCTGCAACGCGATCGGGATGCCCGCCGCGCGCTCGACGCGGACGTCGACGCGGCACGTGAGCGCCAAGACCAGGCGCTGGTGACCGCCCGTTGCGAATACCACCCGTCGCCGTCGTGCCCGCAGACCCGGATCACCGGGATCCCCGGAGCGGGCCCCGAGACGCGCACCGCCAACGACTTGTTGGCCGACGCCCAGCGGCAACTCGACGCCGCGCTCACCGCGCGGGACGCCCGCGCACCGCAGCTGGACGCCGAGCTCGCTCGCGCGCAGCGAGAGCTGGACGAAGCGCGTCGGCGGGCCGTCGCGAAGCCGGGACTCGGCGCGCGCTGGCTCGCCCTGAACGACGTGACGCTGGCCGGCCCGGGTCCGTTGACCTTACGCGTCGCCGTCGACGCAAGCTGCGTCCTGCTCTACGCCTTGCCGATGATCGTGGCCTCGTGGCGGGGCGAGACCACCCGGGAACGCCGCGCGACCGCCCTGCTGCGGCGCGACCGCGCCGAACTCGAGGCCGATACCGCGATCGCGATCAAGCGGGCCGAGGTTCGCCGCGAAGCCGAAATACTGTGGGCCGAGCATCAACTCACCCAGGCCCGGCTCGCCATCGAGGCCCAGCTCGAAATCGACCGCGAACACCAGCGGCGCCGGGTGGCCGATGCGCTGGAGCCGCGGGCGTCGGCGCAGCGGATCGTCGAGCCCACCGACGACGACGTCTACCTGCCGATCGCCGCCGCAGCGGAGGCCGCGAGCCGGGCGGTCGCCCCGCCGCCGGCGGAACCGGCTCCGGTCACCATGGATGCGCCCCTGCCGGCGCCGCAGCACCTACCGGCGGTGCCGTCACCGGCGAACGAGGTCGAGCAGCACACGCCACGCGTGACACCGCTGATCCCGTCGATCCCCGACGTGACCAAGGTGGCGGCGCGGTGGCTGCGCCCGCTGGTCCCGCCGCTGGTGACGCGGGTCGTCGACAGCACGACGCACCCGTGGCGCACCGCCCGGCACGTGGTCGAGGACGTCCTCGAGGAGACCGAGGAGATCACGTTCGCGCTCAGACGGACCCGCAAGGTCCGGGTCAGTTCCGACCTGACGTCCTCCGACGCCGCTCACCCGCCGGCCGGCGAGGCGCCCGCCGACGCACCACCGACCACGCCTACCCGGGTCGCGAGCGCACGCGCAGGTGGGCCCTCGCTGCGTGGCCGGGCAGGCGGCAATGCCGCCCTGGAATCGGACGACCGTCGTGCCGTGTCGCGGCGACCGGGACCGCCGGAGATCGAACCGCCCGGCGACCCAAGGGCGCCAAGGTCATTGCCGCCCGCGGACTAGCGGCATTTCCTACCGGAAAGGGCATTCCCTACCGGAAAAGGCTGATGGCGTAGCCGGTGTTCGGCCGAGAGGCCGCCCGCTGCCGGCGCCGGCACAGGACTCCCCTGGCGCGGGTCGGCCACTGCACGACCAGCCCGAACACCCGGGCGGGCGGCCGGGGCGGCGCGGCGCAGGACGCGAGCGGAGGGAAGTTGGTGACGGCCGGGTTACCCCTCGAAAGCTCGGCCGTCCCAACGTCTCGGTGGCCGCTCAGCAAGTCAGAGCGACCGGCTCGAACAGCGGCCCCCACTCGTGCCGCGCCGCGGACTGCGCATCGACGAAACTGGGGGTCTTCTCGCCGTCACCGGCGAGGTGCACCAGCGCCCACGCCATCGCGAACACCGGCACCTTGTGCCGAACCGCCGCGCTGTGCAATTCCTCCATGGCGGCGTCCGACGGGCACCGCCGCAGGCCGATCAGGATTCCCCGCGCCGTGTCGAGGATGCGCCCCGAGTGTGGGCCACATGAGGTCTGGGCTGGCACCCACGTCGTCGTCATGATTTGTCGTACCTCCTGGGGCGTCTCGTCGACCGTCACTCGCGCAACGGCAGAGGAGTTTGTGCACTGCGCATCGTCGCGGCTGCAATCCTCAAAAGCGCCCCGTGCCATGATTTGTCGAGCGGCGGCGTTGTGCCAGCCCACCGCCGGATTCGATATGTGCCTGTGATCGTTTCGGAATCACCGACGGCGCGAACTGTTTCGGCGCGGGAGTTTGCCACACGCCTTCGGACACGCCGCTTTTCGCGCTTCGGTGCAAGCCCGCCTAAGACGTATCCCCGCGATCGCGGAAGGGAACGCCTTGCGCCCGAGCGCTGGCGCTCCCCCGCCCTCGCGACCACGCCGCCAACGCGGCGCAAGGACGCGGGCCGGGGCTCGCACCGCGGCCGTTCACCCGACCGATCAGCATGCGTCCGCAGCCGCAAGCGTGGTTAACGAAAGCCGCTGCGCCACAGACTGTTCCGGCCGACGCTACGCGCGGCCCATTGTGACGACCGCGGCGCATACCATGCAGGTCCGCACCACAGTTACCGTCCGGCGCAGGAAATTCCCCGATTCGCGCACGTTTTGGCCGGCGCGCGCGGCATCCGGCTCCTCACCTTGACAGCCCCTCGGCCGTGGGTAAGTTGGTCGCATAGTTGTCAATACAACCCTTCAGCGAGTCATGAGCTTAGAACAAGGAACGGGGCCGCCGCCTTTGCCGGCGGCGGGCACCTACGACGTCGAGTGCAGCGACACCCGGCGCGCACCAACCGATCCCGCCGGATATTGGGCCGATCACGTGTGCGCCAATCACGGCTCCCTGCATTTCCGATTCTCGAACCCGCCCGCCTTCGCGGCCCGCACGGTGGTGCAGCAGAGCGCCGACTACCGCGTCGTCGACTTCTGGTCCGACGGGCTGCACTACTCCAAGACCGCGGCCCACGTGCGCGCCGACGGCGACCTGGGCAACATCTTCTTCATCGGCAGGCGCGGTGTGCTCGACTTCGAGCAGGACGGCGAACGCGTCCGCGTTCAGCCCGGCCAGGGAGTCCTGATCAGCAAATCCCGGGCCCTGCACATGCATCACCGGTGGTGGGCGCGCGGCTGGACCTTCGACGTGGCCGACGCGCGCGCGCCCGAGAGCATGCGGCGCGGTCCGGTGGTCCTGAATCTGGACCAGGGGCTCGGCGCCGTGGTCCGCACGATGATCTCGACCGTGAGCGCGCAGCACCGGAGCATGGATCACTACGCGTTCGCGCGCTCATGCACCACCATCAGCGAGCTGTTATATGCGTTCATGCTCGACCGCGGCGCCGTCCCGGACACTCTGACCTCCGTCGAGCGGGCGGTGCGCGATTACGTCGCCGGCCACGGTTGCGAGTCCGATGTGACGCCGACCAGCATCGCGCGGTCGCTGGGTTGGTCGGTCCGGCAGATCCAGGTGGCGTTGCAGCGGGCGGGCACCACCACCAGCGAGCTGATCCGCACGACGCGCGTCACCCGCGCCGCCGAACTGCTCGGTCAGTCGGATCCGAACAGCACCATCACCGACATCGCGTTTGCGAGCGGTTTCCGTTCGATGACGACGTTTGAGGTCGCCTTCAAACGCCACTACGGGGTGACGCCGCGGGAGGCCCGAGCGCTCGCGCGCGAGGGCGTCGACTTCCGCGGGCCGGCCTAGAGGATCGCCCTGCGCTCCTTCGCCTTTGCGATGTCGTCCCAGTCGACACCAAGCTCCAGCAAGATCTCCTCGGTGTGCTGCCCGTGCTCCGGCGCCCGCGCGGGAGCCGGCGGGGTTTCGTCGAACTGAACCGGCGCGGCGACCAGCCGGTACGGCTCGCCGCGGTCGTCGACGTTGGTCACCACGTGGCCATTGGGCTCGACCTGCGGGTCGTTGAGCGTCTCCCGCGGCGTCGCCAGGGCACCCCAGACGCCCGGCTCGTCGGCGAGCACCCGCTGCCAGTGCGCGAGTTCGTGGCGGGCGAACGCCGTCGACAGCAATTCCGTCGCAGCCGCCGCGTTGGCGATCAGGTTGCTGGACGGCACAAACATCGGTGGCGAGCTCCGCCAGGCCCATGCGTGCGCAGAACCCCGCCCAGACCTAGTCGGGCCGCTAGAACACCAGTTGGATCCACCGGCCGTCGCTGGTCCGGTACCGGTTGACGAGCGGGTTGATGGCCAAACCGGGTGGGGCGCCCGGAATGCCGTCGATGTCAAAGAAGTCCGCGGCGCAGGCACCCTTCACCAGTCCATTCCTTGCTATTTTAGATATTCTAGCTAGTCTTGGACACAGCGAGACCCCGGCCAGCGCAAACTTTGCATGGAAGAGATGCGATGGAGCCGACCGTTATTCCGATCGCGCGGCCCGCCGCGGCGGCCGCGTGCGGCACCGCGACGCGGGACGCCCAGCACCCGCCGCCGTGCCGCGACGCCGCCTCCGGGGAAGGGAATACCCTTGTCCCACAGCCACCCTCATCCACTGGCGAAGGCAGTCGGCGATGGGCAGGGTAGCCGGCAAGGTCGCCGTGATCAGCGGAGCCGCGCGAGGCCAGGGCCGTTCACACGCGCGGACGCTGGCCGCCGAGGGTGCGGACATCATCGCGGTGGATATCTGCGCGGACATCGAGACCAACGAGTATCCCCTGGCGCGGCCGGACGACCTCGAGGAGACTGCGCGGCTCGTCGAGAAGGAGGGGCAGCGCGCGGTCACGGCGGTCGCCGACGTGCGCGACCGGGTCGCCCTGGCGGCGGCCATTGACGCGGGGGTGGCCGAACTGGGCCACCTGGACGTCGTGGTCGCGAACGCCGGCATCTGCCCGTTGACCGCGGGCCTGCCGCCGCAGGCCTTCGCCGACGCCGTGGACGTGGACCTGCTCGGCGTGCTCAACCTCGTGCACGCCAGCCTGAAGCACCTGCAGGCCGGCGCGTCGATCGTCGTGATCGGATCCAACGCGGCGTTCATGTCCTCGATGAACACCGGCGGCATCGACGGCGGCCCCGGCGGCGCCGGCTACGCATTCGCGAAACTGGCTGCGGCACATTATGTGAACGATTTCGCGCTGGCCCTCGCGCGGTTCTCCATCCGGATGAATGCGGTGCACCCGACCAACGTGAACACCGACATGCTGCACAGCCCACCGATGTACCGCGCCTTCCGGCCGGACCTGACGGACCCGACCCGCGAGGACGCCGAGCCGATCTTTCCCCTCGTGCAGGCGATGCCCGTGCCGTACGTCGAACCCGAAGACATCAGCGAGGCGGTGCTGTTCCTGGCCTCGGACGCCGCCCGCTACATCACCGGGCAGCAGCTCCGCGTCGACGCCGGCGGCTTCCTCAAGGTCAAGCCTTGGTCGGGGGGCTGATGACCGCCGATCCAAAGAGTAGGAACGACAATCCCCTTCGGGGTGCTCGATGACCGACCAGCGCTCCCCGGAAATCCAGCGCCGCCTGTATGTGTTGCTGGCGCTGATGAAGGCCGCCGACGACCGGGCGCGGTTCGTGCCCAACCCGGCGGCGCCCAACCTCGAGGCTCAGGTGTATCCGTCGCCGGGGCGCATCGCGGCGGCGGCGCAGCGCACGCTGCAGGGAGCGAACGTCCATGGCTGACTTCGTCATTCGCATACCCCGGGTGTCGGTGGCCGTTTCCGAAGCCGAGCTGACGGGACTGCTGGTCGGCGGTGGCGAGCACGTCGAAGCAGGCACCCCGATCTACGTCATCGCGACCGAGAAGGTCGAACAGGAGATCGTGGCCGGAGCGTCGGGGACCGTGCGCTGGACCGGACGGGTCGGAACCACCTACGACATCGGCACCGAAATCGGCGTCCTCACTCACACCCCGGGCCACACCGGCTAAGCGAAAGGCAGCGCGCATGGATCTGACGGAGACCCGCGAGAGGATCATCTTCGAGAAACAGGGCCCCATCGCCCGGATCACGCTCAACTGGCCGGAGAAGGCCAACGCCCAAGACCAGAAGCTCGCCGAAGAGGTCGATGCCGCCCTGCTGGACGCCGACCGCGACTACGACGTCAAGGTGCTGATCCTCAAGGCCAACGGCAAGGGCTTCTGCTCGGGGCACGCGATCGGCAACAACGCGGTGGACTACCCGGCGTTCGTCGAAGGCGCGAAGGTGATGGGTCACCCGTGGAAACCGCAGAGCGACCTGTTCGTCAAGCCCACCCTGAATCTGTGGGAGTTCTCCAAGCCGACCATCGCGCAGGTGCACGGCTACTGCGTCGGCGGCGGCACCCACATGGGCCTGACCACCGACATCGTCATCGCCGCCGAGGACGCCTACTTCTCCTATCCACCGCTGCAGGGGTTCGGGATGCCCTCCGGCGAATGCTCCATCGAGCCTTGGGTTTTCATGAACTGGCGGCGCGCCGCGTACTACCTGTTCCTGGCCGAGGTCATCGATGCCCGCAAGGCGCTGGAAGTCGGCCTGGTCAACGAGGTGGTCCCGCGCGATCAGCTCGACGACCGCGTCGAGGCCATCGCCCGGCACATCGCCCAGGCGCCGATGACCACGCTGCTGGCGACCAAGGCGAACCTCAAACGGGCCTGGGAACTGATGGGCATGCGGGTGCACTGGCAGAGCTCCAACGACCTGGTGGCGCTGGCCTCGATCAGCCGGGACGTGCAGGAGCTGATCCAAACCGTGTTCAAGGACAAGGTGTTGCCGGCCGAGCAGGCGCGGCGGCAGGCCGCGGCCGCGGCATCGTCCGACGGCGCCGCGACGCCCTGAGGCGTGACCTGCGGGTGAACATCGTCGACCACGCCACGAGCGCCGCGCAGTCGCGAACGCGACTGGCAGGGACGCGCTTGGCGAATCGTGCGAGGCGACAAAGGAACTGACGACATGGCTGTAGACACGAGCGCGCGGAGCACCGACGTGAACGGCGCGCGCCGCGACGTGCCCTGGGCGGTGCAGATTGCGGACCGGATCCCCAAGCAGCGCTATTACGACCCGGAGTTCTATCGGCTGGAGGCCGAGCTGTTGTGGCCGCGGGTGTGGCAGATGGCATGCCGGCTCGAGGAGATCCCGGGCCCGGGTGACTTCGTCGAGTACGAAATACTCGACGACTCCGTCGTCGTCGTGCGCGTCGACGCCGACACCGTTCGGGCTTACCACAACGCGTGCCGGCACCGCGGGGTGAAGTTGGTGCAGGGCAGCGGAACTCGCCGAACGCTCGTATGCCCGTTCCACGGCTGGTGCTGGGGCCTCGACGGGCGCAACACCTTCGTGGCGCGGCCCGACGCGTTCTCCGCCGGCAACATGGACGCCGCGCAGTTGCGGCTGGTCGAGGTTCGCTGCGAGACCTGGGGCGGGTGCGTGTGGATCAACCTGGACGACGGGGCGCCGCCACTGCGCGAGGCGCTGGAGCCGTTCGCGTCGACCTATGACGCGTGGCAGGTGGAGTCGCTGCGCGTCGAGTGGTGGCGGTCCTGCCGGCTTCCGGTCAACTGGAAGCTGGCGGCCGCGGCGTTCATGGAGGGTTACCACGTCCCGCAGACCCATCCGCAGTTGCTGCCGTCGGCACAGAGCGCCGCGCGACCCAGCACGGCCACCACGGTGCATCCCGTCGTCGCCGCCAGCCTGTATTTCATGCGCACGCTGGGCAACGGCATGGGCGGCATGACCCATGAGAACGACATCCGTATCGCCGAAGGCCTGCAGCACCTCAAGCTGCCGTCCGATCCCGCCGCCGCGATGGCCGCGTGGCGCAGCGCCCTCAACGACGCCATCGTCACCTGGCATCGGGCGCGCGGCAGCGCCATGCCCGACCTCAACGACCTGGCGGGCCGCGGGACCACCGAGGCGATCGGCTTCTGCTTCCCGCACTACTTCATCCTGCCGACTTACAGCAGCGCCTCGTCGTACCGCATCCGGCCGTTGGGGCCGGAGGACACGCTCTTCGAAATCTGGTCGTTGACCCGTTTTCCCGCGGACGCCTCCCCCGGCAGACCCCAGGCCCCGCAACCCATGGTGCCCGACGATCCGTGCTGGCCAGCCATCCCCGCCCAGGACTTCGCCAACCTCCCGCGCCAGCAAAAGGGCTTGCGCTCACGCGGTTTCGACTACATGCGGCTCTCCGATCGGATCGAGGGCCTGATCTCGAACTTCGAGCGCGTCATCGACGGATTTTTGGCCGGCCTGCCGCACGCCACGCTGATCCCGGGAATCCAGAAGACCAACACCACCATCGACGTGCCGATCGCCGACCTGGGCTTCGCGGGGCCGCAATGAACGCCTGGGACCACTCGGTCGACTTCGTGATCGCGGGCAGCGGCGGCGGCGGCATGGTCGCCGGGTTGGCGGCCCTCGACAGTGGCCTGGAACCGCTGATCCTCGAGAAGCAGGCGCTCGTCGGTGGCTCGACGGGCCTGTCCGGGGGCATCTACTGGTTGCCCAACAACCCGCTGATGCGCGCCGACGGCGTCGCCGACTCCCACGAAGACGGCCTCGCGTACCTGGCCGACGTGGTCGGCGATGCCCGCGCGGCGTCGTCCCTCGAGCGCCGCGAGATGTTCCTCACCGCCGGCTATGAGATGACGACTTTTCTGCTGCGCAAGGGCATCCGGCTGGCGCGCTGCGCGGGATGGAGCGACTACTACCCGAACCGCAAAGGCGGCAACGCGTCCGGCCGCGCCATCGAGGGGATGCCCTTCGATGCCGCCGCTTTGGGCGAGTGGAGCGACAGGGTGCAGCCACCGTTGGCTGACAACTACGGATTCGTCGTCCTGACCAACGAGCTGCGGTCGGTTCAGTATTACAACCGGTCACCGCGGGCGTTCGCCGTCGCCGCCAGGGTGTTTCTGCGCACGGCCGCGGCGCGGGCGCGGCGCCGCCGCATCCTGACCAACGGTTCGTCGCTGATCGCTCAGCTGCTCAAGGCGCTGAGCCAGCTCGGCGACGGCCACCCCCCGCTGTGGACCGACGCCGCGGTGCAGGACCTCGTCGTCGACGGCGGCCGCGTCACGGGTGTCCGCCTGCGCCGGAACGGGAAATCGCTGGCCGTCGAGGCGCGCCGGGGCGTCCTGCTGGCCGCCGGTGGCTTCGGGCACAACCGCGAGATGCGCCGGCGATACAGCGGTGACCAGCCCAACGAAGGCCACTGGTCGATCGCTAACGCCGGTGACACCGGTGAGGTGCTGCAAGCCGCGATGCGGCTTGGCGCCCAGACCGATCTGCTCGACGAAGCGTGGTGGCTGCCTTCGGTATTCATCGCCAACGGCGGGGCGGTCGCCGCGTCGCTCGGCTCGGGGCGGCAACGGCCCGGCGCCATCTACGTCGACACCACCGGCCGCCGGTTCTGCAACGAGTCGAACTCCTACGTCGAGGTCGGCAAGGCGATGTACGCTCACAAGGCGGTGCCCTGCTGGATGATTTTCGACGACGGCTACGTGCGCCGGTACGTCACCAGCACCAGTCCCCTACGGCCGCTTCAGCGTTCGCGGCGGCTGCTCCCAGAGCTCATCGACAGCGGCGCGGTGTGCCGGGGCGACACCATCGCCGAGCTTGCCCACCAGATCGACGTGCCGACAGCCGAATTGACGCGCACCATCGTGCGGTTCAACCGCTTCGCCGCCAAGGGCCTGGACCCGGACTTCGGGCGGGGCCAGTCGGCGTACAACGACTGCCTGGGCGATCCGGGCTATCGACCCAATGCCGCCCTCGGGCCGCTGGACCGCGCGCCCTACTACGCGACGAAGGTGCTGCCCGCGGACGTCGGCACGTGCGGCGGTGTCGTCACGAACGAGCACGCCCAGGTCCTCGACGAGCAGGATCGGGTGATCGAGGGCTTGTACGCCACCGGGAACACGACCGCCACGGTGATGGGCCGGACGTATCCGGGTGCCGGCGCCAGCATCGCGAATTCCATGGTGTTCGGGTACGTCGCCGCCCGACATGCCGCGGGCCGCAGGATCGCGGGCGAGATGAGCCGCTAGGCACCGGCGTCGGCGTCACCGCGGCCGACGAAATCGCGGGGCTTCAGACCCGACTGCGTGAACTCGGCGCGGCGCGCCTGCACATCGGAGGATGACGACCTTGACCTCGCGATCGCGGTCGGCCTCGCGCAGGCAGTCGTCGACCTCGGTGACCAGCACCGCGTCCTTGGTGTTGGCCTTCTCGGGACGATTGAGGATGATCCTGGCGATTGGCGGCTCGCGCTCGTAGATGACCGCCTCCAGCTCGCGCCGCTCCATGCCGGTGACATTACCCAGAAACCGGCCGCTACTGGGCTTTTTCGGTATTTCCGCCCCGGGCGGCAAAGGCGAGGGGCGACCAAGCTCACAGTGCGGCCGTCGCGGCGATGCCCGCAATGCGGCGCAACTGCGGTAGGCTTGGGCCAGCGTTCGTCTCCACCCGAGACATCGCCACCGTCGTGGAACCGTTATTCATCGCACTGCCGCCACTTGCGTTTTCGCGCCAGCCGGCGCGTTCTGATGATCCGTGCACCCCGCACTAGCTTGTCTCGCGGCGATCGATTTTGCCCTCCGGCAATCTCGCCATCCGTGCCGATGGCCGCGCGACCGTAGTCGCGGCTTGGCACCACGATGCCTGAAAGGCACCGCACTTGACCACCCAAACAACCTTCGCCGACCTTGGCGTGCCCGCACCCATCGTCAACGCCCTTACGGCGCAAGGCATTACACATCCCTTCCCCATCCAGGCGGAGACGTTAGGCGACACGATCGCCGGCCGCGACGTGCTCGGTCGCGGAAAGACGGGCAGCGGAAAGACTCTCGCGTTCTCCATCCCGCTGGTCGCCCGGCTGGCGGGGACGGCGGCACGGCCGTCGCGGCCGTCAGGCCTGGTCCTCGCACCGACCCGCGAACTGGCGACCCAGATCACCGCGACGCTGGCGCCCCTGGCGGCCGCCTGCGGCCTGCGGGTCACCACGATCTTCGGCGGTGTCACGCAAACGCGTCAGGTCACCGCGCTCAAAGCCGGCGTCGACATCGTGGTGGCCTGCCCTGGCCGGCTCGAGGACTTGATGAAGCAGCGGCTGGTCAGCCTCGACGCGGTGCAGATCACCGTGATCGACGAGGCCGACCACATGGCCGACCTCGGCTTCCTGCCGGGCGTCACCCGAATCCTCGCCGCCACCCCCAACGGCGGTCAGCGCCTGCTGTTTTCGGCGACGCTGGACAACGGGGTCGACAAACTCGTCAAGCGGTTCTTGCGGAACGAGGTGCTGCACTCCGTCGACGAGGCCAACACCCCGGTCGCCGACATGACCCACCACGTCTTCCACGTCGCCAACGCGGAGGCCAAAAAAGAGGTGGTCCACCGGCTCGCCTCGGGGACGGGCCGTCGAATCCTGTTCCTGCGCACCAAGCATCAGGCGCGGAAGCTGGCCAAGCAGCTCACCGCCGCGGGAGTGCCGTCGGTCGACCTGCACGGCAACCTTTCCCAGCCCGCCCGCGAACGCAACCTCGCGCGGTTCGCCTCCGGCGACGCGCGGGTCCTGGTGGCGACGGACATCGCCGCTCGCGGCGTGCACGTCGACGAGGTCGCGCTCGTGGTGCACATCGACCCGCCCGCCGAGCACAAGTCCTATCTGCACCGCTCCGGGCGCACGGCGCGCGCGGGCAGCGCCGGTGATGTCGTCACGGTGGTGCTGCCCGACGAACGGGAGCACGCGCGGCTGTTGATGCGCAAGGCCGGCATCAGGGTGACGCCCCAGCAGGTGACCGCCGCGTCGGAGGCCGTGCACGCCCTCGTCGGCGAGGTGGCGCCCTATCAGGCCCCGGTGGCCGTGGACACCCCACGCGAGCAGCCGCAGCCGCGAAACCCCAACGGCCAGCGGCGACGCCGTGGCGGTGTCCGGTCGCCGCGCCGCGATCACGCGCCCGCCGAGCCGCGGGTGGCCACCGGCGGGGGCGCGCGCAGACCACGCGCGGAGCACCGTCGCCGTTCGTCGCGCCCGCAGGGCAGCAGCGCCTAGGCGCTGGGTCCCCGGCCGCGTGCCAGCAGCCACGCCCGGCCGTCGGCCTCGCCAGCGGCCAACGCCTCCAGATCGCCGTAGACGTCGGCCAATTCGCCGCGCGCCGCGCGATATGGACCCGGGGCCGCCCCGACCTCGCTGAGCACGGTGATCGCCAGCAGGCCGCCTGGCGCCAGTCGCTCGACGATCGCGCGGCCGAGGCGTCGGTCCCAGAACATGTGACACACAACCACGTCGGCCGGCGGCCCCGCGGGGAGGCCGCCGTCGAGGTCGGTGACTTCGAAGCGGCACCGGCCGCCTACGCCGGCGCGCCGGGCCAGATCGCGCGCCTGACCGATCGCGACCGCGGAGATGTCCACGCCGAGGACTGTCAGGCCGCGCAGCGCCAGCCACACCGAGGCCGCACCCTGTCCGCAGGCGAGTTCCAAGGCCGCGCCCGAGGTGGGGAAACGCTGCGCGTGGCGCCGCCAGACCGCGGGCGCGGCGATCTGCCGCGCCGCGGGCGCCGCCATGGTCGCGTATCGCTCGTCCCAGCGACGGCGGTCCGCTTCGGCCATGACCGTCACTCTAGGGCCGGCACGCCAGTGCCGGGTTTTCTGGACGGGCGTCCGCAAAACCGGTTGGCCGCCGTCCCGCGGGCCGGCGCTTCGGTGACCTTTCGGCGACCCGCGCCGCCCTACACTGGACGAGTGTCTGAAGACGCGCTCCCCCCGCCCGACCGCGGCGAGACCGGCGGCGCCGCCCGCCGATCAGATCGACGCCCCGGGCAAACCGTCCGCAAGGTGCTCGACGCCGGCCTGGCCGAGCTGCGCGACTCGTCGTACGCGAACCTGACCATGCGCGCGGTGGCGAACCGGGCCGGGGTGTCACCCGCCAGCGCCTACACCTATTTCCCCTCCAAGAGCGCGCTGGTGGCCGCGGTGTACCTGCGCTTCCTGCGGGACCTGCCGCTGCACACCAACGTCAACGACACGACCAAGACGCGGGTCAGCGCGACGCTGCGCGACATGGCCTTGGCGGTCGATGACGAGCCGGAGCTCACCGCCGCCTGCGGCGCGGCGTTGATGGCCGACGATCCCGCGGTCCAACCGTTGCGCGAGCAGATCGGCGAGGAGGTCGCCCGGCGCATCGGGGCCGCCTTGGGGCCGGGCTGGCCACGCGCGGTGAAATCCACCCTGCAGATGACGGTCGCCGGCGCGTTGATGACCGCCAGGTTCGTCGGGTTCGACGACATCGCCGGTCGGATCGACGAGGCCGTCAACCTGATCCTGGGCGCTTCGGTGGCCTGAAAAGCCCTGCCGCCCTAGCAGTTACGTCGCAGTGACCATCGCCCGGGTGCGGGTGTCCGCGGGAAGAAACCGGCCGAACCTCTGCTTGCCGAGCACCGGCGACGGCTCGCCGGCGGCGAACGCGCGCTGGCCCGCGACCAGCACCGCGGTCACCGTGTCGTCGTTGCGGTTGACCATCCGCGACAGCCCACCGTAGGGCTCGACCGGGTTCTCGGCGTAGGCGTCCAGCGAGTCGTCCAGCTTGTCGGGGTTGATCACGACGAGGTCGGCGCGGTCCCCCTCGCGCAGGGTGCCGGCATCGATCCCGTACCACGCCCCGAGCTCACCGGTGAGCCGGTGCACGGCGCGCTCGACCGTCATGAAGGGGGCGCCACGCCGCTGCGCCTCGTACACGTGGCGCAGCAGCCGCAACCCGGAGTTGTAGAACGCCATGTTCCGCAGGTGCGCGCCGGCGTCGGAGAAACCCATTTGGACGCAGTCGCTCTGCGCCAGCTTCTTGAGGACCTCGGGGCGGTGGTTGGAGATCGTGGTGTGCCACCGCAGCTTCTCGCCGTGCTCCACCACCAGATCCAGGAACGCGTCGACGGGGTGCAGCCCGCCGCGGTCGAGTCCCACCTGCCCGAATGACTTTCCGACCACCGACGCGTCGGGGCACGCCACGATCTCGGCGTCGAAGAAGTCACGATGCCAGACGCGGGGCCCGAACCTGCTGTCGTAGTCCTTGCGGAATGCCCGGCGATATTCCTCGTCGCGCATCAGGCGGTTGCGCTCGACCTCGCTTTGCAGGTGCAAAGCGGCCGCGCCGGAGCCGAATTCCTCGAAGATGACCAGCGAGATGCCGTCGGCGTACACCTCGAACGGCACCGGCAGGTGTTGCCAGCGGAAGTCGCCACCGAGGGCGTTGACGCCGCGCGCCAGCCGGTCCATCAGGTGGATGACGAACGGAATGGCCTTGATGTCGGCCGCCGACAGCAGGCTGGTCCGCAGCCGTGGGCGGCCGATCCCCAGGGACGCCGCCAGTTGCGAGACTATGGACAGCGGGTTCTTGATGTCGGGCCCCGACTGCAGAATTTTGTTGCGCCGCCGCAGGATTGAATTCAGACGGCGCAGCTCGCGCGGGCCGGCATAGGTCGACGGCAGGGTCCGCGACCGGCACACCTCGCCGTCGAGTTTGTCGAACAGCAGTTGCTGCGAGGACATTCCGACGAAGCCCTCGTCGAGCGCCTCGTTGAGCATCGCCTCCATGCGCGCCAGTTCCGCCGCGGACGCCTTGACGTCCTTGCGGGTCGCCCGGTCCAGGCCCATCGTCGCCGCGCGCATGTCGGAGTGGCCGATGAAGGCCGCCACGTTGGGCCCCAGGTTCAGACGCTCGAGTTCGGCCACGTACTCCTTTGGCGTCGTCCACGACCGGGCGGCGTCGAGGTGCTCGATCACGTAGCGTCGGGGGATCGCCTCGACGCGCCCGAAGATGTCCCCCGCGTCGACGTTGTCCAGGTAGACGGTCGACAGCGAACACGAACCCAGCAGGACCGTGGTCACGCCATGCCGTAGCGACTCGGAAAGCTCGGGAGCACAAAGGATTTCGACGTCGTAATGGGTGTGGATGTCGATGATCCCGGGGATGACCCACTGGCCGGTGGCGTCGATGACGTCGGCGCCGGCGTTGTCGAGCGGCTGGTCGCTGACCGTGGCGACCAGGCCGTCGCGCAGACCGATGTTGCGCACGGCCGAGGCCGAGCCCGTGCCGTCGAACCAGCGCCCGTTGCTGATCACGGTGTCGTACCGCATGTTCGGCCTTTCTGACGTCAGGACGCCCGGCGGCCGACTCAAGAGCATTCGCCGCACCGCGATTCGGTGTGATGATACACACACCGTCGGCTGTCCGACCGGGCCGCGGGCCGCTGACCAGCGGCGACTGCCGCACGCGCGCCGGGCGCGGCCGCCCTGGCCGGCTGCGCGCCGCGGTCCTGGCTCGACGCGCGGTCCTCGCCTGCCTGTGGCAAGATCGCGCTGTGAAGGCGTCTCCCCTGGCCGGCCTGGCTTGCGCTGCGCTGGCACCCTTTTGGGGCCAATTCATCGGCTCCGCCCCGGCTGCGTCCGCCGACCCCTGTCCCGATGTCGAGGTGGTGTTCGCCAGGGGCACCGCAGAACCTCCCGGCGTGGGCCGCATCGGCCAGAGTTTCGTCGACACGCTGCGTTCGCACGTCGGCGGCAAAACGGTGGGTGAGTACCCGGTGAACTACCCGGCGTCGACCGACTTCCCCACCGCCGTCGACGGCATCAGCGACGCGAGTTCCCACGTCGAGCAGATGGCGGCCAGCTGTCCGCGGACGAAGATGGTGCTGGGCGGGTATTCGCAGGGCGCTGCCGTGGTGGGATTCGTCACCGAAAGCGCCGTGCCGGACGGCGTGCAGCTGGTGCAGGCGTTGCAGCCGATGCCCTCCGAGGTCGCCAACCACGTCGCCGCGGTGACGCTGTTCGGCAAGCCGTCCACCCGGTTCATGGGCATCATCAACCAGCCGCCGGTGGACATCGGGCCGCTGTACGCGCCGAAGACGCTCGAGCTATGCGTGCCGGGCGACCCGATCTGCTCCGACGGCAGCAACCCGCTCGGGCACCGGCAGTACGTGGAGGCCGGCATGGTGGACCAGGCGGCCGACTTCGCCGCCGGTCGCCTGACGCGCGGCAGCTGACCCGGCCGGTCTCAGGTCAGCGGCCCTGCCGAGGTCTCGAGGACTTCCAGGGCCGCTTCGATGTTGGGGACGATCGTCGGGCCGTAGCCGGCGACCAGCTGCCCGAGCGCCCTGGCCACATGGCCACCCACGCTGCCGGCGGGCAACACCTCCTCGGCCAGGACGATGCCGTGCACGACGTGGGCGGCGCGCAACCTTTCGTCGCCGGTGACCTCGTAGCGCCACTCCCCGATCTGCACCTGCTGCGGCTGCGAGCGGAAGATGCCCCGCCGCGCCGGCGCCAGGAGGACGCCGGGCACGCCGCAGAACGCGCGCAGCACCACCCCGACGCCGCCGGGGCCGCCCAGCGCGGCCCCAATGGCCTGGCTGACGCGCTGATGATCGAAGCCCGTCATCAGTCGCTCATCGGCAACACGAGCGAGGGCGTCAGGTTCTGAGCCTCGCCGACGCGCCGCACGGCCGTGCCCGCGACGTAGAACTCGACCGTGTGCAGCCCCCACGCATAGTTCGAGATGGCGAAGTGCACGCCGACGACGCCGGTGCCGCCGTCGCGCTCGGCCTCGCTCTGCATGCGCGACATCGCCAGCTCCCGGGCCTGATAGTTGCCCTGCGTCCACTGCGGCATCTCGGCGTTGCGGCCCATCTGGCTCAACGTGCGCAGGAAGCCCTGCACCGCCACGTGGAACACGCAGTTACCCATCACGAAGGCCACGGGCGCGTACCCGGACCGCAGCAGCGTCGTCAGGTCCTGGCCGGAGAGGTGGCTGCTGAACGCCTGCCCGTTGGGCCGCCGATACGCGCCCGGTTTCGCCGTGTACCGGACCGCGGTGCCGACGGCGATGAACTCGAGGTGTTCGCCCTCGCCCTGGTGCCGCCAATCCAGCCGGACGCCCACCACCCCGTCGGCGCCCAGCGCGTCGGCCTCGGCCTGCATTCGCGACATCGCGTTCCACCGGGCCCGATACGTCGCCTCGGTGAGCACCGGTAGTTCCGACTGCTGCCTGATGCCCGAGAACTGGTAGCCGACGTGGTACACCGACACGCCCATGACCAGCTCGATCGGCTCGAATCCTGCGCCGTGCAGCAGCGCGAACTCGTTGATCGACAGGTCGGAGGTGAACACCTTGCCGGCGTGGGACAGCCGTTCGCTGGCGACAGGGTCGAGCGGGTTCGATGGCGTTGTCACGAGACCTCCTGAGTTTCCCGGATAGCGTAGGCCGCGGCCGGGCAGCGCACACCGGTAACGAGCGGCTTCGGCACGCGCCTCCGGTTCAGTTGGCGCGGGGCGCGGCGCTCACCATCGTGTGCACGTCGTCGATCGACCACGGCCCGGCGCTGTGGTGATCGCGATAGGCCAGCACGCGGGGGCTGGGCCGATCGAACCTGCCGACGAATCCGCCTGCGGCGACCAGGATTTGGCCCGTCACATCGCGGGCCAGGTCGCTGGCCAGGTAGGCGTACACCGGCGCGACGAACTCCGGCGGCGCGCTGTCCAGCGAGGCCCTCATGGTCAGCTCGTCGAGCAGCCCCCTGCGGTGCAGGTCCGCGATGTGGTCTTCGTACTCCGCGCCGGTGGACAGCCGCGTCCTGGCGCCGGGGCACACCACGTTGGCCCGCACCCCGGCGCCCTTGAGTTCCGCCGCGATGGCCAGAGTCAACGCGTTGACGGCGCCTTTGCCGGCGGGATAGCCGGTGCCGCCGTAGTCGCCCAGGAACGCGACGGAGCTGGTGTTGACGATGGCGCCCGAACCCTGGGCGGCCAGCACGGGAGCGGCGGCCCGGCAGGTGTGGAACACCGTGCGCAGGTGCGCGCCGATCAGCTCGTCGAATTCGGCCGCCGAAATGGTGAGGATGGAGGAGCCGACGGGTTCGGCGGTGCCCGCGCAATTGATCAGCGCGTCGAGCCGTCCGAACGCGCCGACACACTCGTCGACCAGCGCCCGGGCGACGGCCTCGTCGTCGGCGGGTCCCGCCAGCGCGACGGCGCGGCCACCCGCCGCGGTGATGGCGCCGACGGTGTCCCGCACCGCACCGTCGTCGCGCCCGTTGACGACGACGCCGGCGCCGAGGCTGCCCACCAGCTCCGCCACGGCGCGTCCGATTCCGCGACTGCCGCCCGACACCACCACGCCGCGACCCGCCAGCCGCCCGATTCCGGTCGCCACCATGAGCCCGAACGGTACTGCGGCGGGCCTATCGCGCCCGCACCGGACCTCTTCTGCTCGTACATCGAAGGAATTACCAACCCGCCGCGCGACAAGCCGCGGCCTACTCAGTGGCCCGATCGTTCGCTGTGGGGCCGCTCATCCGCTAAGTTTCCCGGTCAAGGGCGTAAATCGCGCGGTGCCCCGTTCTCGAACGTTGCTGACGCCGCCGCCCAACCGGCTGTCCATGGCCCATGGCAACTGTTAAGTAAATATCAATACCTTCCGAGCGCAGAAGGGATCGCGCTCGGTGGCGCGGGCGCGTATAGTCTGCAATGAAGTCCGTTCTGGACGTGTCGCCGTTTAGCTAAAAGCGGTCAGTCAGCCGCTCGGCTACTCAGCTTGGTAGGGCTCCGGCGAAATCTCGGATCTTTGCCTCTGGTAGTTGCTGCGCGCTGAATCTCGGGACCGATCCGGCGGAACAGGTGCAGTGATGACGCAGACGCGCGTAGCCGCGTCTCATTGTGCACGACTCAAAGGAGTTGAGTCAGCATGCAAAACCGTTTGTTCTCAGGCGATTTCACGGCCGACCGCGTCAATGAGAGGCGCGCGGGCCGATGACCGAATTGATGGCCCAACCGGCCCCCACAGCCCCCGAGACCCCCGAGGTCCGGACCCGACCCGCCCGATCCCAAAACAGCCGCGCCGACGACTCCTACGACGACGTTGTCGAGATGTTCATGGCATTGCAGCAGCTTCCCGGGGAGTCCCACGAGTATCGGCGGCAGCGCGAACGCATCGTGGCACGCTGCCTACCGTTGGCCGACCACGTGGCCAGCCACTTCGCCCGCCGCGGCGAAGGTCTCGACGACCTGATCCAGGTGGCACGGCTCGGCCTGATGAATGCGATCAATCGTTTCGATCCGGCCAAGGGACCCAGCTTCATCGGCTTCGCGGTGCCCACCATGATGGGCGAAGTTCGACGGTATTTCCGCGACTACAGCTGGGGCATGCGCGTCCCGCGACGGTTGCGTGAGCTGCACGTGCAGATCAGCCGCACGACGGCGGATCTCTCGCAGCAGCTGGGGCGCGCCCCCACGGCAGCCGAGCTGTCACAGGTGCTCGAAGTGCCGCACGAGGAGATCGTGGAATGCCTCGTGGCGCGCGACGCCTACCGGCTCGATTCGCTGGACGCGCCCATCGGCGCCGACAGTTCGGGCACGCCCCGCCTGGTGGCCGACTCGGTCGGCGGCATCGACCCGCAGATCGATCACATCACCAACCGCGAGGCGCTGCGGGCCCTGATCGGTTCCCTGCCGCGGCGCGAGCGCGAGGTGCTGCGGATGCGGTTCTTCGAATCCATGACGCAGAGCCAGATCGCGGAGCGCATCGGGGTGTCGCAAATGCAGGTCTCGCGCATCCTGGCCAGTACGTTGCGCTGCCTGCGCGACCAATTGGAGTAGTCGCTCGAGTCCGATCCGGACGCTCCCTCGACCTGCCGACGTGGCGCGGCCGGGTACTGTGCGTTGCGAAGCGCGGATCCGGCCCCGTCGCGCCGACGGCGTCGAGGGACGACCGAGAAGGGAGCTCGAGGCGATGAGGATGTCACGGACGGTGACCGCCGGCGTGGTGGCGACGACGGCGCTGGCGGTGTCGTTGACGGGCTGCTCGAAGCAGTCGTCTTCGACGTCGACGTCGCCCTCGAAGTCGGGAACTGCCACCTCATCGGCCGCGGGCGCGGCGCCGACCTCGGCCGCGCCCGGCGGCGCGGCGGGACAGCCCGGGGACTACACCAAGTTGCTCATCCAGGCGGGCGACATCAGCGCGCCCGTGCCCTTCACCGCCGCCCCGCCGACCAACAACCCCAACGGTCAACCGGGCGTCGCCACCACATTCAAGGACGACGACGGCAGCCACGCCATCAAGGACACCATCCTGGTGTTCACCGACCCGGCGGCCGCGACGGACGCGTTGAACGCCGCGAAGGGCCAGCAGGGCGCAGCGGTGAAGGACCCCTCGTCGCAACCCGCCACCGTCGGAACCGGCGGCACGTCGCTGATGGGTAACTCCCCGGACCACTCGAAGGGCGTGGTGATTCTGCTCTTCACCGAGGGCAAGGCGCTTGTCACCCTCGAATTCGACGGGCCGCCCGACACGTTGGCGCCTCCGGACTTCGTCAACGACGTCGGCCAGAAGCAGGATGCCGTCGTCAAGAAGGGGCTTGGCGGCTAGCGGTACGCTGCGGGCGGCGGGAGACCCCATGGACGTCATCAACGGCATGCCGGCTCACGCCCTGCTGCTGCACTTCGCCCTGGTTCTGGTGCCATTGACGGCGGCGCTGGAGATCGTGTGCGGTGTATGGCCGGCGGCCCGGCGAGGCCAAACGCTGTGGCTCACGGCGCTGTTCGCCGTCGCGACCTTGGTGCTGACGTTGCTGACCGTCAACGCGGGCCAGTGGTTGTATGACCGCAGCCCGCAGCACAGTCCCATCGTGCGCGAACACGCGTCGTTGGGCAGCACGATGAACTACGTCGCCGCCGCGCTGCTGGCGGTCGCGGTGGCGCTGGCGGCGCTGCGCGTGGTCGAACGACGATCGGACAAGCGCCGGGTTGCCGCCCGCCTCGTGGTGGCGATCCTCGCCCTCGCCGTGGGGATCGCGTCGATGGTGCAGATCTACCGTGTCGGCGACGCGGGCGCGCGCGCGGTGTGGGGCGACAACCAGTCGGGTTGAGCGCAGTCGGGTTGAGCGCCAGAATCAGCCGGTCGGCGTGAGCGAGAACACGCGGAATCGCCGTGCCCCCGCCATGTCCTGGGTGAGCTGGTAATTGGGCCACTGCCCAACCACCTTCGCCCACGCTTGGTCGCGCTCCTCGCCGGAGAGCAGGCGCGCCGTCGCGACGAACCGGTGGCCGTGCTTGCGCAGCGTGATGCGTTGCGCCGCTTTGATATTCGCCGACCACGACGGGTGCCGCTCGCGGCCCCAGTTGGATCCCACCAGCAGCAGCCGGTCGCCGTCCGGGACGTACTGCACCGTCGCGGTGCGAGCCAGCCCGGTCTTGCGCCCGGACACGGTGATTCGCACGTTGGGCAGGCCGACGACGTCCAGGGCGCCGAAACGCCCGCCCGTGACGAATCGAAGGAAGGACTCGAGCGCTTCGGTGAGCCGCGCGCCTCTGAGCAACAGCCAGCGGTACACGGTCGGGTTGCGAGCCACCCGCTGCAGCGGATTCATGGGCACGACTGTATTGCGCGTGGTGGTGGCCGCGGGCGTCAGGCCGACGAAATCCTGGCGAAATTGCGCCCGCCGCGCACGATTTCGTGGCGATCGCGGGAGCGCGCCCGCGCGTTGGGCGGCCGAGCGCGGCCATCGGCACACCGGTCACCTTAATTAAATAAATTGCTTGATTTAACCCAAGCGACGGTGTTCACTGAGGCGGTGACCGCCCCGCGGATGGCTCGTACCGATCGATCGCTCGGCACGCGGGAGACGATCCTGTCCGCCGCCGAGGTGCTGTTCGCCGAGCGGGGCATGTACGCCGTGTCGAACCGGCAGATCAGTGAAGCGGCCGGGCAGGGCAACAACGCCGCGGCGTGCTACCACTTCGGAACCCGCACCGATCTGCTGCGGGCCATCGAGAGCAAACACCGCGAACCGATCGAGAAGCTGCGCGCGCAGATGCTGGCCACCGTCGTCGACTCGACCGACCTGCGCGACTGGGTCGGGACGCTGGTTCGCCCGCTGACCGATCACCTCGCGGCGCTGGGGACCCCCAGCTGGTATGCGCGCTTCGCCGCCCAAGCCATGGCGGATCCGGCATACCGGCAAGTGGTGACCAGGGACGCGCTGGCGTCACCGTTGTTGGTGCAGACGATCGACGGCATTAACCGCTGCCTGCCCGAGCTGCCCCGGCGGGTGCGCTCGGAGCGGATGGTGATGGTGCGAAACCTGTTGATGCACACGTGTGCCGAACACGAGGGCGCGCTGGCCGAGCACGGGCCGCGATCCCGCTCCGCGTGGCCGGTTGCCGGTGAAGGCCTCATCGACGCCATCGTCGGGCTGTGGCGCGCGCCGGTGCACGTGGGCCCGGCGGGCGCCCCGCCATCCACCACCACAGCGGGCGATCAACGAGGAGCGCGATGACCGACATCTCCACCAGCACGACGATTCCCGAGTTCCCGATGACGCGCGCGCCCGGCTGCCCCTTCGCGCCGCCTCCGGGAGCGTTGCGGCTCAACGCCGATCGACAGCTGAGCCGGGTGCGCATCTGGGATGGCAGCACGCCCTGGCTGATTTACGGTTACGAGGCGATCCGCTCCTTGTTCACCGACTCGCGCACCAGCGTCGACGACCGGTTGCCCGGTTACCCGCACTGGAACGAAGGGATGCTGGCGACCGTGCACGCCCGGCCGCGCTCGGTGTTCACGTCGGACGCCGAGGAGCACACCCGGTTCCGCCGAATGTTGTCAAAGCCATTCACGTTCAAGCGCGTCGAGGCGCTACGGCCGGCGGTGCAGCACATCACCGACGACCACATCGACGCGGTGCTGGCCGGGCCGAAGCCGGGTGACCTGGTCAGCGGCTTGGCGTTGCCCGTACCGTCGCTGGTAATCAGCCAGTTGCTCGGCGTGCCGTACGAGGATGCCGACTTCTTCCAGGCTCAGGCCCACCGCGGCATGGGCCGCTACGCCACCGCGGAGGACACCGCGCAGGGCGCCGCCTCGCTGGCCAAGTACCTCGCCAACCTGGTGCGGGCCAAGCGAGACGACCCCTCCGAGGACTTGGTGTCCGACCTCGCCGAGCGGGTCAACGCCGAGGAGATCAGCGTGCGCGAGGCCGCCCAACTGGCCACCGGCGTGCTCATCGCCGGCCACGAGACGACCGCGAACATGATCAGCCTCAGCATCGCCGCGCTGCTCGAGCACCCGGATCAGCTGGCGCTGCTGCGCGACACCGATGATCCCAAGGCCATCGCCGTCGCGGTCGAGGAATTGATGCGCTACCTGAGCATCATTCAGACCGGGCAGCGGCGCATCGCCGTCGAGGACATCGAGGTGGGGGGTGAGACGATCCGCGCCGGCGAGGGCATCATCCTCGACGTTGCCCCGGCCAACTGGGACGTCCGGCAGTTCACCGACCCGGACCGGCTGGACCTGACCCGCGAACAGGGACCGCACGTCGGCTTCGGCTACGGCCGCCACCAGTGCGTGGGCCAGCAATTGGCGCGCATGGAGTTGCAGATCGTGCTGCCCACGCTGCTGCGCCGCGTCCCGACGCTGCGGCTGGCGGTGCCGCTGGTCGACCTCCCGTTCAAGCACGACGCGCTGGCCTACGGCCTGTACGAGCTACCCGTGACATGGTGAGGGCCGACGGCTGCCCGTCGCTTACTCGGCAAAAGCCAAACCACTTGCGCCACACCAGCTTCAGGGGCATCAGCGCGGCATTTCTTGTCGGTGGCCTCCGCTAGCTTCGAGGTGTGAGTCTAGACCGTGAAGCCTTATCGGCGGCGCTCGACACCATCGACGCCGCGATGGTGCAGTTGGTCGACCACGACTCGGACGCCTTGGCCACCCGCGAATACCTGGCGTTGTTGCGGCGCTGCGAGAAAATCCGCCGCCGGCTGCCGGCCATCGAACACCCGCTGATCAACAGCCTGGCCCGCCAAGGCACGCCGGAGGAGCTCGGCGGCACCCTGTCGTACGCGCTCGCCGAGGCGGCGTTGATCAGCCGCGCCGAAGCCTCGCGGCGCATTCGGGAGGCCGCCGACCTGGGCCCGCGGCGCGGCCTGACCGGTGAACCGTTGCCGCCGGCGTTGGCCGCGACGGCCACTCGGCAGCGCGACGGCTCGCTCGGGCCCGCGCAGGTGGCGGTAATCCGCAACTTCTGTCACCGGCTGCCCGGCTGGATCGACGCGCCCACGCGTGACGAGGTCGAACGCAAGCTCGCCACCGAGGGCACCCGATTTCGGCCCGAGCAGTTGGCCGAATTGGCTACCGTCCTGACCGATTGCCTCAACCCCGACGGCAGCTTCACCGATGAGGACCGGGCACGCCGCCGCGGTGTGAACCTGGGCAAGCAGGGGCGCGATGGCATGTCGGAGTTGCGCGGCTGGCTGACCCCGGAGGCGCGCGCCACGCTCGAGGCCGTGCTGGCGAAGCTGGCGACCCCCGGAATGTGCAATCCGGACGACGAGGCGCCGTGCGTCAGTGGCTCTCCCAGCGAACAGGCAGTCGAGCGGGATGCCCGCAACGTCGGCCAGCGTCAGCACGACGCCGTAAACGCGGCGCTGCGAGCGCTGCTCGCGTCCGGTGAGCTCGGCCGCCACAATGGGCTGCCGACATCGATCGTGGTCAGCACGACGCTGAGCGAATTGGAGGCGGCGGCCGGCCGCGGCCTCACCGGCGGCGGGACCATCCTTCCGATGAGCGACGTGATCCGGTTGGCGCGGCACGCGCGGCACTACTTGGCGATCTTCGACAAGGGCAAGGCCCTGGCGCTGTATCACACCAAGCGACTCGCCTCCCCTGCGCAGCGAATCGTGCTGTACGCGAAGGATCGCGGCTGCTCGGCTCCGGGCTGCACCGCGCCCGGTTACTACTGCGAGGTCCACCACGTCACCGACTGGGCCACATGTCACACCACCGACGTCGACGACCCGACCTTCGCCTGCGGACCCCAGCACCGCCTGTTGCGCCCGGGTGGTTGGACCACCCGCAAGAACGCCAACGGCGACACCGAATGGATTCCGCCGCCGCACTTGGACTATGGGCAGCGGCGTATCAACACGTTCCATCACCCGGAGAGGTTGCTCCAAGATGCGGGCAGGGACGAAGACGAGCCTTAGCCGACGAGCCCTAACGCCAGGCGCGTTCTGCCAGAGCGGCGTCGAGCAGATCGCCCACGTCGTAGCGCTCCCACGCACACAACAGGTTTGACAGCATCTGCAGCGGCGCGCGCACGCCCTCGTGCGCCCTGATCCGAGGATCGGTGCGCGAGCGCGGCATCGGGTCGAAGCGGTTGCGCAGCAGTGCGGGCACGTCCAGCAACCAGGCGGTGCCCATCGCGGCTGCGTAGAGCAGCGTGTGACGGCGCAGGCGGCCCGGGTCGAGGCCGGGTCCGCCGCATCGGTGAACCTCCGCGACGAACAGGCCCAGCAGGTCGTCGAGATGCGTTGTCCACAAATCGGTTTCCGCAGCGGACATGGCCCCCCATATCGCCATGCCCATGTTCATCTGGCCGACGCAGCCCCAGTCCAACAGCCCGCAGCGCAACTGGCCGCCCGCGTCGCGCCAGAACCAGGCGTTGTCCACGTTGGCATTCCAATGGCACAGCGCGACGTAGTCGTCGTCGGCGGCGAGGCCGTGCAGCAGCGCGTCGGCGTGGCGCACGACGCGCGGCACCTCCTCGCGCAGCCTGGCGATGAAGTTCGGTGCGCCGACCTCACTCGGCAGCAGCCCGGGGTGGTCCTGGGCCAGTTCGGCGACCTGGTCCACCCGCCGCCGCACCGTGTCCGCGGGCATCGGTGCCCGCTGCCCCACCGTCGCCGCCCGCACATCGACGGGAAAGTGCGCCAACAGGTCGGCGGGCAAGCCCCCGGCGCGATGCGCGCCGGCCAGCCTCGCCAGCGCCGTCAGCAGCGCCCGGTAGTGCCCGAGGGCGTCGGGCATCTCGTAATCGAGGCACTTGTGATACTGGCGTTCGATACCGTTCGTGCCGAACGGGATTCGCTCGGTGATGAGGATGCCGGTGCCGGTGCCGCGGTGATAGTCCGCGAATTGCGCGGTGGGCACCGCAATGGGAAATCCCGGCGTGCGGGTCAACACGGCGAACCGGACCTCCGGTTGCATCTGGGATTTCCCCACGTCCCGCAGGGGGCTGTCCAGGTCGCGGGAGAACTTGACGAATAGCTCGGTGGACAATGATGTTGTGTGGCCACAATATTCGACGTCCAACGCGACCTTGCGGCCCGTGCTGCCGCCGGGGAATTCCTCGAACCCGACGATGCGCGAGACGGCGTCGGCGTCCCCGAGCACCCCGAAGGCCCGGAAGGCGTCGGTGAGGAACGCCGCGCCACCGTCGCGCAGCGTCACGGGATCGGCGGGTATCGGCAGGCCGAACTGGTCGCCGACCACCCAGTGATCCGGCATTACCAGGTCTGCTCGGCGGCCCGCACGAGCATGTGGTTGACCGCGACCCGGCGGTCGCGCGTCACCATGAACAGCACCGCGTCCGCGATGTCGTCCGGACGCAGCTTGACCATCCCGGCGGTCTGCTTGGCGATCGCCTCGCGCGACGATTCCGCCAGATGATCGAAGATCTCGGTGTCGACGGTTCCGGGACCCACCACGCCGACGCGGACCCGCTTGCCCAACACCTCCTGGCGGAGGCCCTCGCTGAACGCGTTGACGCCGAACTTGGTGAGCGAATAGACCGCCGTGTTCGGGCGGGCGGCCCAGCCGGCGGTGGAACTGATGGTGACCACGTCAGCGACCCCGCGGGGTGAGTCCGCGGCGGCGTCGATCAGGTGGGGCAGCGCGGCTCGGGTCGCGTAAAGGACACCTTGCACGTTCACCGCGATCATGGTGTCCCAGTCCTGCAGCGGCGCCTCCGCCGCGGGGCCGGATCGCATGGTGCCCGCGTTGTTGACCAGCGTGTCCAGGCGGCCCCATTCGGCGACGGTGCGCTGCACCGCGGCGGCCATCTGGTCGGCGTCGGTAACGTCGGCCGGTAATACCAGCGCCGTCCCGCCGGAAGACTCGATCTCGGAACGGAGTTCAGAGAGCCGGTCGCTCCGTCGTGCCACCAGCGCGACCGCAGCCCCCTGCTCGGCCAGCGCCCGCGCCGTCGCCGCGCCGATGCCGCTGCTGGCGCCGGTGACCAGCGCCACGGTGTTCGCCAGAGTTTGCCTCACGTGTTGCCCTCCCCTGCGGCCACCCGGGGCGGTGCCGACTCACCCACTATGCCGTGTAGAAGCCCGTGTAGAACGTAGTCCGTGTGCTCGCCGATGTCGGGGGCGCCGCGCGAGATGCGCGCCGGGTCGCGCGTCATCCGCCAGGACGGCCCCAGGACCGGACGCTGACCCTCCCGGTGGTCGCTGACGAACCGATACAGTTCGCGGTCCCAAAGCCGTTGATCCGCAATGACATCGAGCGCGGTGGCACTCTTTTCGGCCGGCACGCCCACCGCGCGCAGTTGTGCGGCGAGCCGGTCGGCGTCCTGGGCGGCGGTCAGTCGCGCCAGTTCGGCGTCGAGCGCGTCGGCAGCGCGCCGCCGGTCGGCCCTCGTGGCAAAACGCGGATCGCCGGCCAGCGCCGCGGCGCCAAGTACCGCGCAGAGCCGCCGCCACTCGGCGTCGTCGGCCACGGCGATGGTGATCCAGCAACCGTCGGTGCAGGGGTAGCAGCCGTGCGGGGCCATGTCCGGGTGGCTGTTGCCGCCCGGCTCCATGCGGTTGCCGGTCAGATCCTGTTCCAGCAGGCTGTCGCCGATCATCGAGGACAGGGTCTCCACGGCCGAGACGTCGACGAGTTGCCCCGCCCCCGTGCGCTCCCGATGCAGTAACGCGACCAGCGCGGCGTACGCGGCGGCGGCGCCCACGGTGGAGTCCCCGTAGCGCATGCTCGCGCCGAGCGGCGGGCCGCCGCGGTACCCGACCAGCGACGCCAACCCCGAAAGGGCGGAAAAGCAGGGCGCGTAACCGGTTTGGTGGCCCAGTGGCCCGTCGTTGCCCCACATCTTGATCGACACCGAGATGATGTCCGGTTTGAGCCGGGCCAGCTCCCGGTATCCGAGCCCCTGGCGCTCCATCGCGCCGGGCCGCAGATTGTTGATCACGATGTCGCTGCGGGCGATCAGGCCGTGCAACGCCGCCATGCCCTCGGGGGATTTGATGTCGAGGTCGACGCTGAGTATCTCGGGGTTGATGCTCAGGAAGAACGGCGCGTGGTTGACGTCGGTGCCGCCGTAGGCGCGCATCTCCTCGGGCATGGTCGCTGTCTCGACCTTGATCACCTCGGCGCCCAGCAGCGCCAGCAGCTTGCCCGCGTAGGGGCCCGCCCACACCTTGGTGAGCTCGACGACCCGCACGCCCTGCAGCGGGCCGCCACGCGCCTCGAGCGCGGGCTTGAGTTGCGGCGAGTGCACCGAGGGGGCCGCGTGCGGCACGGCCAGCCGCTGCAGCACGGTCGCGGTGTGCTGACCGAGAGTCGGCGCCGCCGAGTGCAGGCGCGCCGGGGAGGCGCTGAGGGCGTACGGGACGGTGGGGTACGCCGCCTCGCCGAGCACCGGGTGGCACACGGCGCGGAAGAATCCCCGGTGCCGGTACTGGGGAGACCGGCGCAGGTCGGCGGCGCCGTTGACGGCAACCAGCGGCACGCCCAGCCGCTGGGCCCGTTCGGCGGCGGAGTCTTTGCGCTGCACGGCCACCCAGCGCGCGAACCCCCGCCGGAAGGCCGCGACCTTGCGCGGCGTGACCGCGAATTCCAGCCAGTCATCGTCGAATTCGTCCAACCACGCGGGGTGGTCCAGCAACGCCTTGACGCCGAGCCAGTGCGCGCGGCTGGTCATGTAAAGGTAGACGAATCCGTCGGTACACGCGAAGAAGGACGCGGGCCCCGCCTGGTCGTAGTCGTCGCGGGTGCCCGCGGCCGGGACCTCGCCCGTGACGAACCGGCCCAGGATACAGTCCGCACGCGAGGCCAGCACGGCCTGCTGCGAGACGTCGATCTGCTCGCCGTGACCGCGGTGCATGCGTCCGAACAACGCCGCCGTGATGCACAGCGCGGCGTCCAGGCCGCCCTCGTAGTCGGCAAGGAAGCGACCCGGCCCCTGTAGCGGCGGTAGCTCCGGGTCGGCGTGGCTGGGCGTGTGATAGCCCCAGCCGCTGGCGTGAAAGACGTTGATGCTGCGTGCGTTTCGGTACTCCTCGGGCGCGTCGACCCCGAACGGGGTGATCGTGCAGAAGACCACGTCCGGGTGCGCGCCGGCCAGCGACGACGCTTGATCGTCGATGACCGCGTCCGCCGTCCCGATGAGCTGTTGACGGCGCGGGTCGCCGGCATCGAATTCGACGGACTGCTTGTTGGTGTTGAGGTAGGCGAACACGACGCTCGCGTCGGGCCCGCGGCCCTCGCCGACGATGGGAGCGAGCGCCCGGGTGGGGCTGCCACACCCGGGCGCCTCGATTTTGATGACCTCGGCGCCGAAGTCGGCCAGCAGCTTTCCGCAGTACTCCCCCGCGACCGAGCCCGCCAGCTCGACGACCCGGAAGCCCGTCAGCGCCGACATGCGCGCTCTCCTGACGCGGTCAGGGCTTCGCGCGCCCCGAGCGGCTCAGGCGCCACTCCGGCGGGAAGTTCAGGTCGTTGTCCTTCACCACATTGTTGAGGCCCTTTTCGAAGGTGCCGCCGGTGAGGTCGACCTCCTCGGCGTCGTTTTGAATCATCGGCAGCATGCCCTCGACCATGCCGGTCAGCAGGCTGCCGAAGTACTCGCCCTTGTGCTGCTTATAGAGCTCCAGGAAGGTCTTCTGCACCGCGACCGTGTCGGTCGGGCGGGACTTCGAGCACGCCAGCGCGTACTTGTGCGTCTCGGCCTCCAGCTGGTCGCGCGGCACGACGCTGTTGACGAAGCCGCAGTCGTACATTTCCTTCGCGCTGAACGGTCGTCCGGTGAACAGCATTTCGGAGAACTTGCGCAGGCCCATCGTCTCGGCCCACCACCACAGCCGCGGTCCCCAGCCCACGTAGCGGAAGGCCGGGTGCCCGAACAGCGCGTCGTCGCTCGCCACCACCAGGTCGGCGTCGCCGGCCTGATAGAAGTGCCACCCGTAACAGTAACCCTTGGCCTCGATGATGCTGATCTTGCGCAGCTCCTGCAGCGGGCGGTTGCCGGCGCGCGCCTTGGCGTAGAAGTCGGTGACGGTGGACAGGTACCGGTAGGAGCCGCCGGGCGGGTACTTGACGTCGTCGTCGTTGATCGCGAGCTCGTGGTGCAGCGGCAGGCCGGGGTTTTCCAGCATCGGCCGCTGCTCGGGCAGGTCACCCCCGCTGCCGAAATCCTGCCCCTCGCCGCGGATCACGACCACCTTGACTTCGTCGTCCACGTTGCACTTGTGGATCAGGTCGGCGTAGTTCTGCCGCATGCCCAGGCTGGCGGCGTTCTGGGCGTCGGGACGGTCGAACGTGATGTAGGCGATCCGGTTCTTCTTGTCCTTCTCGAACCTGATGTATTGCTCGGCTTCCTTCTTCAACTTCTCGTAGTCGAATTCAGGCATGAGCTTTCTCCACTTCGTTGTGATGAGTTGAGTTATTTGAGCAAGCTGCCCGCGTCGACGGGAAGCGAAACGCCTGTGACATAGCGTGATTCGTCGGAGGCGAGAAACAGTACGGCATTGCTGATGTCGATGGGTTCGACCCACGGCACCGGCAGCGTGTGCATCATCTGGGAGAAGGGCGCGAAGTCGTCGGGCCCGGGGTTGGCAAGGTCGGGGCGGAACAGCCGAAACGTGTTGTCGTTCATGACCATCGTGGTGCTGACCTGCGTGGGCAGCACGGAGTTGACCCGAATCATGTGCTGACCGAGCTCGACGGCGAAGGCCCGCATGAGCCCGATGACGCCGTGCTTGGCGGCCACGTAGTGGCCGGTGTTCTGGTAGGCCTTGCGGCCGCCGACCGAGCTGGTGAGCACGATCGAACCACCGCGTCCGCCCGACAGGATGTGCGGAACGCCGGCCTTCACGGTGTGCCACACACCGGTCAGGTTGATGTCGATCATGTCCTGCCAGACGTTCTCGCGAATCTTGTGCAACCTGCGGCCGTCGGTGCCCACGCCCGCATTGGCGACGATGATGTCGAGCCGGCCGAGCTGTTCGACCCCGTCCTCCACCGCGGCCTGCAACGCGTCGTAATCGCGCACGTCGACCTGCGCGGTGACGATGCGCCGGTCCAATCCCTTGACGAGGTCGGCGGTTTCGGCGAGGTCCTCCGGTGTCGAATGCGGGTAGGCCAGGTTCTCGATGGGTCCGCACACGTCGATCGCGATGATGTCGGCGCCTTCTTGGGCCAAGCGCACCGCGTGGCTGCGGCCCTGGCCCCGGGCGGCGCCGGTGATGAAGGCGACCTTGCCGGCGACGCGGCCGTCGACCCCACCGGTCATCAGGGCACCAACGTGGGCAGGGTCTCCCAGCCCCGCACCGACGAGGTCGGGCTCAGGGTGGCGTTGGCCAGGTCGAGTTCCCACTCCGGGAAGCGTTTGAGTATTTCCTCCAGCGCGACGCGGCCTTCCAACCGCGCCAGCGCCGAACCGAGACAGAAGTGGGCGCCGACGCTGAAGGTCAAGTGTGGCCGGGCGGCACGATGGATGTTGAAATCGCCTGCATCGGGACCGAATTGGCGCTCGTCGCGGCATGCCGCCCCGAGCAGCATCAGCATCACGCTGCCTTGTGGCACCGTTTGGTCGTAGATGGTGACGTCGCGGGTGACGTAACGGGCCATGTGCGGCGCCGGCGGTTCGAAACGGAGCAGCTCCTCGATCGCCTGGGGGATCAGCGCGGGGTTCGCCACGAGGTCGCGGCGCTGGTCTGGGTGCTCGGCGAGAACCTTTCCGGCCCAGCCGATCAAGCGGGTCGTGGTTTCGTTGCCCGCCCCGGCCACCACGTTGAGGTAGACGAGAATCTCTTCGCGCCGCAACCGCCGGGTGGTGCTCGTCTCGTCGACGAATTCGACGTTGAGCAGCTCGGTCATGATGTCATCGGACGGGTTGTCGGCGCGCCAGTCGATGTAGGCCTCGAACTGTTCACCCACCGACAGGCCGTGCTCGGCGGCGCTCATCGGCCGACCCGGCTCGGTTCGCAGTTGAGCGTTGCCGCGATCCCGGATGTACTCCTGGTCGGCTTCGGGTATCCCCAGCAGCGCGCTGATGACCTTCATCGGCATGATGGCCCCGAGATCGGTGACGAAGTCGAACCGCCCCGAACCCACCAGCGGATCCAGCGATTGCGCGCAGAAGTCGCGGATCATCGGTTCCAGCGCGGCGATCTTGCGGGGGGTGAACATCCGCGACAACAGTTTGCGGTGCACGTCGTGGATCGGCGGGTCTTCGAAGATCAGCATGCCCGACGGGATCTCGAGGTTGGCCTTGATCAGTTCCATGATCACGCCCCGGGCGGAGCTGTAGGTCTGGTGGTCGATGATCCCCTTGTTGACGTCGGCATAACGGCTCAGCGCATAGAAGTCGTATTCGTCGTTGTAGTA
Organism: Mycobacterium sp. E1214; assembly: GCF_001666755.1. Taxonomy (GTDB): domain Bacteria; phylum Actinomycetota; class Actinomycetes; order Mycobacteriales; family Mycobacteriaceae; genus Mycobacterium. The sequence continues at coordinate 63,870 of NZ_LZJC01000039.1, read as the reverse complement.
CAGCGGCGCCTCGTCGCGAAGGCGCTTGAACATCGGATACGGGTCCGCAATGAGTTCGACGTCGTAGGGATCGAACCGGACGTGGCTGTCGGTGCTCGTTGTCACGAAATATCTCCTCGCGCTGCCGTTTCCGGGCGCCCGCGCTACCTACACCAGGGCTGACGCTGCCAGTGTTGCAGCGCTGGATTCGGTTCGGGCAATTTGTACACTCCGCTTAATTGCGGCGCCCCGCCAATGCGCACCGGCTTCGCAGAAAAGCGGTCGAGAACATGGAGTAACTCTATTCTCGTAGAGAACCATACAGCGGACTGCCATGGCAAGACCCGAAGCACCGCGTGTCGGAACCACGGTCAGCCGCGACGCGCCGCCCGCGGGCCGGGCCCCGTCGTGGGGCCGGCGGCCCGGGTCAGCCGCCCCTTGTCACGGCTCTTGAGAACCCCGGTCGCGATGGCCGCCAGGGTTGCGTCGAGTTGTTCGGGGCTGTCGATGACGCGGTCGCCGTGCGCGAAGCGTTGCAGCAGCCCGTTGATGAAGGTCAGCGTGACGTTGCTGAGGTCTTCGACCACCGCCGGGTCCAGCTGCGCGCCGTGCGGCATCAGGTGCACCAGGATTTCCTGGTGCAGTTTGGTAAAGGCATCCGTGGCTTGCTGCAGGATCGCGGCCAGCGCCGGGTCGCGGGTGGCCTGCATGGTCAGCTCGTAGCGCGCCCGGGTCCGCAGCAGTTGCGGGCCGTTGCCGGCCTGGATCACCACCTGAGACAGCCGCGAGGGCGCGGGATCGCCGGCGGCCGGATCGGGACTGTCGGCCACCGCCTGCAGCTCCGCAAGGTCGAGTTCGGCGAGCCGTTCGGCGACCGCCCGCAGCAACGCCGATCGGGTACGGAAGTAGAAAGACGTCGTCCCGTCGGGCACGCCGGCGCTGCGGTCGACCTTCAGATGGCTCAGCCCTTTGGCCCCGTCGTCGGCCAATAACTGAATCGCCGCATCGCATAGGTCGCGTCGGCGCTCCGCGGGGTTAGGCTTTCGTCGCTTGTCCACGTTGAATCTCAGACCGAGACACTACTCTATATTCGTAGTGTCGGCAAAGGGCTGCCGCTCGATGAATCCGCACGCCGAACAGAACAGATGACTTCCTCGGAAATGCCGGCAGCGGCGCGGCGAAAGCTTTTTCGCGTGAATACCGACTCCAGGTACCGGCGACCCGCGACGGAAGTTCACGGCGCGCGGGCCCCACGCCGGGGATTTGCCTGCGCCGGCCTGGTCGTCGCGGCGGTCTGCGGTTGCGCGCCCGCGCATCAGCCCCCGCACCCGTCCACGTCCACGTCGCCCAGCCCGCCGACGACGACCCACGCCACGACGGCCGCGACCGCCCCCGCACCGCCGCCGGCGCACATCGCGCCGCTGCCGGTCCGACCCGTCATCAAGTCGCAGCCGACGATCGGCGGCAAATGCCCCGCGACGAACCCGGCCGCCCCGGTGGGGCCCACGGCCGCCCTGACCACCTGCGATCTCGACAAGACCACCGTCTACACGCTCGGCCCCGAAACCTTGCAGCTCGGGCTGATCCACGTCGACCCGCCGAAGTCGCTGACCTCCGACTTCTATGAGGTCACGCTGATCCTGGACGCGCCGTCGGCCACCGCGTGGGCCGCCTTCACCGCGGAGCACCTGAAGGACCACGTCGCCTTCATCCGCGACAACCTCGTGGTGGAGGCTCCGATCATCGAGGAGCCGGTCTCCTCGGGGCGGATAGCGCTGACCACCCAGACGGCGCGGGACGCGGACCGGCTGGCGCAGCTTGCCGGCCGCACCGCATGAGATTCCCTGGGCCGCAACCGGTCAGCGGGGCGGCCGGCGGGCGAAGGCCGGCGCATGCTCGGGGCGGACGCCGACCCCGACGAAGTACGCGGGGACCGCGGACAGCCACGGCAGCCGTCGCAGCGCGGTGAACAGGACGGCCGGGGGCACCGGGGCGGATCCGCGGAACAACCGCCTGAGCAGGGCGGCCTGCAGCACCCGCTGCACCGCCTGCGTCACCGCGGCCGGGAAGGCCCGGCGGCGGCGGACGGCCGCCAGATCGCGGTTGGTGACCCGCCCGCGCAGCAGCGGCTCGGCGAGGATCGTGGCCGCGGCGACGGCGTCCTGGATGGCCAGGTTGATGCCGACACCGCCCAGCGGTGACATGGCGTGGGCGGCGTCGCCGATGCACAGCAGGCCGTCGGTGTGCCAGCGGCGCAACCGATTCACGCGGACGTCGAGGTGTTTGACGTCGTCCATGGACTGCAGCGCGGCCACCGAGGCCGGCATGTCGGGCAGCAACGCGGCGAGGTCCCGGCGGAACGCCTCGAGGCCCCGCGCGCGCAGCTCCGCATCGGTGCCCTTCGGCCCGATGTAGGCGACCTGGTTGTAGTCCTCGCGGGGTATCACTCCCAACGCCTTGCCCGGGCCGAGGCGCGGCAGAAAGGAGTGCTCGGTGGTGCCCTCCCTCGGTAGCTTGAACCACCAGACGTCGAACCCGACCGGGTACTCGCGGGCGCGCAGGCAGGCCTCGCGGCGCACGACCGACCACCGGCCGTCGCACCCCACCGTCAGGTCGGCCCGCAACTCGCCGGGTCCGTCGTCGCCCACATAACGCACGCCGGTCACCCGGTCGCCTTCGCGCAGCAGGCCGGTCACCTCGGTCCGCATCCGTAAGCTGAAAGACGGCTCAGCTCGGGCGGTTTCGGCGAGCAGATTGAGTAGATCCCATTGGGGCACCATCGCGATGTACCGGTGCGGTAGGTGGAGACGCTCGAAGTCCAGATAGGTCACCGAACGCCCACCCGATTCGAAGGTGCCCCTACGCAACGGGCTGTAGGGCAGTGCGGCGAACCGCTCCCCCAGGCCCAGTTCGTCGAGGAGCCGCAGCGTCGTCGGATGCACGGTGTCACCGCGGAAGTCCCGCAGGAAGTCGCCGTGCTTTTCCAGCAGGGTGACAGCGACGCCCGCCCGGGCCAGCAGCAACCCGAGGACCATTCCGGCCGGGCCGCCGCCGACGACCGCGCAGGTGGTTGTCTCGCTCATCAGGCTCCCAGCTTAAGCGGTGGACCGGCCGTTAACGTTCGGCCTCGAACACCGACACCGGCTCCAGCAGCACGCCGGTGTCTTCGACGTACCGGTCCCACAGCTCCAACAGCTCGGCCAGCTTGTCGGGCCGAGCCTCGGCCAGGTCGTGCACCTCGCCACGGTCGGCCGACAGGTCGTAGAGCTGCCACGCGCCGGTCCCGTGCGGCACGGGCAGGTACAGCGCCTTCCAGTCACCCTGTCGAATGGCGCGGCGCCCGAACAACTCCCAGCCGGTGCCGGTGTCGGCGTCGTGCACCGTGTCGACGCTCCCCGACAGATAGTCCACCAGCGATCGACCGCGCATCGGCGCCACCTCGCGCCCCCGGTAGGACGTGCCGGGGTGCGCGGCGCCGGCCAGTTGCAGGATCGTCGGGGCGATGTCCATGACGGTGCTGAACGCGGTGCCGATCTCTTGCTGCCGGGCGAAACCCGGCCAGGTGACGAAGCCGGTCACCCGGATTCCGCCTTCGGTGGTGAAGGCCTTGTGCAACCGCGACGGCGCCGTGGCGGCTTGGGCCCACCGCGGCCCGTACCAGATGAACGAGGAGGGCTTGCCGAGGTTGTCGAGGCTGTTGTCGCAATGCTTTTCGATCTGAGCGGCGATCTGCGCCCCGCGCAGTGGCATCGCCTCGACGATAGCGCCTTCGGCACCGTTGTCCGACAGGAAGATGACCACGGTGTTGTCGAGCTCGCCGGTCCGTTCCAGGTAGTCGACGACGCGGCCGACGTTGTAGTCCATCCGGTCGACCATGCCGGCGTAGACCTCCATGCTGCGGGCCGACACCGCGCGCTGCTCGTCGGTCATGTCGGCCCATTCCGGGGCGCCGTCCGCGACCACCGGATGCGGCTCGACGTCGGGCGGGCACAGGCCCAGTCGCTTGAGCGCGGCCAACCGTTCGTCGCGCAGCGCGTCCGGGCCCTCGTCGTAGCGGCCCCGGTATTTCGCGATCGACTCCTCCGGCGCCTGCAGTGGCCAGTGCGGCGCCTGGAAGGGCAGGTAGGCGAAGAAGGGGCGGTCGTCGTCGGGGGACCGCTCGTCGAAATACCGCAACAGGGTGTCGGCGTAGGAGTCCGACGAGTAGAAGTCGTCACCGACGGTGACGAAGTGATCGTCCTCGGTGTACAGAGTCGGCACCGGCGAGAAGCCCCGCGCCGCCGAGCCGCCGTAGTGACTGGCGCCGGCGGGCAGCAACGCGAACGAACGCTCGAAACCCCTTGCCCACGGCGAGGTTTCGAGGGTGTGGCCCAGATGCCATTTGCCCGACATCAGCGTCAGGTAGCCGGCGTCGCGCAACAGTTCCGGCAACGCGACGACTCGGTCGTTGAGATAACCCTCGTAGCCCGGCGCGCCGCGGAACGCCGGCCCGGCGACCTCGAGCATCGTGCCGATGCCGGCGATGTGGTGGTCGGTCCCCGTCAATAGCATGGCCCGGGTGGGCGAGCAAGCCGGTGCGGAATGGAAGTCGGTGAACCGCACCCCCGCGTAGGCCAGCCGGTCCAGATTGGGCGTCTGGATCTCGGCGCCGAACGCGCCCAGGTCGGAATACCCGAGGTCATCGGCGACGATCACGAGGAAGTTGGGTCGTTTCACGGTCAAGCATCCTGCCAGGTCCGGGTGCCGGGTGGAATGCTGGCGCGGCGGCGCGCCGTTATGGTCAAGGCGGCGCCGCCCGCGCCGCCTCCAGCGTCGAGAGGACGACCAGATGTTGGCACAGTTCGGGATGTCCATGCCGCTGATCGCCGCCCCGATGTCGGGCGGCCCAACCACGCCCGCGATGGTGTCCGCCGCCCATCGCGCGGGCGGCCTGGGCCTGCTCGCCGCCGGGTACAAGACCGTGGAGGCGGTCGAGACGGAACTCAAAGCCGTTCGCGCCGAGGGCATCCCGTACGGAATCAACGTGTTCGCGCCGAACCCGCTGCCGATCGACCCTGGTGCGTACCGGGACTACGCCGCGATCATTCAACGCGAGGCCGAGCAGTTCGGCTTGACGCTGCCCGCCGACCCGGTCGAGGACAACGACTTCTTCGACGAGAAGATCGCGCTGTTGCTCGACGACCCGGTGCCGCTGGTGTCGTTCACCTTCGGCATTCCGCCGGGCACGGTGATCGCCTCGCTGCGCCGGGCCGGCAGCGTGGTGGCCCAAACCGTCACCACGGCCGAGGAGGCTGCGCTGGCGCACGAAGCCGGCGCCGACATGCTCGTCGTGCAGGCCGCGACCGCGGGCGGGCACTCGGGGACGCTGTCGCCGCGGACACCGCTCACGCCGGTGCCGATCGCCGAGCTCGTACGGCGCGTGACCGCGGCCGTGCCGTTGCCCGTCCAGGCCGCGGGCGGCCTGGCGACGCCGCAGGCGGTGGCCGAGGTGATCGACGCCGGCGCCAGCGCCGCCGTCGTCGGCACGGTGCTGCTGCGCGCCGACGAGAGCGGCGCCTCCGCAACGCACCAGGCGGCGCTCACCGACCCGGCCCGCACCGAAACGGTGCTGACGCGGGCGTTCACCGGCCGTCCCGCCCGCGGGCTGCGCAACGCGTTCATTGATGCCCACGAGGCGCAGGCCCCGTTCGGGTACCCCGCGCTGCATCACCTGACCAGCCCGCTGCGCAAGGCCGCGGCCGCCGCGGGGCAGCCCGACCTGGTGCACCTGTGGGCGGGCACCGCGTACCGGCACGCCACCGCAGAACCGGCCGCCGACATTTTGCGTAGGTTGGCGTCCGCACTCTGACGGCTCTAGAAGCGAAAACGGTTGAGCACGTCGTAGTGGCGGGCCGTCGCCCACATCGAACGGTAGATCAATCGCACGGGCGCTGACGGGATGCGTTGCCAGCCGGCCAGCGCCGGCGACCGCTGCACCAGGCGTAGCCGCGGGTCCCACGCCTCGATCGCCCGCGCGTCGGCGAGGCCCCATTTGACGATGCCCCGGGTGAAGAGCCTCGACAGTCGCGGGGCCCACGGCGAGAGGGTGTCGAACAGCATTTCCCCGCCCCCGAACCGATCGGCCAGGCGACACAGCAGCCGGCGCACCTGATCCTCGCCGAGGTACATCAACAGGCCCTCGGCGACCACGAGGGTGGGCCGTCCGGTCGGCACCGCGTCCAGCCAGGCCCTGTCGGTCACCGAGGAGCCGATCATCCGGTAGCTGTCCGTGTCGTCGTAGAGCCGGCGGCGCAGCGCGACGACGTCCGGCTGGTCGACGTCGAACCACAGGACCGAGGCCGGCACGTCGAGCCGGAAGGCGCGGCTGTCGAGTCCACAGCCCAGGTGCAAGACCACCGCGTCGTGATGACGACCGAGGAAGGCGGCCGACCAGTCGTCGAGTTGTCTGGCCCGCAGGGCGACCAGATACTGATTCGACACCGGCAAGGTGGTGCGCCGGATCCGCGCGAAGTCGTAGTCGATCCGATCCACGGCCGCGGCGGCCGCCGTATCCCCTAAAATGGGCTTCCTCGAACGACTTTCGTATGCCCGCAGGTACAGCGTCACCAGGTTGGTCCACTCCACCGAACCCCACGCAACGGAGCTGAAGTCGACGGTGCCCATCAGAAGGCGTCGGGATCGCGCTGCACGGCGACCGGCACGGGGTGTTGGTAGAGCCGAGAGGCGTTCTCCCACGCAAGCTTCCGGATCACGTCGGCCGGCAGGTCACCGATCTGTTCATGCAGTGACTCTTGGGTATGCGGCCAGGTGGAATCGCAGTGCGGGTAGTCCGACTCGAGCATGATGTTGTCCACGCCGATGCGGTCGCGCTGCACGAACGACGACTTGTCCTCGACCGCGCAGAACCAGAAGTTGCGCGTCAACACCTCGGCGGGCGAGAGGGATTCGCCGAGGCGTTGCCAGGTGCCGTACATGGCGTGGTAGCTGAGCATGTGGTCGAGGCGATCGAGAAGTCCTGCCACCCAACCGATTCCGCCCTCTGACAGGCAGATCCTGAGGTCCGGGAATCGGCTGGGCAGCCCGGAGTACAGCCAGTCGACCGCCGCGGAGATCGCGTAGGCGAAGAACAGGACGCCTTGGACGTCGGGCGGTGCGTCTTCGGTCGTGGCCGGGGACGAGCCGGACGACCCGATGTGCAGATTCACCACCGTGCCGGTCTCGGCGCACGCCGCCATCATCGGATCCCAGTGACCGGTGTGGATGCTCGGCAGACCGAGCATCGCGGGGTTTTCGCTGAACGAGACGGCGCGAAAACCGCGTTCGGCGTTCTCGTAGATGTGCCGCGCGCCGATCTCGGGATCGAGCAGCCACGGCAGCTGGCACGGAATGATGCGCTCGGGATAGGGGCCGGCCCACGCCTCGAGGTGCCAGTCGTTCCACGCGCGGACACAGGCCAACGCCAGGTCGCGGTCGTGGGTGACCTGCTGTAGGCGCTGGCCCGCGAATCCAGGCAGGAAGGACGGGAAGTTGAGCGAGGCGTAGACCCCGTTGAGGTCCATGTCCTTGACGCGTTCGTGAATATCCCAGGCGCCCCTGCGCATCTCGTCGAACCGGACCGGTTCGAAGCCGTACTCCGCGACCGGCCGTCCGACCACCGCATTGAAGCCCACGTTGGGCAGTTCATGGCCGTCGTACACCCAGGTCTGGCCGCCGGACTCGGTGTCGACGACGCGCGGGGCCCGGTCGGCGAAGCGCCGCGGCAGGCGCCCGGCAAAGGTGTCCGGGGGTTCGACGATGTGGTCGTCCACCGAGATCACCGTGTAGCGGCGCTGCGCCCGGGGTGGGTCGGGCAGGAAGCTGACCGAGCGGACCGCACCGGTCTTGGCGGTGGTGAAGTTGAGATTCGCGGCCAGGTCGTCGATGGATTTCATACGTCACTTTCCTCGCCGGGCGGCGCCACTGCCTCGGCCCTGTCCCGGGGCACCACGCGAAGTGCCCGCCTCACAGCGACAACCGCCCGGGTGGCGCGGAGCGCCGGTCCGGCCTCGGGCGGCCTGGCCGGTGCAGATTCCCCCGCGCCGGTCCGGCCTTGCGTGGCCGGTCCGGCCGTGGCTGGCCGGTCGACCCCGCCCGGTCCGATCGGCCTTGCCTCGGCCAACGCCTGCTTGCGCAACCATCGGCCCTCTCCGGGGGCACGACGCAAAGTGCCCGCCTCACAGCGACAACCGGGGCCGGGTCGCGCGGAGCGGCGACGTTGTCGCTGTGAGGCGGGCGAAAAGCCAAATGGTCCCGGCCCGGTGGCCGAGCCCGGCAGGCCCGGTGGCCGAGCCCACGCGGCGCGGGACCCAGCGCTCACGTCAGCACCTCGGGGTCGCCCTTGATGGTCATTCTGGCCGCACCCGCCCAGTACACGTCGGCGGCGCGTTCGATCAGGGACCGCTGCACACCGACCAGGTCCGCCCAGTTCATCGGCACCGGCTCCCGGCCGGTCAACAGCACGTCGTAGGCCAGCTTGCAGACCCGTTCGATCGATGCCGCGCGGTACACGGCCTCGGGCAGGCTGCGGCCCGTGGCGATGACGCCGTGGTTGGCCAGGATCGTCAGGTTCGCGCCGCCGATGCGGGCCGCGAGCTCGGCGGCGCGGGCGGGGCTGTCGATCTCACCGTCGTAGCTGTCGACCAGGCACAGGTCGTCGAGGAACAGGGCACCGGTCTGGTGCACCAGTTCGGGCAGCCTGCCCAGGGCGGCGAGCACACAGACGTAGTACGGATGGTTGTGGATGACGACCCGGGCGTCGTCGCGGACGCGGTGCAACTCGGTGTGGATGTGGATGGCCGGGGTGACGTCCCACCGCCCGCGCACCACCCGGGCTTCGCTGTCCACCTCGCAGATGTCGGAGGCGGTGAGTTCCTGCCACCACAGGCCCCACGGATTGACCAACAGGTGCGACTGGCCGTCGCGCTGCCAGGTGATGTGCCCGGCCATGTTCTCGGCGAACCCGATGGCGGCCAGGTGCCGGAAGGCCACTGCAAGCGCCTGCTCGCTGGACAGCTCGACCCCGATGGGGGGCACCACCGACGGCGCCCACACCTGCAGGCCGCCCCGTCGCACCTCACGAGCGCTCATCACTACCCTCCGCCCTGGACCGAACATCTTCCCGCAGAACACCTTTGGCGATCTTGCCACCGGATGACCGGGGCAGTTCGTCAAGCACCACCAGCCGTTCCGGCAGCAGTTCCTTCGAAACACCCAGAGCCAACAGGTGTTTCACGAGACCGGGCAGCTCGAGCCGGCGGCCGTCCACGAGTTCGGCGTACAGACACACCCTTTCGCCGAAGACCGGGTCGGGCATCGCGACCGCCGCCGCGAGTGCGACGTCGGGATGCGTCATGACGGCGTCTTCCACCTCGGACGCGCTGATGTTCTTGCCGCCCCGCACGATGAAGTCCGAGGTGCGCCCGGTGACGCGCAGGTAGCCCTCGGCGTCGATCTCGCACAGATCGCCCATGCGCATCCACCCATCCCGGGTGAACAACTTGTCGTGGTCGGCGCCGCCGAGATACCCGAGGCTGGTCGCCGGACCGCGGCACGCCGGCTGCCCCCGGCCCGTGTCCGTGACGTCGCGCTCCCCCTCGAAGAGCCGCACCGCCATCTCGGGGACGATCCGCCCGCCGGTGCGCAACCGGCGATCGCGCGGATCGGTCACGGTGGTCGCGCTGAGCATCCCGGTCTCGTTGGAACCGTAGAACTGCAAGATGGTCGAACCGGTAAGCTCTTCGAACTCGGCGGCCGGCCGGTACGGCAGGGCCTCGCCGCCGGTGAACACCACCCGCAGCGAGCTGAGGTCGAAGTCCCGCGTGGCGGGATCGGCCATCAACATCGTCAATTGGGTGCTCACACAACACAACACGCTCACCTTGTGTTCGGCGATGGCCTCGCACGCGGCGCGCGTGCCGAACCGCTCCAACAGCACGGCGGTGGCACCGAGGTGGATCGGGGTGGTGTGGCTGGTCCAGATGCCGAAGCCGAAGGGCGTGGGGATGACGGGCAGGAACACGTCGTCGGACGTCAACTCGCCGTTGGCGACGGCCTTTTGGTGGAAGTAATACCAACGGTTCTGGGTGTGTACGACGCATTTCGGCAACCCGGTGGTGCCGGAGGTGGAATTGATGAGGAAGACGTCGTCGGGCCCCAACCGCGCCGCGCCGCGCACTGCCGCGGGCCGCGCCTCGACGCTCAGCCGCAACCCCGCGCCGTCGCGGTGCAGCACCAGCGGCCGCGGCCCGTCGTCGCCGGCCGCGGCCGCGGCCGCGTCGCGGCGCGCGGGATCGCTGATCAGCAGCGCGGGCCGCGATCCCCGCAGGATGGCGCCCACTTCGCGGGTGCCGGCCCGCGCGCCGACGCCGACGACCACCGCACCGCACCGCTCGACGGCGACGAACAGCGCATGAATGGCCGCTGCGTCGCCGTGCCATACCGCCACCCGGTCACCGCGGCGGACACCGAGCCCCGCCAATTGCTCCGCCAACGACGTTGCGGCGCGGTCAAATTCGAGCCAGGTCAGCGAGTGGGCGGGATGGTCGACGTACGCGGGGCGCTGCGGAGACACTTCGGCGTTGCGGTGCACCGCATCGGAGAGCGTCGCGTCACTCCACCACCCCGCGGCGCGGAAGCGGGCGACGTCCTCGTCGGAGAAGGCCGGCGAGCCCGCGGTCAGCCCACCGGCGCTCATGCCCACATGATAGGACGCCGGGCGGGCGAAATCGGCGTACTCGCACGCCCGCCCGGAAAAGGCGCGGGAGGTTGGGCCCGGCCCGGCTAGGGGTTCTGCGGATCGGGGGCGGGCGCGCTGCGCGGCGGCTGGCCGGCGTCGTTCGGCGGGTGCGGACGCGGCTGGTGGCAGTTGCGCGTGCATCCGCAGTTCAAGCCGATGATGCAGCCGCCGCCGCCAGCGGGCCGCACGGGCAGCGCGCCGCCCGGGCTCGGGGGCGCCGGCGGCGCGGGCGTCGCTCCCGCCGAAGCGGCGACGAGCGGTCGAGCCGCCACGGCCTCGTCGAGTGACCATCCCCCCGCCAGGACCAGCGCCGCCACGGATGCGGCCACCGCGGCCGCCTTTCGGGTTGTCCGGCTAGTCATGAACTCCATGGTAGGGACTGCTCAGCAGCGTGGCCGCAACCCTGCGGTGAATCGGCGCACATTTAACACAGCCGTCAAAGCCCGGTGCGGCGGGCGGCGAAGGCCGCGACCGCCACGCGGATTGCGTACATCGCGGCGCTGAGCCCGAACATCGCCGCGGTCAGCAACAACCAGCGACCCAGGAACGGGTCCTGGGTGTGCCCGGTCGCGGCCCGATACGTGCCGGCTCCCTGGCCGATGATGCCGGGCAGGAACACCAGGAGCGTCAGCCCCGCGCCCAGCGCGGGTACCCGCAGGTGGTTCAGCACCGGCACACGGGGCGCAGGGCCGCCCGCCGGCGCGGCACGCGGACGCGGCAGCAGCCGGTCGGCGAGCGCATAGGCAGGGAACAACACCAGATCGTGGGCGACCACGGCCGCGGCGAACCACACCACGATCGACTGCCACCACACGTGCGGGTTCCACAGCGTCGCCGGCTGGACGGTAACCACGACGTAGCCGAGCAACGCCAACCCGCTGAGCGCGGTCAGCAGGTGCAGCGGGTGCGCCCCGTAGAGCCGGGCGAAGCGGGTCAGCGGGCTAGGCATCGCCGCCGGCCCGGAAGTCGATCGCCGCCACCCATTTGGTGTTGTGCACCCCCGGCAGCGCCGGCACGATGATGCGGGCGGGGAAGCCGTGATCAGCTGACAGGTCGGCGCCGTTGACCCGCAACGCCAACAACGCGTCCGGGTGCAGCACCTGGTTGCCCTGCAGGGCCGCGCTCGCGAACGCGCCGCCGCGCTCCAGCGACGACACGCGCGCGGACCGCGGCGCGGGGACGCCCGCCAGGCGGGCCAGGTCGGCGAGTCGGACGCCGCTCCACGTTTGGGTGGTCGACCAGCCCTCGACGCAGGCGATCGGCAGGACCGCCGTGTGCTGGGGCATCGCGAGCAGCGCGGCACGGTCCAGGACCACCCCGCGGCGGCCCCCGCTGAGGGCGAGGCGCCAACGATCGCCGGTCCACGCGGGGTTGATGCCGGCCGCCGCCGCGGTCCGGTTGACCGGGAAATCATCGGTCGCGTCCCCCCGGCCGCGCCCGCGCGGCAACAACAACGCGGCCTCGCGGGCGTAACCGCCGAGGGTTTGGCCCGCGGTGATGACCGCGACGAAGACCGCACCCCCGCCCACCAGCGCGAGCGCGCCGCGGCGGCTGATCGTTGCGGGTCCGGGGTGCTGCGCCACCAGGCCGTCGGGCTCCCAGGGCTGCGGTCGGGTGTCGCCCGGCCCGGCGCGGAGCACGTCGCGCAGCGCCAGCGACCGCAGCCCGTCCCACATGCGGGGGATCTTGAGCGCGATGTGCACGAGGAACCCGGCGATGAACACCCAGGCACCGAAGTAGTGGGCCGTGTAGAAGCTGAACCCGAAGATGTAGTCGTACTGGATGTTGAGCACCCCGGTGACGATCTCGAACAAGATGCCGCCCACCAGCGTCAGCAGCGAAAGCCGCTCCAGCAGTTGGGCGATGGACCGCACCGGTGGCCAGACGAAGAGCTTGGGCAGCACCGACCACAGCTTGGCCAGCACCACCGGGATCAGGATCAGGCCGAGGCCGACGTGCACGCCCTGGGTCAGGCGGTACAGCCACGCCGGGCGGGTGGGCCAGTCGAACGTCGGCAGCTTGAGCCACCCGACATCGGCGGGGATGGCCTGGCCGAGCCGCGGCCCGTAGGCGATGTAGGAGAGCAACCCGGTGAGGATGACGACGGGCAGCGCCACCAGCAGGGTCGCGCCGAAAACCGAGGTCAGCCACGGCCCGCGCAAGGGGCTGCGGAAGCGCTGCGCCAGTCGGACGCCCGGCGGCGGATGCTGGTCCAGCAGACGCCACAGCCGCGCCGGAAACCCGTAGCCGCCGCGATCGCCCGTCGGCTCGGTGTCGGATTTCCCGGAGCGGTCCATCATCGATGATGATCCACGACGCATCGCGGCAACCGGTTCAGGCCTCGCCATCGGGATCGCCGATGCGCTCGATCAGCCATCCCGATGACCACCGCGTCCGGGTGCTAGCCCTGGACGGTCGGGCGGATGGTGATGTCCCCGATCTCGACGTCGTCGGGTTGCTCGATGGCGAAGGCGATGGCCCGCGCCACGGCCGCCGGCGGCAGCCCGAAGTCGCTCATGTCGCGCCGGATGCGCTCGCGCAACGCCGCGTCGTCGATGCCGCTCACCCGCAACAGGCTAGTGGCCCACCGCGAATGCGTGGGCGTCAGTCCTTGCCGCGCGGCGGTGGCTGCACCTCGACGCCGCCGGAGCCGTGTTCGGGCCCGGCCGCCGGGTGCTCGGCCGGCACTCGGTCGCGGAAGCGGGTGCCCTCGCTGGGGCGTTCCGCGACGGGCTGGGCGCCCGGGCTGCGGTACGGTCCCGGCTTCGGCCGGGGCTTGCCGCCGGGGAACGCCAGCCGAAAGATGCTGCGGTGCACCATGAGCCATTGCTTGCCGAAGCGGCCCGAGTTGTAGGGCAGCTCGTAGCGTTCGCAGATGTCCTTGATCTTGGGGGCGATCTCCGAATAGCGGCTGCTGGGCATGTCGGGGTACAGGTGGTGCTCGACCTGGTATCCGAGATTGCCACTGATGACGTGGAACAGCGGGCTGCCGTCGATGTTCGCGGCGCCGAGCAGCTGCCGCACGTACCAGCCGCCGCGGGTCTCGTCCTCGACCTCCTCCTGGGTGAAGGTGTAGGTCTGGTCCGGGAAGTGGCCGCAGAAGATGATGGCGTGCGCCCAGATGTTGCGGATCAGGTTGGCGACGGCGTCCGCGCCGAGCGTGCGCAGGTAAGTGCTTTCCACGCCGGGCATGGTCTTGTCGAGGAAGTCGGCGACCGTGCGGGCGCGTCCCTTGTTCGACACCCGGCGCAGCCGCCGGGCCAGGCGGGACTCGGCCGGCTGGTCGATGCGGCCGCGCAGGGCCAGCTGGGTGAGGGCGAACGCGCCCGCGCTGATGGCGGGCCAACCCAGGTAGTCCTTATAGATCTGCGCGCGGGCCTTGACGCCGATGCCCCGCAGATCCTTGCGCACCTCCGACCAGGGCTTCTCCCGCTTGCGGATGGCGTCGATGTCCATGTCGTGGACCGCCACGCCCCACTCGAAGAGCAACGTCAGGAGCAGGTTGTAGATCGGCTGGAAGAGATAGCGCGGCGCCCACTTCTGGGCGGGATCGATCCGCATGATCTCGTAGCCGAGGTCCTTATCCTTGCCCAGGATGTTGGTGTAGGTGTGGTGGATGTAGTTGTGCGAGTGCTTCCAGGATTCGGCGGTCGACGCGGTGTCCCAATCCCACACCGAGGAGTGGATGTCCGGGTCGTTCATCCAATCCCACTGGCCGTGCATGACGTTGTGGCCGATCTCCATGTTCTCCAGGATCTTCGCCATGCCGAGGCAGGCGGTGCCCAGCGCCCACGCGGTCTTGGACCGCGACGCCAGGAGCAACACCCGACCTACGACCACGATTTGGCGCTGGGTGGAGATGACGGTCTTGATGTAGCGGCGATCCCGCTCGCCGAGGTCGGCGAACACCTCGTCGTGGATCGCGTCCAGCTCCTTGCCCAGCTTCTCGATTTCTTGCTCGGTGAGGCGGGACAGTGGGCTGTCGCCCCGCGTCGACTTCTTCACGGCGCTGGTCATGTGCCGCTCCTTTCCTTCTACAGTTCGAGTTCGACGTCGCCTTCGGCGGTGTTGATGCAGATGCGGACGTCCTGTCCGGTCGGTTCGGTCACGTCGCCCGAACGCAGGTCCCGCAGCCTGCCGGACTTCAGGGTGCCGACACAGGTATGGCAGATGCCGATCCGGCAGCCGTAGGCGAGATTGAGGCCCGCGTTCTCACCGGCCTCCAAAATCGATGTGCCGCCGTCGCATTCGACCTTTTTGTCGCTGTCGAGGAAGTTCACCTCGCCGCCCTCGCCGGCGTTGGCGTCGCCGCCGATCTTGGGCTGGAAGCGCTCGAAATGCAGGCGGTCGCGGTCGCCGTTGTGCTCCCAGTGTTCGATCAGCGCGTCGAGCATCTCCTCCGGTCCGGAGCAGAACGCCTCCCGCTCCCGCCAGTCGGGGCACACCTCGTCGAGGTTCTCCGGCTTCAGTCGGCCCCGGTCGGAGGTCAACCGCAAGTCGAAGCGCAGCCCGTCGTGGCGGGCGTCGAGTTCCTCGAGGGCCTCCAGGAACATCACCTGCTCGCGGGTCCGCGCCGAGTGGATGACCACCACGTCGCGCATCTCGCCGCGGTGATCCAGGCTGCGCAGCATGCTGATGATCGGCGTGATGCCGCTACCGGCGCTGATGAACAGCATTTTCGCCGGCACCGGCTCGGGCAGCGTGAACACGCCCTCGATCTCGCTGAGCCGCACCAGGTCGCCGGGCTGGATGCGCTGCACGAGGTACGGCGATACCACACCGTTGTCGACCTTCTTGGGCGTCACGCTGATCAGGCCGTCCGCAGGCTCGGGGTCCGAGGTCAGCGAATAGGCGCGCCAGTGGTAGACGCCATCGATGACGACACCGAGGCGCACGTACTGGCCCGGCTTGTGGCCCGGCCACTCATATCCGGGCCGGATCAGGACGCTGGCCGCGTCCGAACCCTGCGGCTCGACCCGCTCGACCTTTCCGCGCAGCTCCTTGGTGGTCCACAGCGGGTTGATCATCTCCAGGTAGTCGTCCGGCTCGAGCGGGCTGAACAACCGCCGCACCGCCCGCAGAAATAGCCGTCGCCCCCACGGGACATGCGGCTCTGCTCCCCGTTCCGCCATGCAGTCAGAGTACACAGATGTACACCGAAACTAAACACAATAGCGAATTTTGTTGTTGTTCAATGCTATTCGAGTCGCTAATGACGCAGCAAAGAAGCCCTATGCGTTCACTAGGCACGAGTGCAACGGGGCTGGGGCCGAATGTGGGCAAGATCGTACGCGGGCGTAACTGTGACGTAGCCCGCAGGGGCGGTGCCCAAACGTATGTTCAGCGGTTTCTCAGCCGAGAACCGGGCGGGGCACGCGCGGCCGATCCGGCGCCTAGGGTTTGCACTGTGTTGATCGGCTTCCTCTTGGCCCTCGGCTGTTCGATCTGTTACGGCGCCGCGTCGGTGCTGCAGGCGGCGGCGACCCGTTCGGTCGAGGCCGGCAGCGGGTCGGGCGTCGACGCGGTCCTGCTGTTGCGAGCGGCCCGGCAATGGCGCTACCTCGTGGGCGTGGGCCTCGACGGTGCGGGCTTCGTCCTGCAGGTCGCCGCGCTGCGGCTGGTGCCGATCTACGTGGTGGCGGCCGCGCTGGCCGCGTCGATCGCCGTCACCGGCATCGTCTCGGCGTGGGTGCTGTCGGCGCGGCTGTCGCGCGCCGAATGGACGGCCGTGGCCGTCGTCTGCGCGAGCCTGGTCGTGCTGGCCGTGGCGGCCGGTCCCGGACACTTCCGGCACGCGCCGGCCGGCCTGGGTTGGGCGCTGCTGGGTGTGGTGGCCGTCCTCTTCGTCGGCGGGGCCGTCGCGGGTCGGCTGCCCGACCGGCCCCGCGCGCTGGCGCTGGGATTGGCCTCCGGCAGCGGTTTCGGGGTCATCGAGGTCGGGGTGCGCCTGATCGATGCGCTCGATCCCACCAAAGCCTCCTTCTACGCCAACCCCGCCCTGTATGCCGCCGCCGCGGGTGGGGCCGCGGGCTTTCTGCTGCTCACCTCGGCCCTGCACCGCGGCTCGGTGACGACGGCCGTCGCCGGCATGGTGGTGGGCGAGACGCTGGCTCCGGCATTCGTTGGGGTGGTGTGGCTCGGCGACCGGGCCCGCGACGGCCTGGGCTGGCTGGTGATCGTCGGCTTCACCGTGGCGGTGGCGGCGACGCTGGTGCTGGCGCGGTTCGGCGAGGCGCCGCAGCCCGCCGAGGCGGGCTGACGCGGTCAGGGTGTCGCCGCGACGGCGCCGTCGGGCACCACGGCGTACGCGGTGGCCCGCGGCGCGCGACTCCACAGCACGCCACCCTGCGCGGTGACGCCCGCGGCGATCAGCGCGCGCTTGAGGATCTTGTTGGTGGCGGTGGTCGGCAGCTGGGAGTTGATCCGCACGTAGCGCGGCCACGCCTTGGGCGACAGATCGGGTTGGGCGTTCAAGAAGCGCTCGAAGTCGGCCGGCTGCAGCGCGGCGCCGTCCCGCAACACCACGGCCGCCATCACCTGGTCCCCCACCCGCTCGTCGCGGACCGCGTAGACGGCGACCTGCGCGATCGCCGGCAGCCGTTGCAGAATCCGCTCCACCGGCGCCGCCGCCAGGTTCTCGCCGTCGACCCGCATCCAGTCGGCGGTACGCCCGGCGAGGTAGACCCAGCCGTCGGCGTCACGGTAGGCCAGATCGCCGGACCAGTACATCCCGTGGCGAAGGCGTTCGGCGGTGGCGGCCGGGTCGTTGTAGTAGCCGACGAACGGGCCCGCCCCTTGAGTGTTCACCAACTCCCCCACCGCGTCGTCGGCGTTGATCAGCGCGCCGTGTTCGTCAAACCGGGCGACGGGGCATTCCCGCAGCGTTGCCGAGTTATACACGCTCACACCGGGATACGGCCTGCCGATGGAGCCGGGCGGCGTGCCGTCCTCACGGACCACGATGACCGCGAACTCGCTGGAGCCGAAGCTGTCCACCACGCGGCAGCCGAAACGCCGTGCGAATTCGGCGATGTCGCGGTCGTTGGCCTCGTTGCCGAAGGCCACTCGCAGCGTGTTGTCGGCGTCGTCGGGCCGCGCGGGCGTGGCCAGGATGAGCGCGAGGGGCTTGCCGACGTAATTGACATAGGTCACGCCGTAGCGGCGCACGTCGTCGAGGAAGCGGTTCGGCGAGAAGCGCGCCGGCACCATGGTGGCTCCGCTGCCGATCGCCACCGCCCACCCGGCGGCGACGCCGTTGGAATGGAACAGCGGCATCGCGAGGTAGCAGACGTCGGCCGCGGTGACGTCGTACTGGTAGATCAGGCTGGCGCCGCACATGATCGCCATCGCGTGCGCGAGCCGCACCACCTTGGGATCGCCGCTCGTTCCGGAGGTGAAGATCATCATGAAGGTGTCGCCGCCGACGACCTCGCGGTGCGCAAGCAACGCCGGCGCGCTCGCCACCGCCCGGGCATAACCCGGCCCGGCGACGTCGAGCACCTCGATGCCGTCGAGCGCCAGCCCGTCCAGCAGGGCGCGGTGCTCGGCATCCACCAGCAACAGCTGGCAGTCCGAGCGGCGGATGTCGGCCAACAGCCCCGCCCCGCGCCGCGTGGTGTTCAGGCCGCACAGCACGTAACCGCCGAGCGCGGCCGCGGCCATGGACCGCAGCATCGCCGGGCAATTGGGCAGCAGGGCCCCGACGTGCAGGGGCCGGCCGGGGTCGGCCAGGGCGATCAACGCGGCGGCCTCCGCCGCCGCCTCGTCGAGGTGCTCGCGCCACGTCCACACCCGGTCGCCGAAGGCCAGCGCCGCGGTGTCGTCGTCGCGGCGCTGCCGCAACAGCTGTTGAACCGTCTCCACGTCGTCACCGATCCGTCGCGGTGGTCAGGACCAGCCCGGCGTACCGGTGGCGTACGACGTCGTCGCAGTGCCGCCGGTAGGTGCCGAACCCGCCGGCGTAGGGCATGAAAACCCGCTTTTTGCCCTCGATGTTGGCGCCGAGGTACCAGGACGAGGCGGCCTTGGTGAACAGCGTCCGCTCGCCGGCCGCCGCGACGTGCTCGGTCCACGCATCGGCCGCGTCCCGGCGCGGTTCCACCTCGCCGACCCCCAGGCGACGGGCGGTCTCGATGACACCCATCACCCAGTCGACCTGAATCTCGGCGTGCAGCACCATGTTTGACAGCACCGAGGGGCTGCCGGGGCCGCTGATGGTGAACAGGTTCGGCAGGCCGGGCACCATCAAGCCGAGGAACGTCAGCGGGCCGTTGGCCCAGATGTCGCGCAGCCGGTCGCCCCGCGGACCGACGGGGTCGATGCGGGTCAGCGCCCCGGTCATCGCGTCGAACCCGGTGGCGAAGATGAGCGCGTCGCACGGGTAGGTTGCGGCGCTGGTGCGCACCCCGTCGGCGGTGACCGCCTCGATGGGCTCGCGGCGCAGGTTGACCAGCCGCACGTTCGCCCGGTTGAACGTGGCGTAGTAGCCGCTGTCGGTGCAGATGCGTTTCGCCCCGATCGGGTGGTCGACGGGGGTGAGATCGGCGGCGACGGCCGGGTCGGCGACGATCTCACGGATCCGCTCCTCGGCGAACTCCCGGGCGACGTCGTTGGCCGCCAGGTCGCTGTTCTGGTCGGGGAAGGTCTTGCCGAACAGGACCCCGCCCTCGCGCCAGCGCCGCCACAACGCCTCCAGCCGCTCCTGCGGTTCGGTGTCGAGCGCATTGCGGTGATACGTGCCGTGGGGCGTGCCGGCCGCCGCGTACGCCGACACCCGCCGCCGCTCGGGATAGCGCTCCCGGATCTCCTGCTGCTCCTCCGGTGACCACGGCCGGTTGGGCATCGGGACGGTGTAGTTGGCCGACCGCTGGAATACCACGAGCCGCTCCGCCCGGGCGGCCAGGATGGGCGCGATCTGGATGCCCGACGACCCCGTGCCGATCAGCCCCAGCCGTTTGCCGCGCAGGTCCGGGTCCTCGCGCGGCCAGTCGGCGGTGAAGTAGACGTCTCCCGCGAAGTCGTCGAGGCCGGCGATGCCGGGACGGTTGACCGCCGACAGGCACCCCGTCGCGCACACCAGGAAGTCCGCGCCGTAAACCTGGCCCGCGGCGGTGCGGACCCGCCAGCGTCCCCGCTCGAAGGCGGCGGCCACGACGTCGACGCCGAACCGGTAATGGCGGCGCAGGTCGAACCGGTCGGCCACGTGGCAAAGGTAGGCCAGGATCTCCGGTTGCGCGGCGAAACGTTCGCTCCAGGTCCAGCTCTGCTGCAGCGTCTCATCGAAAGAGTAGGAGTAGTCCACGCTTTCGACGTCACAGCGGGCGCCCGGATACCGGTTCCAGTACCAGGTGCCACCCACCTCGGGGGCCGCGTCGACGCCGATCACCCGCAGCCCGGCCGACGCCGCCCGGTGCACGGCGTACAGGCCCGCGAAGCCGGCGCCGATGACGAGGACGTCGCTTTCCGGTGTCTCGGTCACGGCGCCACCTTTCGGGATCCCAGCAGCTCGGCGATGTCTGCGCAGACCAGGTCGCGCGCCGAGGCCGCGGGCGGGAAGGACGGAATCGTCATGAAGCCGTGGAAGAGTCCCGGGAAGTCGCGGTGCACGACGGCGACGCCGGCGTCGCGCAGCCGGCGCGCGTAGTCGCAGCCCTCGCTGTGCAGCGGGTCCAGCCCGGCGGTGACGATCACCGCGGGCGGCAGCTCTGCGTGCGACTCCGCCCGGGCGGGCGCGACCAGGTAGGGCGGGTCGAAAGCGGGTTCCGGGCCCAGGTATTTGGCGCCAATACCACTGCATGGCGGCGCGGGTATTGAAGTACCCGGTGCCGCAACGGCGATAGCTGTCGGTCTCGAAGGAGGGATCGATGACCGGGTACAGCAGCAGCTGCGCGGCCGGCCTGGCGACGTCGCGCTCGCGGCACAAGATCGCGGTGACGGCGGCCAGGTTGCCCCCGGCGCTGTCACCGGCCACGGCGACCCGCGCCGGATCCACGCCCAGTTCGCCGCCGTGACCGACCACCCAACAGAACGCCGAGAACGCGTCGAGCGCGGCCGCCGGAGCCCGGTGTTCGGGGGCGAAGCGGTAGCCGACCGACACCACGACGGCCTGGCTGCCGCGGGCCAGCGCGCGGCAGAAGCCGTCGTGGGATTCGATGTCGCAGAACACGAATCCGCCGCCATGGCAGAACACGATCGCGGGCCGCTGACCGGGCGCGCCGTGCGGCTGGTAGATCCGCACCGGGATCTCACCGGCGGCACCGGGAACCAGACGGTCCACGGTGCTGTGCACGTCGTCGACGTTGCCGGCCGGGGCGTGCCGTTCGGCCACCGCGGCGCGGGCGGCCGCGCCCGACATGTCCTCGACGCGCGGGAAGCCGTCGTTCAGGCGGCGCAGCATCGCCTGCACGGCGCCGCCGATCGGGTCGTCGGCGTCGTCCGGGCCTTGCGCCCGCTGCGGCGGGTCGCTCATGCCGGCCGATACCTCAGTAGCGTGATCCCTTCTCCGGGCAGATCGTAGAACACCGGCTCGACGCGCATGCCGATTGCGACCGCGTCGGGGTCCGCGTCGACGAGCTCGGTGCTGAATTTCGGGCCGGCGTCCCACTGCACCACCGCCGGCAGTTGCGGCACCGCGTCGGCCCACGGCGGCCCGGTGGGCCGGCGGGCGACCGTGTAGGTGTACAGCGTTGCGGCGCCGTCGATTTCGCGCCACTGGAGATCGTCGGCCAGGGTACCGGGGGCCAGGGTGCGTGGGTAGAACACGTAGCGCCCCAGCGACGGCGAGAACTGGACCAGGATGCGGCGCTGGGTCAGGCCGTCCCAGAAGGGCCGGGACACGGGCGTGGGTTGGGGTACGGGCAGGTTCACCTCGGTCAGTCCCCCCGCATCAGCAGCGCGACCTGCTCGCTCATGATGCCCCCGGTGCCGGTGACGAACGCGATGTGGCAGTCCGGGACCTGGGCGGCGGCGGCGCGACCCATCACCTGGCGGGCGCCGTCGACCACGTGATGCATGCCGCCGGCCATGCCGGCCTGCCCGAACGACAGCTGCCCGCCCGCGGTGTTGACCGGGAAGTCGCCGCGATGGGTCAGGTCGTGGTCGGTGACCCACGACATGCCGGCGCCCTTGGCGCAGAAGCCGGCGTCCTCCAGGCTCATCAAGACGGTGATGGTGTAGCAGTCGTAGAGGGAGGCGACGTCGACGTCGGCGCGCCCCAGCCCGGCCATGGCGAACGCCCGCTCGGCGGCCCGCGCTATCGGGGTGCGCAGCAGGTCGTCGGCGTAGGTGGGTGTCTTGAACGCGAGGTGTTCGCCGAAGCCGGTGATCCAGACCGGGCGGTGTCGGGCGCGGCGGGCGAGGTCGGCGTTGGCGATCAGCACCCCGGCTCCCCCGTGCACCCGCAGCACGGTCTCCAGCAGGTGGATGGGGTCGGCGATCATCGGGCTGGCCAGCACGTCGGCCACCGTGAGCGGCGTGCCGTGGAACACCGCGCCCGGGTGCGCGCCCGCGTTGGTGCGCTGGTCGACGGCGATCTTGGCGAGGGCGGCCGGGTCGTAGCCGAACTCCGCCGCGTAGCGCTGGGCGATCTGCGCGTAGGGCGCGTTCTGGCCGACGTTGCCGTACGGGATCTCGAACTCGGCCTGCGGTGAGCCATACGTATTCGACGACGCCCCAAACCAATTGGGCGGGGGTGGCGGTGACGTCGACGGCTGCGGTAGGGCCGCCGACCCGGGCACGACGGCCAGCGCCGCGTCGCAGGCGCCGAGGACGTCGGCGGCGGCGGCGCGCCACACCATGCCCGCCGCAGTCGCCCCGCCGAGGTCCACCCGCTCGCCGAAATCCATTGGCATTCCTAGGTATTCGCAGAGCGTCGCGGGCGCGAACAGCGCCGACTCGGCGATGCCGTGGGTTAGCAGGCCGTTGACGCAACCGGGGTCGACGCCGGCGTCCTCGATGACCATCTTCGCCAGCAGCGCGTACTGGTCGAGGGTGAACGACGGGGCCCCGGCGGGCCGCTTCGCCGCCGGGAGCTCGGCGATGCCGACGATCGCGGCTTCGCCGCGCAGGCCGGTCATGCCGGCGCCCCGCGGCGCGGCAGCTCGACGGTCGCCGTTCCCGGCATCAGCACGGTCTGCGCGCGGCGGCCCGCGATGTCGAGGTCCACCAGGCCGGCACCGCCGTCGGCGAGGCGCTTGCCGGTGATCTCGCCGCCGAAGCTCAGCGCCTGGCCGGGGTAGGCGATGGCCCGGTTCTGCACCGAGAAGGACACCAGCCGCCCGCGGCCGCCGATCCAGTTTCCGATCGCGCGGGCCAACAGCGCCGCCTGCAGCGGCCCGTGCACCAGCACGTCGTCGTACCCTTCGACCTCGCGGGCCCACTGCTTGTCGTAGTGGATTCGGTGGCCGTTGTAGGTGGCGGCGCTGAAGAAGAACAACTGCGTCTCGTCGGCGGTGACCGTGAGGGTTGGGATGGTCTGCCCGATCCTCACGTCGTCGTAGTACACCTGATCGGTCATGGCGGTCCTAGGGGCGCGCGATCATCGACGTGGCCGCCTCGGCGAGCAGCTCACCATGCTGGTTGCGGTAGGCCGTGTGCCAGGTCACCAGCACGAATTTGCCTGAGCGGCCTTGCTTTTCAACGATCGAGGCGATGGTGCGCACCATGTCGACCGCGTCACCGTCGTAGGCCGGCAGGTGGAAGGTGAAACTCTCCCCGCCGGCCATCCGTTTGGGGGCGCGCGGGAACGCCAGGCCGCCCGAGATCGCCCCGGAGGAACCGTCGGGTCGCAGCGCCGTCAGGGGGGTGACGCCCAGGACGGCGTACTGCAGGAACAACGGCGGGCAGACGATGTCGCGGAATCCGTTGGCCCGGGCGTAGTCCGGGTCGAACCACAACGGGTTGTCGTCGCTGACGGCCGCCGCCCAGCGCTGCCAGTCGCGCCGGTGCACCTCGCCGGTCGCCGTTGCGGCGACCGTGCCGACGCGCGACGCGGATTCGGGGTCGATCAAGGTCTTGTCGGTCACCGGCGCTCCAGTTCGGCCATGCTGTCCTCGAGCCAGCCCGCGGCGACGTCGGCCCCGCCGCCGAGCGTCGAGCCGAGCCGCACCCGTTCGCTCCACAGGTGCAGGTCGGTTTCGGTGACGTAACCCATGCCGCCGTGCAACTGGTGGGCGTCGCGGGTAATCAGCCGCGCGGCCGTGGCCGCGTGCATGCGCGCGATCGCGGTCTCGCGGGTCGCGGTGCGCCCCTTCGCGATCCAGAAGACCGCGCTGTGGGCGGCCAGTCGCGCGGCTGCGAGGGCGATGTGCATGTTGGCGATCAGGTGCTGGGCGGCCTGGAAGGACGCGATGGGCCGGCCGAATTGGTGGCGCAGCGAAGTGTATTCGACGGTGCGCTCGAGCACCGCCTGCGCGGCGCCCACCAGATCGAGTGAGCCCAGCGCCACCGCCGCGTTGGCCACCCGCCGCAGCGCCGGGGCACCGGACAGCGGCGGCCCCGCTCGGACGTCGTCGAAGCGCAGGGTGAACGCCCGGTGCGCGCCGGCCATGGCGAGCGGCTCGGCGGTGAGGCCCGGTGCCGGCACGTCGACGACGAACACCCGCGTGTGGTCACCGTCCGCGGCGGACACCACCACGACGTCGGCGACGTCGGCGTCGGCGACGTAGTCCGCGGTCCCGGTCAGCCGCCCGCCTTGCGCGACGCGCAGCGGCGGCGTGACGTCGGCCGCGTCGCGGGGGTTGGCCAGCGCGGTGGTGGCGCGGGTGGCTCCCGACGTCAAGGCGGGCAGCCACGCCTCCTTATCGGCCGGGGAGCCCAGCGCGTCGATCGCCAGCGCGGCCTGCACGCTGGCGTGCACCGTGGTGGGGCACAGCGCGCGGCCGGCCTCGGTGTAGAAGGCGGCGAGGTCGGCCAGCGAGCCGCCCGACCCGCCGTACTCCTCGGCGATCCCCAGCCCGAACACGCCGGCGTCGGCGAGCGCCTTCCACAACGCCGGTGAGCGCCGGTCGGCGCCCGGTTCGTGCAGGCCGCGCACCGCGCTCACCGGGTTCTCGGCCGCGAGTAGGGCGCGCAGCGACGCGGCGAACTGACGCTGTTCGGCCGTGGGGATCGCTTTCATCGGCGGCGCGGGTTTCCCGTCAGCGTCCGTAGGAGGGCAGGCCGTGCCCGCGTTGGGCGACGATGTCGCGCAGCACCTCGTTGGTGCCCCCGCCGAAGCGCATCAGGGGCGCCGCCCGGTAGAGCCGCTCGAAGGTGCCGGCGAGCGGCGCGGCCGGGTTGCGGTGCGCCAGCAGCCCGTCGGGCCCGAGCAGGTCGAGCGCCAACTCCGCGATGCGCTGGCGCAACTCGCTGGTGAATATTTTCTCGACGCTGACCTCGACGGTGGGGATGACGCCGTCGTCCAGGATCGACGCGGCCTCGTAGCCCATCAAGGTGGCGACCGCCACGTCGGCCTCGGCCTGCGCGAGCCGGCGGCGCAGCGACGGGCTGTCGGCCGGCACCGTCCGGTCCCGGCGCGGCGTGCCCGCCAGCCGGCGCAGCTCGTCGACGGCGCGGCGCAGGTCCCCCGGGTTGGTGAGCGCGCCGCGCTCGAGGTCCAGCGCCCCGGTGATGTACGTCCAGCCACGGTTGACGTCGCCGATCAGGTTGGTGACGGGGACCCGCACGTTGTCGAAGTGCACCTGGTTGGTGCGGTAACCCGACCACGCGTACAGCGGACGGATCTGCACGCCTGGGCTGTCGATCGGCACGATGACGACCGAGAGCCCGCGGTGCCGGGCGGCGTCGGGATCGGTGCGCACGCACAGCCATTCGTGGGTGGCGCGGTGCGCGCCGCTGTTCCAGGTCTTGGTGCCGTTGATGACCCAGTGGTCACCGTCGCGGGTGGCGCTGGTGCGCAGGCTGGCCAAGTCGGTACCCGCGTCCGGCTCGGAATAGCCGACCGCGCAGACCATCTCGCCCCGGGCGATCAGCGGCAGCCAGTCGCTCTTGTTGCGTTCGGTGCCGTGCCGCATGATCATCGGCGCCACCGAGGTCACCGTGAGGTCCGGCCCGGGCACGCCCCAGTACTCGAACTCGCTCATCAGCAGGTGCAGGTGGACCGCGCCCAGCCCCAGTCCCCCGTATTGGCGCGGCCAGTTCAGGCCGAACCACCCTTTGGCGCCGATCGCGCGCCGAAAGCGCGCCACCTCCCCGCCCGGGTATTCCAGGTCGTGCTCGGCCAGCTCGGCGCGCAGCTCGGCGGTGACGTGCTCGTGCAGGAACTCGCGGACCTCGCCCAGCCAGGCGCGTTGCTCGTCGTTGAGCTCAAAGTCCATCCGGGCCTCACCTTTCACGGGGCAGCGTCAGCGTAACGCCGCGGCGAGATCGCGCCCGGGATTTCGCAGCATCGCGCCGGGCGGCCGGCAGCGCGCACTGTAAAGGCGCTGTCAAACTCCCGTTAAAATGCCTCGGCGGTCTCGCAGTCCGGGGTGCGGGCTGCGAAGATGCTCCAATCGGCCGGTCGACGCGGACAGGCGTTGCGCCCCGTCCAGCCAGAGGGAGAGACCATGCCCACTGTTGAGATGCGACTCCGTGAAGAGCTCCGCGGCTACGCCGTCGAGCTGCGGCAGCTGGCCTACACCCTGCCCCTCGGCGTCGGCGAGCACGACCTGCTGCAGCTGTCCGACCGGATGCGGGCGGCGGCCGACCAGGTGCTGCGCAAGGGGGCCTGACGCACGCGGCGCTCAGCCGCCTTTCAGCCGGATCCTCCAGCGCACGAAGCCGAGGTAGACGGCGCTGATCAGCGCCAGCATGCCGACGTCGAACCACCAGGCCGCCGGCGTGTGATGCCAGTGCGAGTCTTTCGGCGTCAACGGGCCGGGCACCAGCTTGATGAGATCGGCGGTGGAGGCCGAGGCCGCGAACCCCCACCGCGCCGGGGTTACCCACGACATCTGGTCGAGTCCGACGCGGTTCGTCACGGGGATCATCCCGCCCGAGAACACCAGCTGCGACATGACGGCGACCACGAGCAGCGGCATGATCTGCTCGTTGGACTTCGCGATCGCCGACAGGGCGAGGCCGAGCATCGCCGAGGCGACGCAGGTCAGCGCGATGTCGGCGAACAGCTCGAGCGCCGGCTTGCCCAGGGCCACGGCGCCCTGGGTCGGCGCGCCCTTGCCGATGACCGTGATCACGGTGACGATCGCCGACTGGACGATCGCGAACACGGTGTACACGCAGACCTTCGCCAGCAGGTACGCCGAGGTGGACAACCCGACCGCCTGCTCGCGCAGGAAGATGGCGCGCTCGCCGATCAGGTCTCGGATGGTCAGCGCGGTGCCCATGAACACGGCGCCGACGTTGAGCAGCACCAGGATCTGGCCGGGCTCGTTGGGCGCCGCGCCCATCGGGTTGGGGATGCCGAACCCGACATCGCCGGGCACCGACATCGACAGCGATCCCATGATGAACGGCAGCACCGCGAGGAAGACGAAGTAGCCGCGGTCGGACACGATCAGCCGCATCTGCCGGCGGGCGATCGTGGAGAACTGCCGGAACAGGCTGGTGTGCGACGGGTCGCCCAGCTCGGCCGGTTTCTCCGCGGGCGGCGGGGGCGGCGGCGGCCCGGTCCGCGCCAGGTAGCGCGCCTGCGCGCCGTCGGGGTCGTTGGCGACGCCGCTGAAGATGTCCGCCCAGTTGGTGGTGCCCATGGCGGCGCCGATCTGGCTGGGCGGCCCGCAGAACGCGGTCTTGCCGCCCGGCGCCAGCAGCAGCACCTGGTCGCAGACGTCGAGGTAGGTCAGCGAGTGGGTGACCACCAGCACCACGCGCCCGGCGTCGGCGAGCTGGCGCAGCATGGTCATCACCTGCCGGTCCAGCGCCGGGTCCAGGCCCGAGGTCGGCTCGTCGAGGATCAGCAGCGACGGGCCGGTGAGCAGCTCCAGCGCCACCGAGGCCCGCTTCCGCTGCCCGCCGGACAGCTTGTCGACCCGGGTGTGCAGGTGCTTGGTCATCTCGAGTTCCTCGAGCACCCGCGCGACCACCTGCGCCCGGTCCTCCTTCGTGGTGTCGGGCGGCAGGCGCAGCTCCGCGGCGTACATCAGCGCCTGCTGGACGGTCAGCTGACCGTGCACCACGTCGTCCTGCGGGACCATCCCGATGCGGCTGCGCAACGAGGCGTACTCGGCGTGGATGTTGTGGCCCTCGAAGGACACCGTGCCGGTGGTCGGGTGGGTGTAGCCGGCGACCAGCCGCGCGAAGGTCGACTTGCCGGCGCCGGACGGGCCGATGACCGCCGTGAGCGTGCCGGGCTGCGCGGTCAGCGAGATGTTGTCCAGCAGCGTCTTGGTGGTCTCGATCGTCCATGTCACGCCGCGCACGTCGAGGCCGCCGGTGCGGGTGGCGGTGGCGGCCTGGTCGCGGCGGGCCAGGGTGCCGCCGTGGAAGACGAGGTCGATGTTGCCGATCGTGACGACGTCGCCGTCGTGCAACAGGGCGGAGTCGACGCGGGAGCCGTTGACGAAGGTGCCGTTGATGCTGCGGTTGTCGTGGATCTCGGTGCCGTTGGGACCGGGGATCAGCGTGGCGTGGTGGCGCGAGGCGAGCACCTCGGGGATGACGATGTCGTTGTCGTTGGCGCGGCCGATGGTGATGGCGCCGGGCGTCGATTCCAGCGCCTTGCCGGGCCGCAGGATCTTCATCATCGACGTCGCGAGCACCGACGAGTCGCCCCCGATGCGGCCCGTCTGCAGCACCGCGGGCTCGGCGGTGGTGGGGGGCGCCGCCGCGCTCGCCGAGGCCGTCGAGCGGTAGATCTGCGGCGCGTGCTGGGGCCCGCTGGGCGGCGCGTGCTGCGCCCCCGTGGGCGGGGCGGCGGGCGGGCCGCCGGTCGGGTACCGGGGCTGCGCTCCCGCGGGGCCGGGCAGCGGCCCGCTGGGCGGCTGGCTCGGCATCGGCGCGCTGGGCGGCTGGCCGGCTGGGGCGGGGTGGCGAAACGACGCCGAGGGCGGCTGTTGCGGGCGTGCCACGACGAGCGGCTGTCCCTGTGGCACCCGGGCGACCGGCCCGCTCGGGGTGTTGATCAGCGGGACGGAGGTGGTCAGCGGGGGGCTGCCGACGGATCCCTGGTGCCGGCCGACTTCGAAGGTCAGCGCCGGCCCGTCCGGGTTGCCGATGTTGACCCGCAGACCGTCCTGGATGTCGACGAGCGGCACGCGACGGTTGTGGACGTACAGGCCGTTGAGGCTGCCATTGTCGATGGCGACCCAGCGCCCCTGGTCGAAGCGCACGATGAGGTGGGTGCGCGAGATCAGCGGATGCGCGACGCGGACGTCGGCGCGCAGGTCACGCCCGATGACCACGTCGTTGCCGGCCGCGAAGGTGCGCTCCGCTCCCTCGTACCGCACGGTCAGCGCAGGGGGGGCTGGGGGGCTCATCGGGACCAACTGTAACGGCAGCCGGAGCGGTCCGGCGCCCGCGTCGTCGGCGCGGGGCGTCCGCCCGCATCGGGTGAAGCATCGACAAGTAAAGGCGTGGCCGCCCCCTCGACGCGGCGCCGGCCGGGCGCAGCCGGCCGGCGGACAGCGAATCCCATTACGCGCGTGCGCTTTTCGACGGGGCTAGACCGCCGCAGCGGGGGTGGGCATCCCGGGTCGCCACGGGCGGGCCCGGCGCGCCGGCGCGCCGACGTCGGTCACGTCCTTGATGAAGGCGCCGATGTAGCGCAACGCCCGCCTGCCTTCGGGCAGGATGTCGGCGGCCAGCGGGAAGTCGTGAATCTGCCCGTCCCACAGGTGCAGGTCGCACCGGACACCGCTGGCCTCCAGGCGCTCGGCCATCAATTCCGCGTCCGCGAGCAACAACTCGTCGGCGCTGGCGTGGATGGTCACCGGCGGCAGGTCGGTCAGGTCGGCGTCCACCGGCGAGGCGACCTTGCCGGGAGAATCGCTCTGGTCTTCCAAAACCTGTGCGCGGCTGAGGTATTCGGCGAACATGGTGAAGGCCCGACGGGTGAACATCGAGCATTTCCGGGCGTTGCGGTGCCGCAGCTTGCGGGCCGGGTCCGCGTCGGTGAACGGCGAGATGGTGGCGACGCCCGCCGGGCGCATCTCCCCGTTGCGGATGGCCAACAGGGTGGTCATGAAGGCCAGGTAACCGCCGGCCGAGTCACCGGCCACGACCACCTGATCCCCGTCGAAGCCGTGCCGCTGCAGCCAGCGCAGCCCGTCCATCCCGTCGTCGATCGCGTCGGTGATCTGGTGCTTCGGCAGCTTGCGGTAGGCGACCGTGAGGACGGCGGCGTCGGCCTCTTTAGACAGCCGCACCACCATCGACCGGTGGGTGTTGAGCCCACAGGTCATGAAGGCGCCCCCGTGCAAGTAGAGGATCACCCGCTTGGTGGAGGCGCCGGGCGCACGGATCCATTCGGCGGCGCAGTTCCCCAATTTGACCGGCTGGATCTGGGCCATCGTGGGGATGCGGGGCATCATGCCCGCCAAGCCGTCGATGTACGCGAAGGGCCAGTGCAGGTTGGGCTGGATCGCCCAGGCGCGCACCACGTTCTTCACGAATAACCGGCTGGCCATCGACACCGCAACCGACTGCGGGCTGTGTCGATGGTGAATTCGCCGGGTCATCGCCTGGCTTGGCAGTAACCGAGTGGAATCCGTTGTCGTCATTGGCATCAGCTCCTAAGGTGCGCTGGGAATACCCGTTTGCCGGCGGCGAAAACGAATAAGGATTTCGTCGGGTTGTAGCGTTGCTCACGTTTGCGCCGTCGCCGGAGTGGGTAGTGGCGTGCGGTTGCGGCTGGGACAGAATGGGCCCATGGCCAGCCCCCACCGCCTGCTCGCCGACCGCGTGGCGGTCGTGACCGGCGGCGCCGGCGGAATCGGCGCCGCGACCGCCCGATTGTTCGCCGACCATGGCGCGCACGTGGTCATCGCCGACGTCGACGCCGAACGCGCCGCGGCGACCGCAGCCGAGATCGCCGCGGGGGGCGGGTCGGCGCTGGCGGTCGGCACCGATGTCCGGGACACGAAGCAGGTAGCGGCCCTGGCGAAGACCGTGCGTGACCGCTTCGACCGCGTCGACGCTCTGGTCAATAACGTCGGCCACTGGCTACGCCACCCGGGCGAGTTCGTCGACACCGACCCGCAGTTCTGGGACGACCTCTACCGCATCAACCTGCACCACGTCTTCGCCGTCACGCACGCGTTCTTGCCCGCGATGGTCCAGCGGCGCAGCGGCGCGATCGTCAACGTGTCGTCCGTCGAGGGGCTGCGGGGCTACCCGGAGGATCCGGTCTACGCCGCGTTCAAGGCCGCGGTCATCGGGTTCACCCGCAGCCTCGCGGTCCAGGTGGGCGGCCTCGGGGTGCGGGTCAACGCGATCGCCCCCGACGTCACCGAGTCCCTGCAAGTCCCCTACTCGCAGTGGCTGACGGCCGAGGAGCACCAGCAGTGGCCGCGGTGGGTTCCGGTCGGCCGGATGGGTCGGCCGGACGATCAGGCCCGGGTGATCCTGTTCTTGGCCTCGGAGCTATCGGGTTTCGTCACCGGTCACACCATTCCCACCGACGGCGGCACCGGCGCGGCGGGCGGCTGGTTCCGCTCGACGCGCCGGGCCGGCCGGCAGTGGACCAACCGCCCGATCGACCCCTGAGGGCCACCGGGCTCAGGCCAGGCCCAGCGCCGCGTTCTCGGCGCGAATGCGCACCGTGAGCACGAGCGCGTTGGCGGCGCTGAACACCAGAGCCGTCAGCCACGCCGAATGGACGAGCGGGAGCGCCGCGACCTCGGCGGCCACCGCGGTGTAGTTGGGGTGGCGCACCCAGCGGTACATCCCGTCGCGCACCAGCGGTGCGCCCGGAATCACGATCAACCGCGGGTTCCAGTGTTTGCCGAGGGTGCTCACGCACCGCCACCGGACCACGGTGCTCAGTGCCACGATCGCCACCATCGGCCAGCCCAGCGCGGGGATGAACGGGCGGTGCAGGACCCAGGTCTCCACGACGCAGGAGACCAGCAGCAGGGCGTGCATGCTCACCATCGCCGGGTAGTGATCGCGGCCGAACTCCTTGCCGCCGTTTGCCATCGACCACCCGGCGTTGCGCTGGGCCACGGCGAGCTCGACGAGCCGCTCGGCGCCGATCGCGAGGATGAAAAGGCAGTAGTACATGTTCCCTGTCACCATTGCAGCAGCAGCAATTCGAAGCTGAAGCCGGGCCCCATGGCGAGCATCACCGCGACGGATCCCGCCGGGGGCGGCTCGGCAACGGTGCGCCGCAACACGTCGAGCACCGACACCGAGGACACGTTTCCGTTCTCGCGCATGGATTCTCGGCTGTGCCGCAGCGCCTCGGCCGGCAGGTTCAGCGCGTTCTCCACCGAGTCGAGCACCTTCGGACCGCCGGGATGGCAGATCCAGGCCGAGACGTCCGCCAGCGACAACCCGTGATCGGCCAGGAACCCGTCGACCTCGGCGCGCAGGTAGTCGTCGGCCATCTTCGGCACGTCGCGCGACATGACCAATTGGAACCCGCTCGTCCCGACGTTCCAGCCCATCACGTCGACCGTCTCGGGCACGACGCGACTGCGGGTGGCCAACACGCGCGGGCCGCGTTGCGCGGTGTCGCTCAATCCCTTTCGCTCCGATCCCGTGGCGACCACGGCCGCCGCGCCGTCCCCGAACAGCGAGATGCCGATCAGCGCGGGGATCGAGGTGTCGTCGCGCTGCAAGGTCAGCGAGCACAACTCGACCGAGCACAACACGGCCACGTCTTCGGGATAGCCGTGCAGGTAGTCGTACACACGAGCCATCCCGGCCGCGCCCGCCACGCAACCGAGCCCGAACAACGGGACCCGCTTGACGTCGGGGCGCAGGCCGACCCGGGTCATCACGCGCGCGTCAATGGTCGGCACGGCGATCCCGGTGCTTGACACCATGACGACGGTATCCACCTCGCGAGGTTCGATGTTCGCTGCGGCCAGCGCCGAGCGGATCGCCTGCTCGCCAAGGTCGACGGCGACCTCGAGGTAGGCGTTGTTGGCCTCGGTGAAGCCGCTCAACGTCGGGTAACGCGACAGCGGCAGCGCGAGGTTGCGGTGGTCGACCCCGGTCGTCTGCGCGAACCGGGTGAACTCGGGGTTGGCGAATTCGGTGAGCTCACGGGCGACTTCGGCCTGGTCGTACCGGTTCGAGGTGAATGCCACCGCGGTTCCGGCGATGCGGGGTCCCGCGCAACCCTGGCGACCACCCTGGTGCGGGGACGTGGAAAACGTTGTTACGGTCATGCCATGCCGACGAGCGGCGGGCGGTCACGGTTCACCGGTCGGGCGAATCCATTCCGGTGAACTGAACCACAAAGAGACGCAAGCCGTTTACACCGTATCGGCTCCGGATGCATTGCCCTGCGCCGTTTTTGACGCATGTTTAATAAGAGCGCGGCGTTGCGCCTCAACAGCTGCCGGCTGAAACCTCAAAGCGGTTGCAGCGACGGCGATTTCGCCTGCTCGTGAATGAGCGTTACCGGGATTCCGTTCAATGCCCCGTTACCCGAGGGCTCGTCGACGAAGGTGGGCGGCGACAAGACATTGGTGTTGACGCCCGGCGAGCCGTTGGCCACCGCCATGCGGGTGCCCGGCTTGCCGTGGCCCCAGCCGTGCGGCATCGACACCACGCCGGGCTTGATCGCGCCGGTGACCTCCACCGGCACCGCGATTTCGCCGGCCGCGGATTTCACCGTGACGACGTCGCCGTCACCGACCCCGTGGCGGGCCGCGTCGTCGGGGTGGATGAGCAGCGTGCACCGGTCCCGGCCCTTCATCAACGCCGGCACGTTGTGCAGCCACGTGTTGTTCGACCGCAGATGGCGGCGGCTCACCAGGACCAGCGGCTCGGCGGGCCGCTCCAGCCGCGCCGCCAGCCGGGGCAGGTCGTCGAGCAGATACTGCGGGGCGAGCCGGATCTTGCGGTCCGGGGTGCCCAGGAGCCCCGGCAGCTGCGGCGTCATCGGCCCGAAGTCGATGCCGTTGGGGTTGGCCTTGAGCAGGTCCAGGGTGAGCCCGCCGGGCCGGGCGCCGTACTGATCACCGAAGGGGCCGGTGCGCAGCGTGAGGTCCAGCATCCGTTCGGGGCCGCCGTGGTCGTAAGTCTTGCGCAGCTGCGCCCCGTCGAGCCCCCGGGTGAACGCCAGGTAGTCGAAGAAGCCGTCGTCGATGGCCGCGACGTCGACGTCCTCGGCCGGTGTCCCGGTGCACAGGCCCGTCAACCGGATCAGGATCTCCCATTCGTGCGGGCGTTCGCCGGGATCGAAGACCGGGGCGGAGTAGTTGGCCACGCTGTGAATGGCGAACAACAGGATGAGGTCGTCGTGGTGCGGCTGCTCCAGCGGCGACAGCCCGGGCAGGATCACGTCGGCGTGGCGGGTCGTTTCGTTGAGCCACAGGTCCACGGAGATCATCGCGTCCAATTTCGGTAGCACCTCGTCGAGCTTGTCGCCGCCCGGCGTGGACAGCACCGGGTTGCCGGCGACGGTGATCAGCGCCTTGAGCTGCCCCTCCCCCGGCGTGGCGATCTCCTCGGCCATGCAGGACACCGGTGCCTGTCCGAGCACCTCCTTCGCGCCGCGCACCCGGGTGCGCCAGCGGCCAAAGTCGGCGAGTCCGCCCTCGAGGCCGGGCAGCGGCTGGGTGGTGATCGACCACGCCGCCGGCCGGGGGAACATCGCCCCGCCCGGGGTGTCGAAGTGGCCGGTGAGGATGTTGATCACGTCCACCAGCCAACTGGCGAGGCTGCCGAACTCCTGGTTGCACAGGCCGATACGGCCGTACACCACCGACCTCGCGGTGCCGGCGAGTTCGCGCGCCAGGCCCCGGATGCGGTCGGCGGCGATGCCGGTCGCCGCGCTGACCCGCTCCGGGGGCCAGTCCGCGGCGACGCGGCGCATGGTGTCGATCCCGTCGACGTGCGGGCCGGGATTGGTGAGGCCCTCGTCGAACAGCGTGTGCGCGACGGCCAACAGCAGCGCCGCGTCCGTGCCGGGAACGATGGGCAACCACTCGTCGGCGCGCGCGGCGGTCTGGGTGCGCACGGGGTCGATGACGATCACCTTGCCGCGCCGGCGGATTCCGTCGATCAGGCCCATCACGTCCGGCGCGGCCAGTAGCGATCCCTGCGACGCCGCGGGATTGGCGCCCATGATCACGAGCAGGTCGGTGCGTTCGATGTCGGGCACCGGGAAGTTCCACCACAAGCCGTACATCAGATGCGACGACAGATTCTTGGGCCACTGGTCGACGGTGCCCGGCGAATACGTCACCGGAATTCCCGACATGCCCAGCAGGATGCCCGCGTACCGGGCCAGCGAGAACGAGTGCGCCAGCGGGTTGCCGGTGTAGGCGGTGACGGCGCCGATGCCGTGGCGTTCGATCACCGGCGTCAGCAGCTCGGTGCAGCGCCGAAATGCCGCGTCCCAACTGACCTCGCGCCACTGGCCGTCGACCTTGATCATCGGTCTGCGGATCCGGTCCGGGTCGTGGTGCACCGCTCCCAGCGACGTCCCCTTGGGGCACAGGTGGCCGCGGCTCCACACGTCGTCGCGGTTGCCGCGGATGCCGGTGACGGTGCCGGCTTTGACCTCAATTGCCAAGCCGCACATGGCTTCACACAGCGGACAGGTGCGAATGTGGGTGCCGTCGGCGCCGGGTTCCATCCACCCACTGTATTCCGCGACGACCGGTAGCGGAAGTACGAAGAGCGAGGTCAGGTCGCCCAGGGTCCGATGCCGCCCACCTTCTCGATCTTGATGCGGGTGAGGTATCCCGGCGGCGCGTCGTCGGGCGGGAAGGGCAGGTTGGGGTCGCCGAGCACCGGGTTGAGTTGCCGCAACAGCTCCGGCGCGCCGCCCTCGACGATCCGGGCGGTGCCGGCGATCGACAGGTATGGGCGCATCCCCTGGCCCGGCGCGAGGGAAACGATCGTGACCGCGACGCGGGGATCCGCGCGGACGTTGCGAACCTTCTTGTGCGCGGCCAGGTGGGCGGTGACGAGTTCGTCGCCGTCGGGGGTCGATTGCAGCGCGACCCAGACCAGGCTGACCTGGGGGCTGCCGTCGGGATTGAGCGTAACCAGGGTCGCGTCGGCGCCGTCACCGATGAGAGCGCGCGCCGCATCGTTGAGCTTCATGCGTGGTTCTACGCCAGGTGTGCGGTGATTCATTCCCGGCGCCCGACGCGCGCATGGCGGTGGCCCGGCCCCGACGGGGACCGGGCCACCGATGCCTGGACCGTTACTGTTCGGCTTTCTGCCGAGCCTCGTTGGCGTCCGCGGCCTTACGCGCGGCCTCGGCCTCGGCCTCCTTCTTGCCGGCCTCGCGCTGCGCGTCGGCCTTGTCCTGCTGCGCCTGACCTTCGCGCAGCAGATCCTCACGCCCGGTGACCGCGCCGGCCACTTCCTTGACCTTGCCCTTAACCCCCTCGACGAGGCCTTCGACGGCTTCTTGCGGACCACTCTTGTCTGACATGCGTCCTCCTTGTCCTGCGTGCGGCGCGAGACGGCGCACACGCAGGTTGCCTTTTCCCCGACGGCGTGGGTTTCGAAACCCGTGCAGTGGGTAGCGTGCGCCACACGGCACGGCCGCTAGCGCAGGCTGACCAGCTGGTCGACGGAGTCGCGGGGCAAGTCGCCGTCCACCACGGCGGTGATCGTCATGTTGCCCAGGTTGATGGAGCCCTTGTGGTTGTCCAGGAAGGCGGTGTCCGCGGCGTCGCGCCCGGTCGCGATGCGCACCATCGACTGGCGGGGCGCCAGGCAGGTCGCGTCCACCACGCGCCACTGGCCGTCGACGAAGGCCTCGGCGACCGCGTGGAAGTCCATCGGCTGGCAGCCGGGGGCGTAGACCGCGACCAGCCGGGCGGGCACATTGAGCGCGCGCAGCATCGCGATCACCAGGTGGGCGTAATCGCGACACACCCCGGCGCCCGCCAGCAGCGTGTCGGCCGCGCCGTCGATCGGATCGCTGGACCCCGGAACGTAATCGAGCCGCGTCCCCACCCAGGACGACACCTTCTCCAGCAGCGACACCGATTCGCCGTATTGCTGGAATTCGGTGGCGGCGAAGCCGAAGAACTTGTCCGCCTCGGCGTACCGACTGGGCCGCAGATAGGTGATCAGATCGATGTCGCGCACCGGCGCCGGGTCCGCCTGCCCGACGACCGTGGCCGCGTAGGACAGCGTGACCGTTCCCTCGTCCGCCTGGAAGGTGTGAATCCTGGTGTCGTGCTCCCCGATGATCTCGCGCGGCTCAACGGCTTTGCCGTTCCACCGGATCGACAGCGACTCGCTGACGTCGATGCCGGGCAGACGGGCGACCGCGATCTGGAACTCCAGCGTCGTCGCGGCGGTCACCTCGAGTTCGATCTCCGCCCCCACCTGCCGTTTGAGATCCCGCGTGCTCATGACCGCCCCCTTGTCTCGTGGCCACGGCCACATGCCGGACTCCCGTGCGTCTTACCCGGTCAATCCAACACAACAAACTGCCGACGCGCAGGGCGAGCGCAACGGCTGACCGGTGTGCGGCACGCGGGCCGCTTCCGGTGTATCCCCGAATCCCGTTGTCGCCGTGGCGCCCTGATGGTTGTCGGCGCCGCGACGGCCCGCGGCGCCGAGCGACCGGCGCGGGTGCGCTCCGGGCTTTCGTGGCGGCATGGCAGGGTGAGGGGCGTGGCACACACCCCCGGCGCAGCCGCCGTCGCGGAACGGGACCTGCGCGAGCTCCCCACCCCCAAGGGCACGTTGCGGTACTACGACAGCGGGGGCGCCGGCGGGACGCTGCTCTTCCTGCACGGCTCGGGGCCCGGGGTGACGGGCTGGCGCAACTTCCGCGGGGTGCTGCCCGCCTTTGCGGCGCACTACCGGTGCCTGATCCTGGAATTTCCCGGCTTCGGTGTCAGCGACGACTTCGGTGGCCACCCGATGGTGACCGCGTTCGGCACGGTGGGCCCCTTCCTCGACGCGCTGGGCGTCGAGAAGGCGCACGTCGTCGGGAACTCGATGGGCGGCGGCGTCGGCATCAATTTCGCCATCCACAACCCGGACCGGGTGGACCGGCTGGTCACCATCGGCGGCATCGGGACCAACATTTTCAGCCCCAGCCCCAGCGAGGGCATCCGGCTGCTGCAGGAATTCGTCGAGGACCCCTCCCGCCAGCGCCTCGTCGACTGGCTCAAGTCCATGGTGTACGACCAGGCACTGATCACCGACCAACTGATCGAGGAACGCTGGCAGCTGGCCACCGATCCGGAGACGCTGGCCGCCGCGCGCCGCATGTACGGCAAGGCGGCCTTCGCCGGGATGAACGCCGCCCTGGCCGCGTCGGACCGCCCGCTGCCCTGGGCCAGCATGCACAAGCTGACGGCGCCGACCCTGCTGACGTGGGGGCGCGACGATCGGGTCAGCCCGCCCGACATGGCGCTCATCCCGATGCGCACCATCCCCCACGCCGAGCTGCACGTGTTCCCCAACTCGGGGCACTGGGCGATGATCGAGGCCAAGGAGGCCTTCGAGAGCACGGTCCTGGCGTTCCTGTCCCGCACCGAAAACCGCTGACTCGCCTCAAAACCGCTCGAGAACCCTTCGCCTCCGGCCCCGGCTGCGGTAAACCTGTACTACGGCAACGGCGCCGACGACTGTAAGGGACGAAGCATGAGCGAGCGGGTTCTGGACCGGGTGGCGGCGGTGGCCGACGAATTGCGCGGCCAGGGCGCCGAGGCCGAACGGATCGGCCGGCTCACCGACGACACGGTCAAACTCATGAAGGGCGCCGGCCTGATCCGGCTGTTGCAGACCAGGCAGTACCAGGGTTTCGAAGTGCACCCCCGCGAGTTCGCCGAGGCGGTGATGGCGACCGCGGCG
The DNA here is from genome assembly GCF_001666755.1 of Mycobacterium sp. E1214. Lineage (GTDB taxonomy): Bacteria > Actinomycetota > Actinomycetes > Mycobacteriales > Mycobacteriaceae > Mycobacterium. The sequence continues at coordinate 25,223 of NZ_LZJC01000039.1, read as the reverse complement.
CTGGACCCGGCCGCCGGCTGGATCGTCGGCGTGGTGGGCGTGCACCCGTATCAGCTGGCGTACGCGGACCCGCGGGTCGCCGCCGAGATCTGGGCCGACGACGTCGACACCTGGATGGCGTCCCCGTACGCGCCGCAGGGGGTGGCGACACCGGTTGACGGCGGCTACAGGTTCACCGGCCGCTGGCAGTTCAGTTCCGGCACCGACCACTGCGACTGGATCATCCTGGGGGCGATGCTCGGCGACGGGCAGGGCAAGCCGCTGCTGCCGCCACAGATGCTGCACATGATCCTGCCGCGCAAGGACTATCAGATCGTCGAGGACTCGTGGAACGTGGTGGGGCTGCGCGGCACCGGCTCCAAGGACGTTGTCGTCAAAGACGCGTTCGTGCCGAGCTACCGCACCATGGACGCGGCGAAGGTGATGGACGGCACTGCGCAGCGCGAGGCGGGCATGACCGAACCGCTCTACCTGATGCCGTGGTCGACGATGTTCCCGTTGGGCATCTCGGCGGCCACCATCGGCATCGCCGAGGGCGCCCTGGCCGCCCACCTGGATTATCAGCGGGGGCGCGTGGGCGCGACCGGCACGGCCATCAAGGACGATCCCTATGTCATGCACGCCATCGGGGAGGCCGCCGCCGACATCAACGCGGCGCGCCAGGAGCTGTTGACCAACGCCGAGCGGATCTACGACATGGTCGCCGCCGGCAAAGAGGTCTGTTTCGCCGACCGCGCGGCGGGCCGCCGCACCCAGGTGCGCGCGGTGTGGCGCGCGGTGTCCGCGGTCGACGAGATCTTCGCGCGCTCGGGCGGCAACGCCGCGCGGATGGACAAACCGCTGCAACGGTATTGGCGTGACGTGCATGTCGGCCAGCTGCACGCCATCCACGTGCCCGGCACCACCTACCATGCGTCGGCGCTCAGTTCGCTGGGCATCGACCCACCCGACGGCCCGCTGCGTGCGTTGATCTAGGAGTTTGCCGTGACCGACCTGAAAAGCCTGGGCTACATCACCATCTCCACCAACGACATCGAGCGCTGGCGCCGTTTCGCGTTCGGCGTGCTGGGTTTCGCCGAGGGCACGGGGCCCGACCCGTCGGCGCTGTACCTGCGGATGGACGAACGCGCCGCCCGGCTGATCGTGGTGCCGGGCGAGACCGACCGCGTCCTGACCATCGGCTGGGAAGTCCGCGATCACGCTGCGCTGCAACGGGTTATCGCGACGCTCGAGGCGGCCGGGGTGCCGGTCAAGCAACTGTCGGTGGAGGACGCCGAGGCGCGCCGCGTCGAGGAGGTCATCACCTTCGAAGACCCGGCCGGCACGACGCTCGAGGTGTTCCACGGTGCCGTGCTCGACCACAGCCCGGTGGTGACCCCGTTCGGCGCGCGGTTCGTCACCGGCGACCAGGGCATGGGCCACGTGGTGGTGCCCGCGATGGATTTCAACGGCGCGTTCGAGTTCTACACCGAGGTGCTGGGATTCCGCTCCCGCGGCGCGTTCCGGGTGCCGCTGCCCAAGGAGTTCGGCCCCGTCCGGGTGCGCTTCCTGGGCATCAACGAGCGGCACCACAGCCTGGCGCTGGTGCCGGCCGCGCATCAGCGGGACCCGCGCCTGGTGCACATCATGGTCGAGGTCGACAGCCTGGACGCGGTCGGCCAGGCACTGGACCGGGTGAACGCCGAGGGCTTCCGGCTGTCGTCCACCCTGGGCCGGCACACCAACGACAAGATGGTCTCGTTCTACGTGCGCGCCCCGGGCGACTGGGACATCGAATTCGGCACCGACGGGATGCGGGTCGACGAAACCTACTACACCGCCGAGGAAATCACCGCCGACAGCTACTGGGGCCACCAGTGGGTGGGCGAGATGCCCGCGGCGATGCGGCTCTAGCCGGAGACGTCGTGCGGCGCGCCGTCGACCTGGTCGACGACGGGCAGCTCCCCGCGGCACACCGCGTCGCGGATCGACGCGCCCAGCGCCGAGCAGGCGAGAAACACGAACCTGTCGCTGTGCGCCGCGATCCGCCCCGCGTCGGCCAGCTCCGCGCAGCGGTCCGTCGCGTCGGCGTTCCACTGCACGCTGGTCTGGTTCCAGCTGCTCTTGCGGGCCAGCACCCGCGCCGCGCAGGTGCCGCACGTCACCGGCGTCATCGGCATCGCGTCGAGCCGGTTATCCTCGCGCACAACGCATCTCGGTCAACGGGTCCGGCCCGCCATGTTGGCCTCGATCTCGCGCATCCACGCCTGGTAGGGCCGGGTGGTGTCGAGCTCGAACTCGAAACGGTCCACCATGTCCGGTGCCACGTCGGCCACGTCGACGTAGAACTGTTGATACCACCGGCGCAGCTGATAGACCGGTCCGTCCTCCTCGACCAACAACGGGTTGTCGATGCGCGCCTTGTGCCGCCAGATCTGCACGTCCTGCTCGAAACCGAGCTTGACGTATTCGCCGAGTTTGACCGCCGTGCGCATCGCCTCGTCGCTGGGCAGCGACTCCGACTTCTTGACGATGATCCCGTATTGCAGCACAAACGAATTCGCATCGATCGGGTAGTGGCAGTTGATGAGCACCGTCTTGGCGTCGCCGTGCCGGTAGTGGTAGGTCAGGTCGTCGATCATGAACGACGGGCCGTAATAGGACGCCACGGAGGTGTTGCCGAGCAGCTGCGCGCCCTCGGTGCCGCCGAGGTCGGGGCGGCCCTCGCCGTTCATGTACTGCGTCGCGACGTGGCCGGAGAAGATGTTCTTGAAGTAGGTGGGCAGCGCGCCGTGGATGTAGAAGAAGTGCGCCATGTCCACGACGTTGTCGATGATCTCGCGGCAGTTGCTGTGCACCACCGTGGTGTACCAGTGCCAGTCGGTCCACTCGTCGCTGTCGGCGCCCTCGATGCGCGGGATCGTGATGTCCGGCGGGGGCGGGTTGCCTTCGGGGTCGTTCCACACGAACAACAAGCCGTCCTGCTGCAGCGTCGTCCACGCCTGGGTGCGCGCCAGTTTCGGCGCGCGCCTGCTGTAGGGCACCCGCTTGCACCGGCCGTCGCCACCCCAGCGCCAGTCGTGGAACGGGCAGGCGATCTCCTCGCCCTTGACCTCGCCCTGGGAGAGGTCACCACCCATGTGCCGGCAGTAGGCGTCGAGCACGTGCAGGGCGCCCGCGCCGGGCGGCCCGCCGCCGAAGACCACGAGCTTGCGCCCGAAGGCATCGACGGCGTGCGGCCTGCCGTCGTCGAAGTCGCGGATCAGGCCCAGGCAGTGCCAGCCGCGCGCGAACCGCGCGGGGGCGGCCTGCGCCTCGATCTCCCGGATCTCGTCGGTCTCCGACAGCGGCGTCATAGCTCACGATTTAACTCCTGCCGGGCGCCGGCGGGTATCACTTCACGTGTAAGCCGCGCCGGCGCACCCACAGCAGGGCGGCGCCGGTGCCCGCGAACCAGACGGCGACCGCGATGCCCAGGTGCACGAAGCTCTTGGTGTCGCGCCCGAACACCGGCCGGATCAGCGACGGCACCGTCGTCCACAAGACGTTGTGCTCCACCCCGTTCATCGGGTCCGCCACGTAGTAGAGGGCGTAGGGCAGCGTCAGCGCCGCCAACCAGCTGCGGGTGCGGCGCCGGTCGGCGCGTTGGCGCCAGCGGCGCAACAGCGGCTCGACGCTCACCGGATGCAGCACCGAGATGAGGTTGCCGACGCCGAGCCAGGACACGATGGGCACCGCGACCGTGGGGACGGTGATGCCCAACCGCGCCGGCGTGTACAGCCACAGCGTCAGCAGCATGGCAGCCACCAGGGTCGGCAGCCCGACGATGGCGAGCAGGGCCAGGTTCTTCACCAACAGGAGGCGATGGAAGGGGACGCCGTTCGCCAGGGCCTGTTGGACGCGGTAGTGGTCGGCGCCCAGCAGGTTGGTGGTGGTGACGTCGGCCAGCACCCAGGAGGAGAAATACGTGCCCACCAGGATCACCCAGTCGGTGTGGTGGCGGCCGACGGTCAACGGCTGCACGAGCAACCAGGCCGCGGCGAACACGACGTTGGCCACCACGCCCGTCAACCAGGTTCGCGGCGGGGTGAACGCCCAGCGAACCTCCGCGACCACCGCCGGCCACAGCGGTCGCTCGAAGTCCGCAGCGGCTCGCCGCGCCCGCGCCGGGCGGGGCGCGCAGGCGCGGGCGAAGGCACGCACCGCGGCCCCGACGCGGGGATGCGGCGGGCTCGGCGACTCCGTCACCACGCGGGCGCGTCTGCGCGTCACCTGATCTGCCCCCTGAGCGAGCGGCTGGTCCGCAGGCAGGATAGCGACCCGGCGGCGCGACGGCATGGTCGCCGGGCCGACGGAGCCGGCCGACGGCCCGGTAGAACGTGTTACAGTTTGCCGACCTCGGCCGTTGGTCGCGGCCGCCCGGGCGTTTCGACGAGGAGGCCCCCGCATGAGTTGCGTTGTGGTCGAACGGCTTTGCGCAGGCTGCCGGTCCACGGCAGGCCCGGCGGGGTTCCGGTGACCGCCACCGTGACGCGGTCCCGCTCGCTGCTGTGGGTCACCGTCGCCTACGTTGCCGCGGTTGCGGTCGCCGCCGCCTGGCTGGCGTGGGGGCCGGCGACGGGCCGGCTGTGGCTGGATTCCCTGGTCGCCGACGTGCTGGCCACGTTGGTGGTGTTCGCGTTCAGCCGCTCCTTCGGCAACTCCAGCTTTTACGACGCCTACTGGAGCGTCGTCCCGCCGCTGCTCACCCTGTACTGGTGGGGTGTGTCGGGGACGGCCCGCCTGCGCTGCTGGCTGGTCGCCGCGCTGGTCCTGGTGTGGGCCGTGCGCCTGACCGCCAATTGGGTGCGGGGCTTCCCCGGCCTGCATCACGAGGACTGGCGCTACGGGATGTTCCGCGAACGCGCGGGCCGCTGGGAGTTCGTGGTGGACCTGGTGGCGATCCACCTGATCCCCACCCTGCAGGTGTTCGCGGGCATGCTGCCGGTGTATGTCTGCGTGACGCACCGCGGCGCCGACGTCGGCTGGCTGACGGCCGTGGCGTTCGGGCTCGGCCTGGGCGCGGTGGCGCTGGAGGCGATCGCCGACGCTCAGCTGCACCGCTTCGCGCGGACGCGGCAGCCCGGGGAGGCGCTGCAACGGGGGCTGTGGGGCTGGTCGCGGCACCCGAACTACTTCGGGGAGTTCGGTTTCTGGTTCGCGCTGGCGCTGTTCGGTGTGGCGGCCTCGCCGCGCGACGCCTGGTGGTTGTTCGCCGGCGCGCTGGCGATGCTGGCGATGTTTCTGGGGGCAAGCATCCCGATGATGGAGCAGCGCAGCCTGGACCGCCGGCCCGAATACCAGGCCGTGCTCGACCGGGTCTCGCGGTTCGTGCCCAGGCCGCCGCGCCGGGCGGCCCGATGAACCGCAGGCGCGTGGTGATCGCCGGGCTCGGTGACGCCGGCCTGCTGACCGCAATCCGGTTGTCCCGCTCCGCCGACGTCGTCGGGATCTCCGCCAAACCGGGGCTGGTGAGCGGCCAGGAACTGGGGGTGCGGCTCGCGCGCCCCGACGACTGGGCGCGGGACTACTGGGTTCCGTTCGACCGGTTCCGCCGCCTCGACGCGGTCCGGACCGTGCAGGCCTCGCTCACCGGCGTGGACCTGGCGGCCCGGGTCGTCCACGGGCGCCGGGTCGACGGGTCGGCGATCGCCGAACAGTACGACGCGCTGGTCATCGCCACCGGCGTCAGCAACGGCTTCTGGCGCCAGCCGACGCTGCAGTCGGCCGCCGACATCGGCGCGGGCCTGCGCGCCGCGCACGACCGGCTGGCCGCGGCGACGTCGGTGACCGTGGTGGGCGGCGGCGCCGCGGCCGTCAGCAGCGCCCTCAACCTCGCAACCACCTGGCCGCACAAGCGGATCGACCTGTACTTCCCCGGCGCGGCCGCCCTCGGCGAACACCACCCGCGCATCTGGAAGCGGCTGCGCGATCGGCTGATCGCGGCCGGGGTGGGCGTTCACCCCGGCCACCGCGCCGAGCTGGCCCAGGACTTCACCGGCGACGAGATCACCGACGGACCGGTCCGCTGGACCACCGGGCAACCGCCCGCCCACGCCGAGGCCGTGCTCTGGGCGATCGGGCGGGTCCGGCCCAACACCGGTTGGCTGCCGCCGGAGCTGCTCGACGAGCGCGGGTTCGTCCGGGTCACCCCGCAGCTGCGGGTGCCCGGGCACCGCGGCGTCTTCGCGGTCGGTGACGTCGCCGCGACCGACCCGCTGCGCAGCTCCGCGCGCAACCGCGGTGACGCCCTGGTGGCCCGCAACGTCCTGGCCGAGTTCGGCGGCGGGCGGCTGCGGACCTATAAGGCCCCCACCCGGCGGTGGGGCTCGCTAGTGGGTATACAGCCCGACGGGCTCGAGGTTTTCCTGCCCACCGGCCACGCGTTCCGATTCCCGCTCTGGTCGGTCCAACGAGTGGTCATGCCCGTCATCGTGCGGTGGGGCATGTATCGCGGAGTGCGGGACAACAACCCGTTCGGGTAAGGAGTGGCCATGCAGTGCCGGATCTTCACCGACCCCAGCAACGGCGCCACCTACCAGGACCTGCGCGACACCGCGAGCTTGGTCGAGCAGTTCGGCTATGCCGGATTCTTTCTGTCGGACCACTACTCCCCCTTCGCCGGTGCCGGGCTGCCGGGCCCGACCGACGTGTGGACCACGCTGGCCGGGCTGGCCCGCGAGACCTCCCGCCTGCGGCTGGGCTCGCTGGTGACGTCGGTGACCTTCCGGCATCCCGGGCCGCTGGCCATCGTGGTGGCCCAGGTCGACGCGATGAGCGAGGGACGCGTCGAATTCGGCCTGGGCGCCGGGTATTTCGAGCCGGAACACCGGGCCTACGGGATCCCGTTCCCCCCGGTGCGGGAACGCTTCGACCGGCTGGGCGAGGCGCTGGAACTGATCACCGGGTTGTGGGCAACGCCCGTCGGGCAGCGGTATTCGTTCCCGGGGCGGCATTTCGAGCTGCGCGATTCGCCCGCGCTGCCCAAGCCGCGGCAAACCCCGCGGCCGCCCATCATCCTCGGCGGCATCGGCAAGCGGCGCACGCCCGCGCTCGCCGCGCGCTTCGCCGACGAATTCAACCTGCAGACCAGCAGGCGCCGGGCGCCGGGCGATCAGCGCAAGAGCGAACTGAAAAGCGACGACGTCGCGACGCAGATCGAGCTGGTCCGCCAGGCGGCCCGCGACATCGGCCGCGACCCGGGTGACATCGCCTTCTCGATGAGCGCGCTCGCCGGGGTCGGTCGCACCCGCGAACAGGCCCGGGCCGCGCTCGACCCGGTCCATTTCGGCTCGCAGTCCTTCGACGGCACCGTCCTGTGCGGCTCGCCCGCGCAGGTCGTCGACCAGTTGGGGCCCTACGCCGAGTTGGGGATATCGCGGGTCTACGTGCGCGCCCCGAGCGCCGTCGGCGCGCTGGCCGGCAACCTCGAGCTGTTCGCCGCCGAGGTGCTGCCGCAGCTCGGGACGCTCTCTGCGCGTTGACGTTTCACCCGGATCGGCTGTTCAATGGCGGCATGAGCCCCGCGCCGGACGGCGAGCTTCGGCGCAGCCTCGGGCTGTTCGACGCGGTGGTGATCGGGCTGGGCTCGATGATCGGCGCCGGGATCTTCGCCGCGCTGGGGCCCGCGGCCCGGGCCGCCGGTTCCTGGCTGCTGCTGGGGTTGGCCCTGGCGGCGATCGTGGCCTATTGCAACGGCACCTCGTCGGCGCGACTGGCCGCCCGCTACCCCACCTCCGGTGGGAGTTACGTCTACGGGCGCCGGCGGTTGGGTGACTTCTGGGGCTACCTGGCGGGGTGGGGTTTCGTGGTCGGCAAGACCGCCTCGTGCGCGGCGATGGCGCTGACCGCCGGGCTGTACGCCTGGCCGTCTCACGCGCACGCGGTGGCGGTGGTGGCGGTGGCGGCGCTCACCGCGGTGAACTATGCGGGCGTGCACAAGTCGGCGTGGCTGACGCGGGTCATCGTGGCTCTGGTGCTGGCCGTGCTGGCGGCGGTCGTCGTCGCGGCCTTCACCTCCCGTGCCGGCGACGCCGAACACCTGCGGCCGGTGGGTGGCACCGCCGGTGGTGTCGCGCAAGCCGCCGGGTTGTTGTTCTTCGCGTTCGCCGGCTACGCGCGCATCGCCACCCTGGGCGAGGAGGTGCGCGATCCGCAGCGCACCATCCGGCGGGCCATCCCCCTGGCGCTGGGCATCGCGCTCGCGGTCTACGCACTGGTCGCGGCCGCGGCGCTGACCGCGCTGGGCCCGCAGCGCCTCGGACAGGCCGCCGCGCCGCTGTCCGAGGTGGCCCGCGCGACGACGTCGGGGTGGCTGGTGCCCGTCGTGCGGGTAGGGGCGGCGGTCGCCGCGCTGGGGTCGCTGCTCGCCCTCATCCTCGGCGTCTCGCGGATCACCCTGGCGATGGCCCGGGACCGGCACCTGCCCCACGCGCTGGCCGCCGTGCACCCGCGCTACCAGGTGCCGCACCGGGCGGAACTGTTGGTCGGCCTGGTGGTGGCCGCGGCCGCCGCGACCGCCGACCTGCGCGGCGCCATCGGGTTCTCCTCGTTCGCGGTGCTGGTCTACTACGCGGTGACCAACGCCGCCGCGCTGACGCTCGGGCGCGACGAGGGCCGCCCACCGCGCGCCGTCCCGGCGATCGGGCTGCTCGGCTGCGTAGTGCTGGCATTCGCGATGCCGCTGCCCTCGGTGGTGACCGGGCTGGCGGTCTTAGGGCTGGGCACCCTCGGCTACGCGGCCCGGCGCCTCAGCGGCGGGCCGGCCTAGGCGGCCCGGGCGCGCTCGGCATGCGGCCCGCGGCGCCGGTTCTTATGATGAAAGAGGCCCTCGCCGGCACCGAGAATCGACCCGCGCGAACGGCCTCACCCCGTCCACCCTCATCCACTATCTCTAGGGCAGCAGCGAAGGACCACCGGCCAGGTGAGCAGCGCGAACGACAACGACTACCGAAACCTCGCGGTGAATCGCCTGCGGCCCAGTGAAATTCGCTGGGCGCTGAACAACGACGCCGTGCACGGCATCGCCTACGCCTTCAAAAATCCCGTCGCCGTCGCCGATTCCCTCGACGATCCCGACGACGACCGCAAGACCTACCTGGTCCGCGTCCGCCGCGACGACCTGGCCAGGGCCCTGAGCCGGATCAACGACTGGATCACCGAGAACCCCGGCCCGGCCGGCATGCAGGCCTACGGGTTCGTGCGGGCGCTGTCGCGCGAGGGGCTCACCGAGCGCACCACCGGCGACGACGACCTGCGCTGACCCGGCCCCGTCGCGTCGGCCGCTTTGCCTAATCGCCGTGCCCCGCGGGCCGGCAAACCTTAGCCTGGTCGTGCACGCCGCCGCTGGTTTGTGACGCGTCGGCGGGTGAGGAGTCTTCGATGGGTGACGCGTCGGCGGATTCGCGGGTGGGGTCGCAACTCGGCCCCTACCGGCTGCGGCGGCTGGTCGGACGCGGCGGCATGGGCGACGTCTATGAGGCGGAGGACACGGTGCGCGACCGCGTCGTCGCGCTGAAACTGATGTCCCCGGCGCTGTCCGGCGATCCGGTGTTTCGCTCCCGGATGCAGCGTGAAGCCCGCACGGCGGGCCGGCTGCAGGAACCGCACGTCGTCCCCATCCACGATTACGGGGAGATCGACGGTCAACTTTACGTCGACATGCGCCTGATCGACGGCACCGACCTGGCGCGGCTGCTCAAGACCTACGGGCCGCTGGCGCCGCCGCGGGCGGTGGCGATCGTGCGCCAGGTCGGGGCGGCGCTCGACGCCGCCCACGCCACCGGGGTGCTGCACCGCGACGTCAAGCCGGAGAACATCTTGGTGAGCGCGGCGGATTTCGCCTACCTGGTGGACTTCGGCATCGCCAGCGCCGCCTCCGACGAGCAATTGACGCAAAGCGGCAGCACCGTGGGCACCACCAAATACATGGCGCCGGAGCGGTTCCGCAACGGCGCCCTGACGCCGCGGGCCGACATATACGCCCTGACCTGCGTGCTCTACGAGTGCTTGACCGGTTCGCCGCCGTACACCGGCGACCACCTCAGCGTGCTGGGTGGCCACCTGCACCGGGACATTCCGCGGCCCAGCGCGGCGCGGCCGAGCATTCCGGCCGCGTTCGACGCCGTCATCGCCCGCGGCATGGCGAAGAACCCGGCGGACCGCTTCGCCACCTGCGAGGACCTGTCCGCCGCCGCCTACGCAGCGCTGGTGCCGCCCGACCGGGACCGCGCGACCGACATCCTGTCGCGCAGCCGGGCCGCGCGGCTGCCCGGCCCGTCGGACGGCCCCGCCGCCCCGCCCGCGATGCCCGCGACCCCGCCCGTACTGGGGAACACCGCACCCCCACCGGTGCTATGGGCGACCGCACCGGTGCCCGGCAACCCGTTCGGGCCGCCGCCGCAGCCCACCGGCTGGGTCCCGCCGCCCGTGTACGGCGTCGGCGTCCCCGGCCCCGGGATGCCCGCGTGGGGACCGCCGCCGAAGACCGGCCGCAAGCCGTGGCTCTGGGTGGGGGTCGGTACCGCCGTCGCCGCCGTCGTCGCCGTGGTGGTGGTGCTCGCCGTCGGGCGGCCCTGGGAGCCGACGCCGCGCCCGACGCCGGCGTCGCCGCCCCCCGCCCCCGACGCCGTCGCGTTGCGGGTCCTCAATGACGGCGTGTTGGTGGGCAGTTCGGCCGCACCCACGACGATCGACGTCTTCAACGAACCGATCTGCCCGTCCTGCGGAAACTTCATCCGCAGCAACGCCGACGCCCTTGACACCGCGGTGAACAACAAGAAGCTGGCGGTCCGCTACCACCTGCTGAACTTCCTCGACGACCAGTCGCACAGCAAGACGTACTCGACGCGTGCGGTGGCGGCGACGTACTGCGTGGCCGCCCGCAACGACCCGAAGATCTACACGGACTTCTATTCCGGCCTGTTCGCCAGCACCTTCCAGCCGCGCGAGCACGGCGCCGAGGACCACACCGACGGCGAGCTCGCGCAGCTCGCGGTGCGGGTCGGGGCCGACGCCGAGGCCGTCGCGTGCATCAACGCCGGCGACGACCTGGGCATCGCCAGGACCAAGGCCGCCAGCGGTTACGCGACGCTGAGCGCCTACAACTCCGGCGCCACGCCGTTCGTCTGGGATGGCACCGCGTCGGTCGATTTCTCGGACCCGAACTGGCTGAGCAAGCTCACCGGGTGATCCGATTGCGCTGCGCCACAAGGCCGTCGCGTGAGCGTCGGTGTCATACTGCTCCTGATGTCGCCGGGTGGTGTGTGGGCAGTGAGGGGAGCCAGCGATGAGTGACGCGCCGGGCTCGCGGGTGGGCACGACCTTCGGGCCCTATCGCTTGACGCGCCTGCTCGGCCGCGGCGGCATGGGCGAGGTGTACGAGGCCGAACACACCGTCAAACAGTGGCCGGTGGCGGTGAAGGTGATGTCGCGGGCCTTCAGCCAGGATCCGGTGTTCCGCAAGCGGATGGAACGCGAGGCCCGCATCACCGGCAGGCTGCGGGAGCCGCACGTGGTGCCGATCCACGACTATGGCGAGATCGACGGGCAGCTCTATCTGGAGATGCGGCTGATCGAGGGCGTCGACCTGGACACGCTGCTCGAGCGCGACGGCCCGCTGCCGGCTCCGCGGGCGGTGGCCCTGATTCATCAGGTCGCCGCGGCGCTGGACGCGGCCCACGCCGCCGGGGTGACGCACCGCGACGTCAAACCGCAGAACATCCTGGTCACCGGCGACGACTTCGCCTACCTGGTGGACTTCGGCATCGCCAGCGCGACGACGGACGAGAAGCTCACCCAATTGGGGACCGCCGTGGGCACCTTGAAATACATGGCGCCCGAACGGTTTTCCAGCGACGAGGTGACCCCGGCCGCCGACGTGTACGCGCTGGCCTGCGTGCTGTACGAATCCCTCACGGGCACACCGCCGTTCGGCGCGGACAGCGCCGGTGTGCTGGTCGGCGCGCACATGATGCAGCCGGTGCCCCGGCCCAGCGCGGCGGGCCCGGGGGTGAGCGCCGCGTTCGACGCGGTGATCGCCGCCGGCATGGCCAAGGACCCCGCCGAGCGCTACCCCAGCGCGGGGGCGCTGGCCGACGCCGCCCGCCGGGCGCTCAGCGCCCCCGAACGGGAGCGCGCCGACACGATCCTGGAACGCGCCGACCCGCCCGGGGCCGAGCCGCCGGCCGCGGCCGCGGCGCCGCGTCGACGCCGGTCGCTGCTGGTGGCGGCCGCGGCCGGCGCGGTCGCGATCGCCGCTGTCGCGGCCGGGTTCTGGCTCACCGCGGGCGGCCCCGAGCACCACCCGACCCGGGCGAGCGCCGCCAAGACCCCGCCGCCGGTGACCGCCGCCGCCCCCAACGCGGACCAGGCCCGGCTGCTCAGCCTGCTGCCGCCGGGCTACCTCGCCGGCACCTGCACGCCGGCGACCCCCGAGTCGGGCAGCATCTGGGTGCACGCGGTGGCCATGGTGACCTGCGGGCCGAACTCGCAGCCCGGCGGGCCCAGCCACGCCACCTACGGGCTGTTCGCGACGCCCGACCGGTTACAGCGGGCGTTCACCGACGACATCGCCAACGTCAGCCTGGTCGACTGCCCGGGCGAGGGCCGCTCCCCCGTGAGCTGGCACTACGACCAGACCCCCAACGACCCGGCCGGGCTGATCGCCTGCGGCCACTACAACGACCACCCCAACGTCGTGTGGACCAACGACGAGAAGCTGATGCTCAACGACGTCTCCGGCGACCCGGCGACCGTGACGGACCTGCACACCTGGTGGGACGCCTACGGCTGAGCGCCGTCACAGGATGTAGAGCATCTCCTGGTAGGTCGGCAGCGGCCAAAGGTCGTCGGCGACAACGCCTTCCAGCGTGTCGGCGGCGGTGCGCACCGCGTCCATCGCGGGCAGCAGCGCCTTTTGGGCGTGCGTCGCCTCGTCGAGCGCCGACTCGGCCGAGTGGTCGGCCAGCGCCGCCTTGAGCGTCGTCAGCGCCGCGGTGAGGTCGGCGATGGGCGCCGAAACCGCTTCCAGCGCAACCGTGCTGGCTTCCACGCCGGCCGCCTTGAGGGCCGCGACGTTCTGCGCCAGCTCGGTCTGGTAGCGCAGCGCGGCCGGCAGCACCACCGTCGTGCCGATCTCCAGGGCCAGCTTCGCCTCGACACCCACCGTCAACGCGTACTGCTCCAGGCGGACCTCGTAGCGGCTGTGCAGCTCGCGCTCGGTGAAGACCCCGTACTTCTCGAACACCTCGACGGCCGCGGGCTTGATCAGCTCGGGGATGGCGTCCAGGGTGGTCTTGAGGTTCGGCAGCCCGCGCTCGGCGGCCTCGATCTGCCAGTTCTCCGAGTACCCGTCACCGTTGAACACCACCGCGCCGTGATCGGTGATGACCTCGGTCAGCAGTTTCTGCACCGCCTCGTCGAAGTCCTCGCCGCCGCTGACGGCCTCCTCCAGCACCGTGGCCAGGTAGTCGAACGAGTCCGCCATGATCGTGTTGAGCACGATCATCGGGACCGCGACGGTCTGACCCGACCCCGGCGCCCGGAACTCGAAGCGGTTGCCGGTGAACGCGAACGGGCTGGTGCGGTTGCGGTCGCCCGGGTCGGTCGGCAGCGGGGGCAGCGTGTCGACACCGATGATCATGGTGCCCTTGCCCTTTGACGACGTGGCCGCGCCCTTGGCGATCTGCTCGAAGACGTCGGCGAGTTGCTCGCCGAGGAAGATCGAGATGATGGCGGGCGGCGCCTCGTTGGCGCCCAGACGGTGGTCGTTGGTCGCCGAGGCCACCGAAACGCGAAGCAGCCCAGCGAATTTGTGCACCGCTCGGATCACCGCGGCGCAGAACACCAGGAACTGCGCGTTCTCGTGCGGGGTGTCGCCGGGCACCAGCAGCGACCCCAGTTCGGCGTTGCCCACCGAGAAGTTGACGTGCTTGCCCGACCCGTTGACCCCGGCGAACGGCTTCTCGTGGAACAGGCACTCCATGCCGTGCTTCTTGGCGATCGTCTTGAACACGGTCATCAGCAGCTGCTGGTGGTCGGAGGCGATGTTGGCGCGTTCGAACATCGGCGCCACCTCGAACTGGCCGGGGGCCACCTCGTTGTGCCGGGTCTTGGCGGGGATGCCGAGCTTGAACAGCTCACGCTCGCTGTCCATCATGAAGCCCAGCACCCGCTCGGGCACCGCACCGAAGTAGTGGTCGTCGAACTCCTGGCCCTTGGGCGGCTTGGCGCCGAACAGCGTGCGCCCGGCGTTGACCAGGTCCGGGCGGGCCAGGAAGAAGTGCCGGTCGACCAGGAAGTACTCCTGCTCGGGCCCGCAGAACGACACGACCTTGTTGAGCTCGGTGTGGCCGAACAGGCGCAGGATGCGCTCGGCGTGCACGCCCATGGCCTGCTGGCTGCGCAGCAGCGGTGTCTTGTAGTCCAGCGCCTCGCCGGTCATGGAGACGAACACCGTCGGGATGCACAGGGTGTTGCCGTTCGGGTTCTCCAGGATGTAGGCGGGGCTGGTGACGTCCCACCCGGTGTAGCCGCGGGCCTCGAAGGTGCTGCGCAGCCCGCCCGACGGGAAGCTCGACGCGTCCGGCTCCCCCTGGATCAGCGTCTTGCCCGCGAACTCCGCGAGGGTCTGGCCGTCGGAGACGGGTTCGAGGAAGCTGTCATGCTTCTCCGCGGTCAGGCCCGTCATCGGGTAGAACACGTGCGCGTAGTGGGTCGCGCCCCGCTCCAACGCCCAGTCCTTCATGGCCACCGCGACCGCGTCGGCGACGGCGGGGTCCAGCTTGGCGCCCTTGTCGATGGTCGCGGTGATGGACTTGAAGATGGCCTTGGGCAGCCGGGCCTGCATCTCGGCCTTGGTGAAGACGTTCGCGCCGAACACCTCGCCGGGCGCTTCGCCGGCCACGAAACTGATTGCTGGGGGGATGTACGCCTCGACGTTGTTGATCGCCTGCAGACGAACCGCGTTTCCGCTCACTTGAGTTCCTATCGCTGGGGTCCACGACTCCGCCTTGCCCGTAGGTGGACCGACTCACAGTAGGAACGTTCGATGCCAATTCTGTTACGCCGGCGTCAACGTTAGGATCGCGGCGGTTGCAATGCCCGGTCGGCTACGACGCAGGGCCCGCCGGGCCGTCGTCCTCGGCGTCCGCGACGGTCAACGGCAGCGCCAACTCCTCCAGCGAGCGCCCCTCGGCCGCGACGCCGAGCCACAGCTCGACCAGTCCGGCGGCGGCCATGACGACCGCGCCGATGAGGAACGACCACACCACCTCGCCGCGCTGCCCGGAGTTGATCAGCTGGCCGAACAGCAGCGGGCCGCTGATGCCGCCGATCGCCGTGCCGACGGCGTAGAAGAAGGCGATCGCCAGCGCCCGCGTTTCCATCGGGAAGATCTCGCTCACCGTGAGGTAGGCCGCGCTGGCGCCGGCGGAGGCCAGGAAGAACGCCGCGATCAGCACGCCCATGAATCCCCACACGCCGCCGGCCCCGGTGAGGAAGACCAGCGCCAGGACGACCACCGCGACCGCCGAGCCGAGGTAGGTCAGGGTGATCATCGGTTTGCGGCCGACGGTGTCGAACAGGTGCCCGAGCACCAGCGGGCCGGCGAAGTTGCTGAGCGCCCACAGCACGAAGAACACGGGCACCATGCCGGACGGCACGGCGTAGAACTCGCTGAGCAGCGTGCCCAGGTTGAACGTGACGCCGTTGTAGAGGAACGCCTGCCCGACGAACAGCGCCAGCCCGAGGACCGCGCGGCGCGGGTAGAGCTTGAAGGCCACCTTGGCGATCTCGGAGAACGCGATGGCCTCCCGCTGGCGGATCTTGAGCTCCTTGCCCTCCGGTTCGGGCAGCGGCTCGCCGGTCTCCTGGCGGACCACCTCCTCGATGTCGCCGACGATGTCCTCGGCCTCTTTCTCGCGGCCGTGGATGAACAACCAGCGTGGGCTCTCCGGGACGTTGCGCCGCACCAACAGCACGAACACCCCGAGGATGGCGCCGATCCCGAAGGCGAGCCGCCACCCGACGTTCGCCGGGAACGCCGAGGTGTTCAGCAGGACCAGCGCGCCGCCCGCGCCGGCGGCCGATCCGACCCAGTACGTGCCGTTGATCACCAGGTCGACGCGGCCGCGCACGCGGGCCGGGATCAACTCGTCGATCGCGGAGTTGATGGCGGCGTACTCACCCCCGATGCCCGAGCCGGTGAAGAACCGCGCCAGGAAGAAGTACCAGGGGGCAAAGGCGAACGCCGTGGCGACGGTGGAGCCCAAATAGATTGCGAGCGTGAGGATGAACAGGTTGCGCCGGCCGAACCGATCCGTCAGGTGGCCGAAGAACAGCGCGCCGGTGCAGGCGCCCGCGATGTAGATCGCCGCGGCCACACCGATCTGCGCGGCGTTGAGCGTGATGCCGCTGCCCTTCTCCATGAGCCGGGCCGACACGTTGCCCACCATGGTGACCTCGAGGCCGTCGAGCACCCACACGCCGCCCAGGCCGATCACGACGCGCCAGTGGAAGCGCGACCACGGCAGCCGGTCCAGCCGCGCGGGCACGTGAGTGGTGATGGTCTTCATCTGCGCGCTCGCGCTCATGACTGGCTCCATTCTGGGTGCACAGGTATTTACCCGCCGTCGCGCGTCGGCAAGCACGGCCCCCGACGGGCGCGGCTCAGCCCCGATCGGCGCGTGACTCCTCCGGAGTCCAGGCCGTCGGCTGGCCGGGGTGATTGGGAAACAGGAAGTCGATGAACGCCGCGGCCGTGGGCTGCGGCTCGTGGTTGGCCAGGCCCGGGCGCTCGTTGGCCTCGATGAAGGCGTATTCGGTCCCCGTGACGTCGGGCACCAGCAGGTCGATGCCGGTCACCGGCACCCCGATCGCCTCGGCGGCGACCACCGCGACCCGGCACAATTCGGGGTTCACCAGGGCGGTGACGTCGTGGATCGTGCCGCCCTGATGGAGGTTGGCGGCGCGGCGCACCCGGATCCGGGTGCCCTGGGGCAGCACGTCGTCCAGCTGCCAGCCGGCTTCGGCGACGGTGGCCTCGGTGAGATCGTCGAGCGGGATGCGGGACTCGCCCCCGGTGGCCGCGGAGCGCCGGCGGCTCTCGGCCGCGATCAGGTCCCGCACGGTGTGCTCGCCCGTCCCGATGACCTCCGGCGGCATCCGCAGCGCGGCGGCGACCACCCGGCCGTCGATCACCACCAAACGCAGGTCGTCGCCGGTGATGCGCTGTTCGATCAGCACGTCGCGGCCGTGCTCGCGGGCGCGCGCCACCGCGGCCGCAAGCGGCTCGGGTCCCTGGTCGGCGGCGACGCCGACCGTGATGCCCTTACCCTGCTCGCCGCGGGTGGGTTTGACGACGACGTCACCGACCTCCTGGAGGAACGCGAAGTCCTCGTCGTCGAAGGTGGCCAGGCGCGCGCGGGGCACGGTGATGCCGGCCTCGGACACCAGCCGGCGGGTGAGCCGTTTGTCGTCGCAGCGGCACATCGCGACCGCCGACGTGTATTCGGACAGCGATTCGCGGGTCAGCACGCTGCGCCCGCCGTGGGTGAGGCGCATCTCGCCGGTCTCGGCGTCGAGGACCTCGACCCAGATGCCGCGGCGCAGCGCCTCGTCGGCGATGATGCGGGCGTACGGATTGAGGTCGTCGATGGTCTCGGGCGGCGGGCTGAACAGCGGCTCGTTGATCGCGTTCTTGCGCTTGATCGCCAGCACCGGGACGCGCCGGAACCCCAGCTTCTCGTACAGCGCGATGGCCGCGGCGTTGTCGTGCCCCACGGACAGGTCCATGTAGGCGCGCCCGGCGCTGCGGAACCGCTCCGCCAGCGCGCGGGTCAGGGCGGCCCCGACCCCGGGCAGCCCGGCGCCCGGGTCGACGGCCAGCGTCCACAGGCTGGACCCGTGTTCGGGGTCGGAGAACAGTTCCTCGTGGTCGACGCCGGTCACGGTCCCCACCACGGCGCCGTCCTCGTCGCGCACCGCCAGCAGGTAGGTGACGGCGGGCACGTTGAGGTGGTTGTCCCAGATCACGTCGACCCCGGCCGGGACCATGCCGCACCGCACGTACACCCGGTTCATGGCGTCGGCGTCCACCGGGTCGGTCAGGGTGCGCACCGTCATACCCACCGGCGAGCGCGTCAGGTCCGTGGACAGGTCGGCGAACCGCAGCCGGTAGGTGTGGCTCGGGTCGATGAACAGCTCCGTCGGCGCCTCGGCGACCACGACGTGGGATTCGCGGGCGTAGATGCAGATGTCGCGCCGCCCCGGGCCTTCCCGCCGCAACGCCTCCACCAGGTGTTGGGAGTCTGTGAAGGTCTGACCGAAAATCAAACGGCCCCAACCCATTTCGAGCTCGACGTTCTTGGCCATTGCCTCCAGCAAGTGTGGTGGCGTCGCGTCGTGCAGGCCGAGGGTGATCGCCTCGGGGTGGTCCTCGGAGGGGTCGAGGACGGTCATGCGGCCGGGCCCGTCACGCCGTGGCGCTGCAACCACAGCTCGAGCAGGGCGATCTGCCACAGCTCGTTACCGCGCAGCGGCGTCAGCTTGCCGTTGGGCTCGGCCAGCAGCGCGTCGACCGCGTCCGCGCGAAACAGCCCGCGCTCCTTGGCGACCGGGGCGTAGAGGGCGTCGCGGACCATGTCGAGATAAGGGCCCTCGAGGTGGGTCAGCGCCGGAACCGGGAAGTACCCCTTCGGCCGGTCGATGACCTCCGACGGGATCACCCGGCGCGCGGCCTGCTTGAGGACGCCCTTGCCGTCGTGCGCGGTCTTCAGCTCCGGCGGGCAGGTCGCCGCCAGCTCGACCAACTCGTGGTCGAGGAACGGCACCCGGCCCTCCAGGCCCCACGCCATGGTCATGTTGTCGACCCGTTTGACCGGGTCGTCGACGAGCATCACCGTGGTGTCGAGCCGCAGCGCGCGGTCGACCCCCGTTTCCGCGCCGGGGCGCGCGAAATGCTCGGTGACGAAGCGACCGCTCGGGTCGCCGTCGGCGAAGAACGCCGGCCCCAGCAGGGCCTGCACGCCCCTGGCGTCGCGGTCGAAGAAGGCGCCGCGGTACTCGCTCACCGCGCCGTCGAGCGTGGCGGCGGCCGGCGACCCCATCGGCGGATACCAGTGGTAGCCCGCGAACACCTCGTCGGCGCCCTGTCCGGACTGGACGACCTTGACGTGGCGGGCGACCTCCTGACTGAGCAGGTAGAAGGCGACGCAGTCGTGGCTGACCATCGGCTCGCTCATCGCGCCGATGGCCCCGTCGAGCGCGGGCAGCATCCGCTCGGTGCCGATGCGGATCTGGTGGTGGTCGGTGCCGAAGCGCTCGGCGACGATGTCGGACCACCGGAACTCGTCGCCCTCGACGCCGCCGGCGGATTCGAAGCCGATCGAGAAGGTGGACAGCCCGTGCTGGCCGGCCTCGGCGAGCAGGCCGACGATCAGGCTGGAGTCGACGCCGCCGGACAGCAGGCAGCCCACCGGCACGTCGGCGACCAGGCGGCGCTCGACGGCGACCCGCAGCGAGGACAGCACGGCGTCCTCCCAGTCGCGTTCGGACCAGTCGGCTCGCTCGGCGCACCGGCTGAAGTCGGGCGTCCAGTAGGTCTTGGTGAGGCGCCTGCCGTCGGGCTCGATGACGACGATCGACGCCGGCGGAACCTTGCGCACCCCGCGCAGGATGGTCAGCGGCGGCGGCACCACGGAGTGGAAGGTCATGTAGTGGTGCAGGGCGACGGGGTCGATGCGGGTGTCCACGCCGCCGCCGGCGAGCAGGGCCGGCAGCGTCGACGCGAAACGGACGCGATTCCCGTCCTCGGTCAGGTACATCGGCTTGATGCCCAGGCGGTCACGCCCGAGCACCACCCGGCCGCTGTCACGCTCGACGATGGCGAACGCGAACATGCCGAACAGGTGGTTGACGAAGTCGTCGCCCCACCGGTGATAGGCCTTGATCAGGACCTCGGTGTCGCTGTGCGAGAAGAAGCGGTAGCCGTGGTCGCTGAGCTCGCGGCGCAGCTCCTTGTAGTTGTAAATGCAGCCGTTCCAGGCGATCGCCAGGCCCAGCTCGGCGTCGACCATCGGCTGGGCGCCCGCCTCGGTCAGGTCGATGATCCGCAGGCGACGATGCCCGAGCGCGACGCGGCCCTGTGACCAGGCGCCGGCGGCGTCGGGGCCGCGCGGCGCCAGCACAGCGGCCATCGCCGTTACCGCCGCGACGTCCGGGACCCGCCCGTCGAGTCGCACCTCCCCGGTGACTCCACACACGTCTTCGACCCTACCGGGGGCCGTTTGGATGCGCGCGTGACGCCACGAGATTGGGGGCGGCGTGGGTCGTCGAGTGTGCGGCCACGGTCGGTACCCGCCCGCACATTCCGCCCTGGGCGCACCCGCAACGCCCTGCGCGCACTCCCGACGGCCTGAACGCGCTCTGCGGGCGCGCACCGCCGGACCGTCCGGCCGGGGCCGTCCAGCGGGGGCGCGCGATTGCGCGACCTCACAGGGCGTTCCGCTCGGCGGTGTTAACAGTTCATGTCGCGTTCGTGTCGTCGCGCGCGCCGGCGAGCACCCATTGGGACGGCCGTACAGCGCTGCGCGTCGCACCGAACTTCGCTGGCGCTCAACGGGATACGCCGCCGCGGCGGCGGGTGGGCGGGCCGGTCGCGCGGCCCGACGAACGCCGCGCGGGCCCGCGTGGCCCGGCGTTGTTACCGGCTCCTCACACCGCCATCGCGGCCGGTGAGAGGTGGCCGGCGAATCGGGTTACCGTGCAGCCACCGTTTCGCGCCAATCAGGTTGCGAGACAGGGCATTCGTCACCCCCGCGAAAGGAACGTCCGCGCCAAATGAACGCAGGTCTTGGAAGGTGGGCGGCCCTGACCGCCGCGCTGGGCGGCGCCGCACTGCTGTTCGCCGGACCGGCGTCCGCGGATGCCACCGACGACGCGTTCATCGGTGCGCTGCAGCGCAACGGGATCAACTTTCCCGACCGCAACGCCGCGATCAACGCCGGCCACAGCGTGTGCAGCGGCCTCAGCAAGGGTCAGACGCGCACCTTCGTGGTGTTGTCGCTGGTGAAGAACACCGACCTCAACGTCCGCGAGTCCGGCTATCTGCTCGGCGCCTCGATGGCGTCGTACTGCCCGCAGTTCCGCGGCAACCCGGACCTGGGGTCCTGATCGGCTCCACCGAAAACCCAGCGGCCGTGCGGCTTTCGCGCTAAACCCCGTCGATCGCCGCGGCATCGAACCGCGACCCGAACAGCTGCCTGAGCTGCTGGCCGTACATGCTCACCGCCTCGGCGGTGAGCATGTCGTGATGGGTGCAGTCGACGGCGTACACCCGGGTCTCGCCCGAGGCGTGGGGTTGCCAGGCCCGGCCTAGCCGGGCACCGCGGTCGCCGTCGTCGCGCACGGCGGCGAACACCGCGACGTCTCCGTCGAACAGCCCCGCCTCGTGGCGTCGATACCGCGCCGCGTTGTCGGCCAGGTTCCCCATGATCAGGGCGAGTAGCTGCGCGGGCCGAGACGTCTCCCCGGAGTCGCGGAGCAGCGCGGCCACCTCGTCGAACGTCGCCGCCTCGGCACCCGGCCGGTAGGCCCGCAACGCGTCCTCGAGGACCTGCCGTTCGCCCAGGGCGAGGTCCGGAAGCTCGACGCCGTCGGCGATCCGCGGCTCGGCGTCGAGCAGGATCAACCGTTCGACGACGCTGCCGCGCCGCTGCAGTTCCACGGCGACCTGGTGGGCGACGACACCGCCGAAGGACCAACCGAGGATCCGGTACGGCCCGCCCGGGTGGGCCTCCTCGATCCGGTCGGCGTACTGCGCCGCCATCTCGCGGATCGAGCCGGGCGCCTCGCCCGGCTGCGCCGCAGCCTGCTGGATGCCGACGATCGGGCAGTCCAGGTAATTGCCGAGCACGGCATACGGCCAGCTCACGCCGCCCGCGGGGTGGATGCAGAACAACGGCACGCCGGGGCCCCGCTTCAGCGTCTGCACGGGGACGACCTCGTTGACCGCCGCGGAGGTGGAGCGCACCTGGTCGCTGAGGCTGCTGACGGTGGGCGCGTCGAATACGGTGCGCACCGCCAGGTCGACATCCAGGCTGGAGTTGATCGCCGCGACCAGGCGCATCGCGGAGATGCTGTCGCCGCCGAGGTCGAAGAACGAGTCGTCGACCCCCACCCGCTCGACCCCGAGCACCTGGGCGTAGATGCCGGCCAGGATCTCCTCGGTCGCGCTGGACGGCGCGCGGTATTCGCTGCCGGTGTACTCCGGCGCCGGCAGGGCGCGGGTGTCGAGCTTGCCGTTGCTGGTCAGCGGCAGCGCGTGCAGGGACACCACGGCCGCCGGCACCATGTACACGGGCAGCCGCTGGGCCAGCGCCGTCCGCACCTCGGCCGGGTCGGCGGTGCCGGTGACATAGCCGACCAGGCGCAAGGCGCCGGGCCGGTCCTCGCGGGCGATCACCACGGCCTGGTCGACGTCCTCCAGCGCGGCCAGCGCGGCCTGGACTTCGCCGAGCTCGATGCGGTAGCCGCGGATCTTGACCTGCTCGTCGGCGCGGCCCACGTACACCAGTTGCCCGTCGGCGTCCCAGCACACCAGGTCGCCGGTGCGGTACATCCGCGCGCCGGGCCGCCCGAACGGGCACGCCACGAAGCGCGACGCGGTGAGCCCGGCCCGCCCGACGTACCCGTCTGCCACCCCGGCGCCGGCGACGTAGAGCTCGCCGACCACCCCGGGCGCGACCGGCCGCAGCCAGCCGTCGAGCACGAACAGGCCCGCCTCGGGCACGGGGACACCGATCGGCACGGGGCCGGTCGCCCCGGCCCGCAGCGGCGCGCTGATCGCGACGCACATGGTCGTCTCGGTGGGGCCGTACGCGTTGACCATTACCCGGCCCGGCGCCCACCGGTCCACCACGGCGACCGGGCAGGCCTCGCCGACCATCACCAGCGACACCGACTCCAGGCCCTCCGGCGACAGCATGGCCACCGCCGACGGCGTCTGGGTCAGCACGCTGACCTGCTCCGCGATGAGCAGGGCGTGAAAGTCCTTCGGCGAGCGGGTCACCGACTCCGGCACCAGCACCAGCCGGCCGCCGCGCAGCAGCGCCCCGAAGATCTCCCACACCGACACGTCGAACGCGTAGGAGTGGCTCTGCGTCCACACCCCCGCCCGCGGCAGACCCGCGTCCAGCGACGCCAGCAGCTGGGTGACGTTGCGGTGGGTGATCGCCACGCCCTTGGGCACCCCGGTGGTACCGGAGGTGTAGATGATGTAGGCGGTGTCGTCCGGCGTGGGCCCGGGCAGTGCCGCGCTGGGCAGCGTCTGGATGCGCGGGTCCTCAATGTCGATGACCGGCAGCCCGGACCCGTCCAACCGCGACCGCAGGCCGCCGGTGGAGATCGCGGCGATCGGCGCGGCGTCGGTGAGCATGAACCGGATCCGGGTCGCCGGCGCCGCCGCGTCGATCGGCAGGTAGGCGGCCCCCGTCTTGAGCACCGCCAGGATCGCGACGACCGCCTGCGCGGACCGCGAAAACAGCAGCGCCACCGACGTGCCCGGCCCGGCGCCCTGCTCGGCCAGCAGGTGCGCCAACCGGTTCGCGGCCTCGTCGAGCTCCCGATAGGTCAGAGACGTGGCGCCCCACCTGATCGCGACGGCGTCCGGGCTGGCGGCGACGTGGGCGGCGAACAGCGCCGGGATGGACGCCGGCGCCGGCGCGGCCCGGGTCAGCGCCGGCCGGTTGCCGACCGCGTCCAGGCGCGCGTGCTCGGCCTCGTCGAGGAGGTCGACCAGCGACAGCGGGCGGTTGGGGTCGCCGGTCATCGCGAGCAGTACCCGCTCCAACCGCTGGCCGAGCGCGTCGATCGTGGGCGCGTCGAAGGCCTGCGCGTCGTATTCGACGCGCAGCCCCAGCTGGTCGCCGGACAGGGCGGCCTGCATGGTCAGCGGGTAGTGGTTGCGCTCGAAGAACTCGGCGTTGCTGATCCGCAGTTCGTGGTCGACCGACATCGCCGAGGTGTCCAGCGGGTAGTTCTCGTAGGCGAACAGGGTGTCGAACAGCCGGTCCTGACCGGTGAGCCGGTGGATCTCGCTCAACGACAGGTGCTGGTGCTCCACCGTGTCGTTGTGCTCGGCCTGCAGCTGGTCCAGCAACTGGCTCGTGGTGGTCGACGCGGCGACGCGGGCCCGCACCGGGACGGTGTTGATCAGCAGGCCCACCATCGCCTCGGCGCCGACGACGTCGGCCGGCCTGCCGGACACCGTGGTGCCGAACGCGACGTCGTGGTTGCCGGTCAGCCACATCAGCAGCTGCGCCCACGCGGCCTGCAGCACGGTGCTGACGGTGGTGCGGCTGGCGCGAGCCAGCTCGCTGATGGCGCGGGTGGTGTCCGCCGACACCGCGAACGAGGTGATGCCGCGGGTGCTGTGCGCGACCTGGTGCGGCGGCCCGACCAGCGTCGGGGTGTCGAAGCCGGCCAGGGCGGCGCGCCACGCCGCGCGGGCGGCGTCGAGGTCCCGGTCGGCCAGCCAGGTCACGAACCTGCGGTACGGCGCGGGGGCGGGCAGCCGCTGACCCGTGTAGCTGGCGAACGTCTCGTTCAGCAGGATCGGCACCGACCACCCGTCGAGCACGATGTGGTGGATGGTCAGCACCAGCCGGTGCCGCTCGGGGGCGGTGCGGACCAGCGCCACCCGCAGGGCGGGCTGCTCGGCCAGGTCGTAGACGGCGGCCCGCTCGGCGGCGCACAGCCGCCGGATCTGCTCGGCGGGGGCGGTGCCGTCGGGGTCGGCGTCGAGGTCGGTGTCGAGGTCAGCCTCGAAGTCGAAGAACCGCCATTCCAGCCGCGGGTCCGCGGGAACGATTTGCACCGGCGCGTCGAACCGGTCGACGAACCGGGCGACCAGGTGCGGGTGCCGGTCGAGCACGGTCTGCAGCGCGTCCCGCAGCCGGTGGGTGTCCAGCGGCCCGGTCAGGTCGAGGTCGAGCTGCACGACGTACAGGTCGTCGCCGGCGCCCGGCCCGGTGCTGGCGTGGAACAGCAGCCCCTCCTGCAAGGGGGTCAGGGGGAGCACGTCCGCCACGCGGTGCAGCAGCTCGAGCTCGTCGATCTGCTGCTGTGACAACCGGGCCGGAACGACGTCGGACGGGGTCAGGCCCCCGCCGCCGCGGCGCACGTGGGCGCTGATGCCGGCGAGCGCC
>NZ_LZJC01000038.1 GCF_001666755.1 Mycobacterium sp. E1214 | reverse complement strand
GGCCAGCTTGCCGGGCAGCCCACCGAGGTCGGTCGCGCTCTTGCGCCGCACCAACTCCCGCGCCTTACGCGCCGCGATGCGGGCTTGCGCCGACGAGACCGCCTTGTTGACAACGACTTTGGCGTCCGCGGGGTTGGCCTCGAACCAGTGCGTCAGCTGTTCGTTGCACACCTTCTGCACGAACGACTTGACCTCGGTATTGCCCAGCTTGGTTTTGGTCTGGCCCTCGAACTGCGGCTGGGACACCTTGACGGAGATGACCGCCGCGAGTCCCTCGCGGATGTCGTCGCCGGTGAGGTTGGGATCCTTGTCTTTGAGGAGCTTTTTGTCCTTGGCGTACTTGTTCACCACGGTGGTCAACGCGCTGCGGAAGCCCTCTTCGTGAGTGCCGCCCTCGTGCGTGTTGATGGTGTTGGCGAAGGTGTGCACCGACTCGGAGTATCCGCCGTTCCACTGCATGGCGACTTCCACTTCGTGGCCGTCGCCCTTGCCGTCAAAGCCGATGACACTCTGCTGAATCGGGCTCTTGGTGCGGTTGATGTGCTTGACGAAGTCGACCAGGCCGCCGGGGTAGTGAAACGTGCGGTGCTTGACCTTCTGGGTGGACACCGATTCCGCGGCCTTTTCCTCCGCGGATTTGGGGGCCTCCGCGGTGTCGCTGACGACCTCGTCGACGACCTCTTCCTTGGTGACCCGCTCGTCGGTGAGCTCGATGGTCAATCCCTTGTTCAGGAAGGCCATCTCCTGCAGGCGGCGCGCGACCGTCTCGAAGTCGTAGTCCGTGGTCTCGAAGATCTTGGGGTCCGCCCAGAAGCGGACGGTGGTGCCCGTCTTCTTGGTCTTCTCGCCCTGCTTGAGCACGCCGGGGACGGAGTTGGTGTACACCTGCGACCACTCGTAACCGTCCCGGCGGATGTCGGCCTCCAGGCGCGACGACAACGCATTGACCACAGAAACGCCGACACCGTGTAGGCCGCCGGAGACCTGGTAAGCGCCCTCCTCGAACTTGCCGCCGGCGTGCAAGACGGTCATCACGACGTCGACGGTGGGCACGCCGGTGGCGTGCATCTCGACCGGGATGCCGCGGCCGTCGTCGCTGACCTCGACGCCGCCGTCGTCAAGCAGCCGGACCGTCACCTTGCTGGCGAAGCCGGCCATCGCCTCGTCGACCGCGTTGTCGACCACCTCCCAGACAAGATGGTGCAGACCTCGCTCGCCGGTAGAACCGATGTACATACCGGGGCGTTTGCGGACCGCTTCCAGGCCTTCGAGGACCTTGATCGAATCAGCACCGTACTGGTTTTTGGCAGCCACGTTCGGAATGCTCTCCTTGGGGTTACGTGCAAGCGGTTCGGTCACCGCGACAGGCGCACCCCACCACTCTACCGTCATAGGGCGTCAGGACCGATTTTCTGGCCGCGTTTCCACCCAGCTGTACGCTCCGTGAGAACGATTTCTTCGTTCTCGGTGCGTCCTGACCTCCGTCGAACGGCTTCGTTTCGTCCTGGCGGATTTCAGGGGCGATTCATTTACGGTTCCGTTACGGCGTGTTGGGGGACCGGTCCGCTTGGGAAACGCCCCGTTCACGGGGCTTATCCGTAGGTGTCGCGCGGGCCCCGGCCAGCGATGTGGCGTGGACCCTTGCGCCACGACGGCGCGGCGGGGCCGGTGATCTTCAGGGAGGTGACGACGCCGTTGCCCACCGCCGCGGCGATTTTGGCCAGCAACTGGCTTTGAATCATCCGCAGTTGCGTCGCCCAAGCGGTCGACTCGGCCGCGACGCTGAGCACCCCGTCGTTGAGCGCGGTCGCGGTCGCGTGCTCGGCGATCTGATGCCCGACCACCGAGGGCCAGTTGCCCAGCACCGTGCCCTCGGCGACCTGCGCCGACCAGCCGCGCTTTTTCGCCAGGTCGCGGGTCAGCCGGCCCAGCGGTTGCGGGTCCCGGGCGTCGGGGCCGGGCCCCGACCAACTTCGCCGCTGCCCCGCGACGCGCCGCGGCGCGCCCGGCCCCGCCCGGCCCCGCCCGGCGTCCTTGCCCTGCGCCCGGGCCGCCGCCCGCGCCTCCTCGAGCGTGCGGCGGACCAAGTCGATGCCGGTGAGCTTGCCGGGGTCGGCGTCCCCGGCGCGCTGCGTGTCATCGGTCATGGCTGTACCTCCGATACCCGGCCGGAATCACCGTCGCGCAAGTCGATGCGCACCAGCGTGGCGTCCCAGCCCGTGGGAATGTCATCGACCACCGCCGCGGTGATCAGGACCTGTTCGGCCGATTCCGCGACGGCGGCCAGCGCACGCCGCCGTGCGGCGTCCAGTTCGGCGAATACGTCGTCGAGCAACAGCACCGGTTCGCCCCCGTCGGCGCGCAGCAATTCGTATGCGGCCAACCGCAACGCCACCGCGAAAGACCACGATTCCCCGTGGCTGGCAAAGCCTTTCGCGGGCTGATCACCGAGCCACAGCTCGAGATCGTCGCGGTGCGGACCCACCAGGCACATCCCGCGTTCCAGCTCCGCGTCCCGCCGCGCGGCCAGCGCCGCGAGCATCTCCGCCTCGAGGAACTCCCGGTCCGGGGCGTCGACGGCAACCTCGGAGCCCAGGCTGGACCGGTAGGCGATCGACGCCGGCCGCGATCCCGGTGCCAACAATTGGTAGGACTTCTCCACCTCCGGCGCCAGTTGATTGACCAGATCGATGCGCGCCGCCATCAGGGCGGACCCGTGTTCGGCGAGGCGGCTGTCCCACACGTCGAGGGTGTCCAGCGCCCCGCGATCGCCGCGGTAGCGCGCGCCTGCTGCGGATTTCAACAGCGCGGTGCGCTGCCGCAGGACTTTCTCGTAATCGGCCCGGATGCCCGCGACCGTGGGGCGGCGCACGATCGCCAGGTCGTCGAGGTAGCGGCGCCGGTCCGATGGATCACCGCGCACCAGCGCCAGGTCCTCTGGTGCGAACAACACCGCCCGCAAGACCCCGATCACCTCTCGGGTGCTGCGCACCGGCGACCGGTTCAGCCGCGCCTTATTGGCGCGGCCCGCGGCGATCTCCACGTCGACGGCGCACTCCCTGCCGTCGTTGACGACGATCGTGGACACCACCGCACGGCTGGCCCCGGCCCTTAGCAGCGGGGCGTCAGTGCCCACCCGGTGCGACCCTAGGGTGCTCGAATACCACAGCGCCTCAACGAGATTCGTCTTACCAAAGCCGTTGGGGCCGACGAAGACGGTCCGCCCCGGCGCCAGCTCGAGGTCGACGTGTGCCCAGGACCGGAAGTCGCGCAGCCCCAAATGCCGGACGTACACTCAGCCGGGCAACCGAACGGGCATCAGCAGGTAGACGTAGTCCGTGGGCAGCGCGGAGTAAGGACCGGTGCCGGTCGGGTGGCTGTCGTCGTCGAGCACCGGGCGCAGCAGCGCCGGCTTACCGGGGGTGGTGAACCCGAACGACACCCGCTCCGAGTGCACCGAGCCCAGCCCGTCGGTCAGATACGTCGGGTTGAACGCGATCGTCAGCGGGTCGCCCACGAAGTCGACCGCCAGGTCCTCTTCGGCGCGGCCGACGTCGTCGGCCCCGGCGGACAACCGCAGCGAGCCGTCGCTGAATTCCATCCGCACCTGCGCGCCGCGGTCGGCGACCAACGCCACCAGCTTGATGGCCTCGGTCAGTTCCGCGACGTTGATGGTCGCGACCGCGGTGTGCTCCGCGGGCAACAGCTGGCGGAACTTCGGGAACTCCGCGTCGAGCAGGCGGGTCGTGCTGCGCTTTCCGTTGCCGGTGATGCCCAACAGTCCGTCCTTGCCGACCCCGGTGCCCGCGCCCAACGACAACCGCACGTCGGAGCCGTCGGTGCCCGCGCGGGCCGCCTCGGCCAACGTCTTGGCCGGCACCAACACCGCGGCGTCGATGTCGGACGACGCAGCCGACCAGGTGAGCTCGCGCACCGCCAGCCGGAACCGGTCGGTCGCCGCCAAAACGACGGTGTCACCGGTGATTTCGACCCGAATGCCCGTCAGCATCGGCAAGGTGTCGTCGCGCCCGGCGGCGATCGCGACCTGGCTGATCGCCTCGGCGAACAGGTCGGCCGGCAGCGTGCCGGTTTCCTCGGGCAGCGCGGGCAACGTCGGGTAATCCTCAACGGCCATCGTCGGCAACGAGAATCGCGCGTTGCCGCAGTTCAGTGCGACCCGGTTGCCGTCGACGTAGAAATCGATCGGCTTGTTCGGCAGCGCCCGGACGATGTCGGACAACAGCCGGCCCGACACCAAAACACTTCCTGGAGAAGCGATTTCGGCCGCAATCTGCGCTTCGGCGGACACCTCGTAGTCGAATCCCGAGATCGTGAGGCCTTCGTCGGAGCCCGTCAACAGCACCCCCGACAGCACCGGCACCGCCGGCCTGGTCGGAAGATTCTTGGCCACCCACGAAACCGCGTCGGCGAAGGATTCCCGCACCAAACGAAACTTCAAGTCGCCGCTGAGACCAGCCGTCGTCGTCGCCGCGTCCATAGCGTCCCTTCACCTACCAGCGTATTCGAATTCAGTGGCTAGCCTCCCCCGCTAGCACGGGGCTGCGCCACGAACGCCGGCAACACCTGCTACGCCGACGACGACCGTAACGGCAGTCGAAGAACAACCGTAGATCCTCCGAGGCCATCTTGAAAGCTAAACGCCGAGGCCGACAAGCCGGGCTGACGATGGGTTCGTCCGGCGCTGCGCACGGTGGCTCCCCAGAGCCGTCTTTGGAAGAAGAACCGATGAAGATATCTCAGTACCAGTAATAAGGCCTGTGCATCCTGGGGAGAAACCCCCTTCGGTGCAGCTAGCGCCCCGATCGCGCTGTGGATGAGAGTGGCCCTGCCTGTGCGTCGGGTGTTGGGGCGTTGGGGATTACAGGGCGGTGTGCACGGTGGGCCCGCTCCTGCATGGGCGTTTGCATGTTCTGTGCACAACGCTGCGCACAACCCGCGGCTGGGACGGGTGTGACAGGCGTGCGGGAAGTTTTTTCAAATTACAGGCGCGCGCAGGAGTCCCGCGGGGGCTGAGAGGGGGTCGCGGCGGTGTGAGTCAGCGCTTGGAGCGCTGACGGATGCGCGTGGTGAGCTCCTTGACGTGATCGAACACCTCGCGCCGCTCGGCCATCTCGGACAGGATTTTGCGCTGCGCGTACATCACGGTGGTGTGGTCACGGCCGAACGCCTGCCCGATCTTGGGCAGCGACAGGTCGGTCAGCTCGCGGCACAAATACATTGCGATTTGCCGTGATTGGGCCAACGCCCGCGTCTTACCGGGCCCGCGCAGTTCCTCAACCGTGGTGTCGAAGTACTCGGCCGTCGCCGCCATGATGGTCGCGGCGCTGATCTGCATCGTGCTCGCATCGGCGATCAGGTCGCGAAGGACGATCTCTGCCAACGATTTGTCGATCTGCGTCTTGTTCAGCGACGCGAATGCGGTGACCCGGATCAGGGCGCCCTCGAGTTCGCGGATGTTGCGCTCGATGCTGCTGGCGATGAGCTCCAGCACGTCGTCGGGGACGGCGAGCCGCTCCATCTGCGCCTTCTTACGCAGAATCGCGATGCGCGTTTCCAGTTCCGGGGGCTGCACGTCGGTGATCAGGCCCCACTCGAACCGCGTCCGCAGCCGGTCTTCCAGGGTGGCGAGCTGTTTGGGGGGCCGGTCAGAGGAGATGACGATCTGTTTGTTGGCGTTGTGCAACGTGTTGAAGGTGTGGAAGAACTCTTCCTGGATACCTTCCTTGCCCTCGATGAACTGGATGTCGTCGACGAGCAGCACGTCGACGTCGCGGTAACTGCGCTTGAACGCCACCTTGCGGTCGTCGCGCAGCGAGTTGATGAAGTCGTTTGTGAATTCCTCGGTGGAGACGTACTTGACCCGCATCCCGGGGAACAGTCGCTGCGCATAGTTCCCGGCGGCGTGCAGCAGGTGTGTCTTGCCCAACCCGGACTCGCCCCAGATGAACAGCGGGTTGTAGGCCCGGGCCGGCGCCTCGGCGATGGCCAGCGCCGCCGCGTGCGCGAATCGGTTCGACGCGCCGATGACGAAGGTGTCGAAGGTGTAGCGCCGGTTGAGGCTGGTGCCGCCGGAGATCGCCGGGTCGACGGTGTGCGGGCGTTCGGTGAAGTAGTTCGGCCACCCCTGCTGGGTGTCGCTGACCAACTCGCCGTTGTCGAAGTTGTCGTCGACGTCTAGGAGATCGTCGGTCGGGGCGCCGTCATTGTGCGCGAACGAGTCCGGCGCGGCGACGACGGCGTCGTCGTTGTCGTCGGAGGGCGGGGCGATCCGGACACCGAGCTGGATCTGCTGCCCGAGCCGGCGGCTGAGGGCATCGGTGATGGGGGCCCGCAAATGACGTTCGATCTCGTTTTGGACGAAGCTGCTGGGCACCGACAGCAACGCGAATCCCTCGACGATGGTCAGCGGCCGCACCAGGTTCAGCCAGGCGCGTTGCTGCGGGGTCAGGGGAGTGATGAGTGTCGTGCGATTCGGTGTGCCGCCGTCCGCGGTGGACTCGCCGTTGAGCTCGGAGACGACCGCGTTCCAGACGGACGTGAAACCTGAACCGGGGTCATCGGTCAACGACGCATCTCCCTGGTTCTCGAGCATCCCGGGTCGAGGTACAACTACACCTGCCGACGACGTATTTGTCCACATAGTTATGCACAGGTGTGGACAGGATGATTGGGTGCGAGCCACAACCTACCGGCGACGGCTCGCGATCTCCGCGCTGCGTAACACCGGCGAACAGTGTCTAGGCAGCGAGGTGATCCACCATCCTCGCTTCATTGTCGAGCGCCGCCTCAGTCTAAAACGGCATTGGCAGAAGCTAACAGTTTTCCGTTCTGCTGCCAACCGTTCTGCTGCATTCCAATCCGGGGGTTGAAGGTACTTCGGGCCTGGTTCGGGTTGTCATGGTAGCGACACCGCGGCGTCGTGAGACCGAAACGGGAAAGGTCATCGCGCCACCTCGGGCGGGTGCGTTGCAGCAGGCCAGGTTTGACCAGGCGAAGCCTCGTCAGTACCCTCAAACAGTCGCCCGAAAGTCGGCGATACGGCTGCGACCCGAACCGGGTTCGGGGACCGCGCCGGGCAGTGGCAGTACGAGTACATCTGACCGACCGCAGACGAGCTCCCGGGCATGCGTCTGATGTGCGGCCGGATGGTGTGCGAGACACAACGAGGAGAACGTCGTGGCCAAGGGCAAGCGGACCTTCCAGCCGAACAACCGGCGCCGAGCCCGCGTGCACGGGTTCCGCCTGCGGATGCGCACCCGCGCCGGTCGCGCGATTGTGTCCGGTCGGCGTCGGAAGGGACGCCGCGCGCTCACTGCCTGATCGCACCGTCAGGTTTCCCGGCGGTGCTGCCCGCACGCAACCGCATGAGGCGGTCAACGGAGTTCGCCGCGACGATGAAACACGGGATTCGTTTGAAACAGCCCGATCTCGTCGTGCACGTTCGGCGCGCCAGCGACCCGAAGCCCACCGGCCCGCATGTGGGGTTGGTCGTCGGCAAGACCGTGGGTTCGGCCGTCGAGCGCCATCGTGTCGCCCGCCGGCTACGACACGTCTCCCGCGCCATGCTGAGCGAGTTGGCTCCCATCGATCAGTTGGTGATCCGGGCACTGCCCGGTAGCCGGACGGCGTCCTCGGCGCGGCTCGAGCAACAACTGCGGCGATGTGTCCGCCGCGCCCTATCCGCGGACACCCCGTCGTGACCGGCCGGGAGCGGCTGCGCGGCTGGCCCCGATCCGCGGGCGCGGCGGCGGCGCGGGCTTTGATCTTTGTCATCCAGCTGTACCGGCATATGGTGTCGCCGCTGCGGCCGGCGACGTGTCGGTTCGTGCCGACGTGCAGTCAGTACGCGGTGGACGCGCTGGGCGAGTATGGCTTGTTCCGGGGCGGTTGGCTCGCCGCCGCCCGGCTCGCCAAATGCGGACCATGGCATGGGGGCGGATGGGATCCGATACCGGACCGCCCGGAGTGCCACAAGAACCTCGAAGATGCCAGCGACGCGCGCCTACGGGTGGCGCGAGGGGAGCGTGAATCTTTTGTTTGATTTCTTCAGCCTCGACTTCGTCTACTACCCGGTGTCGTGGATCATGTGGGTCTGGTACAAGCTGTTCGCCTACCTGCTGGGCCCGTCGAACTTCTTCGCGTGGGCGCTGGCGGTGATGTTCCTGGTTTTCACCCTGCGCGCGCTGCTTTACAAGCCGTTCGTCCGGCAGATCCGCACCACCCGCCAAATGCAGGAGTTGCAGCCTCAGATCAAGGCCCTGCAGAAGAAGTACGGCAAAGACCGCCAGCGGATGGCGCTGGAGATGCAGAAGCTGCAGCGCGAGCACGGCTTCAACCCGATCCTGGGCTGCCTGCCGATGCTCGCGCAGATCCCGGTGTTCCTCGGCCTCTACCACGTCTTGCGTTCGTTCAACCGGACCACCGGCGGCTTCGGGCAGCCGCACCTGTCGGTGGTGCAAAACCGGCTAACGGGCAACTACGTGTTCACGCCCGCCGACGTCGGACATTTCCTGGACGCCAACCTGTTCGGCGCACCGATCGGCGCTTTCATGACGCAGCGCACCGGACTCGACGCGTTCACCGTGTTCCACCGGCCCGCGGTGATTCTGGTGGGCCTGCCGGTGATGGTGCTCGCCGGCATCGCGACCTACTTCAACAGCCGGGCGTCGGTGGCGCGCCAGAGTCCGGAAGCCGCCGCCAACCCGCAGACAGCGATGATGAACAAGCTGTCGCTGTATGTGTTTCCCCTCGGCGTCGTGGTCGGCGGACCGTTCCTGCCGCTGGCGATCATCCTGTACTGGTTCGCGAACAACATCTGGACGTTCGGCCAGCAGCACTACGTGTTCGGGATGATCGAGAAAGAGGACGAGGCCAAGAAGCAGGAGGCGATCCAACGACGCGCCGCGAATGCGCCGGCGCCGGGGGCCAAGCCGAAGCGGGCCGCCAAGCCGGCCGCCAACGGTGCGCCGATCGACCCTGACGGGGAGTCCGGCGACGACGCCCCGCACCCGCCCGCCACGGGAGCAAGTGGCTCGGCGGCCGACGCGGGAGCGAGCAACCGCACCCCGCGTCCCGGGGCGCGTCCGAAGAAACGCAAACGCTGACACCGGCGGCATAGCTGAACGAGCCGCCTCGCGGGCGGCGTCGGTTGGGCCCCTGGCCCATGTGATGAGGGAGATGGACATGACAGACGCGGACACCACCGAGCGCGACGTGGACACGGTCGACGCCGAGCTGACGGGCGACGAGGGTGCGGAGGACACCGCCGACAATGTCGACGACCTGGAGGAGCGGCTCGTCGCCGAGGGCGAGATCGCGGGGGACTACCTCGAGGAGTTGCTGGACCTGCTCGACTTCGACGGTGACATCGACCTCGACGTCGAGGGCAACCGCGCGGTGGTGAGCATCGACGGAAGCGACGACCTGAACAAGTTGGTAGGCCGCGGCGGTGAGGTGCTCGACGCGCTGCAGGAATTGACCCGCCTGGCCGTGCACCAGAAGACCGGGGTCCGCAGCCGCCTGATGCTCGACATCGCGAGCTGGCGACGCCGACGTCGCGAGGAGCTCGCGGCGCTGGGCGACAAGGTGGCCCGGCGCGTTCTGGAGTCTGGTGGACGCGAGGAGCTCGCGCCGATGACGCCGTTCGAGCGCAAGATTGTGCACGACGCCGTGGCGGCGGTGCCGGGCGTGCACAGCGAGAGCGAGGGCGTCGAGCCGTCGCGCCGCGTGGTCGTCCTGCACGACTAGTTACATCCATGTAGTTCGAGCCGAAGGGCCGCGCCGTGCACGCGTCGATTCGAGGATGTTTCACGTGAAACATGACGATTCGAGCGATACCGACCGCGAGTCTCCGCCGCCCGCGGCCGCCTTGTTCGGCGCGCGCTTGCCACTGGCACATCGCTACGCGGAGATCCTGGCGGGCGCGGGCGTCGAGCGGGGGCTCCTCGGACCGCGGGAAGTCGACCGGATCTGGGACCGACACCTTCTCAACAGCGCGGCCCTCGCGGAGTTGCTCGAACCGGGGGAGCGGGTGGTTGACATCGGCAGTGGCGCAGGGCTGCCGGGGATACCGCTGGCGATCGCGCGTCCAGATTTGGACGTCGTTCTGCTCGAGCCGCTGCTGCGCCGCAGCGAATTTCTCAACGAAGCCATCGGCGAACTAGGGTTAACCGTCGAGGTGGTCCGCGGCCGCGCCGAGGAACCATGGGTGCGCGAACGGTTCGGCGAAAGGGATGCGGCGGTGTCGCGAGCGGTGGCGGCGTTGGACAAGCTGACAAAGTGGAGCGTTCCGCTGCTGCGGCCCGGCGGCCGGATGCTCGCCATCAAGGGGGAGCGCGGCCCCGACGAACTCGACCAGCACCGGCGTGTGATGGAAGCGTCGGGCGCCATTGATGCCAGGGTGGTGACATGTGGCGCGACCTATTTGCGTCCTCCCGCAACCGTCGTGATAGCGCGACGCGGACAGCAGCCGCGGGTTTGGCGGCCACGGATTGGGAAGGCGGGAACCCGATGAACACCTCACCGGACTGGTCGGCCGCAGCGGGCGCCGAGGCCGAGGTGGGTGCCCGGCACGCCGAACCGTCCAACGCGCCGACGCATGTTTCACGTGAAACATCGCCGGAATTTGATACGCCGATTGGCGCCGCCGCCGAACGGGCCACCCGGATCCTGCACACGACGTACCCGCCGCTGCCTCGGCCGCGGCACCGCCGCGTGTTCACCGTCGCTAACCAAAAGGGCGGGGTCGGCAAGACCACCACGGCGGTGAACCTCGCGGCGGCGCTGGCGCTGCAAGGACTCAAAACCCTCGTCATCGACCTCGACCCGCAAGGCAACGCGAGCACCGCCCTGGGCATCACCGATCGACAGGCCGGCACACCGTCCTCCTACGAGGTGCTCCTCGGCGAGGTTTCGCTCGAGGCCGCGTTGCGGCGCAGCCCGCACAACGAACGGCTGTTCTGCGTGCCGGCCACCATCGATCTGGCCGGCGCCGAGATTGAACTGGTCAGCATGGTGGCTCGGGAAAACCGCCTCCGCACCGCCCTCGCCGAGCTCGACAGCTTCGACTTCGACTACGTCTTCGTCGACTGCCCGCCGTCGCTGGGGCTGTTGACCATCAACGCGCTCGTCGCCTCGCCCGAGGTGATGATCCCGATCCAGTGCGAGTACTACGCGCTGGAGGGCGTGTCCCAGCTGATGCGCAACATCGAGATGGTCAAGGCGCACCTCAACCCCGCGCTCGACGTGACCACCGTGGTGCTCACCATGTACGACGGCCGCACCAAGCTTGCCGATCAGGTGTCCGAAGAGGTGCGCCGATACTTCGGCACCAAGGTGCTGCGCACCGTGATTCCGCGCAGCGTCAAGGTCTCCGAGGCGCCCGGGTACAGCATGACGATCATCGACTACGACCCCGGATCACGCGGGGCGATGAGTTACCTCGACGCGAGCCGGGAACTCGCGCAACGCGACTGACGCGGAAGGACGATCATGACGCAGCCATTACGCAAGAAGGGTGGCCTCGGCCGGGGCCTGGCTTCGCTGATTCCGACCGGTCCGGCGGACGGTGACTCGGGGCCGGCGACGCTCGGTCCCCGGATGGGCGACGCGGCGGCCGACGTCCTGATCGGCGGTCCGGGACCGACCGCGGCCGCCATGGGCGCCGTCTACCGGGAGATCGCGCCGGCCGACATCGAGCGCAACCCACGCCAGCCGCGACAGGTGTTCGACGAGGAAGCGCTGTCCGAACTCGTGCACTCGATTCGCGAATTCGGCTTGTTGCAGCCGATCGTCGTCCGCGCCGTGACCGGATCGAGTGGCGCCCGGTACCAGATTGTGATGGGGGAGCGGCGTTGGCGGGCCGCCCAGGAGGCCGGCCTCGCGACGATCCCCGCCATCGTGCGCGAGACCGGCGACGACAACCTGCTCCGCGACGCCCTGTTGGAAAACATCCACCGGGTGCAGCTCAACCCCCTGGAGGAGGCGGCGGCCTACCAGCAGCTGCTCGACGAATTCGACGTCACCCACGACGAACTCGCGACACGCATCGGGCGTAGCCGCCCCCTGATCACCAACATGATCCGCCTGCTGAAGCTGCCCATCGCGGTGCAGCGCCGGGTCGCCGCCGGGGTGCTCTCCGCCGGCCACGCCCGCGCGTTGCTGTCGTTGGAGGCCGGGCCCGAGGCGCAGGAAGAGCTGGCCACCCGGATCGTCGCGGAGGGGCTGTCGGTGCGCGCCACTGAAGAGGCGGTCACGCTGGCCAACCGGGGGAGCGGGTCCGCGCCGGCACCCCCGCGCCGCAAGCCTATTCAGATGCCCGGCCTGCAGGACGTCGCCGACCGCCTTTCGACGGCGTTCGACACCAGGGTCACGGTGAGCCTCGGCAAGCGGAAGGGCAAGATCGTCGTCGAGTTCGGGTCGGTGGACGACTTGCAGCGAATTATCGACGTGATGAGCCCGCCGAACCCGTGACCAACCACCCGCTGTAATTACGTCACTGTGACACCGGCCGCCTGAGGGCCGCGTCGCCGGCAGCGCAGGCGGGCGCATCCACGCGAAACGTTGTGAACGGTAACCACTTTCGCAACGCCGCGGATCGAGCCAGGCAGGCGACGGTCCGCAAGCCGGTCCGCCCGTCGTTGTGGGGGCTGCGCTGGCCCGATCACCGGGCTCTCTCCTATCCTGGGGAGGTTGCCGGTGCCATTGGCTGCGCTACAGCACAGGAGCCAGGAGGCTAGTGTCCGCCCGAATCACGCCACTACGACTCGAGGCTTTCGAGCAGCTTCCCAAGCACGCCCGCCGCTGCGTGTACTGGGAGGTCGATCCGGCGACCCTCGGTGACCAGGACCACCTCGCCGATCCTGAGTTCGAGAAGGAAGCCTGGCTGTCGATGGTGATGTTGGAGTGGGGGTCGTGCGGCCAAGTCGCCACGGCCGTCGTCGACGAGCGCAGCACCAGTGAGCCGCCCTGCCTGGGCTACGTGTTCTACGCGCCGCCCCGCGCGGTGCCGCGGGCCCAGCGCTTTCCGACCGCACCCGTCTCGGCGGACGCCGTGTTGCTGACGTCGATGGGGATCGAGCCGGGACAGACCATCGACGACCTCCCGCACGGCCTAATCGCCCGGGTGATCGACGAATTGGTCCGCCGCGGTGTGCGCGCGCTCGAGGCCTTCGGCCGCACCCCGGCGGCGGCCGAGCTGCAAGACGCGGCGACGGCGCCCCCGGATGTGCGGCCGGTGCTGGAGATCCTCGGCGACTGCTCGGTGGACCACTGCGTGATGGACGCCGAATTCCTCCAAGACACAGGCTTCGTTGTGGTGGCGCCACACGTGTACTTCCCGCGACTGCGCCTGGAGCTCGACAAGGGCTTGGGGTGGAAGGCCGCGGTGGAGGCGGCGTTGGAGCGCCTGCTGGAAACCGCGCAACTCGAGCAGCCGGTAGGGGCGGGGTCCCCGGTGGCGAATCGACTGAAAACCGCGCAGGACGGTTAGGAGCCGCCCAGCTTGCCGGCGCGGTCCACGGACAGCTCGTGCGCCAGCAGTTCGGCGAACGTGAAGGTGCCGGTGGGCCGGTCGTTCTTGCCCAACAGGTAGAGCCGCTTGACGGCGGCCAGAATGCCTTCGGCGACGGCGTCGCGGGTCTGCGCCGCGACGAGCATGCCGCGATCGTGCGGGTTGGTGATGTAGCCGACGTCGACCTGGACCGTCGGCATCCGGGTCAGCCGCAGCAGATCCCAGGTGCGTCCGTGGGTCCGGCAATCCTGTAACCCGGTGCGGGCCACCACTTCCCGTTGAATGAAGTCGGCCAGGTTACGCCCGATGGTCGAGACCGATCCGTGGGAATTGCCGAAGTGGAAGGACGCCACGCCGCTGGCCGCAGGACTGGGCTGACTCTCGCAGCGCAGGCTGATCATCAGGTCCGCGCCGACGTTGTTGGCCGTGGCCGCGCGTTCGGCGTCCGACGGGCTGCGGTTGATCGGTCGCGACAGGAACGTCTCCATGCCGATGGCCGCCATCCGGCCCTCGAGCCGACTTCCCAAGTCCCACAACACGTCCGCTTCGCTGATCGGCCCCGACGGGCCCTGCATGATGAGGCCGTGGTCGGCGCCGCCGCGGCCCGGGTCGATGATGATCCGCTTGCCCGACAGCTTGGGCCCGGAGCTGCGGACCAGCTCCTCTTCGCGCAGCGCGTGCGGGGAGCCGCCGCTGACCCGAGAACTCAGAAAGTACAAGGAGCGCAACGTTTCCGGGCCGCAGATCCCGTCGGCGGACAACCCGTACTCGCGCTGATAGGACATCAGGGCGTTGTGGGTCTGCAGGCCGAAATGCCCGTCGACGAGCCCGATGTAGAACCCGAGATCCTGCAAGCGGGCCTGCAGCGTGGCGATGTCATCACCGAACAGGGGGGCACCGAATTGGTGATACAACGTGCGGGCGCCCAACCGATACGACGCCTCTTTGAGTGCCCGGTAAGTGGCCTCGCCGACGACACCGTCGACCAGCAGCCCCCGATGTTGTTGGAACGCACGCACCGCCTGGTCGAGCTCGGCGTCGAAGAGCTCCAGCGTCACCTGTCGGCCGGTGTTGAGATCCTCCTCGGATCCGTCGAGCAACCCCAGCGTGACCAGGGTGGCCCGGATCTCGGTCACAGCCGCGCTGCGGTCTCCACAGCGCAGCGCGTCGCTGTGTTCGCGGCGCGGACTCGACATACCAAGGGCCCCCCGGGGACGTCTCTGACAGGTTTTACGTGGGCAGCAGCTAACCGTATTGTCGCAGACGCTTCCCGAAATACAGAAAACCCCAGGCCGTACCCGGGCGTGGTGCGCGCGCCGCCAGCGGCGTCAGCCGAGGTTGGGAACCGCGTCCGAAAGCTCGCGCAACAGCGCGGCCTTCCCCTTGGCGCCCACGATGCGCTTCACCGGCTGGCCGTCTTTGAACAGGATGAGCGTCGGGATGGAGACCACTTGAAAGTCACGCGCGGTCTCGGGGTTGGCGTCCACGTCGAGTTTGGCGACCGTGAGCTGATCGGCTCGCTCGCTGGCGATCTCCTCGAGCACCGGCGCGACCATCTTGCAGGGGCCACACCATGTGGCCCAAAAGTCCACCAGCACAGGCTTATTGCTGGACAGCACCTCGGTCGAGAACGATGCGTCCGAGACTTCTACTGTGGCCCCGGCCTTTTGCGCGTCGGTCATTGCGGTGCTCCAATCAAGGTGTCGTTACTGCCAGGAAATTCGGTGGCGTCGCCCTGCGCGGCGGCGCTGTCCTCTTCATGGTCGGCGAGCCAGCGCTCGGCGTCGATGGCAGCCGAACAGCCGCTGCCGGCCGCGGTGATGGCCTGGCGGTAGGTGTGGTCGACCAGGTCGCCCGCGGCGAAGACACCGTCGATCGAGGTCGCCGTGGTGCGACCGCGCACCAGCACGTACCCCTCGGGATCGGTCTCGACGGCGTCGCGCACCAGGGCCGAGCGGGGGTCGTGGCCAATCGCGACGAAGACCCCGGTCACGGGCAGTGTGGTCTCCTCGCCGGTGACGGTGTCGCGCAACCGCAGGCCCGTCACGGTGTCGGTGCCGTCGACGCCCAGCACCGCCTTATTGGTGAGGATGGTGATCTTGTCGTTGGCGCGGGCGCGCTCGAGCATGATGCGCGAGGCGCGGAATTCGTCGCGGCGGTGCACCAAGGTCACACTGCGGGCGAACCGGGTGAGGAACGTGGCCTCTTCCATCGCCGAGTCACCGCCGCCGATGACCGCGATGTCCTGGTCGCGGAAGAAGAACCCGTCGCAGGTGGCGCAGGAGGAGACGCCGCGGCCGAGCAGTTCCTGCTCGCCGGGCACCCCGAGGTAACGGGCCGCGGCGCCCATCGCCAGGATCACCGAGCGGGCCTGAAAGGTCTCACCCTCGGCCGTCGTCACCGTCTTGACCGGCCCGTCGAGGGACACCGATTCGACGTCTTCCATGCGCAGGTCGGCGCCGAAGCGCAACGCCTGCTCGCGCATCTGGTCCATCAACTCCGGGCCGGTGATGCCGTCACGAAAGCCCGGGAAATTCTCCACCTCGGTCGTCGTCATCAGCGCCCCGCCGAACGACGTGCCCTCGAACACCAGGGGCGCCAATTGCGCCCGCGCGGTGTACAGCGCGGCCGTGTACCCCGCGGGGCCCGAGCCGATGATGATCACATCGCGGATATCGGAGGAAGTCATGCAAACCTTTCGAACGACTTATCTCTGGATCTCTGAAAACGCCAGCGTAGGCGCCGCTGTTCCCGGGTGTGTCGCACGACCCATGCCTCCACACTAAGGCCGCGGGACTTGTGTGTTGGCCAACAGTCCGGTATCCGCGGCGCTGCAATTGGGCGCTACCGCGTACACCGCAAGGGTGCGGGGTGTGTCGGCGGCGACGACCAACACGACGCCGGGCCGGGCGTTGATCTCGATGGGGCGCGCGCCGAGCACCTCGGTGGCAGCGGGGTAGCCGAGGCCGGTGAGGCACGAGGCGCGCCGGGCGGGGTCGGCGAGGGGGCCGTAGTCCGGCGGGTGGCCGAGCAGCGCCTGGATCTCGCCTTGGGTCAGCGGGATCGCCATGGGCGGGGTCGAGACGGTGATCAGTTCGGCGGTGTCGGGGGTGCTGGGCGCGGGGCCGGGCGCCCTCATGAGCGCGACCGTGCCCACGCCGATGGCGGCGAGCGCGGCGCCCAGACCCGCCACCGCCGCGGCGACGCGGGACGGACGCACGACCGGGCGCGCGGAGTGCGTGGGTGGCTCGCCCGTCGTCGGGCCGGCCGGGCCTGCGGCCCGCACCGCCGCGGCGACCTTGGCGCCCAGGTGCGGGGGAGGGTCCGGCGCGGATCGCGGGTCGTCGCCGAGCGCGGCGACGTCACGCCGCACCCGGTTGAGCGCGGCCAAGACGTCGGCGGCGGCCGGGTCCTCCCGGACCTGCTTGCGGACTTGCGCGGCGGTGTCGTCGTCGAGCGCTCCGGCCTGCAAGTCGGCGAGCAGTTCCACGGTCAGGGGCCGGTCGGGCCCCGCACGGTCGGGCCCCGGCGTCGCGTCGTCGTCCGCATCCATCCGCCCCAGTGTCCGTCATGCGCGGTCCGGCGGCCACGCACGGTCCGGGGTCAAGCGGGGCCGGCGGCGGCGTCGGGTGCGGTATGGGCGCCGGCGTTGAGGTAGCCGAGCAGTTCTGCCAGACGCACCCGGGCGCGCGCGCAGCGGCTCTTGATGGTGCCCTCGGCGACGCCGAGCAGGCGGGCGGTGTCGGAGACCGAGTAGCCCTGCATGTCGACCGCCACCAGCGCCGCGCGTTGTTCCACCGGGAGCCGCATCAGGGCGCGTTGCACCAGGATCGCGGTCTCGACCTGCCCCGTCCGGTCGGCCACCGGGTAGATGTCCTCCAGCGGGACGGTCGGGTGGCTCTTGGCGCGGCGCAACCGGTCCAGGCAGGCGTTGACCACGATTCGATGTAGCCAGCTGCCGACCGCGGCGTCGTGCCGGAAGGATCCCGCGCCGCGGTGGGCCGAGAGCATCGCGTCCTGCAGGGCGTCTTCGGCGTCCTCGGGGCTGCGGGTCGTGAGCCGGGCCAGCCGGTGCAGCTGCCGTTGATGGCGGCCGAACAACTCGGCGAAGGCCTGGCGGTCACCCGCGACGTGGGCCGCCAGCAACTCGGCGTCTGTCCGCTCGCGCTTGCCGTTTCTTCCGAAGCCCACGGCCGGACAGTATCCAATCGGCCATGCCGCGGCACTTCACTCGACGGGCCGATGTGAGGGGCCGGATCAGGACGCGGCCTGGACCGTGATTTCCGAGAGGGCGCCTTGGCTCTTGCCGTTGGTGCTGCCCAGCGTCGTGATCCAGACCAGCAGGTTCGACGTCGGCGACCCGGCGCGGATCGGGATCACGTTGTGGCCGGTCTTGAGCGAGAAGGCGGGGGCGAGGACGGAGGTGTCACTCAGAGAACCCGGGGTCGGCGACGTGGCCGAGCGGATCTCGACCTTCATGCCGGTGCTCGGCGTGTCGATGGTCACCTGGCCGACGACGGTGGGGTTGGGCAGCTGCAGCATCAGCCCTTCGCCCTGCTTGAAGCTGGGGAATGGGACGGCGTCGGTGTAGACCTCCGTCGACCAGGACGTGCTCGGGTCGCCGTCGATGGCCTGGCCGGCCTGCCCGGGG
Source organism: Mycobacterium sp. E1214 (assembly GCF_001666755.1). Classification (GTDB taxonomy): domain Bacteria; phylum Actinomycetota; class Actinomycetes; order Mycobacteriales; family Mycobacteriaceae; genus Mycobacterium. Next base: position 1,132 of record NZ_LZJC01000038.1, on the reverse strand, counting down.
TTGTCCGCGTCGCCGTCGGGGGAGTAGACGCTGGCCTTGGTGGGCCTGACCACGCTGCCGGCGATCGCCGAACTGGTGGCCGACGACGACGTCGACGACGAGGGCCCGTTGAGGCCAAGCTCGTCCTTGTTCAAGCCGCCGCCGACGTTGCCGAAGATCTTGCTGACCACCGAGGCCAACACCAGCAGGGCCACCACGATGACGGCGAGCGCGGCCCCGGCGCCGATGAGCAGGTTGCGGCGTCGTCGCGCGAGGGCCGTGTGATCTTGCCCGGCGGACAGCCGGCCGCTGGACGGGGACACGGAGTCGTCGATGGGGCCGAGCACCTCGGTGCGGTCGGCGACCGCGGTCGCCTGTTGCAGCAGGTTCAGCAGCGTCGAGGCGCTGCGGATCCCGCCGTCCTCCTGCACCGCTCGGACCGCGACCGCGGAGATCTGGAAGGGGATGTCGCGGTGCACCGTCATGGGTTCGACGGGGTTGCCCGCGGCGTCCCGGTCGGCCGGGGCCAGACCGCTGCGGGCCCCCGACTCCGGCAATGGCCAGCGGTTGACCAGCAACGCATACAGCGCCGCTCCGATGCCGCGGATGTCGTCTTGCGGGTTGGCGTTGGGCATGGTCGCCGGGTAGGCCAGCACCACGTCACCCTCGATGCTGACCCGCACCCGGCTCGGGTCGTCGATCGACAGGGCGACCCCGGCGCGGTGGGCCGCGTCGGCGGCAGCGGCCAGCGATTGCATGGCCCGCACGGCCCCGACGGGCGACGGGGCGGTGTCGGCGACCTCCTGCAGCGAGCCGCCGCGAATCCATTCGGCGACCACCAGCCCACCGGAGTTGGTGTGGACGACGTCGAGCACCCTGGCGACGCCGGGCTTGTCGATGCGGCTCAGCCGCAGGGTGCGCGACAGGATTTCCTGCACGACGTCGTCGGGCAGGGTGCCCTCGGGGTCGACGAAGGTGAGGGCCACCTGGCGGTCCAGGGCGGTGTCGAGCGCCTGCCAGAAGTGCAGGGGCGCAGTGCCGCCGTGAGGAACCAGCAGCCGGTAGCGGCCACCGGCGATGCGGGCGCCGGGGACCAGCTGGACGTCGTCGCCGGCGTCGGCGCGCTCGCGGGGGGCGTCGAACGGGGTGGGCG
>NZ_LZJC01000037.1 GCF_001666755.1 Mycobacterium sp. E1214 | reverse complement strand
CCCGCGCCGAAGCCCGCGGCGTCACGTACGTCGAGCCGGTGCTGGTGGGGGAGGTGCGCTACAGCGAGTGGACACCGGAAAACCGGTTGCGGCAATCGAGTTGGCGGGGCTTGCGGCCCGATAAGGAACCCGGCGACGTCATCCGGGAATGACCGGGCTGCGCCCTAGACGCGCAGCGCGCGCACGAAGCGGATCGTGGTGGACGGCACCTGCTGCGCGGCGTCGCCGAGCCCGGGCAACCCCGCCGCGGTGAATAGATCGTCCAGCCGAAACACCGTGTCCTCCCAACCGTTGTCGCGCAGGTGCGCGGCCACATCGGTGTGCTCGCCGGGATACACCAGGTTGCGCAGATCCAGGTCGAGGCCGTGCCGCCGCCAGCCGTCGGCCATCAGCTGAGCTTGCTGCTGCGCCGTTTCCGACGTGCCGGTGACGGTTCCGTAGTCGGCCGCGAATCGACTGCCCTCCGCGGACAGCGGGATGATGGAGTCCAGGATGCGCACCTCCGCCTCCGGTGGCAGCCAGCCGATGAGTACGCCCTCGGCCAGCCACGCCGTCGGCTGCGCCGGGTCGAAACCTGCCTCCTGCAAGGCGGCCGGCCAGTCGTCGCGCAGGTCGATCCCCACGGTGCGCAGCTCGGCGGTCGGGGCCGCGCCCAGCTCGGCCAGCGTCGCCGTCTTGAACGCGATGACCTCCGGCTGGTCGATCTCGTACACCGTGGTCCCCGCCGGCCACCGCAGCCGGTAGGGGCGCGCGTCCAGGCCGGACGCCACGATCACGACTTGCTGCAGGCCGGCCTTGCCGGCCGCCGCGAAGTAATCGTCGAAGAAGCGGCCGCGGGCCGCGAACGTGTCGACCATCCGGGCGAATCCGACACCGTTCTCGAGGTCGTCGGTGTCCAGCTCGCCGCTGGCCAGCCTGGTGAACACGTCCAGGCCGACGGCGCGCACCAGCGGCTCGGCGAAGTCGTCGGTGATGACCGGCTGCGGGCGCCGGGTCGCGGCGGCCCGCGCTGCCGCGACCATGGTGGCGGTGGCGCCGACGCTGTTGGCCAGGTCCCAGGTGTCACCTTCGGTTCGTGCCATGCTGTCTCCCTCTTGTCGTGTCCGTCCCCGTCTGCAACACGGTAGGCCTCGAGGCTGAGTACCCACGTCGCCTAACGTCACTGCTATGCCCGCAGTGGAATTGACGACGCTCGACGACGGCATCGCCCTGATCACCCTCAACCGGCCCGACCGGCTCAACGCCATCGACGGCGCGCTGATCGACGGCGTCGACGCCGCCCTGGACGAGGTCGCGGCGCGTGACGTCAGGGTCGCGATCCTGACCGGCGCCGGGCGTGGGTTCTGCGCCGGAGCGGACCTGAGCGGTACCGGCGAGCCCTGGACCCGACCGAAGCCGACGACGCCGGCGTTCAAGGTCAACTACGACGCGCAGGTCCGCCTGGCGACGCTGTTCACCCGCATCTACGAGCTCGACGTCCCGGTGGTCGCCGCGGTCAACGGGGTTGCGGTCGGCGGCGGGCTGGCCTTCGCGTTGGTCAGCGACGTCCGGATCGCCGCCGAGCAGGCCCGGTTCGGGTCGGCGTTCATCAAGGCAGGCTTCTCGTCGATGGACATGGGGACCAGTTACCTGCTGCCCAAGATCGTCGGGGCCGGGGTGGCGCGCGAGCTCATGCTGACCGGCCGCATCATCGACGCGGCCGAGGCGTATCGCATCAAACTGGTGCACCAGGTGGTGGCCCCCGGCGACCTGTTGCCGGCCGCGCTGGACTTGGCCCGTTCCATCGCCGCGAACAACGCCTACGGCGTGTGGCAGACCAAGATCGGCCTCAACGCGGCGCTGGACGCGCCGAGCCTGCGGCACGCCATCGAACTGGAGAACCGCACGCAGATCCTCAGCGGGTTCACCAACAATCCCGTCGAGGCCGCTAAGGCCCACCGGGAGAAGCGCGCCGCGAACTGGGACCCGCTGTAAAGCTGGCTTCCTGGCACCCGGTTGCGCCGCGCTTGCGACCGCCGCTGGGTCTGACGGCGGCGGCCCGCTGCGCCCGGCTGCGCCGCGCTTGCGACCGCCGCTAAAGCTTGGCGATCACGTTCTCCGCGAACATCTCCAGGTTCTTGATCTTGGTGTCCAGCGGCTCGGTGTCGGTGCCCTTGATGTAGGGGATCCGGAATCCGACGATGACGTCGGTGACGCCCTTGTCCTCGAGCCGCTTGATGCCGTCGACCGTGTAGGCGTCCACCGAGATGACGTGAATTTCGAACGGACCCGTCTTGCCCGCCTCCTCGCGGAAACGCTTGAGCTTGGCGATCAGCCCGTCGAGTTCCTCCGGGTCGCCACCGCCGTGCATCCACCCGTCCAGCCGCGCCGCCCGGCGCAACGCCGCGTCCGCGTGGCCGCCGATCAAGATGGGGACGGGTTTCGTGGGCGCGGGCGTCATCTTGGTCTTCGGGATGTCGTAGAACTCGCCGTGGAATTCGAAGTACTCGCCGGTGGTGAGGCCCTGGATGATCTCGATGCATTCGTCCATTCGCTTGCCGCGCCTGGCGAACGGGACACCCAGCAACTCGTAATCCTCGGGCCACGGGCTGGTGCCGACGCCGAAACCGATCCGGTTGTCGGTCATCGCGGCCAGCGATCCAATCTGCTTGGCCACCAAGGCCGGTGGCCGGATGGGCAGCTTGAGGACGAAGAAGTTGAATCGCAACTTTGAGGTCACCGCGCCCAAAGCTGATGTGAGAACGAAGGTTTCGACGAAGGGCTTGCCGTCGAGGAACTCTCGGTTGCCGTCCGGTGTGTAGGGGTACTTCGAGTCGGACTCGAAGGGATAGGCGATGCTGTCGGCGATCGTCATCGCGTCGTAGCCGGCGGCCTCGGCCGCCTTGGCCAGAGGGATGTAATACCTGTAGTCGGTCATCGCCTCTGCATAGGTAAACTGCACGTCCTCCGCCTTCCTGCCCGGGGTGCTCACACGAGATTAGAACGTGTTCTAGTTCTACCCGTGGCCCGGGCCCAGCACAATAAGGCGCCTAGAGCTGGTTCTCGGGTCCGATGACCGACCACACCGTCTTGCCCGTGGCGGTGGGCGTGCTGCCCCACGCGCGCGACAGCGCGTCGACGATCGCCAGGCCGGACACGTCGATGCCGGTCGCCGGCGCGGGGAGTTGGGCGGCGGGCGCGGTGTTGGCGTCGGAGACTGCGACGGCCGCGGTGTCGCCGTGCGCCTCGATCCGGATCACCGGCACGCTGGCCGTGTGTTCCAGGACGTTCTCGACGAACACGTTGACCACGACCAGCGCGACCGGAATGAGCGTGGGCTGCGACCACGCGGTGAGCCATTCGCGAACCAGTCGCCGGGACTCGCGCAGGCTGGTCAGGTCCGCCGGCAACCGGACGTCGGCGCGCCGCACGGCGCGCCGGCTGCGCTGGGCCTGCGCCTTGATCGCCGCCTTGTCGCTGGAGTGCACCGGCAGGAAGTGCGCAACCCCGCTGCGGGTGATCGTGTCGCGGGTCGCTCGGCTATTGCACGCCAACAGGATTGGCACATGGGGCTTGGCGGGGAGCTGCCAGTGCGCGCCGATGAAGGCCCGCGACGCCGCGTCGGCGTGAACCTTGAGACCGGAGATGTCGACGACGACCGCGGCCGGCTCGTCGGCCGTGGCCGCGACGATGCCGTCACGAAGCGCGGCGGAGTTGGACGCGTCCAGCACCCCATCCACCGACAACACCGCCACCGAATCGTCGGTGCGCGTCGCCACGGCCAGTGAGCTGGATTCGGCTACCGGGCTCACCGGTGCGACGCCTTTCCCTTCGGCGCGAAACCGTCGGCGGACGGCGGAAGCGGAGCAGACGTTGCACCCCGGCTGCGCAGCCGGGTCCTGTCGTCCGGTTCCATACGCTGCTCCTCGAATGTTTGCCGAGCCAACTGCTTGAGTATCCGCCATCGCCGCTGATTGTCCACCGCAGCGGCGGGCGGCTCGCGGCCACCGGCGACCGGGCCGCACAGTGAGGAGGGCGCGCACCGGTCGCGGCGCGGAGCCGCTGGTGCATGCCGGCTGGGTCGGCCGGGGTGCCTGGCGGCACCGCCCCGGACCTGACCTGATGACCCCCTGCGCAGCACGCGCACGCACGGTGGTTACCACGTCGGGGGCGGGGTCAAACGTAGCCGCGACGGCCGGAGAAGCGGCTTGACCAGCGGATACGTCGGTCAGTGGGCGGGGCGTCGGCGCCGGTCCGCGTTCACGATCCGGCCACCGCGTACGGCGGCGCGCCCACCCCGGCCACCGAGTGGGTGCCCCACGGGGTTTGCTCGACGATGCGGGCCGGGGCGCTGCGCTCACCCACCGTCAGCGTGGCCGTGCGGGCCTGCCGCAGCGCCGCGGGCGACAACGGCCGCTCCGGCGAAGCGAACACCGTGCCCTGCCAGTGGTAGCGGCCGTCGATCGGGTCCAGATGGCCGGTCAACCGCACCCGCACCGGATGCTCGGCGTCGGCGACCCGCAGTGTGGCCGGGCCCTCGAAGGTGTCGTCGCTCTCGGGCGCGTTGCCCGAGAGGTCGAACGCCGACGCCGGCGGCGGGGGCGGGGCCGGCTTGAGCTGGGCGCGCTCGTTGAACACCTGCTGGCTGCTGCCTCGCACCTCGATGCGCCCGCTGCGGGTGCGCCGCATCACGCGCAGGCAGGCCGCGATATAGCGTGCCTGGGCGGCGAGGTCCGGCCCGGTGAGGAAGAAACAGTTGGGGAAGCCGCGCACGGCCACACCGCAGAGGGGTTCAAGGCCCGCGGGCCAGGCCTGCCGCAGGGTGACGCCCCCCGAGCCGACCAGAGCGTCGTCGGGCACCCGCTCGGCAACCGCGAATCCGGTGCCGTAGACGAGGGTGTCGAAGGGCCGCTCTCGCCCGTCGGTGGTGCGGATGCCCGTCACCGTCACCGCGTCGATGGCCGACGACGGCACCACGGGAGCGCGACGAGCGGTGCCGGGTCGGGCGCGGCCGCGCACCCAGGCTCGGGCCCGGTCCGACCACAGCGGAATCTCGGCGACCACCCGGCGCGGGGAATGGGCGAACACCGTGACCGAGGCGCCGGCACCGATGAGGCGGCCGATCAGGTGGGCGGCCGCGGAGTCGCCGCCGATCACCGCGACGCGCTTGTCGGAGAAGTCGACGCTCACCGGAATCTCCGCCGCGTGCCAGGAATCACCGAGAAACGTTGCGCAACCGGCAATTTCGGGCGTCCACGGCGACTCGATTGACCGGGGTGCGACGATCAGCACGGCTCTGCGGTGCGTCTGGCCCCCCGCGGCCGTCCACGCCCAGGTGGCGGTGTCGTCGTCGAACGCCGCACGCGTGACCGCGTCACCCGCCACGCCGGACACCCCGGCCGCCACCAAGGCCGCCCGGGCACGCTCGGTGTCCGTGCCGAAGATCGCGGCGCGGCCGGGAGCCGGCGCGGGGTCGCGCCGTGTCACAGGAACCTGCTGCGCCGCCAGGCGCGGCGCGCGATCGGCCCCAGCAGCCCCACCTCGGTCAGGAACGCCGCCAGCGGCGCGAAGCCGATTTGTTGGACCTCGCGGCGGTGCGCGCTGGTGCGTGCGACCTTGCGGGCGCGCCGGGGGTCCAGGCCCGTGCGCGCGTACGGAACGGGATTGCTGAACAGATAGTTGAAGAAATATCCGCCCAGCCCGTTGATGTTGGCCATGAACCAGCGGTTGCGCCGCGGCATCTCGGCGACGCGCTTGCGTGCGCCATCGCGCGCGAACTGGATGTGCCGCGCCTCCTCGGTAACGTGAATCCGCATGAGCCGCTGGATGATCGGTTGCAACTCCGGGTCATCCATCATCTGCCGCTGCAGCGAGTCGAAGATCTCTTCGCCGATCAGGGCGGCCACCCACAGCATGGAGCCGCGCTGGAACGCCAGCGGCAGCGCGTTGATGATCATCCGGTGCAGGCGTCGCGGGCGTACCGGTTTGGCACCGATGCGTTCGATGGCCTTGCCGAACATGACCATGTGCCGGGTCTCGTCGCCCAGTTCGGTCAGCTTGTAGTGGGTCGACCTGCTGGTCGGGTCCTCGTGCAGGATCGTGCGCAGCAACGCCTGGTTGAGCATGTTCTCGAACCAGATCCCCGCCGAGAGCGTGTTGACGAGCTCCTGGCGCGACAGCTCGATCTGCTGCGCGCGGCTCATCTCGTCCCACATCGGCGTGCCGTACAGGGAGACCAGCCGCGGGGGCAGGTAGAACTTGTCCGGGTCCAGCGGGGCGTCCCAGTCGATGTCGACGACCGGTTCGTAGGACTTCTTGACCGAGCCCTTCAGCAGTCGGTCGGAGAACTCTTCCCGACTCGGCCCACCTGGCCGCATCGCAGTGGTCATGGCGCCGGCGTCCCTCCATTGGGTGCTACAGACGGTACCCATGGTATCGGGTACTTCAGGTCCCGCATAGGTCCTTTCGGTAGCGATTCGGCAATCTGTCGGTGAAGGGAGGCAGCGGTGGGCCGGCATATTCACGTCATCGGCATCGGCGCCGGGGATCCCGAGCACGTGACGGTGCAGGCGATCGAGGCGCTCAACAACACGCAGGTGTTCTTCGCCATGGACAAGGGGCAGGATAAGAGCGACCTCACGGCGTTGCGCCGGCAGATCTGCGCCCGGTTCATCCGCGAGCCTCGGTACCGCTTCGTCGAATTGCCCGACCCCGAACGCGCCACGGACACGGATTACCGTGCGGCCGTGGGGGATTGGCACGCCGCGCGAGCGCGCCTGTGGGCGCGTGCCATCGCCACCGAGCTGGGTCCCGACGGCGTGGGCGGCTTTCTGGCGTGGGGTGATCCGTCGCTGTACGACAGCACGCTGCGCATCCTCGAGGCGGTCGCCGCGCAGGTCGACTTCACCTTCGACGTGATCCCCGGCATCACGGCGGTCCAGGCGCTGACGGCGCGGCACCGCATCCCGCTCAACGACGTCGGTGAGCCCGTCCTGATCACCACCGGTCGGCAACTGCGCAAGGACGGGTTGTCCGGCTCTGCCGTGGTGATGCTCGACGCCGAGTGTTCGTTTCAGGCGTGCCCCTCGGACACCCGCATCTGGTGGGGCGCCTACCTGGGCACCCCGGAGGAGCTGCTGATGGCGGGCACGGTCGGCGACGTGGGGCCGCGCATCGTCGCGCTCCGAGCGCAGGCGCGGGCGCGGCGCGGCTGGATCATGGACACCTATTTGCTCAGACCGGCAGACTGAAGAGCGTGCCCGAACTGCCCGAGGTCGAAGCC
>NZ_LZJC01000036.1 GCF_001666755.1 Mycobacterium sp. E1214 | reverse complement strand
GCAGCAGGTGGGTGCGTGAGATCCGCGGATCGGGAATCCGCACGTCGGCGTACGGGTCGCGCCCGACAAGCACCTCGTGGCCCGCGGCGAAGGACCGTTGGGACCCGTCGTGCCGGACTGTCAGTATTGGCGGGGCGGGTCTTGTCACTCCACAAGTATCGGTGCGCCGCCTGAGTGGTACCTATGCGGGCCGCCCCGGGCGCGTCGCGTCCCGATTCGTCCACTCATAAGTCTTTCATAGCGTCCTGCGACCAATCGCCTACCGCTGTCGGGCATGATTTCGGTCGGGAGGGGTGCACGGCAATTGCGCAGGCCTGTGGCCTTGTGGTCCGCGTCACGATGCCGTGACCGCGCGCCGATTCGCGGGTAGCGCCGAGAGAGAAGGGGGGCGAGACGGATTATGGATGAGCACAAAGGGACGACGCGGCGCATCGGCGGGCGGCGCCTGCTGAGCAACCCGCGGCAAGCCCGCGAGGCGTTGCGCGCGGGCTTCCAATCGTTGCCGGGCGCGCCGGTGGTGCAGCTGTTCCGCCGGGTGCCGCCCGTGGGCTCCGGCCCGGCTTCCGAGCCCGAGGTGACACCGGTCGACGCCAACGGGTCACGGCCCACGGTGGGCAACGGCGCCCCCTTCGCCGGTTACACGATCCTGCGCCAGCTGGGCGCCGGGGGCATGGCCGAGGTGTACCTGGCCCTGCATCCCCGGCTGCCGCGGCGCGACGTGATCAAGGTGCTCGCCGAGGCGGTCACCGCGGACCCGGAGTTTCGCGAAAGGTTTAACCGCGAGGCCGATCTGGCCGCCACGCTGTGGCACCCGCACATCGTGGGCGTGCACGACCGCGGGGAGTTCAACGGCCACCTGTGGATCTCGATGGACTACGTGGAGGGCACCGACGCGTCGCGGTTGGTCAAGGAAACCTACCCCGACGGCATGCCCATCGGGGAGGTGTGCGCGATTGTCCAGGCCGTCGCGGGGGCGCTGGACTACGCCCACGACCGCGGCCTGCTGCACCGCGACGTCAAGCCGGCCAATATCCTGCTCACCCACCCCGAGGACGGGGAACGTCGAATCCTGTTGGCGGACTTCGGGGTTGCGCGGCACCTGGGTGACATCAGCGGGATCACCGAGACCAACGTCGCGGTCGGCACCGTGGCCTACGCGGCGCCCGAGCAGCTCACCGGTTCGCCCATCGACGGCCGCGCCGACCAATACGCCTTGGCGGCAACGGCATTCCACCTGCTGACCGGCGCCCCGCCGTTCCAGCATTCGAATCCGATCGCGGTCATCAGCCAGCACCTGCACGAGGAGCCGCCGCGACTCAGCGACTACCGGCCCGACCTCGCCGAGCTCGACGACGTCTTCTTCAAGGCGCTCGCGAAGCAGCCGGCGGACAGGTTCGACCGGTGCCGCGGATTCGCCGCCGCCGTCAGCGCGCCGTTCGACGACTCCCGCGACGCCGCGCAGCCGGGCGTCGCGCTATCCGAGCCCGCACCGCGGCGCGGGGCCAGTGGGCTGGTCGCGGCGCTTAATCACCGGTTCTCGGCCAAGACCCGGTGGGGGACCGCCCTGGTGTGCGCCGTGCTCATCGCGGTGGCGATGACGTGGTCGATCCTCTATTCGTTCCAGCCGACCACGCCGCCCGCCAATCCGTCGCTCGCATCGAAACCGTCGGCGCCGGCCGCGAGCGCCGCACCGACCACCGGAAACGCGACCCTCAACGGCACCTACAAGCTGGACTACGACGCGAGCAAGCGGACGGGCAACGGCATCCCGATCCGGCACGACGGCCCCGGCACCGACTGGTGGGCCTTCCGCTCGGCCTGCACCACCAACGGGTGCGCGGCCGCCGGCACCCAGCTCGACGACACCAACCATCAGGTGGCAAGCACCGCCGACGGCGGGCAGAGCGACACGCTGCGCTTCGTCGGCGGCTACTGGCAGGGGTCCCCGGCGCAGGAGCGGGTCGGGTGCACGCAGCCGAACGGACAGGTCCGGGCGACTCAGCAGGAGACGCTCGCCTGGTCGCTGGTGCCGCAGACCGACGGCACGCTGCGCGGAACGCAGACCGAGACCGTGCTGAGCAACGAGTGCGGCGCGCAGGGCGCGGTGGTGCGCACCCCGGTGCTGGCCACCCGGGTCGGGGACGCGCCGACGGGTGTTCCCCTCGCCGACCCGGCACAAGTCGCCAACACCTCGACGACGGCGGCGGCGCCCGCGCCACCCGTCGTGGGCGGGGTGTGCAGCGACGTCGGCAAGTTGGCCTATGACCCGACCAACAACGAACAGATCGTCTGCGCGGGCGGCAGTTGGGCGAAGGCGCCGATCACCATGGGCACGCACACCTCCGGCAGCTCGTGCGACCGGCCCAACACGTCGGTATTCGCGATGAGCACGTCCAACGACGGCTACCTGCTGCAATGCGACCCGGTCACCCGGACCTGGACCCGTCCGGCGGGGTGATCCGCCCGCTCCGGAGGGATGACCGAGTTTCGAAAGCGCTGGGGCATGCGCTAGCACAATCGGCGGTGGTGTTGTCCTTGCTCGGGCCGATACGCCCGTGGTGAACCCGACGGCCGGGGCCCGGCGCTTGTCGGTGGACGGTTCTACCCTGGGGTCATGGCTTTCGCCACGGAACATCCGGTAGTCGCGCATTCGGAATACCGCGCCGTCGATCAGGTGGTGCGCGCGGGCGGCCGCTTCGAGGTGGTCAGCCCCCACTCGCCCGCGGGCGACCAACCGGCGGCCATCGACGAGTTGGAGCGCCGAGTCAAGGCGGGGGAGCGCGATGTGGTGCTGCTGGGCGCCACCGGCACCGGCAAGTCGGCCACCACCGCCTGGCTCATCGAGCGGCTGCAGCGGCCCACCCTGGTGATGGCGCCGAACAAGACGCTGGCCGCGCAGCTCGCCAACGAACTTCGAGAGATGTTGCCGCACAACGCCGTCGAGTACTTCGTGTCGTACTACGACTACTACCAGCCGGAGGCGTACATCGCGCAGACCGACACCTACATCGAGAAGGACAGCTCGATCAACGACGACGTCGAGCGGCTGCGGCACTCCGCGACGTCGTCGCTGCTGTCGCGCCGCGACGTCGTCGTGGTCGCCTCGGTGTCCTGCATCTACGGTCTGGGCACCCCGCAGTCCTACCTGGACCGCTCCGTCGAGCTGGAGGTGGGCAACGAGGTGCCCCGCGACGCGCTGCTGCGGCTGCTGGTCGACGTTCAGTACGCCCGCAACGACCTGTCCTTCACCCGCGGCTCGTTCCGGGTGCGCGGCGACACGGTCGAAATCATCCCGTCCTACGAGGAGCTGGCGGTCCGTATCGAGTTCTTCGGCGACGAGATCGAGGCGCTGTACTACCTGCACCCGCTGACCGGCGACGTGATCCGGCAGGTCGACTCGGTGCGGATCTTCCCGGCCACCCACTACGTCGCCGGTCCCGAACGGATGGCCCAGGCGATCTCGACGATCGAGGACGAGTTGGCGGCCAGGCTGGCCGAGCTGGAAGGCCAGGGCAAGCTGCTCGAGGCCCAGCGGTTGCGGATGCGCACCAACTACGACATCGAGATGATGCGCCAGGTCGGCTTCTGCTCGGGCATCGAGAACTACTCGCGCCACATCGACGGCCGCGGCCCGGGTTCGCCGCCGGCGACACTGCTCGACTACTTCCCCGAGGACTTCCTGCTGGTCATCGACGAGTCGCACGTCACCGTGCCGCAGATCGGCGGCATGTACGAGGGCGACATGTCGCGCAAGCGCAACCTGGTGGAGTACGGGTTCCGGCTGCCGTCGGCGTGCGACAACCGGCCGCTGACGTGGGAGGAGTTCGCCGACCGCATCGGGCAGACGGTGTACCTGTCGGCCACCCCCGGCCCGTACGAGCTCAGCCAGGCCGGCGGCGAGTTCGTCGAGCAGGTGATCCGCCCGACCGGCCTGGTGGACCCGAAGGTCGTGGTCAAGCCGACCAAGGGGCAGATCGACGACCTGATCGGCGAGATCAGGAAGCGCACCGACGCCGACGAGCGGGTCTTGGTCACCACGCTGACCAAGAAGATGGCCGAGGACCTCACCGATTACCTGCTCGAGATGGGCATCCGGGTGCGGTACCTGCATTCGGAGGTCGACACGCTGCGCCGGGTGGAGTTGCTGCGCCAGCTGCGGCTGGGCGAGTACGACGTGCTGGTCGGGATCAACCTGCTGCGCGAGGGTCTCGACCTGCCCGAGGTGTCGCTGGTCGCCATCCTCGACGCGGACAAGGAGGGCTTCCTGCGGTCGTCGCGCAGCCTGATCCAGACCATCGGGCGCGCCGCCCGCAACGTCTCCGGCGAGGTGCACATGTACGCCGACACCATCACCGAGTCGATGAAAGAGGCCATCGACGAGACCGAGCGGCGCCGCGCCAAGCAGGTGGCCTACAACGAGGCCCACGGCATCGACCCGCAGCCGCTGCGCAAGAAGATCGCCGACATCCTCGACCAGGTCTATCGGGAGGCCGACGACACCGACGTGGGGGTCGGCGGGTCGGGGCGCAACGCCTCGCGCGGCCGGCGGGCGCCGGGCGAACCGGGCCGCGCCGTCAGCGCCGGCGTGTTCGAGGGCCGCGACACGGCCGCCATGCCCCGGGCCGAGCTGGCGGACCTGATCAAGGACCTCACCGAGCAGATGATGACGGCCGCCCGCGACCTGCAATTCGAGCTCGCCGCGCGGTTCCGCGACGAGATTGCCGACCTGAAGAAGGAGCTGCGGGGGATGGACGCCGCCGGCCTGAAATAGGTTTGCTCGCGGCGAGCGCCTCACACTGCCCTCAGAATCACCCCATACGGTGTAGGCGTGACCGACGCGGCGACTATCACCGGCGGCTGGCGCGAGCTGCTCGGCAAGAAGTACCTCCGGACGTCGTTGTTGTTGGCCGGCGGGGTGGCGCTGTACGCCACCAACGAGTTCCTGACCACCAGCCTGCTGCCCAACACCATCGCCGAGATCGGCGGTAGCCGGCTCTACGCGTGGGTGACGACCCTGTACCTCGTGGGTTCGGTGGTGGCCGCGACCATGGTCAACCCCATGCTGCTGCGGGTCGGCGCCCGCACGTCGTACCTGTCGGGGCTGGCGCTGTTCGGCGTGTCGAGCCTGGTGTGCGCCGCGGCACCCAACATGGAGGTGCTGATCGCCGGACGCGCCCTGCAGGGCGTGGCCGGGGGTCTGCTGGCCGGCCTGGGGTACGCGGTCATCAACGCCGCCCTGCCGCGCAGCCTCTGGACGCGGGGGACCGCCCTGGTGTCGGCGATGTGGGGCGTGGCCACGGTCGTCGGGCCGGCCACGGGCGGGCTGTTCGCGCAATACGGGCTGTGGCGTGGGGCGTTCGTCGCGATGGCCGCCGTGACCGCCCTGATGGGCCTGCTGGTCCCCGTCGCGCTGGCGCGCGTCGATCCCAGCCCCGCCATTCCGGCGCTGAAGGTGCCGGTGTGGTCGCTGGCCCTGATCGGCACCGCCGCCCTGGCGGTCAGCGTCGCCGAGATCCCGCGCAACGTCGTGGCGACGGCCGGGCTGCTGGCGGCGGGGATCGTGCTGGTCGGCGCGTTCGTGCTGGTCGACTGGCGGATGCACGCGGCGGTGCTGCCGGCCAGCGTGTTCGGCCCCGGGCCGCTCAAGTGGATCTACCTCAGCATGGGCGTGCTGATGGCGGCCGCGATGGTGGACACCTACGTGCCCCTGTTCGGTCAGCGGCTGGCGCACCTGACTCCCATCGCGGCGGGCTTCCTGGGCGCCGCCCTGGCGCTGGGTTGGACGCTGAGCGAGATCCTCAGCGCCTCCCTGGAAAGCCCGCGGTCGATCGCGTGGGTCATCGGCGCGGCGCCGGTGGTCGCGGCGGCCGGGCTGGCGTTGGGCGCGGCCGCGCAGCGCGCCGACGCGTCCATTTGGACCGCGGGGCTGTGGGCGGTGGCCCTGCTGGTCGCGGGCATCGGCATCGGGATGGCCTGGCCGCACCTGTCGGTGCTCGCGATGGCCTGCGTCAACGACCCGGCCGAAAGCGGTGCGGCCGCCGCGGCCATCAACACCGTGCAGCTGATTTCCGCGGCCATCGGCGCCGGGCTGGCGGGTGTCGTCGTCAACACCGCCAAGGGCGGCGACGTGATGGCGGCCGGCTGGCTGTTCGCGGTCTTCACGGGGTTGAGCGCCGCCGGGGTGGTGGTCGCCTACGGGGCGACGCGCGGCGCCGGCCGGATGCAGCCCGCCGGTAACGTCGGCTGAGCTCAGTCGGCTGAGCTCAGTCGGCCGCGTCGTCGGCCTGCAGGACGGCGGTGACGCCGTCCACGGCGCCGAAAACATTGGCCGCCGTAGCGATCTTCGCGCCCGACAGCGTCATCGTCACGGCGACTTCCCCCTCGTCGATGTCGTGCGGGTCGGCGTCGAGCTCGGTGAGCTGCCAGTGGTGCTGCCCGCTCAGCCGCAGCAGCTCGCGCAGCACGCCGCGGCCGTTGGCATAGATGATGTGCAGCCGGACGGTCCCTTGCAGCCGCGCGTTCAATTGCCGCTCCACCGCGTTGAACGCCAGCGCGCTGACGAAGTGCAGGAAGACCACCGCGATCGCCAGCAGCAGCAGGCCGGCGCCCGTCGCCAGGCCGATGGCCGCCGACTCCCACACCGCCGCCGCCGTGGTGAGCCCGTGCACCGCGCCGCGGCGGGTGATGATGATCCCGGCGCCCAGGAACCCGATCCCCGAAACCACCTGCGCCGCAACGCGCGACGGGTCCAACACGACGAAGCCGCTCTTGAGGACGTCAGCGAAGCCGTACTTGCTGACCAGCATGATCAGCGCCGAGGAGGTGCCGACAATGGTCTGGGTGCGCAGGCCGGCGCTCTTGCCCTGAATGGTGCGCTCCAGGCCGATCAGCGCGGTCAGTCCGAAGGCGGCGAAAAGTTCGACGACGTGCCGGACATCCTGCACCTGGCCACCCAGCAGCGGTGCGGTCACCCACGAGTGCATGCGGTCAACCTACCCAGCGGTGCGCGGTTTGCGCGCGTCGTGGCGCCCGCGGTCATCGCGTGGACTTGACGACCTGCGAGTAATGGAATTGCCAGCGTTCGACAATATGAAATCCGAGATAACCGGGGAATCGATACGCGGGTGCCCGCCCGAATGCGCTGCCCGGCGGCAGGGATTGACCCGTTTGGTGCTCGGGCAGCGCCGTGTCCCTATTGGTGATGGTCCAGATCGCGGCGCATTTGTTGATCTTGGCGGTGGTCAGCCACACGGCGACGTGGCCGTCCCACAGCGTCCCAACTTTGGGGCCGTACCCGCCGCGCTCCACGTCGATCACCGCCCGGAACGCGTCGGGCCGGGTGTCCAGCAGCGCGCGGATGGGGCCCGGCCTCCACGGCACCGTGTTGTCCACCACGAGGCAGTCGCCGGGCGCGGCGTGCGACTTGATGAGGTCCGCGACCTGGCTGTAATCCCACCCCTCTTTGGCGTACGGCCAGCGCTGCGTAAACAGGTAGTTCGGCAGCGCCGCGGCGGCGAACAGCAGCACCACCCCGGCGATCGGCCACGGCCGGCGCGCCACGGTGACCACGCACACCGCCAGGACGGCGGCCATCGCCGGCGTCGTGAAGATCAGGTAGCGCGGGTAGTAGATGGGCTCGCTGACGGCGGAGTAGACGACCACCAGCGCGGTCGGGATCACCAGCCACGCGACGCAGGCGAGCAGCAACCGGCGGGTGTCCCCGGCGGGCGGGCGCGCGCCGGCCAGCGCGGCGACGGCCGCCGCCACGATCAGCACGCCGGACACCACGGCGCAGGGCACGCTGTGGTCGAAGTACTGCCGCAACACGATGTCAAACGCGTAATGCCAGCTCACCGGGTAGATCCAGTTCACCTGCCACACCTGGGCGTGGGCGAACAGGATGAACGGGGTCATCGCCGCGACGGCCACCGCCGAGGACAGCGCCCACCGGATGGCCGTCGACCTGCCGGCGCCGAGCAGCGGCAGCATCGCGGCGTAGACCGGCAACAGCAGCACCAGGTTGAGGTTGAGCAGGATCGCCAGCATCAGGGCCAGCGCGTACCACACCCACAACCGCGGCCGGTTGCGCCGCACGGCCGCGACCAACAGCACCGTGAGCCACACCGCGGCGGCGACCGCGAACGCGTACGGCCGGGCCTCGATGCCGGCCCAAGTGGTGCGCGGCAGGACGGCGAACAGTACGCCCGCGCACACGGCGGTCGGCCGGTCCGCGAACTGCCCGACGAACACCGTGACGCCGGCGGCGGCGACCCCGATCGCCAGCGCGCTGGGCAGCCGGGAGAAGAACTCGGTCGGCGGGAAGACGGCGAACCAGCCGTGCATCAGCAGGTAGTAGAGCCCGTGCACGGCGTCGATGTGCGTCAGCAGCCGCCACAGCTCGGGCAGCGTCCGGCTCGCCGACGCCGAGATCGTCGCGCCTTCGTCGAACCACAGCGACGGCCGGCACGCCCAGGCGGCGCTGAGGGCGGCGGCCAGGGCGGCGATGGCCCACGGGTCGAGCAACGCGCCGCGGCGGCGGCCCGGCACGCCCTCGTCGACGGCGCCGCCGGAGCGCTGTTCGAGGGTGGGCGTGGGCATGATGCTTGTTACTGTAGGGCGCGGTCGGTGGACGGCGTCACAAACGACGTCCGGCGCATTCGCGGGTGGCCTCGGCATTCGCGAAAAGGTTCGCAATACAGCGTATTCCGCGGCAGCCGTCGGTATTCGGTCGGTTAGGCATCGGCAATATTGTCCGATGCGGCGGACAAACCCCGCAATTGGGGAATGTGCCGCGCCACGCGGTGTCGCGAATGTGTCTCCTCAGCAACGGGCAAACGCGATACTGTTTTGGCTGAGCAACCGGAATTGGGAGGGTAGATGGGCGCCTATCGCACTGTGGTGGTCGGGACGGACGGCTCGGACTCGTCGTTGCGTGCGGTCGAGAAGGCCGCGCAGATCGCGGGGCCCGACGCCAAGCTGATCGTCGCGTCGGCGTACTTACCCCAGCACGAGGACGCCCGGGCGGCCGACGCCTTGCGGGACGAGAGCTACAAGGTGTCCGGGACCGCGCCGATCTACGCGGTCCTGCGCGACGCCAAGGAGCGCGCCCACGCGGCCGGCGCCAAGAACGTCGACGAGCGCCCCATCGTCGGGGCCCCGGTCGACGCCCTGGTGCACCTGGCGGAGGAGGAGAAGGCGGACCTGCTGGTGGTCGGCAACGTCGGGCTGAGCACCATCGCCGGCCGGCTGCTGGGCTCGGTGCCGGCCAACGTCTCGCGCCGCGCCAAGACCGACGTGCTGATCGTGCACACCACGTCCTAGCCGGCGGCCGTCACCACCCGCGTTCGCGCCATTCGGCCAGGTGCGGACGCTCCACACCGAGCGCGGTGTCGTCGCCGTGGCCGGGGTAGATGACCGTGGCGTCGTCGTAGACCTCGAACACCCGTGACGTGACGTCGTCGAGCAGCTGCTCGAAGTCGCCCGGCTGCCACGTCTTGCCCACCCCGCCCGGGAACAGGCAGTCACCGGTGAACAACTGGGTGACGCCACCGGTCGCGGGCCCGTCGAGGGCGAGCGCGATCGAACCGGGCGTGTGCCCACGCAGGTGGATGACGTCGAAGCTCAGTTCGCCGACCCGCACCGTGTCGCCGTGAGCCAGCAAACGGTCGGGCGTCACCGGCAGCGGCTCGGCGTCGAGTTCGTTGGCGGCCGTCGGGGCGCCGGTGGCGGCGGCGACGGCTTCCAGGGCCTGCCAGTGGTCGAAGTGCTGATGGCTGGTGACGATGAGCGTCACCGTGGGCGCGTGCCGGCGGATAAGGTCGGTCAGGGCGTCGGCGTCGTTGGCGGCGTCGATCAGCAGGGTTTCGCCGGTGGCGGAACAGGTGACGAGGTAGGCGTTGTTGTCCATGGGGCCCACCGACGCCTTTAGAATCGTGGCGCCGGGTAGGGTCCGGCGGGCCGCGGTACCAGGGTCGACGTGTCCAGTGTAGTTGTCGCTGGGCTCGAGCGCGGCGGTCATAGCGGCCAGGTTACTGGTGGCGGGCTGCTTGTCGGTACGGGCACATAGCATGGGATGCGCCGTGCGCAATTTCGTTCGTCGACCGTCCGCGGCACAACGCCCGCCGAGACGGCAGTGAGAGGGGCAGCGTTGGCTGATCGCCTGATAGTCAAGGGCGCCCGCGAGCACAACCTGCGCGGCGTCGACCTCGAGCTGCCCCGCGACGCGCTGATCGTGTTCACCGGGTTGTCGGGTTCGGGCAAGTCGTCGCTGGCGTTCGACACGATCTTTGCCGAAGGGCAGCGCCGCTACGTGGAGTCGCTGTCGGCCTACGCACGCCAGTTCCTCGGCCAGATGGACAAGCCCGACGTCGACTTCATCGAGGGGCTGTCCCCGGCGGTGTCCATCGACCAGAAGTCGACCAACCGCAACCCGCGTTCGACCGTGGGGACCATCACCGAGGTCTACGACTACCTGCGGTTGCTGTACGCGCGGGCGGGCACGCCGCACTGCCCGATCTGCGGCGAGCGGATCGCCCGGCAAACCCCGCAGCAGATCGTCGACCAGGTGCTCGCGATGCCGGAGGGCACCCGGTTCCTGGTGCTCGCCCCGGTGGTGCGCACCCGCAAGGGCGAGTTCGCCGATCTCTTCGAGAAGCTCAACGCCCAGGGCTACAGCCGGGTCCGGGTCGACGGCGTGGTGCACCCGTTGACCGAACCGCCGAAGCTGAAGAAGCAGGAGAAGCACGACATCGAGGTGGTGGTGGACCGCCTCACCGTGAAGGCGTCCGCCAAGCAGCGGCTCACCGACTCGGTGGAGACGGCGCTCAACCTGGCCGACGGCATCGTGGTGCTGGAATTCGTCGACCAGGAGCCGGGCGCCGCGCACCGCGAGCAGCGGTTTTCCGAGAAGCTGGCCTGCCCCAACGGGCACGCGCTGGCCGTCGACGACCTGGAGCCGCGGTCGTTCTCCTTCAACTCGCCCTACGGCGCCTGCCCGGAGTGCAGCGGCCTGGGCATCCGCAAGGAGGTCGACCCCGACCTGGTGATCCCCGACCCGGACCGCACCCTGGCCGAGGGCGCGGTGGCGCCGTGGTCCACGGGCCACACCGCCGAGTACTTCACCCGGATGATGGCCGGTCTGGGCGATGAGATGGGTTTCGACGTCAACACCCCGTGGCGCAAGCTGCCGGCCAAGGCCCGCAAGGCGATCCTCGAGGGCTCCGACCACCAGGTGCACGTCCGGTACCGCAACCGCTACGGCCGGACCCGCTCGTATTACGCCGACTTCGAGGGCGTGCTCGCGTTCCTGCAGCGCAAGATGGCGCAGACGGAGTCCGAGCAGATGAAGGAGCGCTACGAGGGCTTCATGCGGGACGTGCCGTGCCCGGAGTGCGACGGCACCCGGCTCAAGCCGGAGATCCTGGCGGTCTCGCTGGCCGCCGGGGACCGCGGATCGAAGTCCATCGCCGAGGTGTGCGATCTGTCGATCGCCGACTGCTCGGACTTCCTGAACCGGCTCACGCTCGGCCCGCGGGAGAAGGCGATCGCCGGCCAGGTGCTCAAGGAGATCCAGTCGCGGCTGGGGTTCCTCCTCGACGTCGGCCTGGAGTACCTGTCGCTGTCGCGGGCGGCGGCCACGCTGTCCGGCGGCGAGGCGCAACGCATCCGGCTGGCCACCCAGATCGGGTCCGGCCTGGTGGGGGTGCTCTACGTGCTCGACGAGCCGTCCATCGGGCTGCACCAGCGCGACAACCGGCGCCTCATCGAAACCCTCACGCGCCTCAGGGATTTGGGTAACACGTTGATCGTCGTCGAGCACGACGAGGACACCATTGCGCACGCGGACTGGGTGGTCGACATCGGGCCCCGCGCCGGCGAGCACGGCGGCCACATCGTGCACAGCGGTACCTACGCCGAACTGCTGGCCAACACCGAGTCGATCACCGGCGCCTACCTGTCGGGCCGGGAGAGCATCGAGACGCCCGCGATGCGGCGCGCGGTCGACCGCAAGCGCCAGCTGACCGTCGTCGGCGCCCGCGAGCACAATCTGCGGGGCATCGACGTGACGTTTCCGCTGGGCGTGCTGACCTCGGTGACCGGCGTGTCCGGGTCGGGGAAGTCGACGCTGGTCAACGACATCCTCGCGGCGGTGCTGGCCAACCGGCTCAACGGCGCGCGGCAGGTTCCGGGGCGGCACACCCGGGTCACCGGGCTCGATCACCTCGACAAACTGGTGCGGGTGGACCAGTCGCCGATCGGGCGCACCCCGCGGTCCAACCCGGCGACCTACACCGGCGTGTTCGACAAGATCCGCACGCTGTTCGCCGCCACCACCGAGGCCAAGGTCCGCGGCTACCAGCCCGGCCGGTTCTCGTTCAACGTCAAGGGCGGCCGGTGTGAGGCCTGCACCGGCGACGGCACCATCAAGATCGAGATGAATTTCCTGCCCGACGTGTACGTGCCGTGCGAGGTCTGCCAGGGCGCCCGATACAACCGGGAGACCCTCGAAGTGCACTACAAGGGCAAGACCATCTCCGAGGTGCTCGACATGTCCATCGAGGAGGCCGCCGAGTTCTTCGAGCCGATCTCGGGCATCCACCGCTACCTGCGGACCCTGGTCGACGTGGGCCTGGGTTACGTGCGGCTGGGCCAGCCGGCGCCGACGCTGTCCGGCGGCGAGGCGCAGCGGGTCAAGCTCGCCGCGGAACTGCAGAAGCGGTCGACGGGCCGCACCATCTACATCCTCGACGAGCCCACCACGGGCCTGCACTTCGACGACATCCGCAAGCTGCTCAAGGTGATCAACGGCCTCGTCGACAAGGGCAACACCGTGATCGTCATCGAACACAACCTCGACGTGATCAAGACGTCGGACTGGATCGTGGACATGGGACCCGAGGGCGGCGCCGGCGGCGGAACCGTCGTCGCCGAGGGCACCCCGGAGGACGTCGCGGCGGTGCCGGAGAGCTACACCGGCAAATTCCTCGCCGAGGTCATCGGCCGCAGCGCCCCCGCGCCGGCCCCGCGCCGCTCCGGCGGGCGCCGCAAGGTCACCGCCTGACGGTCGGCGGCCCCGGGGCGGAGTGCTGCGCCGGCACCACCACCGGCGCGCCGACGGTGGGCGCCGTCGCGTCGGGCAGCGGGATTTGGGGGACGCCCGGCGTCCCGAGCCGCCCGGCCAGCCACGGCAGCGCCGCGGCGAACGCCCGGTCGGCGAAGGGCCAGTCGTGCTTGCCGGGCTGCGCGACCACGGCGCAGTCGATGCCGTTGACGCGGCCCAGCGCGCACAGCGAGTAGGCGGCCGCGGCCTGGTTGCCGGGGTTGGCGGCCGCGTCGCGGGCGGCCAGGCGCACGGCGCCGCTGTCGGTCGGCACCGGATCGCGGCGCCCGGCCGCGTCGGAGGAGATCGCGAACCAGCCGGCCACGTCGGTGTAGGGGCCGTGCCGGTCGATCACGGTGGTCGGGTCGAAGGCCGCCCAGGCGTCGGCGTTGCCGCCGAACAGCCGCGCGATGGTCTGGGCCTTGGTGCCGGCGTTCGGGTAGTAGTCGCCGGCGACGTCGACGAAGGCGCTGAACAGCTCCGGATGCATGACGGTCAGGTCGACGGCGCAGGTGCCGCCCATCGACCAGCCGGCGATACCCCAGCCGGCCCGCCGCGCGCTGACGCCGAACGTCGACTCCATGAACGGGACCACGTCCTTGGTCAGGTGATCGGCCGCGTTGCCGCGCACGCCGTTGACGCACTCGGTGTCGTTGTTGAACGCGCCGCCGGAGTCGACGAACACCAGCACCGGCGCGTTGCCGTCGTGGGCGGCCGCGAAGTCGTCGATGGTCTTGATGGCCTCGCCCGCGCGCGTCCAGTCCGCCGGGGTGTTGAACTGCCCGCCGATCATCATCACCGTCGGCAGCGGCGGGGGCGGGCTGCTGGCGAACCACTCCGGCGGCAGGTAAACCAGCTCGCCGCGGTGTTTGAAGTGCGACGCGTCCGACGGGATGACGACCGGCACCACCGTGCCGTGCGGCGGCCGGGTGCCCTTGGCGGCCATTGCGGTGATGGTGGCCCGGTCGGTCTGGTCGGGCAGCGGGCCGGACGTCAACTGGGTCCACGCCGACTGCACGGTGGGGAAGTAGCCCACCCAGAGGTTCAGCACCAGCGCGGCGCTGAGTAGGCACAACGGGACGGCCAGCACGGCGGCGCCGCCCCGCCAGCGGCGCGCGTTACCCCAGCCGAGCGGCAGCGCCGCCACGGCAGTGCCGGACAGCGCGATCCACAGCCACAGCGCCCACGGGGCGGGTTCCTCGGACAGGCCCCGGTCGACGATGTACCAGTGCGTCGCGTAGGCCGCGGCGCCGCCGGCCAGCGCGGCCAGCGGCAGCCACACCGTGCGCCAGCGACGCGACCGCCGGCACACCGAGACCGCCAGCACGGCCGCGGCGGCCGCCTGGATCGTGGTCGGCAGCCAGCCGTGCATCAGCGAGGTGTGACTGCTCGCCAGGAGCTGCGCGCTCGTCGACATCACGCCGTTCATTGTGAGCTATTCGTAACCCGGCGGGAACATATTGGCTCAACGTGCGCGGCGGCCGGCCGCGGCTCAGTGCGGCTTGGCCAACGGGAACGGCAGGGTCTCGCGAATGCTGTGGCCCGTGATGAGCATGACCACCCGGTCGATACCCATGCCCAGCCCGCCGGTGGGCGGCATCGCGTATTCCATGGCCTGCAGGAAGTCCTCGTCGAGTTCCATCGCCTCGGGGTCGCCGCCGGCGGCCAGCAGCGACTGTTCCTGCAGGCGACGCCGCTGCTCCACCGGATCGGTGAGCTCGCTGTAGGCGGTGGCCAGTTCGACACCCCAGGCGACCAGGTCCCACCGCTCGGCGACGCCGCGCTGGCTGCGGTGCGGCCTGGTCAGCGGGGACACCGAGGTGGGGAAGTCGATGTAGAAGGTCGGCTCCTCGGTGCGGTCCTCGACCAGGTGCTCGTAGAGCTCGAGCACCACGGCGCCGGCGTCCCAGTGCGCCCGGTAGGGGATGTGGGCCGCGTCGGACAGCTTGCGCAGCGTCGCCAGCGACGTGTCCGGATCGACGTGTTCGCCCAACGCCTCGGACACGGCGTCGTAGACGGTCTTGACCGCCCAGGCGCCGGAGATGTCGACGGGCTCCAACCCGCCACCGTCGCCGCGGGGCCGCAGCACCGTCTGCTCGCCGTGCGCGGCCTGGGCCGCGTTCTGAATGAGCTCCCGGCACCCGTCGATCCACACGATGTAGTCGGCGTGGGCCTGGTAGGCCTCCAGCAGCGTGAACTCCGGGTTGTGGCTGAAGTCGACGCCCTCGTTGCGGAAGGCCCGCCCCAGCTCGAACACCCGCTCCACGCCGCCGACGCACAACCGCTTGAGGTAGAGCTCCGGCGCGATCCGCAGGAACAGGTCCAGGTCGTAGGTGTTGATGTGCGTGGTGAAGGGCCGCGCCGTCGCGCCGCCGTGGACCTGCTGCAGGATCGGCGTCTCCACCTCGATGAAGTCCTTGGCGAACAACGTCTCTCGCACCGACCGCAGCACGCTGCCGCGCGCCTTGATCAACTCCCGCGACTCGCGGTTGACGGCCAGGTCCACGTAGCGGGCGCGGACCCGCGCCTCGGGGTCGGTCAGCCCCTTCCACTTGTTCGGCAGCGGCCGCAGGCATTTGCCGATCATCCGCCAGTCGGCGACGATCAACGAGCGGGTGCCGTTCTTGCTGAACCCCATGTGCCCGGTCACCTCGACCAGGTCGCCGAGGTCGATGGCCGCGGTGAAATCGGCGACCCGCTTGCTGGCCAGGCGCGAATTGTCCAACAGCACTTGGATGTCGCCGGACCAGTCGCGCAGCTGGGCGAACAGCACCCCGCCGTAGTCGCGGATCCGCAGGATCCGGCCCGCGACGGTGACGGACTCCCGGTCGTCGGCGTCGAGCGCCCGGGCGACGCTGTGGCTGGGCGGGGACCCCACCGGGTAGGCGTCGATCCCGTTGCGCTGCAAGGCCTTTAGCTTGGCAAGGCGCACCCGGACCTGCTCGGGCAGGCGCGCCCGGGCCTCCTCGGCGTCGGCGGTTTCGCGGCGGCGCTGCAACCCGCTGACGTCGGGCGTGCTGCCGTCGGGATGCAGCAGCCCGGACTCGGCCAGCCTGGCTGGGACGGCGGGGTGGTGCCCGGTGTGGGCCTTACGCCGGCCGAACGGCAGGACCAGGAAACCCTCGGCCAGCGCCGAGGCGACGCCGACCCGCGGAATGAGCCGCGCGTCCTCGTAGCACGCGAACCGGGGCACCCAATCGGGTTGGTACTTCATGTTCGAGCGGTACAGCGTCTCCAGCTGCCACCACCGCGAGAAGAACAGTAGGAAGCCGCGCCACAGGCGCGCCACGGGGCCAGCCCCCAGTTGCGCGCCCTGCTCGAACGCCGAGCGGAACATCGCGAAGTTCAGCGAGATCCGGGTGATGCCCAAGCCTTCGGCGTTCAGCGCCAGGTCGCTGACCATCAGCTCGATGGTGCCGTTGGGGGAGTGCGGGGAGCGGCGCATCAGGTCCAGCGACACCCCGGTGGTGCCCCACGGCACCAGCGAGAGCATCGCGACCACCGCGCCGTCGCGGTCGATGGCCTCCACCAGCAGGCAGTCCTCGTCGGCGGGGTCGCCCAGCCGGCCCAGCGCCATGGAGAACCCGCGCTCGGTCTGGGTGTCGCGCCACGCGTCGGCCCGGGCGATGGTGTCCGTCATCTCGTCGGGCGGGATGTCGCGGTGCCGCCGGATGCGCACCGTCAGCCCGGCCCGGCGGGCCCGGGTGACGGCCTGGCGGACGCCGCGCATGTCCGGCCCGGACAGCTTGAAGTCGGCGGTCCGCAGGATGGCCTCGTCGCCCAGCTCCAGCGCGTTGAGGCCGGCCTCCCGGTAGCTGCGGGCCCCTTGGGTGCTGGCCCCCATCACGCCGGGCGCCCATCCGTAGGTCTGGCATAAGCCCAGCCACGCGTCGATGGCCTGGGGCCAGACCCGGGGGTCGCCGATCGGGTCGCCGCTGGCCAGGCACACGCCGACCTCGACGCGGTAGGTGATGGCGGCCCGGCCGCTCTGCGCGAACACCACCGACTTGTCGCGGCGGGTGGCGAAGTAGCCCAGCGAATCATTCTTGCCGTACAGCTCCAGCAGGCCGCGGATCGCCGACTCGTCCTCGCCGGTCAGCGCATTCTCGGCGCGCTGCGATTGGAACAGCACGATCGTCGCGACGATCAACGCCAGCGCACCGAACAACCCGAAGATCGCGTTGAGGAAGACGTGGGGCCGGCCGGTGAACAGGTCGGGGTCGGCGAGGGCGAAGCCGACGACCCGGTTGGCCACATAGGGCAGGCGGTCCTGGCGGGCCAGCGTGCCGGGGAACAGCTCGACCAGCCCCCAGGACACCAGGATGCCGATGACGTCGCCGGCAACCAGCACCGCGGCGGCCTTGACCAGCGCGCCCCTGCGCACCTTGGCCCAGAACTCCCGGTAGGCCAGCACCAGCAACACGATCGCGACGATGTGGACGGATAACCCGAGGTTCTCGCCGAACGTCTCGGCGGGGGTGTTGTCCCCCGCGGCGATGTCGGCGGCATTCAGGCCGGCGGCCAGGATCATGTTGCCCAGCAACAGCAGCCAGGCGATGCGCTTGCGCGCGGTCAGGGCGGCGGCCAGCAGGGCCAGCACGAACGACCACGCGATGCTGGTGTCGGGGAAGTTGAACAGATAGTTGTTGATGAACTCCCGCGGCACCTTGATCAGGTAGCGGATCAGCGGCGACACGCTCGCCAGCAGTGACACGGTGGCGATGACGCCGACCGTCCAGCCGGCCGCCGCGGGCACCCAGCGATAGCGGGAGCCGGACCGGCCGCGAGGCCCCGAACGGGGTCCCGAACGTGTCGATGCGAGCGTCACAGACCGCGAGGATAAGCCCTGAATCCGTGAAAAGCTTGTTGAAGCGCCAAGACCGACGGGCAGTAATTCCCTACCGTTGGCTGAGCGGATCGGGACCCGTCGGCGCGGTTCTGGTTGCCGGAGGGTTAAAAGGCACCTCAAGGCTGCTAAACTGGCCGCTGCGACCATCCCGGCGAAGGCCAGGAACAGTTAAGTGGAGTCCCACTCCCACCGCTAGCCATGAGATGTCCCCGGATGTCTCTGCCAAGGCCCAGCGGTCCGGTCACAGACATCTGCGATGTCTGTTCCGCGTTCGACGCGGGCCGTTTGAGGTGCTCAGGCGGCGATCGGTCGGCATTGGGCCCTGCATCTGCAGGGCTTTTCTGCTGATGGTGTGACGACATCCACCACTGCATTCCAGGGCGGCCCGGGCGCTGATCGCCGGTGGACACAGTAAGCCCAACAAGGGAGGCCCCATCAGCACTGAGACCCGCGTCAACGAGCGCATCCGCGTACCCGAAGTCCGACTGATCGGCCCAGGGGGCGAGCAGGTCGGCATCGTGCGTATCGAAGACGCATTGCGCGTCGCCGCGGACGCCGATCTCGATCTCGTCGAAGTCGCCCCGAACGCCAGGCCGCCGGTCTGCAAGATCATGGACTACGGCAAGTTCAAGTACGAGGCGGCGCAAAAGGCGCGCGAATCTCGCCGCAACCAGCAGCAGACCGTCGTCAAAGAGCAGAAGCTGCGGCCCAAGATCGACGACCACGACTACGAGACCAAGAAGGGTCACGTCATCCGCTTCCTGGAAGCGGGTTCGAAGGTCAAGGTCACCATCATGTTCCGCGGACGCGAGCAGTCGCGGCCCGAGCTGGGCTACCGACTGCTCCAACGACTGGGCGCGGACGTCGCCGAGTACGGGTTCGTGGAGACGTCGGCCAAGCAGGACGGCCGCAACATGACGATGGTGCTGGCACCGCATCGCGGCGCGAAGACGCGCGCCCGTGCGCGGCACCCCGAGGACCAGGGCGGCGACGCGGCGTCGGATTCCGACGCGACCGCCGAGACCGGTACCTCACCCAACTGACGCGTCAACCGGCGGCCGACGTCACGACCGCCGTCACGATCGCCGTTTACGACCGAGAAGAACCACGAGCGAGAACTAGAGGAAACATGCCCAAGGCAAAGACCCACAGCGGGGCGTCCAAGCGGTTCCGGCGCACCGGCACCGGCAAGATCGTCCGGCAGCACACGAACCGTCGGCACCTGCTCGAGCACAAGCCGAGCAAGCGGACCCGCCGCCTCGACGGCCGCACCACCGTGTCGGCGAACGACACCAAGCGCGTCAACAGCCTGCTCAACGGCTGACCCCGAGCCGGCCATACCCGACCGCGGGCTGGCACGGCACCTTGACCCAACGAGTTTTCAACGAGAGTAGGAACATCCATGGCACGCGTGAAGCGGGCGGTCAACGCCCACAAGAAGAGGCGCAGCGTCCTCAAGGCCTCGAAGGGCTATCGCGGCCAGCGATCCCGGCTCTACCGCAAAGCCAAAGAGCAGCAACTGCATTCGCTGAACTACGCCTTCCGCGACCGTCGGGCGCGCAAGGGCGAGTTCCGCAAGCTGTGGATCTCGCGGATCAACGCCGCGGCCCGCGCCAACGACATCACCTACAACCGGCTGATCCAGGGCCTCAAGGCCGCCGGCGTCGACGTCGACCGCAAGAACCTGGCCGACATCGCGATCACCGACCCGGCGGCGTTCACCGCGCTGGTCGAGGTGGCGCGCGCCGCGCTGCCCGAGGACGTCAACGCCCCGTCGGGTTCCGGAGAGGCTGCTTAGCCTGGCCGACGCGGCCCGTGAGCTGCTGACCGAGCGATCGGCCACGGTCGCCGCCGCGGTCAAACTGCACCGCCACGTCGGCCGCCGCCGCGCCGGACGGTTCCTCGCCGAGGGGCACAACCTGGTCGAGGCGGCGTCCCGGCGCGGGTTGGTGCGCGAGGTCTTCGTCACCGAGGCCGCGGCGCAACGCTACGCGCCGCTGCTGGCGGCCCTGGAGCGGGCCGCACGGCGTATCCCGGTGCGTGTGGTCACCGAGCGCGCCGCGAAAGCGTTGTCCGACACCGTGACTCCCGCGGGCCTGGTCGCGGTGTGCGACGCACCGGAGACCAGCCTGGCGGACGTGCTGGCCGGCGCGCCGCGGCTGGTCGCGGTCGCCGTCGAGATCGGGGAGCCCGGCAACGCCGGCACGCTGATCCGGATCGCCGACGCGATGGGGGCCGCCGCGGTGGTGTTGGGCGGCCACAGCGTCGACCCCTACAACGGCAAGTGCCTGCGCGCGTCGGCCGGCAGCATCTTCTCGCTGCCCGTCGTCGTCGCGCCCGACGCCGGCGCGGCCGTCGCCGCGTTGCGGGGCGCCGGGCTGCGGGTGCTCGCCACCACCGTCGACGGCGAAACCCGCCTCGACGAGGCGGACGCCCTGTTGACCGGGCCGGCGGCCTGGCTGTTCGGCCCCGAGTCCCACGGGCTGCCCGGCGAGATCGCCGCCGCCGCCGACCATCGGATCCGCATCCCGATGGCGGGCGGCGCGGAGAGCCTCAACGTGGCGGCCGCGGCCGCCGTCTGCCTGTATCAGAGCGCCCGGGCGTTGGGCGTCCTCACGCGGCCGTAGCGGGCCGCCGGCCCCGCGCCACCCGCAACCCGGTCAGCGACAGCGTGGTGTGCACCAGCGACCCGGCCCGCTCCATCAGCGCCTTCGCCGGCCGGGCCGGCGGCGGGAAGTAGTGCATCGGCAGCCCGCGGCGATCCCGCGGCGGCGCCATGAAGGACGGCGCCTGGGTCAGCGGCGCGTCGCTGGGCAGTCGGCCCTGCGCGCGGCGGTAGGCGGCCAGCGCCCGCGGGTGTAGCCGGATCTCGTCGGGGACCGCCAGAAACGCCAGCTCGACGCACTTGCCGAACAGGCGCAGCAGCACCTCGTCGCCCGGCGTCCAGTGCAGGCCCGCCTTCTCCCGGACCGCGGGCTCGAACAGGCCCGCCGCGATCCACCGTTGCCCGGCGACCAGCGGCTTGAACAGCTGATCCCACAGCGGGGTCGGCATCAGCACGAAGCGCGGCTTGGGGATTCGGATGTCGAAGATGTCCCGGGTCGCCTGGTTGACCTCCAGCACGTCGCGGCCCACCCGTTCCCAGTACTCGCAGAACTCCTCCCAGGAGCCGGGCACCGGCCGCATGCTCATGCCGTACATCCGGTACCACTGCACGTGCTCGTCGAAGAGCTGACGCTTCTCGGCATCGGTCAGGCCGCCGCAGAAGTATTCGGCCACCTTGATCACCAGCATGAAAAACGTGGCGTGCGCCCAGTAGAAGGTCTCGGGGTGCAGGGCGTGGTAGCGGCGGCCGGCGTCGTCCACCCCCTTGATGGTGTGGTGATAGTCGGTGATCTGACGCCCGGTCTGCGCGGCCCGCTCGCCGTCGTAGACCACGCCCATGATCGGGTACACCGAGCGCGCCACCCGCTGCAGCGGCTCGCGCAACAGGATGGAGTGTTCCGCGACGCCCGCGCCGAGCTCGGGATACATCGTCTGGATGGCCCCTATCCAGACGCCCAGCATCCCGGTCCGCAGATCGCCAAAGTACTTCCAAGTCAACGACTCTGGGCCGAGCGGGTCGGCGGACGTTGTGGAACTGCCAGTCATCGCGACCTCCTTGGCCCACGATAACTTTGACAACGAACGTTGTCCACGATCCGCCCGCGGTGTTACCGAGCCTGCGCGCCGGTGTGGCACCGCCGTGATCAGGCGCTTCGCTGCGAGATGTGACACACCTGACGAGGGCCTCGTTGCCTGCCTCTCGCGAAACCAAATAACCTGGCCGAGTGGAACTCGCGCGTCGCGACTCGGAGCCGGGTGAGCCCGACGAAGCCACGCGCACGTCGACCTCCGCCGCGAAATCCCACGTTCCCGCCGTGTCGGTGCACACCGCGACGCAGTGGCTGCATAACCGCAACCACAGCCCCGGCGCGGTGGCGTTCATCCGGCGCGCGCGCCGCCTGTTGCCCGGCGACCCGGAATTCGGTGACCCGCTGTCGATGGCCGGCGACGGCGGCCCGCGCGCGGCCGCGCGCGCGGCCGACCGGCTGCTGGGTGACCGCGACGCGGTGTCACGGGAGGTGAGCCTCGGCGTCCTGCAGCTGTGGCAGGCGCTCAGCGAGACCGTCGCCCGGCGCCCGGCCAACCCCGAGGTGACGCTGGTGTTCACGGACCTGGTCGGCTTCTCGACGTGGTCGCTGCAGGCGGGCGACGACGCCGCCCTGACGCTGCTGCGGCAGGTGGCGCGGGCCATCGAGCCGCCGCTGCTCGACGCCGGTGGCCAGATCGTCAAACGGATGGGCGACGGGATCATGGCCGTGTTCGGCGACCCGACGGTCGCGGTGCGGGCCGTGCTGACGGCCAAGCAGGCGCTGCGGTCGGTGGAGGTGGCCGGGCACACGCCGCGGATGCGGGTCGGGGTGCACACCGGGCGCCCGCAGCGGCTGGCGGCGGATTGGCTGGGCGTCGACGTCAACATCGCCGCGCGGGTGATGGAACGCGCCACCAAGGGCGGAATCATGGTGTCGAGCGCGACGTTGGACCAGATCCCGCAAAGCGAGCTGGATGCGTTGGGCGTCGAGGCCAAACGCGCACGGAAGCCGGTTTTCGGGCCGAAACCCGCCGGGATACCGGCCGATCTGGCGATCTATCGCCTCAGGACTCTAAGGGAGTTGTCAGGCTCTGATGACACGGGCGAAACAAACGCGCAGGAATAATGGACGGCAATGTTAGGGGGCCTGTTCTCCCGGCTTGCCCGGGTGCGATTCACGGTGGGGTACGCGGGGCTGCTGCTTGCCATCAGCTGCGCGCTCCTGGCGCTCGGGCCCCACACGCATGACGTCATCGTGCAGCGGGCCAGCACCAACGTGCACAACCTGTCCCACGGGCACGTCGGGACGCTGCTGGGCAGCGCGCTGGTCGTCGACGCCGGACCGCTGTACTTCTGGCTGCCGTTCCTGACCTGCCTGCTGGCGCTGGCGGAGCTGCACCTGCGCACCATCCGGCTGGTCGTGGCCTTCCTGGTCGGCCACGTCGGCGCGACCTTGCTGGTGGCGGCCGCCCTGGCCGCCGCGGTCGAATTCGGCTGGCTGCCGACGTCGGTCACCCGGGCCAGCGACGTGGGCATGAGCTACGGCGCCCTGGCGGTGCTGGGCGCCATGACGGCCGTCATCCCGAAGCCCTGGCGCGCGGCCTGGGTCGGCTGGTGGGTGGCGGCGGGCATCGCGTCGGCGGTGATCGGCGGTGACTTCACCGACGCCGGGCACACCGTCGCCGTCATCCTCGGGGTGCTGGTCTCCGCCCGGCTCCGGCAGCCCATCCACTGGACCCCGGTGCGGTGCCTGATGCTGGTGGCGTCGTCGGGCTTCGGTTTCCTGGTGCTGGCCCACCATTGGGGCACCATGGCGGCCGCGCCGGTGTTCGGGGTCCTGGGCGCGTTCCTTGCCCACAAGCTGGCGACGTTCGCCGGCGGCCGCGCCGATGCGGCGGCACCAGCAGACGGCGACGCCGCGTTGACCGCCGTCACCGGTTGAGCGGCCCGCCGCCACGCGCCCGCAGGGCCACCCGCGGCGGATCACTATGATCAGCACTCGTCCGCCCAGCCCGGACAATCCCGTCAGCAAGGAGTGTGTCGCCGCGTGGGTGATCAACCCGTCGACCTGTCGCCGGAGGCCTTGGCGCGCGCGGTCAGCGCCGCCCGGCAGGCCTTCGCGTCGGCCGGCGACCTGGAGGCGCTGGCCCGCGCGAAGACCGACCACCTCGGCGACCGTGCGGCGCTGGCGCTGGCGCGCCAGGCGCTCGGCACCGTCGCCAAGGAGCAGCGCGCCGACACCGGCAAGCGGGTCAACGCGGCCCGCGGCGACGCCCAGCGGGCGTTCGACGAACGCCTCGCCGCGCTGCGGGCCGAGCGGGACGCCGCCGTCCTGGTCGCCGAGAGCATCGACGTCACCCTGCCGTCGACCCGGCAGCCGGTCGGCGCCCGGCACCCCATCACGATCCTGGCCGAGCACATCGCCGACACCTTCGTCGCGATGGGGTGGGAGCTCGCCGAGGGCCCCGAGGTCGAGACCGAGCAGTTCAACTTCGACGCGTTGAACTTCCCGGCCGACCACCCGGCCCGCAGCGAACAGGACACCTTCTACGTCGCGCCCGAGGGCTCCCGGCAGCTGCTGCGCACCCACACCTCGCCGGTGCAGGTGCGCGCGCTGCTGCACCGCGACCTCCCCGTCTACATCGTCTCCATCGGCCGCACCTTCCGCACCGACGAGCTCGACGCCACGCACACGCCGGTGTTTCACCAGGTCGAGGGCCTCGCGGTGGACCGCGGCCTGACGATGGCGCACCTGCGGGGCACGCTGGACGCGCTGGCGCGCGCCGAGTTCGGGCCCGAGGCCCGCACCCGGATCCGCCCGCACTTCTTCCCCTTCACCGAGCCCTCCGCCGAGGTCGACGTCTGGTTCGTGGGCAAGAAGGGCGGCGCCGGCTGGGTGGAATGGGGTGGCTGCGGCATGGTGCACCCCAACGTGTTGCGGGCCGCCGGGATCGACCCCGAGTCCTACTCCGGCTTCGCCTTCGGCATGGGCCTGGAGCGCACCCTGCAGTTCCGCAACGGCATCCCCGACATGCGCGACATGGTCGAGGGCGACGTCCGGTTCTCCCTGCCGTTCGGGGTGGGCGCCTGATGCGCATCCCGTACAGCTGGCTGCGCGAGGTCGTGACCGCCGGCGCGCCCGGGTGGGACGCCACGCCGGCCGACCTCGAGCAGGCGTTGATCCGCGTCGGCCACGAGGTGGAAGAGGTCAGCACCCTGGGGCCGGTGACCGGCCCGCTGACCGTCGGCCGGGTCACCGCGATCGAGGAGCTCACCGGCTTCAAGAAGCCGATCCGGGCCTGTCGCGTGGACGTCGGCGAGCCGCAGGACCGCGACATCGTCTGCGGCGCCACCAATTTTGCGGTCGGCGACCTGGTGGTCGCGGCGCTGCCCGGCACCACGCTGCCCGGCGACTTCACCATCGCCGCCCGCAAGACCTACGGCCGGACCTCCGACGGCATGATCTGCTCGGCGGCCGAGCTGGGCCTGGGCGCCGACCATTCCGGCATCCTGGTGCTGCCGCCGGGCACCGCGGAACCGGGCGCCGACGGGGTCGCCGTCCTCGGCCTGGACGACGTGGTGTTCCACCTGGCCATCACGCCCGACCGCGGTTACGGCCTGTCGGTGCGCGGCCTGGCGCGCGAGGTGGCCTGCGCCTACGACCTGGAGTTCGTCGACCCGGCCAGCGACCAGGTGGTCAAGCCCCTGCCCGTCGCGGGCGAGGCCTGGCCGCTCACGGTGCAGGCCGACACGGGGGTGCGCCGGTTCGCGCTGCGCCCGGTCTCCGGCATCGACCCCACCGCCGTGTCGCCGTGGTGGCTGCAGCGGCGGCTGCTGTTGTCCGGCATCCGGGCCACCTCCCCGGCGGTCGACGTCACCAACTACGTGATGCTCGAACTCGGCCACCCGCTGCACGCGCACGACCGCACCCGCATCACCGGCGGCCTGACCGTGCGGTTCGCCCGGGCCGGCGAGACCGTCGTGACCCTCGACGACGTCGAGCGGCGGCTCGATCCGGCCGACGTCCTGATCACCGACGACGTCGCGGTCGCCGCCATCGGCGGGGTGATGGGCGCGGCGACCACCGAGGTGCGCCCCGATTCCACCGACGTCCTGCTCGAGGCCGCGGTCTGGGACGCCGCGGCCGTGTCGCGCACCCAGCGCAGGCTGCACCTGCCCAGCGAGGCCGCCCGCCGCTACGAGCGTGGCGTGGACCCGGCGATCTCGGTGACGGCCCTGGACCGGTGCGCCGCTCCAGTCGCCGACCGGCGGGTCACCGCGCCAGTCGGTCAACGCGTCGGACACCACGCCGCCGGCGATGTC
>NZ_LZJC01000035.1 GCF_001666755.1 Mycobacterium sp. E1214 | reverse complement strand
GCCACCCCGGCATGGTTTTCTGACTATGTGCTGACGGTGGGCGCGGTCGACTCTTCGGGGGCCCCGCTGGATATCAGCATGGCGGGCCCCTGGGTGTCGATCGCGGCCCCGGGCACGGACATCGAAAGCCTGTCCCCGCGCGATGACGGGCTGATGAACGCCGTCGAAGGCCCGAAGAACGCCTTGCTGCCGCAGGTGGGCACCTCCTTTTCTGCCGCGCTGGTCTCCGGGGTGGTCGCGCTGGTGCGCGCAAAGTACCCGCAGCTCACCGCGCATCAGGTGATCAACCGGCTGCTCAAGACCGCGCGGGCCCCGGCGCGAGGGGTGGACAACCAGGTCGGGCACGGCATCGTGGACCCGGTGGCCGCCTTGACCTATGACCTACCGCCCGGAGAACCCGTCGGACCACAACACCTGGCGGCCCCGCTGGTGCTGGCCCCGCCGAAGATCGGGCGCGACATGACGCCGGTGTGGGTGGCCGCGGCCGGTGTGGGCGGCCTGGCGCTGCTGTGTTCGGTGGTGCTGGGCTCGGCGGCACTGATGCGCCGGCGGGGGGCGGGGTCATGAAGGCGACCTTCCCGCTCAGTGTGGCCG
>NZ_LZJC01000034.1 GCF_001666755.1 Mycobacterium sp. E1214 | reverse complement strand
ACAACACAGCGACAAGCGCCTCCCGCCGGGCGATGACCCGCGGCGCGGTGCCGTGCTAGGTCCCGTTGTCGCTACGAGGCGGGCACTTCGCCAATGCCCCGGGCCGTCCTCGGCGCGCCGCCGGCCTGGTTCCCAGACCGCGCCGCCGGGCTCGATCCCAGGCCGCGCCGCGTCACGCGGACCGGGGACGGCCGGACAATGCGGCACCGCCGGTTAGGCTGGCGACCGATGTCCGAACTGCGTTCCGTGCTGCTGCTGTGCTGGCGCGATACCGGCCACCCGCAGGGCGGGGGCAGCGAAGCCTACTTGCAGCGCATCGGCGCCCAGTTGGCCGCGTCCGGGATCGCCGTCACCCTGCGCACCGCCCGCTACCCCGGCGCGGCGCGCCGCGAGGTCGTCGACGGCGTGCGCATCGACCGGGTCGGCGGCCGGTATTCGGTCTACGTCTGGGCGCTGCTGGCGATGGCCGCCGCGAGACTGGGCCTCGGCCCGCTGCGGCGGGTGCGCCCGGACGTCGTCGTCGACACCCAGAACGGCCTGCCGTTTTTGGCCCGCCTGGTCTACGGCCGCCGGGTGGTGGTGCTGGTGCACCACTGCCACCGCGAGCAGTGGCCGGTGGCCGGGCCGGTGCTGGGCCGGCTCGGCTGGTTCGTGGAGTCGACGCTGTCGCCGCGGGTGAACCGGCGCAGCCAGTACGTGACGGTGTCCCTGCCGTCCGCCCGCGACCTGGTCGCCCTGGGCGTGAACGCCGCGCAGATCGCCATCGTCCGCAACGGCCTCGATCAGGCGCCCGCGGAGTCGCTGTCGGGTCCGCGCGCGGCCGCGCCGCGCGCGGTCGTGCTGTCGCGGCTGGTGCCGCACAAGCAGATCGAGGACGCCCTGGAGGCGGTCGCGCAACTCCTGCCGCGAATGCCGGACCTGCGCCTCGACGTCGTCGGCGACGGCTGGTGGCGCCGGCGCCTGGTCGCGCACGTCGACCGGCTGGGCATCGCCGACGCGGTGACCTTCCACGGCCACGTTGACGACGTCACCAAACACCGGCTGCTGCAGGCCGCGTGGGTGCATCTGCTGCCGTCGCGCAAGGAGGGCTGGGGTCTGGCCGTGGTGGAGGCCGCCCAGCACCAGGTGCCGACCATCGGCTACCGCTCCTCGGGCGGGCTCGCGGACTCGATCGTCGACGAGGTGACGGGAATCCTGGTGGATAGCCACGCCGAGCTGGTGGACCGGCTCGACGGGTTGCTCGGCGATCCGGTGCTGCGCGATCAACTGGGCGCCAAGGCGCTCGCGCGGTGCGGCGAGTTCTCGTGGGAGCAAAGCGCCGACGCGATGCGCGTGGTGCTGGGCGCCGTCCGGGCCGGTCGCACGGTCAGCGGACTGGTGTAGGACCCCGGCGCCGCCACGCCCCGGCCGCCGCGCCCACGCCGCCGGCCAGCAGCAGCGCCAACCACGCCGCATGGGCCAGCAGCGTCGCCGCGCGGCGCCCCGCCGGAACGCCGGCGGCGTCGCCGCCGATCCGGTACAGCGCCATCTCGCCGTCGCGGTAGACCGGCGTCAGCCCACCCAGCGTGCGCGCGGCCGCGCCCATGTCGCCTGCGCTGTCCGACTCGACGACCAGCCAGCCCACCCCGGCCGCGGCCAGGACGGCCGGCTCCGGCCCGCTCAGCAGTAACTGCTGGATCGCCCGGGCGTGGTTGCCCTCGCCGGCGATGGTGACGTCGGTGATCACGAGGTCACCGGTCGACAGCACGTCGGCGCGCACCCAGCGCGGCAGCGGGTCGAGCACCGGGGCCGGCCCGGCCCATGCGAACAGCCGCATGGTCCCCGCGGGCAACACCGCGACGGGCCCGGGACGGGCGTTGATCGCCGCCGCGACGGCGGTCCATCCGCGCGGGTAGCGCACCGGGGGCACCTGCCCCCACACGCCCCAGGCCAGGTCGGGCAGCGCCAGCAGCAGCGCGAGGCAGCAGAATGCGGCGGCGACCGGCGAACCCAGCGGTCGCAGCCGACGGTGCAGCGTCACCACCGCACCCCCGGCCGCCAGCGCGTACCCCGGCATCGCCAGCGCCACCCACTTC
Source organism: Mycobacterium sp. E1214 (assembly GCF_001666755.1). Taxonomy (GTDB): domain Bacteria; phylum Actinomycetota; class Actinomycetes; order Mycobacteriales; family Mycobacteriaceae; genus Mycobacterium. Next base: position 17,097 of record NZ_LZJC01000034.1, on the reverse strand, counting down.
TGCCCGTCGCGCAGCACGCCGAGGCCGGGCACCGCGTCCACCACGGCGCGCAGCACCTGCAGGCCGGGGCCGGTCGCCAACGCGGCGGGCACCAGCACCGCCACAGAGGCCAGCGCCAGCAGCGGCACGGCCGCCGGGCGTCGCACCGCCACCGGCAGGCCCACCGCGACCACACCCACCAGCACCACCGCCGACGACACCGCGAACAGCGTGGCCCGCGACCCCGGCACCGCCTCCCCGTTCCAGATTCCCCCCAAGCTCGCGAGGCTGCCGAGCGTGCCCAGCCCGGGCTCGGCGCGCGGCGCGAACGCGGTCACGCCGAGCCGATTCGCGGCGGTGTGGGCGGACAGCGACGAGCCCAGCGCCGACGCGACCAGCCAGGGCAGCGCCGCCACCAGCGCGGCACCCAGCGCCCCGGCGGCGCACCGCCACCGCGGCCAGGCGGCGACCGCGCCGGCGTCCGGGGCGGCCACGCACACCAGCGCGACCGTCGCGGCCAGCAGCAGACCGGTCGGCGTCAGGCCCGCCAGCGCCATCCACAACGCCAGCGCCGCGAAACCGAACACCCCCCCGCGGTCGGCCCGTAACCCCAGCATCGCCGTCGCCACCCAGGGCAGGCAGCCGTAACCGACCAGCAGACTCCAGTGGCCCTGCAACAGCCGCTCGGCGACATAGGGATTCCAGACCGCGAGCGTCGTCGCGACGAACTGGCCGGGCGCGCCGGCCGGGGGCAGCGCGACGGCGACCAGCCGCGCCGCGCCCCACCCCGCCAGCCACAGCCCCAGCACCAGCAGCGCCTTGACCACGACCCCACCGTCGACCACGCGCGAGGCCAGCGCGACAGCGAAGTCCTGGGGCGTCGCCCGCGGCGCCGCCGTCAGCCCCAGCGCCGTGTCGGACAGGTACGACCGCGGCGTCGACACCGCGTCGCGCAGCAGCAGGTAGCCGGGGGCCAGCAGCGGGCCCGTCACCAGCAGCGCCAACAACAGCGCGTAACCGGGACGCGTCCAGCGCAGGGTCAACGCACCCGCGCCGGGCTATTCGCGGTCGGTCGGGCCGGGCGGATGGGGCTCGGGCGGCCCCGACTCGGGGAGCTCCTCGGCGCCCAGCGTCGGCGGATCGGCCCCCGGCGCATCCGGTTCCGTGCGCTGGGTCGGCAGCTTCTCGGTCTCGGCCTCGGCGCCCGGGACCGGTTCCTCGAGACCGCTGCGGCCGAAGAAGTCCTGCTCGCCGCGGTCCAGGCCCGGGTCCGTCAGCGCGCTCTCGGTCCGCAGGCTGAACGAGGCGAGCACCCCGCCGCCGACCAGCGCGATCAAGCCCACCGCCGTGAACGTGATGGGCAGCACCCGCGACCAGAGCGCCACCCGGTCGCGCTCGTCACGGGCCGCGTTGATCTGCGATTCGACGGTGTCCTCGTTGGAGGTGACCTTGTAATCGGCCAGCGTGAGCTCCGGTTTCAGGGGGTCACGGGCGAAGTAGTGGTCGGCGTGCTCGGTCTTCTTGACGATGGTGCCCGACACCGGGTCCACCCAGAACGTGCGCTGCGCCGCGTAGTAGCGGGTCATGGTGATCTGCTCGTTCGGGTCGCCGCCCTGGATGCCCCACATCGACGCCGAAGCGGTGAACTTGCCGTCCTCGTTGCCCGCGTACAGCGACGGGTACGCCACCGGGGCCACCAGCTTGCCGTCGGCGTTGTAGCCGACGTTCTGGGTGAACTTGTAGGTGGTCAGACCGTTGACGTCTTCCTGGCTGTCGTAGTTGACGTCGAACGGCTTCTGCGCGATCGGATCGAAATACGGGTAGGTCTTCTTCTCGGTGTTGAACGGGAACCGGTAGGACAGCCCGTCGTGGCGCAGCGGGATGGCCGTGGGCGGGTTCTCGTCGTTGAAGTTGCGCGGCTTTTGCACCGAGCCGCCGGTGTGCGTGTCGTCGGACACGGCCAGCGCGGTCTTGCGGTTCAGCGTCACGGTGTCGACCATGGCCAGCAGCAGCCCGGTGTCCTTCTGCTTGTCGGTGCGCCGCACCGACGTTCCGACCTGCAGCGTCACCACGTCGGCGTTGGCGGGCGACTCGACGCTGATCTGCTGCTGGGACACCAGCGGCACGTTCTGATTGACCACCACGTGATCGGTCGACAGCGACGCGGAGTCGAGCGCGGTCCCGGTGCCGTCCCCGACCAAGGTGGTGTCGATATCCAGCGGAACCTTGGTGATCCGGCTGGACGTGTAGGTCGTCAACAGCAGCGCGGCAATCAGCAGGGCGGCGCCGAGTCCGATGATCCCGCATGCGGCGAACCGCAACATGACTGCTCGGTTCACGTTGCCGTGCCCTCCCCTTGATCGTTGGACTCGTCAGCCGCGACGCACCCCATCTGCGCACGCAGCGGGGCAAACTCGTCTGACCCTAACAGCAGAAGCTAAGGCCCCCGCTTACGAACCTGTTGCGAACGCGGGCGTGCCCGTTGGTCGGGGAGTACGCGCAGGCAAACTGTTCGGGTGGGCGACGGGCAGCAGGTGGGCGGGGTGCGTAGCTTCCTGCCCGCCGTCGAGGGGATGCGCGCCTGCGCGGCCATGGGCGTCGTGGTCACCCATGTCGCCTTCCAGACCGGGAACTCCAGCGGCGTGCTCGGCCGGTTGTTCGGCCGCTTCGACCTCGCCGTCGCGGTGTTCTTCGCGCTCTCGGGGTTCCTGCTGTGGCGCGGGCACGCCGCGGCGGCGCGCGGCGCGGCGAGGCGCCCCCGCACGGGCCACTATCTGCGATCGCGGGCGGTGCGCATCATGCCCGCCTACGTGGTCGCGGTGGCGGTGATCCTGACCCTGCTGCCCGACGCGAACCACGCGAACCTGACGGTGTGGTTGGCCAACCTGACCCTGACGCAGATCTATGTGCCGTTGACGCTCACCGGTGGCCTGACGCAGATGTGGAGCCTGTCGGTGGAGGTCAGCTTCTACCTGGCGTTGCCGATCCTGGCGCTGCTGCCCCGGCGCCTGCCGGTGCGCGCCCGGGTGCCGGCGATCGCCGCGCTGGCGGCGGCGAGCTGGGCGTGGGGCTGGATCCCCTTCGGGCAGGGCGGCGGGATGAATCCACTGAACTGGCCGCCGGCCTTCTTCTCCTGGTTCGCCGCCGGCATGGTGTTGGCCGAGTGGGTGCACGAGCCGGTCGGCGCGCCGGCGCGCCTGGCGCGCCGGCGCCTGCTGATGGCCGCCGTCGGCGTGGCGGCGTACCTGGTGGCGGCGTCGCCGCTGGCCGGGCCGGAGGGCCTGGCCCAGGGCAGCGCGGCGCAGTTCGCGGTCAAGACCGCGATGGGTTCGGTGGTGGCGTTCGCGCTCGTCGCGCCGCTGGTGCTGGATCGGGCGGACACCCCGCACCGGCTGCTGGGCAGCACCGCGATGGTGACGCTGGGCCGCTGGTCCTACGGCCTGTTCATCTGGCACCTGGCGGCACTGGACATGGCCTTTCCGGTGCTGGGGATCTTCCCGTTCAACGGCGGCATGCCGGTGGTGCTGGCGGTGACGCTGATCTTCGGCTTCGCGATCGCCGCCGTCAGCTACGCCCTCGTGGAATCGCCGTGCCGGGAAGCGCTGCGGCGCTGGGAGAGACGCCGCATGCCGGCCGAGCCGGCCGTCGACGCGGAGGCGGACGCGATCGCGCCCTAGTTGGTGCGGTCCAGCCAGCGTTCCAGGACGTCCGCCGAGGGCTGGCGCAGGGACCGCTCGATCTTGTCGAACAGATCCGCGCCGTGCTCGACCGTCGATCTGACGAGGTCGCCGAGCGCCTGCAGGTGGATTCCGTGGGTCAACAGGTAGGCGTTCTCCCCGACGACGCTGACGTGCCCGGGGTGGGGCGTCTCGCGCACGAAGGCCTTGGGCCAGTGGGTGTCGCGGTTCCACTCGTTGACCAGTTCCAGCAGGCGCGGGCGCTCGGCCGCCGGGTAGTGCGCGGCGGGGCTGATCGACACCTCCAGGATATCGCGCCGTAACCCGTTGATGCGCAACGTGATTGACAGCTTTCCGCGCGAATGCGGGGACGTCAGCAAGAACTCCTCGCCGTCATCGCTGCGGAAGAAGCGCAGCGGATGCGAGCGCAGGTAGCGTTCGATCAACTCGGTGCTCAACGGCTCGATCTGCATGGGTCCTCCCGGGCGCGATCTGTGGTCGAACCGATACTGCGGGCGGAGCCTTGGAGCATTCTTGGACGCGCGCGTCAGCCGGGCTGCGCGACGTGCCGGCGCGCCAGGATCGCGTCGCGCACCGCCGAGCGCCGCGCCTTGCCGGCGTCGTCGCGCAGGGGGTCGTCCACGAATTCCACGAAGTCGTCGGCGGGCGGCACCTTGTAGGCGGCCACGCTGTCGCGCAGAAACGCCCGCACACCCGCAGCGTCCAGGGCCGAGCCCTCGCTGGTTTGCACCAGCGCGTAGGGCACCTGCCCCAAGTCGCCGTCATTCGGGTCGGGGATGCCGACGACCAAGCAGGACAGCACCTCCGGGTGGGCGGACAGGGCGTTCTCGATCTCGGCGGGATACACGTTGCGGCCGCCCACGGTGAACATGTCCACCCGCCGGTCCGACAGGTACAGGAAACCCTCGGAGTCGAAATGCCCCAGGTCGCCCAGGGAATCCCACCCGTCGCGGCTCTTGGCCGTCGCTCCCACGTAGCGGTAGGTGGGCGCGCTGCCGGGAGCGGGCCGCATGTAGATCTCGCCCACCACTCCGGGCGGGCACGGGTTGCCGTCGTCGTCGAGCACCTTCATCTCTCCGGAGACCACCACGCCCACCGAGCCGCGATGGGTCAGCCACTGATCGCCCGAGATGAACGTCAACGCCTGTAATTCGGTGCCGCCGTAGAGTTCCCACACCTTCTCCGGGCCCAGCAGGTCGATCCACGCCTGTTTCACCGCCGGTGGGCACGGCGCCGCCAGATGCCAGAACCGCCGGATCGACGACAGGTCGTACGCGTGCGGGTCGGCGTGGTAGGCCGGCAGCGCGCGCTGCATGATGGTGGGCACCGCGACCATGAAGGTGACCCGGTGCTCGGTGATCAGCCGCAGGAAGGCGCGCGGCTCGAACCGGCTCATCAAAACCAGGTGGTGGCCCATGATCAGCGCCATCGCCGCCATGGTGAAGCCGGTGTTGTGCGACAGCGGCACCGGAATGAACGAGGTGTCGCCCTCCTGCGCGCCGAGCGCGTAACCGCTGGCCGGGTGCACCCGGCTGTCCCCGCCGGAGTCGATCAGCTTGGGCCGCCCGGTGCTGCCGCCCGAGCCCATCGACTTCCACACCGGCGACACCGCCTCGGGCAGCGGCGCGTCGGATATCGCCGCGTCGGGCACGAAACGGGTTGGCACGCTGGCGATTTCGTGGTGCTCGCGACCCACCAACAGCTTCGGCCGGCGCAGCTCCAGCAGGCCCTGCAGCTCCGCGTCGGGCAAGCGGGCGGACAACGGCTGAGGCACCGCACCGAGCTTCCAGCACGCGACCGCCGCCTGGATCCACTCCACGGAATTGGGCAACACCATGGTCACGTAGTCCCCGACGCCCACCCCGCGCGCGGCGTAGGCGCGGGCCAGCCGGTTGGTCGAGGCGTCGAGTTCGGCGCGGCTCAACGTCAGCCCGTCGCAGGTGACCGCGGGCTCGTCGGGGGCCTGGGCGGCCAGGGCCGAGATCTGGGTGCCGATCGGCGGGATCGGCGGCTCGGTCATCTAGTAGGCGCCCGTCTGCTCGAAGATGCGGCGTGGGTTGTCGACCAGCATGGTGTGCAGTTGCTCGTCGGTGACGCCGCGCTCCTTGAGCGCCGGGATGACGTCGTTGTGGATGTGCAGGTAGTGCCAGTTCGGCAGCGCCTGCGACGCCAGCTCTTCGGGCAGGGCGTCGAAGTAACAGTTGGCGTCGTGCGACAACACCATCTTGTCGGCGTGTCCGCGCTCGCACATCTGCGCCACGGTGTTGACCCGGTCTTCGAAGGGCAGATACGCGTCGATGCCGAACCGGTCCATGCCGAGGTAGGACCCGGCGGCGATGAGTTCCTCGAGATAACCGATGTCGGTGCTGTCGCCGGAATGCCCGATGACCACCCGGCTCAGGTCGACGCCCTCCTCTTCGAAGATGCGCTGCTGCTCGAGGCCGCGGCGCAGCCCCGCGTGGGTGTGCGTGGAGATGGGCACCCCGGTGCGCTTGTGCGCCTGAGCGACCGCGCGCAGCACCCGCTCGACGCCCGGGGTGACGCCGGGCTCGTCGGTGGCGCACTTGAGGATCCCGGCCCTGATGCCGGTGTCGGCGATGCCCTGTTCGATATCCCGGACGAACAAGTCGGTCATGATCTCCGGCCCGCCGAACGCGCCCCCTGGCCCGAGGTAGTGGAAATACATCGGCACGTCGTTGTAGGTGTAAAGCCCGGTCGCCACAACGATATTCAGGTCGGTCTGCGCCGCGACCCGGGCGATGCGCGGGATGTAGCGGCCCAGGCCGATCACCGTGAGGTCGACGATGGTGTCCACGCCGCGGGCCTTCAACTCGTTGAGCCGCTCGACGGCATCGGCGACCCGCGCGTCCTCGTCGCCCCACGCTTCGGGGTAGTTCTCGGCGATCTCGGTGGTCATGATGAACACGTGCTCGTGCATGAGCGTCACGCCCAACTGGGCCGTATCGATGGTCCCGCGGGCGGTAGTGATTTCCGACACTCCACCGATGCTAGGTCGGGCCGCCCCGGACCGACAGGGCCGATTTGGCCGCGCGGCCCGACGGGCCTGCATTTTCGCGGGCGCGTGCAGTACCGTCACCCTCGTCGTGATCGAGAACCCCACCGGAGTCGCCCCATGTTGCTCAATCCCAACGACCTGCAACGCCCCCGTCCGGACCGCCGCTCGGGCGAGATCATGGCCGCGACGGTGGATTTCTTCGAATCGCGCGGCAAGGCCCGCCTGAAGTCCGATGACCACGAAAGAGTCTGGTACTCCGAGTTTTTAGAGCACATCGGGCGCGAGCGTATCTTCGCCTCGCTGCTGACGCCGTCGGAGTACGGCGCGTCCGATTGCCGCTGGGACACCTACCGGATCAGCGAATTCGCCGAGATCGTCGGCTTCTACGGCCTCAACTACTGGTACCCGTTCCAGGTCACCGCCCTGGGCCTGGGCCCGATCTGGATGAGCGCCAATTCCGACGCCAAGCGCAAGGCCGCCGCGATGCTGGAGGCGGGGGAGGTGTTTGCGTTTGGGCTTTCAGAGCAGACGCACGGCGCCGACGTGTACCAGACCGACATGATCCTGACCCCGTCGGGCGCGGGCTGGTCGGCCAGCGGCGAGAAGTACTACATCGGCAACGGCAACGTGGCCCGCATGGTGTCGACGTTCGGCAAGCTGGCCGACACCGACGAGTACGTGTTCTTCGTCGCCGACTCCCAGCACGAGCGCTACGACCTGATCAAGAACGTGGTGAATTCGCAGAACTACGTCGCCAATTACGCGCTGCGCGACTACCCGGTGAGCGAGGCGGACATCCTGCATCGCGGCCCGGGCGCCTTCCACGCCGCCCTGAACACCGTCAACGTGTGCAAGTACAACCTGGGTTGGGGCGCGGTGGGCATGTGCACGCACGCCTTCTACGAGGCGATCAACCACGCGTCCCACCGGATCCTCTACGGCACCGTCGTCACCGACTTCACCCACGTGCGTCGCCTGTTCACCGACGCGTACCTGCGATTGGTCGCGATGAAGCTGGTCGCCGGCCGCGCCGGCGACTACATGCGCAGTGCGTCGGCCGACGATCGGCGCTACCTGCTCTACAGCCCGCTCACCAAGGCCAAGATCACCAGCGAGGGCGAACGCGTCATCACCGCCCTGTGGGACGTGATCGCCGCCAAGGGCGTCGAGAAGGACACCATCTTCGAGGCGATGGCCCGCGAGATCGGTCTGCTGCCGCGCTTGGAGGGCACCGTCCACATCAACATCGGGCTGCTCGGCAAGTTCATGCCCAACTTCCTGTTCGCGCCGAGCAGCGAGTTGCCCGTCATCGGCCGCCGCGACGACGCGTCCGACGACTCCTTCCTGTTCAACCAGGGACCCACCGGCGGGCTGGGCAAGGTGCGCTTCCACGACTGGCGCGCGTCGTTCGACGGCTTCGCGCACCTGCCCAACGTCGCGTTGCTGCGCGGGCAGATCGACGTGCTCGCGGAGATGCTGGCCAGCGCCACCCCCGACGCCGCGCAGCAGCAAGACATCGACTTCGCGTTCGCCGTCGGCCAGCTGTTCGCGACGGTGCCCTACGCCCAGCTGATCCTCGAGCAGGCCGGGCTGTCGGGGGTGGACCCGACGTTGGTCGATGAGATCTTCGCGGTGCTGGTCCGCGACTTCAACGCCTATGCGGTGGAGCTGAGCGACAAGCCGGCGACCACCGACGAGCAGGCCCGGTTCGCGATGCGGATGATCCGGCGCCCGGCGCACGACCCGTCGAGCTACGAGCAGGTCTGGAAGGAACACATCCTGCCGCTGGCAGGCGCCTACCAGATGCGGCCGTAACTGGTAGACGGGTCGGGCTGCGCGGCCATTCGGCGGCGGCGGCTGTTGGCCCGCGGCGAAGCGGCGACCCTTGACTGTGACGCGCGCCACAGTATGATGACCGGTGGTCACCAAGGCGAGGAGGCGCGCATGCCGACAGTGACGTGGGCGCGGGTCGACCCCGCCCGCCGCGCGGCCATCATCGAGGCCGCGGAGGCGGAATTCGGTGCGCACGGCTTCTCGCGCGGCAGCCTCAACGTCATCGCGCGGCGGGCCGGCGTCGCGAAGGGCAGCCTGTTCCAGTACTTCGCCGACAAGCGGGACCTGTACGCGTTCATCGCCGAGATCGCCAGCCAGCGGGTCCGCGTCTACATGGAGGAGCTGATCGTCCGGCTCGACCCGAGGCGGCCCTTCTTCGAGTTCCTGACCGACTGGCTCGACGCGTGGGTGGCCTACTTCGCCGACCACCCGCACGAACGCGCGCTGCACGCCGCGGCGACGCTGGAGGTCGACACCGAAGCGCGGATCAGCGTGCGCAACGTCATCCACCGCCACTACCTGGAGGTGCTGCGGCCGCTCGTGCGAGACGCCCAGGCCCGCGGCCACCTGCGCGCCGACTCCGACACCGACGCGCTGTTGTCGTTGCTGTTGCTCATCTTCCCGCACCTGGCGCTGGCGCCTTACATGCGCGGCCTGGACCCGGTCCTCGGGCTCGACGAGCCCAGCCCCGAGCAGCCCGCGCTGGCGGTGCGCCGCCTGGTCGCGGTGCTGGCCGCCGCCTTCTCGGCCGCGCCGAAATCCCCGTCCGTCAGCTCAGCCCCACAACGATCTGAGGAGGTCACATGAACCGAACCCGAATCGCCTCGATGGCGCAAGGCGGACTGAACTGGGATAGCTTGCCGCTCAAGCTGTTTGCCGGCGGCAACGCCAAGTTCTGGAATCCCGCCGACATCGACTTCTCCCGCGACCGCGAGGACTGGGAACGCCTGACCGACGACGAGCGCAGCTACGCGACCAGGCTGTGCGCCGAATTCATCGCCGGCGAGGAATCGGTGACCCAGGACATCCAGCCGTTCATGGCCGCGATGCGGGCCGAGGGCCGGCTGGGCGACGAGATGTACCTGACGCAGTTCGCCTTCGAGGAAGCCAAGCACGTTCAGGTGTTCCGCATGTGGCTCGACGCCGTCGGCATCACCGAGGACCTGCACTACTTCCTGGAGGACGTGCCGACCTACCGCACGATCTTCTACGAGGAGTTGCCGGACTGCCTCAACGCGCTCGCGGTCGATCCGTCCCCGGCGGCGCAGGTGCGGGCGTCGGTCACCTACAACCACATGGTCGAGGGCATGCTGGCGCTGACCGGCTACTTCGGCTGGCACAAGATCTGCGTCGAACGGGGCATCCTGCCCGGAATGCAGGAGCTGGTCCGCCGCATCGGCGACGACGAGCGGCGCCACATGGCGTGGGGCACCTTCACCTGCCGGCGCCACGTTGCCGCCGACGACGCCAACTGGGGCGTCTTCGAGACGCGGATGAACGAACTGATGCCGCTGGGTCTGCGCCTGATCGAGGAGGGCTTCGCCCTCTACGACCCGATGCCGTTCGGGCTGTCGGTGGACGAGTTCATGCAGTACGCCGCCGACAAGGGCATGCGCCGCTTCGGCACCATCTCCAGCGCCCGCGGCCGCCCCGTCGGCGAGATCGACCTCGACTACTCACCGTTGCAGCTCGAGGACACCTTCGCCGACGAGGACGAGAAGGTGCTGGCGGCCAGCTACTGAGCCCGCTCGCCGAACGGTCCGGTGGGGCCGTCATTTGATCGCCAGCGCCGAGACCGGGCTTCCCGACGCGCCGGTCAGTGGCAACGGTGACGCGGCGAACATGAACTCGTAGACCCCGTCGGACCTACTGTCCTCGGACAACGCGTCCAGGTCGAACATCTCGCCGAAGGCCAGACCGGTGTGGGCGAGAGCCACGACGTGTAGCGGTTGCCAGCAGTCGATTTCGTTGGGCAGCACCTCTATGCCCCACGTGTCGGTGGCGATTGCGGCGATGTCCTTGTCGCGCAGCCACGGGGCGGTATGCAGGGACAGGCCCGGCGAGGGACCGCCCGCGTAATCACCCCAGTTCTCGCGCCGCGCGGCCATGAAGCCGGTGCGGACGAGCAGGGCGTCGCCGGGGCGCAGGTCGACATCCTCGGCGGCCAGGCAGCCCTCGAGGTCGTCGACGGTGATCGCATAACCGGCTTCGAGGGACTCGACGCCCCGGTGGGCGGCCAGGTCGACGAACACGCCGCGGGTGACGATCTTGCCCGTGTAGTGCTGTACGCCGTTGCTGCGGCTGCCCGCGGTCCCGGCATCGCCCGCCGGATGCCCGTTGTACATCTGCCCGCGCCAGAAGAAGTGGCACAACGCATCCCACTGCGTGCCCGACTGCGTGGGCATCACCACCACGTCGTCGTAGTACCCGGCGGTGGGTTGGCCGATTGCTTCGCGCCACTTCGCCAGCGTCTCGGTCTCAACCCCCCGTTGCTCGCCGACGAGGTAACCCGGTCCGGAGGTGAGCTGGTAGAGATGGGGATTCCCTCTCCCCAGGTAGCCGTTCTGGGGTCCCCGCTCGTCGTAGGGCAGTGTCAAGGAGATCGTCTTGCCCACCTGCACCAGCGCCGCCGCCTCGCGAACCTTCTCGGGGGTGATGAGGTTTACGGTGCCCAACTGGTCGTCGGGTCCCCATCGGCCCCAGTTCGAGCACCGGTCGATGTAATCCTGAAGTACTTCAAGGTCTTTCGTCATCGGGTTCACTCCACTTCGATCGGCTGTCGATAGCCGCCCAGTCGATTGGGCCGTCGTCGAGCGGCACCTGCAGGGACTTCAAGAACGCCGCGCACAGGACATAGGTCGCCGCCAGAAGCGTGATCTCGGCTACCTGGTTGTCCGGGAAATGTCGGCGCAAAGCAGCTAGCTTGTCTTGTTCCGCGCCAATGTGTTTCACCAACGAGTCGATATAGGCGACCAGGGCGGTGAGCGCCGTATCGCCGAATTCGGTGTGGTGCTTGTCGACCAGTTCGGCGAGGAGCTGGGGATCGGTGCCCGTTTGGAGCGCCTGGGCCCGGTGCTGTATCAGCTGGTATTCGCAGTCGGTGATCGCGCCGACTCGCACGATGATCTGCTCGCGCACCTGGGCGGGGATCGCGGCGTTGCGAAATCCCAGGGCGTACTCCCAGTACGGCACGGTGAGGTCGCGCGTGTGCAGCATCATCCGGGTCAGGTTGATCGGGAACCGCTGGTAAACCGCTCGTTGCTCCGCGTCGAGCTGCGGGTAGGGGAGGCCCGTCATGACGCCAGGGTTTCGTCGAGCCAGTCGAACATCCGCTGGTGGAACAGTGTCAGTGCGCCCTCGTGGCAATGCTCTTCGGCGCCCTCGGCGGCGGTGAAGGTGAGCAGCGTCTTCGGGCAGCGCAGCGCGTCGTACAGCAATTGCGGCTGGCCCTTGAAGAATTGGTCCGCCTCGGCCTCGCACACCAGCGTCGGGCAGGCGATCCGGTCCACGACCGGGCGCAGGTCGTAGCGGGCGATCGCGTCGGTCAGTTCCTGCGCCGTGCGCACCCCCATCGTCCACAACCCGTTGAGCACGGCCCACCGCAGCGACGTCGGCGCGCTCTCGGGCTGGGCGATCACCTCGTCGATGACCGGCACCGGCGGCAGCGCGGCGGCGAAGTTGAACACGCCGTCGTAGGCAATGCACGCCGCGATCCTCGTGTCGAACGCCGCCGCGCGCGGGGCGAGGTAGCCGCCCATGCTCATGCCAAGCAGCGCAATGCGTTTGGTGTCGACGCCGGGCAGGTTGACGGCGACGTCCAGGACGGGGGAGACGACGGCCTCCCAGTCGGGGCGGAAGGGCAGCTTGTCGATCCGCAACGCCGCGCCTTGCCCCGGGCCCTCGAAGATCAGGCAGTTCCAGCCGTGCCGGCGGGCCGCCTCACCGACGGCGAAGTACAGCTCCTCGACGGTGGAGTCGTAACCACCGTGTGCGACCAACGTCGGCCCCGGGTCCGTCCCGCTGACGTTGAGGTAGTAGCCTTTCAATTTGATTCCGGCGTAAGGGATTTCAACCGGTGTCCAGTGGGTCTGGACTTCCGCCGCGGCGGTGAAGGTTTGCACGGCGCGCGCCGAGGTCTGGGCCACCCGCGGGTCGTTGACCGGGTCGTAGCGCAGGAAGAATTCGGCGGTGCGGTAGTAATTCGAGGCCCGAAGGTAGGCGCTGCTGGCGCTGACCGCGTGTCCCCTCGCGGCGCATGTATCGGCGATGCCGGCGATCCGGTCCGCCAGGGCCCGCCACTCCGCGTGCCACGAGTCCCAATCGCCGGGGGTGATCCGGGCGGCCGTCGCCATCACCTCTCCGATGTCGGCTCCGCCGTAGACCGCGTACCCGACCGCGCGCAGTGTTTCGAACGAAAACGACTCGTCCGTATCGAACATGAACCTCATGCCGCCTCCTCGTACTAATGCAACTAATAGATGCGTTAGCGAGTATGGCATGCTGGTGTCGTTAACACAACAGGAGGTTGCATTATGGGACGGACGGCGAGCGGGGCCGACGGCCCGGGGCCCGGCACCGCGCGTCCCGGCGGCCGGACCTCACGGGTGCGCGCCGCGGTGTTGGACGCCGCATTGGTGGTGCTCGCCGAGCGGGGATACGCCGGCCTCACCATCGAGCGGATCGCCGAGCAGTCCGGGGTCAACAAGACCACCATCTACCGGCGCTGGAGGACGACGGAGGCCGTGCTGGCCGCCGCGATCGACGAGGTCGCCGCGCAGGACTTTCCGATCCCGGCCACCGGGTCGATCGACGATGACCTGCGCGCATTCGCCCGCAGCCTCGTCGACTTCATGGCCAGCGATTCGCCAACGCTCGCCGGCATCGTGCGCGCGCTGTTCTCCGACGCGGCGCGTGAACCGTTGATCGCCGACCTGAAGCGTGAGTTTTTCGCCGGCCGGTACGCGGGCGCGGCCGCCATGGTGGAGGCGGCGATCGAACGGGGCGAGTTACCCGCCGACGTCGACGTCCGCGAATTCGTGGGCCTGGTGGCTGCGCCCCTGTACTACCGCAGGCTGGTCACCGAGGAACCGCTCGACCACGCCGTCGCCGACCGCGCGGCCGCGACGGCGCTCGCCGCGGTCCGCGCGGGCGCCTGCCGGCGGTCCACGGGTGAGGACCCCGACTAGTCGACGGCTGTTCGAGGTCTATTCGACTTTGTCGCCGCCGGCCGCCGAGCCCTCCTCGGACTCACCGACCCAGACGGTCTTGGCGTTGACGAACGCCCGAATGCCCAGACCGGCAAGCTCGCGCCCGTATCCCGAGCGCTTCACGCCACCGAATCCCAGTTCGGGGTAGGACACCGTCATCCCGTTGATGAAGACCTGCCCGGCCTCGATGTCGTCGATGAACCGCTGCTGCTCGGCCTCGTCGTTGGTCCACGCGTTGGAGCCCAACCCGAAGGTGGTGGCGTTGGCGATCTCGATCGCCTCGTCGATGTCCGCGGCCCGGTACATCGACGCCACCGGCCCGAACACCTCTTCGGTGTAGAGCGCCATGTCCTTGGTGATGTCGGTGACCACCGTGGGCGGATAGAACCAACCCGGCCGGTCGATGGGCTTGCCGCCGAGACGGATGGTGGCGCCGGCGGCGGCGGCGTCGTCGACCTGCTTGGCGATCTCGTCGCGGCCCGACTCGGTGGCCAGCGGACCCACGTCGGTGTCGGGGTCCGTAGGGTCGCCCACCTTGAGCGCCTTCATCTGCTCGGTGAACTTGTCCACGAACTCGTCGTAGATGTCGGTGTGGACGATGAACCGCTTGGCGGCGATGCAGGACTGACCGTTGTTCTGTACGCGCGCGGTGACGGCCGTTTTGGCGGCCTCGTCGAGGTTCGCTGACGGCATCACGATGAACGGGTCGCTGCCGCCGAGTTCCAGCACCGTGGGCTTGATTTCGTCGCCGGCGATGGCCGCCACCGACTGTCCGGCCGGTTCGCTACCGGTCAGGGTGGCCGCGGCCACCCGCGGGTCGCGCAGGATGCGCTCGACGGCGCTCGACGAGACGAGCAGCGTCTGGAAGCAGCCGTCGGGGAAACCGCCCCGGGAAATCACGTCGGCCAGGTACAGCGCGGACTGCGGCACGTTCGATGCGTGCTTGAGGATTCCGACGTTGCCGGCCATCAGCGCGGGCGCGGCGAAACGGACGGCCTGCCAGAGCGGGAAGTTCCACGGCATGACGGCGAGCACCACCCCGAGGGGTTGGTAGCGGGTGTAGGCCTTCTTGGCCTTGACGGCCGCGGCGTCCGCCGGCTCGTCAGCCAGCAACTTCTCGGCGTGCTCGGCGTAGTAGCGAAAACCCCTGGCGCACTTGAGCACCTCGGCCTTGGCCGACTTCAGGGTCTTGCCCATCTCGAGGGTCATCATCGCGCCGACCTCGTCGGCCTCGGCCTCGAGGAGGTCTGCGGTGGCGTTCGCCCACTCGGCGCGCTGGGCGAAGGTGGTGTTGTGGCGGTAGTCGAGGAATCGCTCGTAGGCACGGGCGATCGCCGCATCGACGTCCGCGTCGGTCGCTGGGGTGAAGGTTTTGACTGTCTCCCCGGTGGCCGGGTTGATCGTGGCGATAGGCACGCTGACATCCTTCGGGTTTAAGGGTTGATGAAACGTCCAACACCTAGCCTGCCACTATCGTTCCCACTAGGAGGTGCCGGATGAGCAAAGCCGCCGAGCTGATGGTCAAGTGCCTGGAAAACGAGGGGGTCTCCGTCGTTTTTGGGCTGCCGGGGGAGGAGAACATCCGCTTCGTGCAGGCGCTGGCGTCGTCGACCATCCGCTACGTGCTGACCCGGCACGAGCAGGCGGCGGCGTTCATGGCGGAGATGTATGGCCGCGTCACCGGTCGGGCCGCGGTGGTGTCGACCACGCTGGGGCCCGGGGCGATCAACATGCAGCTCGGGGTCGCCGACGCCACCACGAACAGCACCCCGTTGGTGGCGATCTCCGCGCAGGTGGGGCATAACCGGGAGTTCAAGGAGTCGCACCAGTACGTCGACCTGGTGTCGATGTTCGCGCCCATCACGCGGTGGTCCGCCGGGGTGCCCACCGCCCACGCCATTCCGGAGATGTTCCGCAAGGCATTCAAGACCGCCGAGACGGAGCGGCCCGCGGCGGTGTATCTGGCCGTCCCGGAGCACATCGATGCCGACGAGGCCGACTACGACCTTTCGCCGTTGCCGCGCAACGTCGTCCGCGCCGACGCGCCGGCACCGGGGCAAGTGGCCCGCGCGGTCGACATCCTGCGCGCGGCGAAGCGGCCCGTCGTGCTGGCCGGGCATGGGGCCGCCCGGGCCGACGCCACGGCGGCGCTGGTCCGTTTCTCCGACGAGTTCGGCGTCCCGGTCGCCAACACCTTCCACGGCAAGGGCGTGATGCCCGACGACCACCCCAACAGCATCGGGACCCTTGGGTTCATGCGGCACGACTACGTCAACTTCGGGTTCGACAACGCCGACGTGGTGATCGCCGTCGGCTACGAGCTGCAGGAATTCGACCCGGTCCGGATCAACCCCCAGGCCGACAAGAAGATCATCCACGTCCACCGGTTCCCGGCCGAGGTGGACGCGCACTACTCGGTGGACGTCGGGATCATCGGCGACATCAGTGCCTCGCTCGACGCGCTCACCGAGGGATTGGCCGGGCACTCCTACACCGCCGACCCCGACGTTCCCGGACACGGCCTGCTGGCCGAGGAATTCGCCAGCGGGCAACAGGATTCGCGGTATCCGCTGGCGCCGGCCCGGGTGGTCGCCGACACCCGTGCGGCGCTGGGCCGCAACGACGTGGTCCTGGTCGACACCGGAGCGACCAAGATGTGGATGGCCCGGCTGTACCCGACGTACGAGCGCAACACCTGCCTGATCTCAAATGGATTGTCCACCATGGCTTTCGCGCTCCCGGGCGCGCTCGGGGTGAAGCTGGCCCGGCCGGACGCCAAGGTGCTGGCCGTGGTCGGTGACGGCGCGTTCCTGATGAACTCGCAAGAGATCGAGACGGCCGTGCGGGAGCAGATCCCGTTGGTGGTGCTGATCTGGGAGGACGGCGGCTACGGCCTGATCGAGTGGAAAATGGACCTCGAGCTCGGCGAGCATTACTACGTGAAGTTCGGCAATCCGGATGTGGTGCAGTATGCGGAAAGCTTTGGTGCCAAAGGGTATCGGATCAACAACGCCGACGAGCTGTTGCCGACCCTGCAGGCGGCGCTCGCCGACGACGGGGTTTCCCTGATCAGTTGCCCGGTCGACTACTCCGACAATCTGCGGTTGACCGATCGGCTCGGGGAGCTGGACGAGACGCTGTAACCCGGGGTGGTGTGCCGGTTTTCCGGCGCACCTTCGCGCCGGTGCCTGCCGGGCGGCTCGATCGTGGATTGGCCCCCGCGACGGCTCGCTTGAGCGGCGCGTTCGCTGTCGCGCAAACAACTTGTGTCACTTGTGTTTCCCTTGCCCCAACGCGGCGGTTTTTGTCGGTGGTGATGGCTAGTTTGGCGGTGTGAGTGCAAGCGGTTCGGCTGATCTTGAGC
>NZ_LZJC01000033.1 GCF_001666755.1 Mycobacterium sp. E1214 | reverse complement strand
TGCTCGTCACCGCCCCGCCGTCGGTGGCGCGCCGGTTGCGGCTGCAGCCCGGCGAACAGGCGGTGTTCGTCGAGCGGTTGCGTTACCTCGGCGAGCTGCCGCTCAGCCTGGACCTGACCTACCTGGCCCCGCAGGTCGGCCGGGGGGTCCTCGAATTCCCGCTCGACGAACACCGCCTGTTCGCCGGGCTGCAGCCGCAACCGGCGCGCCACCGACGGCGGGGCGGTGACGAGCATTGCGGCCCGCACCTCGTTGCGGACCTCGCCGAGGTCCTTGAACGTCTCCTTGAGCCCCAGCAGCGCGTCGAGGCCGTGGTCGTACTTGCGTTGCGCCACATGGGTGCCGACCTTGGGGCCGCGATCGATCAGTCCCTCGTGCTTGAGGACGGCCAACGCTTCGCGAACCGTGTTGCGCGACACCGAGAACTCGGCGGCCAGCTCCTGCTCGGCCGGCAGCCCTTCGGGGTATGCCCCGGCGTGGATCTGCTGGCGCAGCACGTCGGCCACCCGGCGGGCACGGTCGGCCCGGTGTCCTCCGAGGGGTATGGGGTGCGCCACGGGAGTCACGCTAACGCAGCTCAGGGACGTTTTCGGGGCGCGCTGCGGGCACCGAAAACGGCCGGGCGACGCATTGCGCCGGGCAGCGCATGACGGCGACCAGCGAAAACCGGGGGCGGTTCAGCTATTGCGCCACCCGCGCGCCGACGAGGTCTTTGCGATCCCGCTGAGTGGAACCGGAGTCGCTGGGCACCAGTGCGACCGCGGCCAGCGGAAACAGCGCGCACAGCGCCCACGCCGCCGGATACCCGGCCGCCATGATCGTCGCGCCAACCACCGGCGGCCCCGCCGCGGCGGTGAGCCGCTGGCCGGTGTTCTGCAGGCCCAGCGCGCGCCCACTCCAGAACGGGCCGGCGTGTTCGGTGATCGCGGTGGCTTCCAGCCCGTTGTCGAGGACGGCGATCACCGATAGGGCGACCATGAGCGGCACGTCGAGAATCCCGCCGTCGGTAAGGGCGAGCAGCAGCAGCGTCGCGGCGGCCGCCACGGCGATCGCGCGGACCGGTCGCAGACGCGAGCCGACGCGATCGGACCAGCGCCCGACGAGGATGCGACCCACGGCACCCAACAGCTGGGTGATCGTCACCAGCGCACCGGCGGACGCCGCCGACCAACCGTGGTGATGCATCAGCCACACGAGCATGAACGTGGCGGTGACCGTCTGGGGCACCATCAGCAGCGCGGCCACCGCGTGAATCCGGCACAGTATCGACGACCCCCGGTACGGGCTGGCGAGTTCGCGTTCGCCGGCCTCGTGGCGCGGCTTGCGTGGTGGGTCCACGATCCCGAGCGCGCCGGCCACCGCGGCCACGGCGCACAGCACCGCCAGGAACATCAATCCGGCCCGCGGTCCGCGCTCGGACAGCTCCGGTAACATGAACGCCCCCAGCGCGATTCCCAATGGTTGGGCCGTTTGGCGAATTCCCATCGCCAGTCCGCGCCGCTCCGGCGGGAACCACGCCGACACGAGCCGGCCGCCGGCGCTGTTGCAACTGGCGGCGGCCATTCCGCCGAGAAACAGATAGACCCCGATCAGCACCAGCGAGTGCGACGAGGCGGCGCCGTACGCCGCGGCAGCGGTGAGCGCCGAGCCGACCGTCAGGACGAACCGCTCACCGACCCGGTCCAGCACGTAACCCCAGCCGACCAGCGTGACCACCATGCCCCAGCTGGGCATCGACGACAGCAAGCTGGCCGCCGTCAGCGAAATGCCGCGGCGGGCCTCGAATGCCGGGATCAGAAAGGCGACGCCGCCGATGAACAGGAACGAGCTGGCCGTGATGCCCAGCGACACGATCATGATGGACCAGCGCGCGCCGGCGCCGAGTTGGCCTGCCGGACCGGTACTTTCGGACATGTCTTTGATGGTGGCACGACTCGGTGCCGCGTCGGCGAAAGACGTTGATTACTAATGCTTTTCCTAAGTTCCTATCAGACAGGCCACAGTTCGCCTTGATCTCAGCGATTTCTCAGCGGCAGTGTTGTAAGCAGGAACGGTGCTGACCAAGGTCCCGGCCGTCACTCTGGGGTTCTGGGTGATCAAGATCTTGGCGACCACGTTGGGCGAAACGGGCGGCGATACCGTCACGATGACGCTCGGCTGGGGATATCAGGCCGGAGTGGCCGTGTTCGGTGCGGCGTTAGTGGCCTTGGTAGCGGCTCAAGTGTCCGCCAAAGCCTTTCGCGCGCCGCTGTATTGGGCGACGATCGTGGCCTCGACGACGTTCGGCACGGCCCTGGCCGATTTCGCCGACCGGTCGCTCGGAATCGGTTACACGGGTGGCTCGTTGGTGCTGTTGGGCTGCTTGCTGGCCAGCCTGGCGGTGTGGCGCTGGTCGCAGGGCTCGGTGTCGGTTGACACGGTCTCGACACCGAGGGTCGAGGCCTTCTACTGGATCACCATCACCTTTTCGCAGACGCTGGGCACCGCGCTGGGCGACTGGCTCGCCGACACGCGCGGATTCGGTTACGAGCGGGGCGCTTTGGTGTTCACGGCGGCGCTGGCGGTGGTCGTCGGCTTGTATCTGTGGACCGGGGTGTCGCGCGTCGCGCTGTTCTGGGTGGCGTTCATCCTGACCAGACCGCTCGGGGCCACCGTCGGCGACTTCATCGACAAGCCGGTTTCGGACGGTGGGCTGGCGTGGAGCCGCCCGCTGGCCTCCCTGGTGCTCGCGGCCGTCATCGCCGGCCTCATCGTCGCCCTGCCGCAACGGCCGGGAGGCCATCCCGGCCACGAAGTAGCGTGACGGCATGAGGGTGCTGCTCGTCGAGGACGAGACCCGCCTGGCGACGACGTTGGCCAGGGGGTTGAAGGCCGAGGGCCTCGTTGTCGTGACCGTCGGCACCGGCCCCGAGGGGCTCCGCGAGGCCGTCGAGAACAGGTTCGACGTCGTGATCCTCGACATCATGCTGCCCGGCGCCAGCGGCTACGAGGTGCTGCGCCAGCTGCGCGCCCGTAACGTGTGGACGCCCGTGCTGATGCTGACGGCCAAGGACGGCGAGTACGACGAGACCGACGCGTTCGATCTGGGAGCCGACGACTACCTGACCAAGCCCTTTTCCTTCCGGGTGCTGGTGGCGCGCCTGCGCGCCCTGGTGCGCCGGGGCGCGCCCGAGCGGCCGGTGGTGTTGACCGCGGGCACCCTGTCACTGGATCCCGCCCGCCACGCCGTGCGGCGCGATTCGACGCCGATCACCCTGACCCCCCGGGAGTATCAGCTGCTCGAATTCCTGATGCGCCTTAAGGACACGGTGGTCACGAAAGCCGATATCCTGCGCAACGTCTGGGACGCGAATCACCAGGGCCCCGACAACGTGGTCGAGGTGTACGTCGGATACCTGCGCCGCAAGATCGACGTGCCCTTCGGCACGGACACCATCGAGACGATTCGCGGAGTCGGCTACCGGCTGAGGGTGTGAGGCAGGACCACCTCCAGCACCGTTCCCCCACCCGGCCGGTCGTGGACGGTGACGGTGCCTGCGTGCGCGGCGGCGATCTCGGCGACGATGGCCAGGCCGAGGCCGGCTCCCCCGCCGCTGCGGGCCCGATCCGAATCCAGCCGGACGAAGCGTTCGAAGATGCGGTGCCGATCCGACGCGGCGATGCCCGGCCCGTCGTCGGCGACGGTGATGACGGCCGTCCCGTCGCGCACCCCGGCGCCGATGCTGACACACGAATGTGCGTGGCGGACCGCGTTGTCCACGAGGTTGCGGATCATCCTGGCCAAGGCGGCCGCGTCACCGGTGATGCGCACCGGGTGGATATCGGTGTGCACGGCGCAGCCGGCCTGCCGGCGGGCCCGGACCGCTTCGGCCTCGGCCAGGTCGTCGAGGGCCACGTCGCCCTTGCACCGGACCAGGCCCCGTTCGTCGGCGCGCGCCAGCAGCAACAGGTCCTCGATCAACGTCCGCATGCGGTGCGCCTCCGGAAGTAACGTGTTGACTGCCAGATCTGCGTCCAGCAACTCCGGGTGGGCCTCAGCGACTTCGAGTCCGGAGATGATGGTGGACAACGGGCTTCGCAATTCGTGCGAGGCGTCGCCCAGGAACCGCCGCTGAGCGGCGTGGCCGGCCTCGATGCGCGAGAGCATCTCGTTCATCGTGACCGCCAGCGCCGCGATTTCGTCGGAAGTGTCCGGCACCGGCACCCGTTCGGCGAGATCAGACGTCGAGATCTCGGCCACCCTGGCACGGATCGCGTCCACCGATTGCAGCGACCGGCGCACCAGCCAGAAGGCCGCCGTCGCGGCCACCGTCACGATAACCGGTGCGCCACAAGCCAAGAGCAGGGCGACCGTGCGCGCGGTCGCCTCGACCGCCTCGCTGCCCCCACCGACCAGGATCGTGTAGGCGCCCTGGGCGGTCGGCACCCGTTGTCCGCTGACCCTCATGTCATCGTTGCGCACCGCGTCGTCCGGCAAACCGCGGCGCAGGGCGTCGCCGAAGGCGCTGACCGGAACCAGTGGGACGGGGGGCGCCGAACCCGCCCGCTTGATCACCGTGCCGTCGGGCGCGATCACCTGGATCGCGACGACGCGTTGGTCGGTGATAAACACCGCGCTGTCGATGTCCTCGATCGACCCCGAGGTCAGCGCCTGGGCGATGTCGCGAACCCGCTCGGCGGTGGCGTCATCGACGCCGGCCAGCAGCGACCGGTAGAGGACCGCCACGAACACCGCGCCGGCCAGGGCGAAGGCCGCCAGCACGACCGCCGCCGACACCGCGGCGGAGCGCGCGGGAATGCCTAGCCGCGGGCGACGCAACGACCACATCCGCACATTGTGCGCGACGAGACGACAGCGTAGAGCGACTCTCAGCGCCTTCTCAGCGCCGTCGACCTACGCTGACACCGTCATGTGTGAAACCCTGCGCCACACGGTCTCTGGCGAGGTCCGGCGGTGACCGCCGGGCGAGCGCCGCGCAAGCCGGCCCGCCCCCCGCTCGGCAGAGCCATGGCGGTGCTCATGGCCTGTGTCGCGGTGGGCGGGGCGGGGCTGACCGCACCCGCCGGGGCCGCCCCGTCGCGCGCGCTCAGCGCCCTGACCTGCGATTGCCACGAGGCGGCTCCGCCCGGCAGCGTGGCGCGCCACGACGAGATCGCGCGCGGCCTGCGCAGCGGACTCGGGCGGGCCTAGGCGAAACCCTCAGCCGCCCTCGGCCGCCGAGACGGTGCGGTCACCGTTCATCCCCGACGCGTCCGCCGGCAACTCGAAGGGCGCGTAGGCCGAGCCCACCGCGGCCAGCGCCGCGTTGCGCTGCGCCTCCATGCGGCTCAACGCGGCCTCGGTGAACACCGACAGCCCCAGATCCGGGTTGTAGCCGTGGATCTCCTTGACGTCGAGCTGGGCCAGGAAGTAGACGATCTCCTTGGACACCACCTGCCCGGGCACCAGCACCGGGAAACCGGGCGGATAAGGCACCACGAACGTGGTCGACACCAGGGTTTTGCCCTCGGCCAGCCGCCGGCCGGCCTGCCCGATCAGCACGTGCTCGCGGTCGGACTCCTCGTAGCCGGCGTAGAAGGCCGACCGCATGTCGCCGAAGTTGCACTCGTCGACGGGCCGGAACGCGTCATCGAATTCGCTGAAGTCCGGCAGGTGCGGCAGGTCCTCGGTGATCTCCTCGACGCGGCGCCGCTGCAGGGCGCGGTCCTCCTTGCCGCTGATGGCGTCGCTGCGGTCGAAGTCGGTGGCGATGCGGCGCAACACGTCCAGCAGGTAGTGCACGCTCGACCAGGTCACCCCGATCGTGAAGATCAGCAGCACGCTGTTGATCGACGTCTTGTTGATCTGGATGCCGAACCGGTCCATCAGGATCTTCTCGCGGAAGTCGTAGCCGTTCATCCCGGTCTTGCCGACGAACAGGGTCACGCGGGTGGCATCGAGCACGAACTGATCGGAGCGCCAGGCCTCGTTCCACTCGGCCAACGCGCCCTGCCGCACCTCGCGATACGAGCTGACGCACGACGCCCGGAACTCGTCGGGCACCAGGTCGGACTCGTCGAGGATGCGAAACCACTTGCTAATCAACCGGTCTCGTCGCACCCGGTGCCGGAAGACCAGCGCCATGTTGTAGGTGTTGCGGACCAGCTCGAAGCCCTCGATGTCGACCTGCCGGCGGGCCAGGTCCAGCGATGCCAGCAGTTGCTGGTTCGGTGAGGTCGACGTGTGCGTGAGGAACGCCTCCCCGAACGCGTCGCGGGTGAGCGCCCGGAAATCCTGGTCGCGCACGTGGATCATGGACGCCTGCCGCAGCGCCGACAGCGACTTGTGCGTGGAGTGGGTGGCGTACACCCGCACGCGCGCGCGGGCCGGGTCGGGCAGCAGCCGGCACTCGACCCACTGCGAGGGGTCCACGCCCTCCATCGACGCGGCCCACTGCTGGTATTCCTCGGCGTATTCCGGGGACGCCAGCATCTGCTCCAGCCCCTCGGCGGACACCATCGCGGTGCGCTGGCGCGCCCACGGCACCGCGGTCGCGAACGCGTACCACGCCTCGTCCCACAGGAAGCAGATGTCGGGCTTGATCGCCAACACCTCCTCCATCACCCGCCGCGGGTTGTAGACCACGCCGTCGAAGGTGCAGTTGGTGAGCAGCAGCATGCGCACCCGGTCCAGCTGCCCGGCGGCCTTGAGGTCCAGCAGCGTCTTCTTGATGGTCTGCAGGGACACCGCCCCGTAGATCGCGTACTGCGGCAGCGGGTAGGCGTCCAGGTACAGCGGGTAGGCGCCGGCCAGCACCAGCCCGTAGTGGTGCGACTTGTGGCAGTTGCGGTCGATCAGCACGATGTCGCCGGGGCGGGTCAGCGCCTGCACGACGATCTTGTTGGCGGTCGAGGTGCCGTTGGTGACGAAGTAGGTGCGCCGGGCGTTCCAGGTGATGGCCGCCTTGTCCATCGCCTTCTTGATGTTGCCGTGCGGATCCAGCAGCGAGTCCAGGCCCCCGGAGGTGGTGGACGTCTCGGCCATGAAGATGTTGCGGCCGTAGAACTCGCCCATGTCGTGCAGCGACTTGGAGTTGAAGATGCTGGCGCCCCGCGCGACCGGAAGCGCGTGGAACTGTCCCACCGGGGCCGCGGCGTAGGCGCGCAGTGCGTCGAAAAACGGTGTGGCGTAACGGTTTCGAAGACCAGCGAGGACGGTGCTGTTGAGGTCGGTGACGTCGTTGAGCCGGTAGAACGTGCGGTCGTAGACGTCGGGTTCGTCCTCGGTCTCCGCGGCGATCGACTCGTCGGTCAGCAGGTAGCGGTCGATGTGCGGCCGCAGCTCCCGGATCCACTCGGCGGCCTCGATCCAGTCCTGCGCCTCGCCGGACAACACGTCGTCCTCGGCGGTGCCCAGCAGCGTGTTCATCAGGGGCACCCGGTCACGGGACCGCAAGGGGACGTCGTCGCGGATGATGGCGGCCTGGATCTCTCCGTTGAGCGCCACCGCGGTGATCGCGTCCTCGATGCTCGGCACCACCAGCAGCTCGTACTGCACGTCGTCGGACTGGTCGCGCAGCGCCCGCAGGCACTCGGCGAGGCTGTCGGGCGAGGTCGTCGGGGCGTCGTCGGCGAGCACCACGGTGTAGAACTGCTGATGCTTGGCCCGGGCCACCAGTTCCTGGTCGGCCAGCGGCGCCGAGGTGTCGAACAGGCCCGCGCGGTCGCCGTACTCGGACAGCAGGCGCACCGCCAGGGAAACCTCCTCGCTGAGCCGCACCGTGGACAGGCTGTCCAGGTGGGCGCGAAACGTCTCCAAGTTGCGGGCGCCGGGGTACAGCCAGTAGCGCTCGTAGGCGCCGATGCGGTCCATCAACCGCTTCACCCGCCCGAGGTCGTGCGTCTTGTCCAGGCCGGCGAGGTCGACGTCACGCAGGTGGCGGCACGCGTCGTCGAGCAGGTTCCACGTGTCGACGCGGGTGTACGAGGGGTTGGCGACCGCAGCGAGCGCGGATACCCGCAGTCGCCGGGGCCGGGCAGTGTCTCGGGTCATCTCGTCACCTTCTCCGGATCCGGCGGGGCGGTCCGTGCCGTCATTGTGGCGCGCCGCCGGGGCGGCCGGGATCGTTTCGCTCAGCAATAACCCGGTTCGCCCGGGCACCGCCCAGCCACCGCGGCACCGGCAGCTCCCACCGGCGCGCGGGCAGCTCGGTGACGTCGCTCAGCGAGCGCACCACGCCCTGGGTGAGCCCCATGATGGCCGCCATCACCGGCAGGAGCGGCTGCAGCGGCTTGGCCGCCGAGCGGACCGTGCTGATGCGGCGGGCCAGGACCACCCGCTCGACGCAGTGGTAGAGGTAGGCGCCCACCCCGAGCGCGTAGATGGCCAGCGCCGCGGCCACGACGGCCAGCCCGTAGGCGGCGCACACCACGGCGCCGAGCACCACCGCGGCGGCCAGGCAGGCCGCCAGCAGGGCGCGCAGCTCCAACCGGCTCATGACGGGGGATCGTCACCGCGGACCGCCGCGGCGGCGGCGCGGATCTGCGGCGTCACCAACATCACGTGGCCCAGCACGCCGTTGACGAAGCCCGGCGACTCGTCGGTGGACAGCTCCTTGGCCAGCTGGACCGCCTCGTCGACGGCGACCGGCTCCGGCACGTCGTCGGCGTGCAACAGCTCCCACACCGCGACCCGCAGGATCGCCCGGTCCACGGCGGGCAGCCGGTCCAGCGTCCAGCCCTGCAGGTGCGAACTGATCAGCTCGTCGATGTGGGCGGCGTGCTCGCCGACGCCGCGGGCGACGATGGCCGTGTAGGGCTGCAGCGCCGACACGTCGGGGTTGGTCTCGGCCAGGGCGCTGCGGACGTCGACGACCTCGGCCGGGCTCAGCCCGCGGGCCTCCGCCTCGAACAGCAGGTCAACCGCGCGCTTGCGGGCTTGATGCCGCCCCTTCACATGCCGCGCGGGCCGGCTCACGCGTTGACACGTCCCAGGTAGCTGCCGTCGCGGGAGTCGACCTTCAGCTTGTCTCCGGTGTTGATGAACAGCGGCACCTGGATCTCGGCGCCCGTCTCCAGCGTGGCGGGCTTGGTGCCCGCGCTGGACCGGTCGCCCTGCAGGCCCGGCTCGGTGTGGGTG
Organism: Mycobacterium sp. E1214; assembly: GCF_001666755.1. Lineage (GTDB taxonomy): Bacteria > Actinomycetota > Actinomycetes > Mycobacteriales > Mycobacteriaceae > Mycobacterium. The sequence continues at coordinate 11,515 of NZ_LZJC01000033.1, read as the reverse complement.
ACCTCGATCTCGACCGACACCGGCAGCTCGATGTAGAGCGGCGCGCCGTTGTGGAACGCCACCTGCACCGGCAGGCCCTCCAGCAGGAACCGCGCCGCGTCGCCCACCAGCGATTCCGGCAGGGGGTGCTGCTCGTAGTCCTGGCTGTCCATGAACACGAAGTCCGAGCCGTCGCGGTACAGGTAGGTGGTGTCGCGGCGGTCGACCGTGGCGGTCTCCACCTTCACCCCGGCGTTGTAAGTCTTGTCGACGACCTTGCCGGACAGCACGTTCTTCAGCTTGGTCCGCACGAACGCCGGCCCCTTACCGGGCTTGACGTGCTGGAACTCGACGATCTGCCAGAGTTGGCCGTCGATGTTCAGGACCAGTCCGTTCTTGAAATCGGCAGTGCTTGCCACGGTTCGGTGTCTCTCCTCGCACGTTGGACAGGCCGCGCCTGTCGAATGGAACTTGTCGGCCAGTTTAAAGCGCGGCCGTCAGGCGTGGTCGCGCTTGCCGCGGGCCTCGGCTTGCTCGGCGGGCAGGGGCGCCGGCTTGATCATGGTGAGCACCGGCAGGTTGAGCGTCTTGCCGCCGCCGAAGGGCACGTGGATCGCGACGTAGACGATCTCGACTTCCAGCCGCACCTCGCGCAGCGGCTGCGCGTACATGTCCCAGCGGAAATCCCGCAGGCGCGCCAAGCCGCGTCCCACCCCAGTCACGCCCCCCGACTCTACCCCGGTCGGTTAGCCGCGCTCCGCGCACCGGCGCCCGCTAGGCCAGAACGGCCAGCTCCTTGGGGAACTTGGTCAGCAACTCCGGGGTTTGCCCGTCCGCCTCGGCGCCGGCGGCGGGCACCACCAGGGTGTCCTCGATGCGCACACCGCCGCGTCCGGGCAGGTAGACGCCCGGCTCGACGGTCACCACCGAGTCACCCAGCAGCGTCCCGGTGGCGGTGGCGCCGATGCCGGGGGCCTCGTGGATCTGCAGGCCGACCCCATGTCCCAGCCCGTGGCTGAACTGCTCGCCGTAGCCCGCGTCGACGATCACCTGGCGGGCCGCGCCGTCGACGTCGCGGAGCCCGGCGCCGGCGGTGAGCGCCTCGCGCCCGGCCCGCTGCGCCTCGGCGACCAACGCGTAAATCTCCAGCTGCCAGTCCGCGGCCTGGCCGAGGACGAACGTGCGGGTCATGTCCGAGTGATAGCCGCCGACCAGCGCGCCGAAGTCGATCTTGACGAAGTCGCCATGCGCCAGCACGGCGTCGGAGGGCCGATGATGCGGGATCGCCGAGTTCGGGCCGGCGGCCACGATGGTTTCGAACGAGATCGCGTCGGCGCCGTGGTCGAGCATCAGCGACTCCAGCTCCCGGCTGACCTCGCGTTCGGTGCGGCCCGGCCGCAGCCCGCCGCCAGCCACCAGGTCGGACAGCGCCGCGTCGGCCGCCTCGCAGGCCAGCCGCAGCAACGCGACCTCGCCGGCGTCCTTGACCTCGCGCAGCGCCTCGACGGTGCCGGCGGCGCGGACCAGCTCGGTGGCGGCCGTGCGCTCACCGAGCGCGGCGGTGAGCGCGTCGTAGCCGTCGACGGTCACGACGTTGCTCTCGAAGCCCAACGTGGCGACCCCGCCATCGGCGGCCCGGCCCACCAGGTGGCGCCCCAGCGCCCGCTCGATGTCGATCCGCAATCCCTCGGCCTGCTCGGCGGCCTGGGTGCGGTAGCGGCCGTCGGTGGCCAACACGTCGCCGCGGTCGTCGGCGAACACCAGCAACGCGCCGTTGGAGCCGGTGAATCCCGACAGGTAGCGGACGTTGACCAGGTCCGTGACCAGCAACGCGTCCAGGCCGGCGGCCCCAAGGTGCGCTTTGAGCTTGTCTCGACGCTGTGAATGTGTCACGGGTCTTGACGGTACTCGCTACGCTTTGGGCCCATGAGTAACTGGATGCTGCGCGGACTGGTGTACGCGGCGGCGATGGTCGTGATCCGATTGTTCCAAGGCGCGCTCATCAACGCGTGGCAGACGCAGGCCCTGCTGTTCAGCGCGACGCTGCTGCTGGTGTTCATCATCGGCGTGGCGGTGTGGGGCGTCCTGGACGGCCGGGCGGACGCCAAGGCCAACCCGGACCCGGACCGCCGCGGTGACCTGGCGATGACCTGGCTGCTGGCCGGCCTGGCGGCGGGCTTCCTCAGCGGCCTGGTGTGCTGGCTGATCGCGATCGTCTACTCCGGGCTCTACACCGGCGGCCTGCTCAACGAGGTGACGACGTTCGCGGCGTTCACCGCCCTGTGCGTGTTCCTGCCCGGCATCATCGGCGTGACCGTCGGCCGGTGGCGGGTGGACCGCAATCCCCCGCCGCGCCGTCAGGGCGGCGGGGACGACGACCGGGCCGACACCGACGTGTTCTCCGCGGTCCGCGCCGACGACGCCCCCACGGGCGAGATCCCGACGCAGGGCACCCAGGCCCAGGCCCAGGAGCGGACGTCGGCGGTGGCCACCGCGGAGCGCGAGCCCGGCCGCGAGTCACCCACGGAGTCGCTGCCGACCGGCGCGTGGGGCGCCCCCACGGAGTCGCTCGCCACCGCCGGCGACGACCCGAAGACCGAGGTGATCCACACCCAGGGTCTCGAGCAGCCGGGCAGCGAGAAGGTCGCCGAGAAAAGGGACGCCGAGCACAAGGGCGCGGAGCACACGGACTCGGAAAAGAAGGACTCCTAAAAAGGGTTAGGCGCCCTCGGGCGCGGCCAGGTACCGCAAAGCGAGCAGGTAGCCCTGGATGCCCAGCCCGACGATCACCCCGGTCGCCACCGGGCTCAGGTAGGAATGCCGCCGAAACTCTTCGCGCGCATGCACGTTGGAGATGTGCACCTCGATCAGCGGCGCGCTCAACTCGGCGCAGGCGTCGCGCAGCGCCACCGAGGTGTGGGTGAGCCCGCCGGCGTTGAGGATCACCGGTTCCCGCGCGTCGGCGGCCGCGTGGATCCACTCCAGCAGCTGAGCCTCGCTGTCGCTTTGCCGCACCACGGCTTTCAGGCCGAGCGCGGCGGCCTCGGTCTCGATGAGCTCCGCGAGTTGCTCGTGGGTGGTGTCGCCGTAGACGTGCGGCTCGCGCCGGCCCAGCCGGCCCAGGTTGGGGCCGTTGAGCACGTTGACGGTGCCGGCCATCAGCCGCTGAGCCCCGAGTAGGCGGTCACCAGCAGGCCCGGGTCGGGCCCCTCGAGCCGGCCGGGTTTGGCCAGCCCGTCGAGGACCACGAATCGCAGCACACCCGCCCGCGACTTCTTGTCCCCCGCCATGTATTCCAGCAGCTGCGGCAGCGCGTCGGCGTCGTAGCTGACCGGCAGGCCCAGCGACGACAGGATGGTGCGGTGCCGCAGCGCGGTGGCGTCGTCGAGCCGGCCGGCGAGCCGGCCCAGCTCCGCGGCGAACACCAGCCCCACCGACACGGCGGCGCCGTGCCGCCACTGGTAGCGCTCGCGGCGCTCGATCGCGTGCCCCAACGTGTGGCCGTAGTTGAGGATTTCCCGCAGCTCCGATTCCTTCTCGTCCGCGGCGACCACCTCAGCCTTGACGGCGATCGCGCGCCGGATCAGCTCCGGCAGCACGTCACCGGCCGGGTCCACCGCGGCCTGCGGGTCGGCTTCGATGAGGTCGAGGATCGCCGGGTCGGCGATGAACCCGGCCTTCACCACCTCGGCCATCCCGGCGACGAGTTCGTTGTGCGGCAACGTCTTCAGCGTGTCCAGGTCGACCAGCACGGCCAGCGGCTGGTGGAACGCGCCCACCAGGTTCTTGCCCGCGTCGGTGTTGATCCCGGTTTTGCCGCCGACGGCCGCGTCGACCATGCCGAGCAGCGTGGTGGGCACGTGCACGATCGACACGCCGCGCAGCCAGGTGGCCGCGGCGAATCCGGCCACGTCGGTGGCCGCGCCGCCGCCCACGCTGACCAGCGCGTCCTTACGGCCGATCCCGATGCGGCCCAACACTTCCCACAGGAAGCCGACGACGGGCAGGTCCTTGCCCGCCTCGGCGTCCGGGATCTCGATGCGGTGCGCGTCGACGCCCTTGTCGGACAACCGGATTCGCATCGCCTCGGCGGTGTCGGTCAGCAGCGGCTGATGCACGATGGCCACCCGGTGGCGGCCGGCGAGCAGCCGGTCCAGCTCGTCGAGCAGGCCGGTGCCGATGATCACCGGGTAGGGCGGGTCAACGGCCACCTCGACGGTGACCGGTGGGGTGCTCATGTGGCGGCTCCGGCGGTGGCTTGCAACCGGGCGACGATGTGGCGGACCACGGCTCCCGGGTTGCGGCGGTTGGTGTCGACGCGGATGCTGGCCACCCGCCGGTACAGGGGGCTGCGCTCGGCCAGCAGCGCGCGGTACTTGGCGGCGCGGTCCGGTCCGGCAAGCAGCGGCCGCACGGTGTTGCCGCCGGTGCGCCGGACCCCTTCGGTGGCGTTGATCTCCAGGTAGACGACCGCGTGGCCGGCCAGCGCCTCGCGGACGCCGGGGCTGGTGACCGCGCCGCCGCCCAGCGACAGCACCCCGTCGTGGTCGGCCAGCGCGGCGCGGACGACCTCTTCCTCGATGCGGCGGAACTCCTGCTCGCCGTCGGCGGCGAAGATGTCGGCGATGCTGCGGCCGGTGCGTTGCTCGATGGCCGCGTCGGTGTCGAGGAACCCCACCCCGAGCGCCTTGGCCAGCCGGCGGCCGATGGTCGACTTGCCCGAACCCGGCAGCCCGACGAGCACCGCCCGGGGTGCCATCAGGCGGTACCCCGCGCGGCCGGCGCCTCGCGGTCGGCGACCGCGCGCTGATACGCCTCGACGTTGCGTCGGGTCTCGGCCAGCGAGTCGCCGCCGAACTTCTCCAGCGCCGCGCGGGCCAACACCAGCGCCACCATGGCCTCGACGACCACACCGGCGGCCGGCACCGCGCACACATCCGAGCGCTGGTGGATGGCGACGGCCTCGTCGCCGGTGGCCATGTCGACGGTGGCCAGCGCGCGGGGCACGGTGGAGATCGGCTTCATCGCGGCCCGCACCCGCAGCGGCTGCCCATTGGTCATGCCACCTTCCAGCCCGCCGGCCCGGTTGGTGGAGCGGACCACGCCGTCGGGGCCGGGGTACATCTCGTCGTGGGCGCGGCTGCCGCGACGCCGCGCCGTCTCGAAGCCGTCGCCGACCTCCACGCCCTTGATGGCCTGGATGCCCATGACGGCGGCCGCGAGCTGGCTGTCCAGGCGGCTGTCGCCGCTGGTGAAGGAGCCGACCCCGACCGGCAGGCCCACGGCCACCACCTCGACGACGCCGCCGAGCGTGTCGCCGTCCTTCTTGGCCGCCTCGATCTCGGCGATCATCGCCTTCTCCGCCCGCTCGTCGTAGGCCCGCACCGGGCTGCCGTCGATGGCGGGCAGGTCCTCGGGCCGCGGTGGCGGCCCGTCGTAGGGCGCCGACGGGCCGATCGAGATGACGTGGGACAGCACCTCGACGCCCAGCGCCTGCCGCAGGAACGACCGGGCGACGGTGCCCGCCGCGACGCGGGCGGCGGTCTCGCGGGCGCTGGCCCGTTCCAGCACCGGCCGGGCGTCGTCGAAACCGAACTTGAGCATGCCGGCGTAGTCGGCGTGGCCCGGCCGCGGCCGGGTCAGCGGCGCATTGCGGGCGCTGTCCGCCAGCGCCGCGGGATCGACGGGGTCGGCCGCCATCACGGTCTCCCACTTGGGCCATTCGGTGTTGCCGATCTCGATGGCGATCGGGCCGCCCAGCGTGACACCGTGGCGCACCCCCGAGAGCAGGGTGACGGCGTCGCGTTCGAACGCCATCCGCGCCCCGCGCCCGTACCCGAGCCGGCGACGGGCCAACTGATCGGCGATGTCGGTGGACGTCACCTCGACGCCGGCGACCATGCCTTCGAGCAGGGCCACCAGCGCACGGCCGTGCGACTCCCCGGCGGTAATCCAGCGCAACACGGGATACATCCTCCCATGTCGGCTGCCGAAAGCCGATTCGCGCAGGCCGGGCCGCGACCGCCGGTCACGGCAGGGCGGCGGGCGTCAGGTGCGCGAGCCGCCGCCCAGGGATGGCGTCCACCAGCGCGCGGGTGTGCTCCGAGGACGGCGCGGCGAACACCGCTTCGGTCTCGCCGCACTCCACCACGCGCCCGGCCCGCAACACCACCACCCGGTGGGCCACCCGCCGGACCATCGACAGGTCGTGCGAGATGAACAGGTAGGTCAGGCCGAGTCGCCGCTGCAGCTGCGAGAGCAGCGCGACGATCTGTTCCTGGGTCACCACGTCCAGCGCGGACAGCGGCTCGTCGAGCAGCACGATCTGCGGTCGCACCACCAGCGCGCGGGCGATCGCGACGCGCTGGCACTCCCCGCCGGAGAGCTCGGCCGGCCGGCGGTCGAGCTTGTCGGAGCCCAGGCCGACGTCCGCGAGGGCCTCGGCGATGCGCTGCGCGCGGTGCCGCCCGTCGCGCACCCCGCAGGACCGCAGCGGGGTGTCCAGGATCTGGCGCACCGTCCAGCGGGGATCGAGCGCCGATTCGGGGTTCTGGTAGACGAATTGGACGTCGCGCCAGTGCGACCGCCGCCCCCGGGGCGACAGCGCGGCGACGTCGCGGCCGAGCACCCGGACCGTCCCGCGGCTGGGCCTCAGCAGGCCGATGATCATCTTCGCGGTGGTGGACTTGCCGGATCCCGACTCCCCCACCAGCGCAAGCGTCTCGCCGCGCCGCACGGTGAAGCTGACGTCCTCGACGGCGGTGTGCCGGCCCCGCGCCGCGGCCCGGAAGTCGCGGGCGACCTGGGTGAGCTCGATGACGTCCTCGCCGCCGGGCGGCGGCCCGGCCGACGCGCCGCCGCCCAGGCGCCGGACCAGCCGCGCGGCGTAGTCGGTGCGCGGCGCCGCAACGAGCGCGTCGGCCCCGGCGTCCTCCAGCACGGCGCCGTCGCGCATCACGACGATGCGCGACGCGTGGTCGGTCGCGACGCCGATGTCGTGGGTGATGAAAACCACGGTGGTGCCGTGCTCGGCGACCAACCGGTCGAACACGCGCAGGACGTGGCGCTGCACGGTCACGTCGAGGGCCGACGTCGGCTCGTCGGCGACCAGCAGCCCGGGGTTGAGCCCGAACGCCATGGCGATGAGCACCCGCTGGCGCATGCCACCCGACAGCTCACCCGGGTACTGCGTGAGCCGCTGTTCGGGGCGGTCGATCTCGACCTGCTCCAGCAGTTCGACGCAGCGCCGCCGGGCCTCGGCCCGGCCCAGCCGGCGGTGCCGCAGCGCGAAGACCTCGGCGAGCTGGGATCCGATGGTGCGCACGGGGTTCAGCGACGCGCCGGGGTCCTGCGGCACCAGCCCGACCGCGCTGCCGCGCAGGCCGCACCACTGCCGCTCGGTCAGGCCCAGTAGGCTGCGCCCGCCCACGGCCAGCGCCGCCGCGGTGACCGTCGCGGCGGGCGGCAGCAGCCCCATCACGGTGTTGGCCAGCGTCGTTTTCCCCGATCCGGATTCGCCGACGACGGCGACGAATTCCCCGGCGGCCACCGCCAGGTCGACGCGGTTCAGCGCCACCTTGGGGACCGCGCCGGGGTAGGTCACGGTCAGGCCCGACACGTTGAGCAGTGGCTGCGGCATCAGGGTGTCCGATCAGATCCGGTGGGCGGCCAGCACGCGCCGGCTGACGGTGCCGAGGGCCAGGATGACGAGCAGGATGACGGCGCCGGGCAGGGTGGTGAGCCACCACGCGGTCGCCAGGTAGCGGCGGCCCTCGGCGACCAGCAGGCCCCACTCCGGGGTCGGCGGCGGGGCGCTGTAACCCAGGTAGCCCAACGCCGAGATGAGCAGGATCGCGCTGCTGAGGTCGATGACGGCCAGCGTGACCACGGCGCCCACCGCGTTGGGGATGACGTGGCGCCGGATCACCGACCACCGCGTCTCCCCCGACAGGAACGCGGCCTCGACGTAGTCCAGCGCCCGCACCCGCAGCACCTCGGCGCGGAACACGCGGGCGAAGATCGCGATGGACCCGATGCCCACGCCGATGCCGACCGACCACGGGCCGGGCCCGTAGGCGGTGACGATCCACACCGAGATCAGGAAGCCGGGCAGTGCCAGCAGCACGTCGGACAGACGCATGCCGACGGCGTCGGCGACGGGACCCGCGACGCCGGCCAGCACGCCGATGACGCTGCCGACGAGCAGACCCACGGCCACCGCCAGGCCGGCGGTGGCGACGGTGTGCGACGTGCCGTAAATGACGCGGGTCAGCACGTCGCGGCCGAGATGGTCGGTGCCGAACCAGTGCGCTGGGCTCGGCGGGCGGAATTTGTCGACCGGCCTGCCCTTCAGCGGGTCCCGGCCGGTGAAGATCCCGGGAGCGACCGCCCACGCGCCGACCAGCACCAGCAGCGCCGCGGACAGCCGCACCGGCCAGGGTGTGGCGCCCGGCAACCCGCGCCTGACCGACCAAGGCGCGCTCATCCGAAGCTGCCCAGCCGGGTGGTGAAGCCGCGGCGCTGCGACTTGGTGACGCGGGGGTCGAGAATCGGGTAGACGAGGTCGACCAGCAGATTCGCCGCCACGATGACCACCGTGGTCAGCAGCACCAGCCCCTGGATCAGCGAGATGTCCTGATTCGACACCGCCTGCAGCAACACCGAGCCCAGCCCGGCGCGGGAGAACACGGTTTCGGTGACCACCGACCCGCCCAGCAGCGCGCCGACGGTCGTCGCCGTCACCGTCAACGCCGGGCCCGCCGCGTTTTTCAGCACATGCCGGCGCAGCACCCACCCGGGCGTGCCGCCCTTGGCCCGCGCGGTTCTGACGTGCGGCAGCGCCAGCGTCGCTGCCACGTTCTTCAACAGCACCTGCGCGATGGGCGCCGAGATCGGGACGGCCAGCACCAGCGCCGGGACCAACAGGGCGGCCACCGAACCGTCCGGGAACAACGACATCAGCCCGAGCTGGACCGAAAAGACCTCCAGCACAACGAGTCCCAGCCAGAACGTGGGGACGGCCCCGAACAGCGGCGGCAGGGCCCGCACGACCGAACGCACCGGGCCCCCGGTGGTGGCCAGCACCATGATGGCCCCGGCGAACAGCAGCGCGAGCGCGGTGGCCGTCGCGGCCAGCTGCAGGGTCTGGCCGATCACCCCGCCGATGCGGTCCGTGACGGCTTGCCCGCTGGACAGGGAGAAGCCGAAATGCCCATGCAGCAACTGATTCAGTTGCGAGACGTACTGCACCCACAGCGGCCGGTCGTAGCCGTAGAACGCCTTGACCTCCGTGACGATGTCGGGGTTGAAATAGCCCTCGCCCTTGGCCACGAAGATCGTGGCCGGATCGGTCGGCAGGACGCTGACGCCGAGGAACACCACCGTGAAGGCCAGCAGCAGCACCAGCGCCGACTGGCCGACCCGGGCGAGAACGTAGCGCAGCATCAGGCCTTCCAGGCGCTTTGCAGCAGCGGCTCGGTGTAGCGGGTGAAGTCCAAATGCACGTTGGGGGCGGCGGCGTGCACCTGCACCTCGTCCCACAGCACCAGGGCCAGCTGCTCGTCGATGATGGTGCGCTGTTCGCGCGCGACGACGTCCTTGAGGCGGGCCGGGTCGGTTTCCTTGAGCTCCTCGTCGGCGAGCGCCATCAGGTGGTCGTTCTTGGCGAAGGTGAGGTTGCTCTTCGGGCGGCCGAACAGCAGCCCCAGCCCGACGTTGTACTGGATGCGGGTGCCGAACAGCGGCGTCGACGGCCCGGTGGCCGACGCGTTGAAGAACGTCATGTCGCCGGCCCGGTTCTGCAACGCGACACCCAGCTCGCGCCACTCGGATTCGATGAATTCGAACGCCGGCCGGAACACCACGCTCTGGTTGGACGCCGCGAGCGTGAGATTGAGCTTGTGGCCGTCTTTTTCGCGTATTCCGTCGCCGCCGAGCTGCCAGCCGGCCTCGTCGAGCAGGCGGGCCGCCTTCTGCGGCTGGTAGCCGATGTCGGCGCTGACGTCGGTGAACAGCGGATCGTCGTGTCCCAGCACGGAATCGCTGGCCCGGTAGCTGTCGGAGAGCACGGTGTCCACCACGGCCTGCCGGTCGATGCCGAGTTGCAGGGCGCGGCGCACGCGTACGTCGGTGACCACCTGGTTGTTGATCCGCATGCCCACCAGGTTGGCGGTCTCGGCGGGCGCGGCAACCGAAATGACCTGCAGCCCGCCTTCTTTGAGCGCGGGCTCGTCGGTGGGCTGGATGCCGCGCGCCACGTCGACCTGGTGGGACTGGACCGCGCCCGCGCGCAAGCCCGGCTCGGTGATCACCCGGAATACCACGGTGTCGAGGTAGGCGGCGCCGTGGTTGGGCCACGACTCGGGCGGCCACCCGTAATCCGGGCGCTTCTTGAGCACGACCTGCTGGTCCGGGACCTGTGACTGGTAGACGAAAGGCCCGGAGCCCACGACGTTTTCGACCTTCGACTGATGCGCGTAGTCGAGCGCCAGCGTTGCCAGGGAGCGGATCCCCGAGCGGCTGTAGGACAGCACCTTGTAGAAGTTGGTGTTGGGCCGGTTGAGGAACACGGTGACGACGTTGCCGGTGACCTCGCTGCGGTCGTAGCCGACGAAGTCGGCGAAGGCGGGCATCTTCTTGGCCGGGTCGCCCTTGCCGAGTTGGTCGAAGTTGGCCTTGATCACCTCGGCCGTCACCGGGGTGTGGTCGCTGAACGACACGCCGTCGCGGATGGTGAAGGTGTACCGGGTGGCGTCGGGGTTGCGGGTGAACTGCCGGGCCAGCCAGCCGTGCACCGCATCGGTTTTCGGGTCGACGTACACCACCCGGTCGAGCAGCTGGAACATCAGGTTGTTGGCGCTGTAGTTGGCCGCCATGGTGTCGGTGACGAACGACACGTCGGAGTAGGTGAGGGTGCCGCCGCGCACCGGCGCGCCGGTGGGCCCGCCGCTCGGGGCGTGCCGGTGTCCCGCGCATCCGGTGAGCAGCGCGAACACCAGGGCGGAAAGCGCCACCGCGCGCGTGCAAAGCCTCACGATCGGATCAGAAGAAGCTGCTGTCCGGCAGGGCCGCGCCGTTTACGGCGATGTCGCCGAGCACGCGGGCCTTGTAGACGGTCGGGTTGTGCGAGAACAGGGTTCGCAGGTTGCGCCAGTGCCGGTCCAGCAGCGCCGACGCTTGCACGGCGGAGGCCCCGCCGGCGTCGAACACCCGCGACGCCGCCCGCAGCGCGGGTTCCTGGATCGCGACCTTGACCCGCGCGGCGGCGATCGACGCCGCGGCTTCCAGCTCGGGATCGATCCCGGTGTGGCGGGCGGCCTCCAGTGCGGGGGCGACCTCGGCGGCCGCGGCGCGCACCAGCGCCTGCGCGGCGTAGGCCACCGCGTCGATTTCGCCGACGATCTGCAGCAGCTGCGGGTCGGCGGTGGGGTCGTCGACGGTGGCGAAGGTGTAGGTGCGGCGCCGCCCGCGCACCAGGGCCGCCGCGTCGGCCGCCAGGGAGCGCAGGATGCCGGCGGCGACGGCGTGCAGGTACAGC
>NZ_LZJC01000032.1 GCF_001666755.1 Mycobacterium sp. E1214 | reverse complement strand
CGTGGTCGGAGACGATGGTCTCGAAGGGCTGTTTGACTGTCACGGGGTGTAGACGTGTAGTGAGCGATTTTCGTGAGGTCGTTCTCGCGTCGAGCAGCATAAGTGCCGCCGCCCGTCGAAATCGAGGACATCGCGATGCACTCTACGGGGCGGCACGGCGCACCAACCAGGGGATCAGCGTCGCCCTTGATCCACGGCGGTGCTGCCGCTCGAAGTGTTGGAGGGTTTCTCCGGCTCGGGTCCTCTCGCGGTGGACTTCCCTGCGCCTTAAGCTTTTTCGCCGGCCACCGGGTCTCCATCGTGACAAAGGGCCAACCCAACACGGGTTGGCCCTTGATCTGGCTCAGCGTGTCAAGGCCCGTGGATCCCAGGGGGCGTTGGTGCCCCACAGCACCGATTTCACAAGGGCTGCGCTGACCGTGTCGGTATCCACGGTTAGCGTGCGTTGCGCTGAGCGACGGCCCCAGATGGTGAGCAGACGGTTTGCCGTGTCGGTGATGACGACGGCGTCGCCCGTCGCGGGTTGCTCGACGAATTTGAAGCGTGCGCCGCCGCCGCTGCGTTCGTAGACGAGGTCAGCACATCCGGGACTGCGCAGCACAATCCGCAGTTCGCCCTCGACCCCGGCGTGCTCCGCTCGCCATTCGGGAGCTTCGTAGAGCGTCGGCATTGTGTTAAGCAGATCCACCGCGTGGCGAGTCAGCTCTGGTTGAGTGAGGAGTTGATCGGACAGGTCGTCGTCGCCGACGATGTCCCACCGGTGAATAGCGGACTCGCTGCGCATGTGGACGGCCAGTTGCGCGACAGTGAAGGTCCGGCCGGTGAACAAAAAGATGGGGTCGGCGGAGTCGGCAAGTGCGGACGCGGCTGTCAGCAGCCGCTCACCCTGCGTGAGGAATTCCTGTGCGAGGTCGGCGGCACTCAAAGCGAGGAACGGTGCTTCGCGCTCGCCGAATTCTCGGGTCGGCCGCTGCTGGTCATGGTTCACTTTCAACTCGATAAGGTCAACGATCTCTTTCGTGCCGGCTGCCAGGTGGGCAGAGATGCTGTGGGCAGTCCAGCCCGCGCAAGCGGTTGGTGTATTCGGTGCCACCTCAGCAAGGGTGGCTGACAGTGCTTGGTTTTCCAGCGATGGTGAGGGCTGACATGGTGCCATCAGGATTCTCCCTAACTTGAACACGGCGCCGCCGATGCGACCCGGCGGCGGTGGCCACGACGTGGACCATCACCGCGAAGACGTTCCTCTTGATGAAAATGTGAGGTCGCCGCGGTTTCCGTGCCAACCTCGCGTGCAGCAGCACCAAACGGCTACCTAGGGCGACGGCCGAGGGAGTTGGAAGGACTGAATACTGCGAAACAGCGCACAAGCAGGTGCCGAAGTTCCGAACGCTGTGCGCGGTAACCGAAATGGCGGGGAATTTCACACCGACGATATGCGTTCGCCCGTCAGTATGCGTGCCGCCACCCACGGACCGCCGTACCAGTAGTTGACGCCGAGGCAGCGAGACTCCAGATTGGTCAGCATGTTTCGGAGCACCTTGGCATAGTCGTCGGTATGCATGATGTCGACTAACACGAGTTGACCACCGGGCTTGAGGACTCGAACCATCTCGGCTAGCGCTTCACTTCGGCGAGCAGGGTCGGGCACGTTGTGCACTGCCAGGGCAGAGGTGACGACGTCGAATGACGCGTCAGGGAAGGGCAATTCGGTCATGTCGGCGGTGTGAAGCTGTATGCGGTCGGCCACCCCGTCAGCACGAGCGTTCGCCCATGTACGCCTGGGATCGTTGCCGGATTGATCGATGCTGCGCCAGAGATCAATGCCTTCGGCTTTGCCGCGCGGGAGCCGATGGGCGGCGGCGATAAGTACGGCCCCGCTGCCGCAGCCGACGTCGAGGAGGTGCTCATCACCAGCCAATCCGAGTCGGTCCAATTCGCGCCGCCATACGATGTGTTTCCCACGCAATGTGGTGTGTAGGTACAGCCCTGCTTGACTAAGGAGCGCCGCCGCGGGAACAAGCCACCAACGATCGAACCTGCGCGCGAACATCAGCATTACCACGCTGGCCGCACCGTATCCTGCGGGATAGTGGGGCGCCTCGATCCCATACTTGCGGGTAAACGGTCCGTTCATCCTCACTCCCTTTCTCCCGCACTCGGCCGTCGGTGTGCGGGGCCCCGATCCAGCTTGAGTCACGCTCGACTTTCTTGATGCAGCCGGGCAAGTAAGGCATCGGTGAACGCGACACCGTGGGTGGCGTAACCGACGTGACCGCCGGGCAGTTCGACTACTTCGCGCTCAAGCAGGCGGCCAAGCTGTTGACTGACCGCGTGATTCGGGTAGCCGCGGCATTCTCGGCCCGCTGCGGGAATCATCCGCTGAGCCAGTGGCCTCAGCGCAGCGACGGAAAAGTGCACCGTTGTGTACTGCCGGAGCTCGTGTTCGAGCCAGTAGATCGCGTTGGCCCTGATGTGGGGGGCTCCTGAGCTCCTTGCCCGTCGCATGACCGCATGATCGACTAGCGGAAAAGCGCTTTCGCGGAACTTGGTCATCGCGGAATCGATCCCACGGCGCCGATAGACATCGTAGACATCGCTAAAGAAATCAATCCACCGCTGACCGTCGGGCTGAAGATGCATGGCGCACGGCTCATATGGCACGACGGTATCGATTACTTCGGGATGGTCTATCGCCAGGCGCAGCGCAACCACACCTCCAGAACTGGTGCCGAAGACGGTGGCCGGCTCACCTCCACCGACGTGCTCGATGAGGCATCGCGCGTCGGCGGCGTCAGTATGCAATCGCTGCGAGTAATCCTGCGGACCGTCGAGCCGGCTGCGAGTAAAGCCGCGACGGTCATAGCTCACCACCAGATAGTGCGCCGACAATCTCGTTGCAAAGGATTCGAAGACGGTGGCATCGCCATTGGCCCCCGGAATCAATATCATCACCCGACCGGCGCCGCGCGTTTCGTAATATAGCTGCGCTCCTGCGACATTCAAGATGCTCATACCGGTACGCCCGAGCGGCCCTCGGTGACAAACGGCTGGGCACGCAGGACCGCCGTGTGCTTGAACGTAATTTGCGTTCCTTCGGTGAGGAATCGCGCGATCGCCTCGAGTTGGTGCGCATCGAACTCCGACAACAGTGCTTTGAGATCGCCACGAAGCGGCTCGAACACTTCGTGTACCTCGTCGACGCGCGCCTGAACTGGGCGCAAGATCTGTTTACGCCGATCGTGCGGATGAGGTTCCCGATGGAGGTAGCCGGCGGTCTCGAGGCGCGCAACTACGCCGGTTACCGCCCCCGTCGTCAACCCGGTCACCGCGGCGAGTTCGCTGCCGGTCATTGCGGGTCGCTCACGCAGCAGGTCAAGGCACTTCGTATCTGTTGGCCCGAGACCAAGGTGTTCAGCGATCGCGTGATGGAAAAGCACTGCCGCAGTGCTGTATCGACGCGCAAGCGACCCAACAACCGAATTAATGAGACGGACTCGACTTGTTTTGCCCGCAGACGGCATCTGCTCACCTTTCCCGATGCCACTCATCTAATCGCTTAGATACTAAGCTATAGCGGCGGCTACCGGCAAGGCGATGCAGGCGCTATGCGCGTTCGGACCGAGTCGGCGTTGTGAGGTTCACGGTTGACGCAGCCACGAGCGCCGGCGAATCGCGTGCAGCGGGTCGAGTCCACTGTCGGCAGTGACACTCCGGTGCGGTCGCTACTGTGAAAGCCATGCCAATTCGACTCGACAACGTCGGGATCGTTGTCCGCGACCTCGAGGCCGCGATCGCCTTTTTTACCGACCTGGGGCTGAGCCTGCTGGGTCGCGAGCGAATAAGCGGCGGGTGGGCCGATACCGCTGTTGGTCTCGACGGCAACACCGCCGACATTGCCATGCTCCAGACCCCCGACGGCAACGGCCGCATCGAGCTCTTCCAGTACCTACACCCAGGCGCGATCGAAATTGACCCTGTCCAGCCAAATACCCTTGGCATGCACCGCGTTGCTTTCGCCGTTGACGACATCGACGCCGCCGTCGAGACCGTCCGCAAGCACGGCGGCGACGTCCTTCGCGGCGTCGCCCTGTACGAGGACGCCTACAAGCTCACGTACGTCCGCGGCCCCAGCGACATCGTCGTCATGCTCGCCCAAGAGCTCAAGACGTGCTGAGCCGGTGGCCGGGCACGCCGTCGCTGCACACCCCAAACCCGAGGCACTATCCCAACTGCTGCTCGCACATCCCTACCGGCTGTCCCTAGTCGATGACACCGCCAAACCCTCTCGGTCACCGGCACCGGGCCTGACGCTATCTGGTGTAGTGGGCTCGGGAGTGAATGCCGCTCGCAATCCTGCGACCCAGCGCAGTGTGAAGCCGTCCGTTAACCGGCAAAGTGGCTGTCGCGGAGGCGAACGCGACCTCGGCTGGCTATTGGCTGACTCAGCGGTGTCCGCCTCCGCCGGCCCCGCCGAAACCGCCACCGCCACCGCCGGAGTGCCCGCCGCCCCCGCCGATGCCGCCACCGCCGCCGAAGTGTCCGCCGCCACCGCCGAAGTGTCCGCCGCCACCGCCGAGGCCGCCACCGCCGGGGTGTCCGCCGCCGCCACCGTTTCCTCCGACTCCGCCGGGTGCGCCACCGTCAGGTGCACCACCCGGACTGCCCTGTGCGCCCCCTGGTGGTCCATCGGGTCCACCGGGTCCACCAGGATGGTCACCGGGTCCACCGGGATGGTCACCGGGCCCACCGGGTCCACCGGGGCCACCGGGGTTGTCACCGGGGCCGCCGGGATGGTCACCTGGTCCACCGGGATGATCACCGGGGCCACCGGGATGATCACCGGGGCCACCGGGGTGGTTCGGGTGGTCATGTCCAGGCGGGTGGTAAGGAATGTAGACGGGGTCATCAAACCACCAGTTCGAACCGTTCCGGCAATTAATCGGCATCGGGCCCCACCCCGGATCCCAGAAGTCTCCGGGACACCAATGTGGGGGAGGGTCCGCCTGTGCGGATCCAGCGGCGGCCAAATCAAATAGCCCAACACTTGCGACCAACGCCACGGTGGCCGCTACGAAACGCCTGTAACCCTTCATCCGCCCATTATTACTTAGGCTAACTGTGTATGGGTTAAGAGATATTCAGCATGGCGCTCGCGGATAAAGTCATCAAATCCTTTGCGTTAGACCGCCATTCGAAACGCCGGCCTTGGTCACGCTGAAAGCGTCGGCCTATTGTTATCGGTAACAACTAAGAGGTGAAAGGTATTGATTCGCAACCTCTTGCGCTAAAGGAGACACCGCCTTATCTGCGGAGGTCCTGGCTGACGGAGCCGCTAATCCCAATAGTGGTTCATGAGTTCTTGCGCCCATTGCGGTTGGCCCACTTCGCCGCGAGGCCCGAATTCAGTCATGTACGGCTTGATGTCCAGCACTGGTGTGCCGTCGATCGCATCCAGACCCGAAACGGTGAGCACTCGCCGGGAGATACCGATCAACCGGCAGGTCGTCAGCCCGATCCGGTTGGGACGGTCCTTGGCGCGCTGCGCGAAGATACCGACTTCGGGCCAGTCCGGATTTCCGCGGGGCCGACGAGCACCGACTTCGATCCGGTCGGAGTCCACCCGATCAAATAGATAAATTACGTCGATATGTGAAAACGCCTCCAGCCCCCGGACAGCGGCTTCGTCAAACCGTTCCGAGAGAATGATGCTGGCGACTTCGTCGTCCCATCCGTCGTCGAAAGGTTCCACGCGAGAACAGGACACCACCGCGATCGGCTGCAGCTGGAAGATTTGCACGGTCGCAATGGTCCCACGACATCGCGATGGCACACGACGACCTGTCGTCGTGGTAGGTCGGCCGTAAGCCATATCTCCAGTTCCTCGCAGGTCCAGGACTGAGCGAGGTGGGCGGCTTACCGGTAACTGTGGCTTACCGATTGTCTGATGTCGTGCTGCTGCCGTCGCTACTGGGAATATTGCGCAACACCGTTGCCGAAAGACCAATTCTCCTTGGCCACCTCAGTCAGCACGATGAGCACATCCTCGGACCGGACTTTCGCCCGGTCGACAAGCTGTCCAACGAGGTCGGCGTAGAACCGCTTCTTGGCTTCCACGGTGCGGCCGGCGTTGAGTGTGATGTCGATGATGAACGCCGCCGAGGATCTGTTGATGCCCAGGTATGTCGGATCCATGCGCAACGAGTCGGCATCGTGGGCGATAATGACCTGAAACTTGTCGTCTTCCGGCACATTGATCACGTCTCGCATGCTCTGGTAAACGACGTCGCCAATGACGGCGCGTTGTTCGAGCGGCATCGAATTCGGAACGTGGATGCGAGTGAGCGGCACGCGGGTGTTCCTCTCGCCAAGACAAGGGTCTTCTGATCATGCTCAGCCTAGGCCGTCGCAGCGGATGTTGTGCCGCCCTGCACCCGGGGCCTAGTGGCAAGGCTTTGCTGGCGTCCCCGCGTAGTCGCTTTGGTGCTTCCTGCCGATCTACCTCGCCGTCGCACGCCCAGCGGCGGATCTGGCATTTCGCCACCAGCAGTACCCGCAGAGCAACGATTGAGGTCGCCAACCCTCTGCGTGTTTGACCGTGCCGAGTCCCACTGTGCCACAGCATCGCTCAGAGTATGTGTCGCGCGCTCATCAAATTCATTGACGCACAAGATATTCAACAATACGGAGCGGTTCACCTGTGAACCTCCATATGCGATTCGTGCATGTTCCGCGAGACGCGTCTCAGTAGGGGAGTGGCGCGGTGAAGCCACGCGGATCGGCCGAGGGGCAGGACGTCCCGGTGCAACGCGGCGACCAGCGCGGCAACTGCGGCACTTACCCGCCCGCGGTCTGACGTTAACGCCAGCGCAGCGGCAAACTCGACAGGCGGACCGCCTCCTCGAGGATAATCGGCGGCACGGACTCAGCATCTAGGACGAACGCGGGGATAGTGCGTAACCATTCGCTGACCAACACAGTCAACGCTGTTTTCGCCAGACTGACGGCCACACAGCGGTGCGGGCCCCCGCCGAATGCCCAGTAATCCGCCCGCGACCCGTGGCCGTCCGCCATGTCTTCTTGGATGGCCGCCCCTACGCACAGCACGACCCGGGCTCCTGCCGGTATCTCGACCCCCGCCACGGTGACGTTCTGAGCGGCCCTGCGGATAATCACCGGGGCCGGCGGCTCGCGGCGCAGCACGTCTTCGACGAATCCTTCAATCCCTGCGGGATTTTCGTGGAGCGAAGCGCATAGCCGCGGGTCGCGGGCAAGGTCAAGAAACACGAAACCCACCGAGCTCCTGAACGGCGTAATGCCCGCAGCGATCAGCATCTCAACTACCGCGCACGCGTCAGCTTCGTCGAACCCATCGTCACCGGCAACCAGCCCAGACATAACACCCGCAATATCAGGGCTGGCACGACGCTGCGCGAAAGCCTCCGTCAAATAGGCGAGCATCTCAACTTTTTGCACCAGGTCCTGGAAACGGACACCTGTGACCGTGGCCAGAGGCGCCCGCTGGATTGCCCAAAGCGCTTTCTCCCAGCGCAGCAACCTATCCCCGTCTTGCGGGGGCAGCCCCAACACTGTGAGAAGAACCTGAGCCGCGAATGGCTCCGCAACGTCGGTGATGACCTCACAACCACCCCGCGAGGCCACCGCTTGAACCACCGACGCGGCCTGATCTTGCAACGCCGGTTGCATCTGTTTCACCGCGCGGGAATGCAATAGGGGCTGCAAGACCGCGCGCCAACGCGCATGGTCCGGCCGATCCAAAACAGCGTTCAGGGGAAATACTTCCGGGTTGCGCAGCGCTGCGAGCACGTCATCGGCCCGTGTGAGGCAGTAGCCATTCATAAACACGCTGTCGTCGATAAACACGACCGGCCCGCGCTTGCGCAGCGCGTCCCACAGCTCGCTGCGATCCTCTGTGAAGAAATCAGGCAGCAACTTTCCACCGATCGGTGAGAGGTGATGTATCCCAGGCCGCACCTGCGCCGGCACACTCACACATCGCCAGAGTATTCGCGGACCTGGTCGAACTCGTCCAACAGGTGCAGCCGCTGCCGCGCACGTCCCTACCTCCCTGAAGGCAACCCGGCGCCGCAAAGCCGTATGTGCTCGAGCGGCGTTGAAGGCTGGTTTTTCGGTAGTGCTGTTTGGAAGTGGC
>NZ_LZJC01000031.1 GCF_001666755.1 Mycobacterium sp. E1214 | reverse complement strand
ACCCGGCCGTTGTATTCGGCGACGTAATAGTTGCGCTGGATGACCCACCACCCGATGGCCAGGCCCGTGCACACCAGCGCGACGGCCAGGGCCACGGCGAGGATCATCCGCTGCCGCGACCATCGCGGCCGGCTCGGCGGTTCCGGTTGCGGCGCAACACGTTTGACGGGCTCCGCGCGGTTGCGGATGGCCGAGGCGCGACCGGCCGAGGTGTTGGGCAGCGTCATCTGGTCTTCGTCGCCCGACACCGCGCCGGCCAGGATCGGCTGGGTCTGGCCGTAGTCGTAGTCGACGACGTCGGCGACGACCACGGTGACGTTGTCCGGGCCACCGCCGCGCAGCGCCAGCTCGATCAGGCGGTACGCGGCCTCCGCCACGTCGGGGATCTGCAACGCCTCGAGGATCGTCTCGTCGCTCACCGGGTCAGACAGCCCGTCGGAACACAGCAGGTAGCGGTCACCGGCGCGGGCTTCCCGCATGGTCAGCGTCGGCTCGACCTCGTGGCCGGTGAGCGCCCGCATGATCAGCGACCGCTGGGGGTGGCTGTGGGCCTCCTCGCGGGTAATGCGGCCCTCGTCGACCAAGGTCTGCACGAAGGTGTCGTCCTTGGTGATCTGCGTCAGCTCCCCGTCGCGCAGCAGGTAGCCGCGCGAGTCGCCGATGTGCACCAACCCGATGCGGTCACCCGCGAACAGGATCGCGGTGAGCGTGGTGCCCATGCCTTCCAGTTCGGGTTCGGCCTCCACCTGGGCGGCGATCGCCGAGTTGCCCGACCGCACCGCATTGTCGAGCTTCGCGAGCAGGTCGCCGCCCGGTTCGTCGTCGTCGAGGTGGGCGAGCGCCGCGATGACCAACTGGGAGGCCACCTCGCCGGCGGCGTGACCGCCCATGCCGTCGGCCAGGGCCAGAAGGCGTGCACCGGCGTAGACCGAGTCCTCGTTGTTGGCGCGTACCAGGCCGCGATCGCTGCGGGCGGCATAGCGCAGAACCAGGCTCACGGGCGCCACGCTCCGCCGCGAACGGGCAGGGGTGACACCGTGTGGGGCCGTGCCCCTGCGGCTCCGGCTACGCCGGCATCCTCGTCGTTGGTGTGGCTCACGGGCGCAACTCGATCGCCGTCTTGCCGATTCGTATCGGCGTTCCCATGGGAACTCTTACCGCAGTCGTCACCTTTGCCCTGTCAAGGTAAGTGCCGTTGGTCGATCCTAGGTCTTCGACGTACCACTCCGAGCCGCGCTGCGACAACCGGGCGTGCCGGGTGGAGGCGTAGTCGTCGGTGAGGACCAGGGTCGAGTCGTCAGCTCTTCCGATCAGCACCGGCTGCCCGCTGAGAGTGATGCGGGCACCGGCCAGCGATCCTTCGGTCACCACCAGATACCGGGGGGTGTGCCGGCGTTGGCGCGACGGCAGCAACGTGCTGCGCAACGCCAACCCGCGGCGCACCATGACGGCGCCGGTGGGTGCATAGATATCGGTCCGCAGGATGCGCAGGACGGACCAGATGAATACCCATAGCAACATTAAAAATCCGGCACGCGTCAGCTGCAGCACGAGTCCCTGCATCCGGCGTCCTTTCCGTCCTAGCGTTGCATCCCTGAGGCCCGTGACACCGAGCACATCAGCAACGTCACGATACTTGGACGGCGGTCGACACGGGGCGAAGCACGGCAGCGTGGAGCCCAGCCGATTTAGTGGATGCGGACGATGATCTCCGAGTGACCCAGCCGGATCACGTCCCCATCGGCCAGCTGCCACTCCTGCACCGGCGCGTTGTTCACGGTGGTGCCGTTGGTCGAATTCAGATCCGACAACAGCGCCACCTGCCCGTCCCACCGGATCTCCAGATGACGACGGGAAACCCCGGTGTCGGGCAACCGGAACTGGGCGTCCTGGCCGCGACCCACGATGTTGGAGCCCTCGCGCAGCTGGTAGGTGCGGCCGCTGCCGTCGTCGAGCTGCAGCGTGACCGAGGTACCCGCGGCGCCGTACCCGCCCTGGCCGTAGCCGCCGTAACCGCCGGCCTGGCCGTAGTCAGCCGCCTGACCGTACTCGGCGGGCTGCCCGTACTCGGCGGCCTGGCCGTAGTCGGCGGGCTGGCCGTACTCAGCCTGGCCATACTCAGGCTGCTGGCCGTAGTCGTACTCGCGGCTGCCGGCGTCGGGATATCCCCCACCCTGCGGCGCGTACCCGCCGCCCTGGACATGCTCGGCGTACTGGGTGTACTCGCCGGATTGGTAGTCCTGCCGGCCGTATCCCCCGCCCTGCTGATAGCCCTGGTCGTAGCCGGCGCCCTGCTCGGGATAGCTGGGCCGCTGCTCCTGCGGGGCGTAGCCGGTCTCGTCCTGCCGGGTCGGCCCGCGTCCGTAGTCGCCGTAGCCGCCGCCGAAGCTCTGCGGCGCGCCGCCGGCCTGCCCGCCCTGCGGGGCGTTGTACCCGCCGCCCGGCCGGTAGCCCTGGTCATAGCCCTGAGGGCCGCCCTGCGGAGCGCCGTAGCCGGCCGCCGCGGGCGGACGCTGCTCGTAGGACTGCGGGTAGCCGCCCTGGCCCTGCTCGCCATAGCCGCCGCGCTGGTCTGGGTAGCCGCGTTGCTCGGGGTAGCCGCCCTGGTAGCCGCGCTGCTGCTCGGAGTAGCCGCCTTGGCCCTGCTCGGGGTAGCCGCCTTGGTAACCGCCGTGCTCGGGGTAGCCGCCCTGCTGCTCGGGGTGGCGCGGCGGCGGGTAACCCTGCTGCGGCGGGTAGCCACCCTGCTCTTGCTGCGGGTAGCCACCGTGCTCTTGCTGGGGGTATCCCCCGCGGGGGTCGGGCGCCCCGTGCGGGTCCTGGCCACCGCGCGCGTCGTCCTGCGGACGCCCGTAGCGGTCGTCGTAGTACTCGTCGCCGGGCCGGCCGGGTCCGGGAGGCCGGTAGCTCGAGTTGTCAGTCATTGGTGCTCCTCGTTCTGCGCCGAACGCGTTATGTAATTGTGGCCGGACGGGCTCATCGACCGTCGGGCGGGGTTCGACATCAGGGTTGACAGCACCACGGGCGTGGTACTGGCCGGTACGCAGGTCCGGTGACCGCTCGAACCGGACGACCACATCACCATACGTTTGCCACCCCCGTTCAGAGATAAAGTCAGCCACGTACCTCGCGAAAGCACCCGACGTGAGATCAGGGTCGGCGCCCACCTTCTCAAAGTCGTGCATACCGAGGGTAATGATGTATTCGTTGGGGGCCAAAAGGAGATTTTCCCGCAACCTTCGCACGCCATCGCGCGCCTCGCGGCGCAGCAGGCCCTCGATCTCCTGCGGGACCACCGATCCCCCGAACACGCGGGCGAACGCGTTGTCGACGGTCGCCTCGAGCCGACGTTCGATCCGCGCCGCCAGTCCGCGTTGGCTACCCATGCGAAGCCGCTCGCCCGCACTTGTGGCCGCCAATCGCCGGCCGAGGGCAAACCCGCATCACCCCGCCCATGGTATCGGCCCAGCGCAGGGCGGCGGCCTGGAAATATCGAGAACCGCTCGGGCGCAGTGAAATGCCGGTTGGCGGCTGTCGGGCCCCGACAGCACGGTTGGGGAATGCGGCCTCTAGAGTGGTATGGTCCATCGGTTGTTTTTCCGGGCGAGTGGCGGAATGGCAGACGCGCTGGCTTCAGGTGCCAGTGTCCTTCGGGACGTGGGGGTTCAAGTCCCCCTTCGCCCACAGTGAGCGGTTCTGGGAACCGCAAACACGAAAGGTCACGAACTCGAAAGGGTTCGTGACCTTTCGTGTTTGTGCGGATCGGCTTCACCGCTCGTGCTAGGTCGCCAGCTCTCGCCAGGCGAGGAAGGCCACGAGCAGGACGATCAGCAACCAGTTGCTTACCGCGTGCGCGGCGGCCGACTTGGCGACGGCACGCCGTCTCACCTGATCGACCCGGTCATAACTGGCTGAGATCTGCTCCTCGAGTTTGTCCGCCCATGCCTTGCGCCGCTCGTCGTTTTCCTGCCGCACGCGTGCCCGTTCGGTATGCAGGGCGGCCAACGTTTCCGGATCTTCCTCCGCACCGGCCGGTAGCGATGGGGAGGGCAGACGTTCGTACGACGGCACGTTGCGCGCGGCTTGCAGGTCGGGGCCCAGGGACGCCAGGGCACGTAGGTACACCAGCAGGAAGTACAGGCCGCTGATGGTGAGCGCCAGGCAGGCGCCGATCGGAATTCCCGCCCACATGTGAGTGAGCCCGAAAACGACCTGCCTCCGCACTTTTCGACGGACCCCTTGCCGTTCACTGCCGGCGCGAAATGCCAACTCTTCGGCGTGCGCCATCCACGGAACCGCGGCGGCCAAGAGGATCGGCACCGCAAACCCGATCACTCTCCAGATCAATCCGGTCTGTCCCGTCTGAGCGAGACCGACGTTGCCGGCGTTGCCCAGCATCCGCCACCATCCCCAGCCGAGCAGTGGAAGAAAGTGGACGAGCCCGAGGTAGGCAGCAAAGACCAGAGTGAGCTGGCCGACCGCCGCCGGAATCATCCACCAGCGCATGGCCATTACCGTTTGGCGGTACTCCCGGCGGGCGCGTTCGCTTCGGACCAGGCTCCGCAGGATCCGCAACGTGGTGACGGCAATGAACAAGACCACGACGGCCGTCAGGACGGTGGCCGATGTTCCGTGAAGCATCGTCACTATCCCATCCTGACAAAGTGAAACACCCGCCTGCGAGGCCTTTGCCAAGACAAACTGTGGTGGTGGACGAATCGGGCGTTGTCGCCCTAGGGCTATTGAGGCGCGAGTGAGGCTGCGGATCCTGTATTTGGCGCGCAGCGCCGAAGGCATGTCGATCTGCGTGGTGACGGAAACCGATCTCTACGGCGCCCGGTTCTTCCGTGGCCAGGCTTCACACGCCCTCCGTGAAGTGCCGATTGCGCCGCAGCATCGGTCGGCATTGCAGGCGATCGTGCGGCTTCGCGACGGCGGTACCACGATGATTCGCACCGTGGACGCCACCTTCACCGTTCCGTCTCCGTTGCTCAACCCGGCGTGGCGAACCGACGTGCGCTACGGGCGCGAACAATTCGAATTGGTCGACCCGTCAGGGATTGAGGCGGATCTGACCGACGGTGGGTTGTGGCTGCGGGCATTGCCCGACGATGGTGATGACCTGTGAGGCCCCCGCCACACCCCGCACCACTCGGGTAGCCCGTGCCCGTGTCACCAGGCGAATTCAGACCGGCGGCGCCGGGTCGTATTGGATGTAGCGTCGCACCTGCCGCGCGCGCTCGGCGCCGGCGAGCCGGCGGACGAGATGCAAGGCCATGTCGATGCCGGCCGACACCCCCGAGGCGGTGATCGTGTCGCCGTCGTCGACGAAGCGCTCGTCGCGGCGCACCTCGATCGTGGGGTCGAGCTCGGCCAGCCGGTCCAGCGAGGCCCAGTGCGTGGTGGCCGGTCGGTGCGCAAGCAGTCCCGCGGCCGCGTACACCAGCGAGCCGGTGCACACCGACGTCATCAGGGGGACGGTCGCGCGTTGCCGGCGGACCCACTCCAATTGGTCCTCGTCCTGCAGTTGCGGGCGGGTGCCCTGGCCGCCGGGGTAGATCAGCACGTCCAGCGGCGGCGCGTCGTCGAACGAATGATGTGCCTGGACCGCCAATCCCTTTGCGCACGTGACCATTCCGCCCGCGCGGGACAGGCAGCCGACGGCGTATCCGTCGTCTGGGAAGGCTCGCGTCCAGGCAGAAAGAACCTCCCAGGGCCCGATGGCGTCCAGTTCTTCCGCTTGGTCGAACAACACGATCCCGATGTGCTTGCCCATGCGGTCATCATTCACCACGGGCGCCTGCGGGCGCGATCAGTTTTACGAGCCGGCGGCGCCGACTTGGCGACGAATGTCGTGCAGGTGATGGTGCACGTCATGCACCGTGTGGACGGCCACCCAGCGCAGCGACCTCTCCTCGGATTCGGGATAGTTGTAGATGACGGTGCGGTCCCAATCCTCCGCGGCGAGCCGCTCGAGAACGCTGCCAAACAAGCTCGCCGCGTCGGTGAGTTGTCGGGCGACGGCCTCCGGCTCTTGCTCGTTGTACCCCTCGTGGTCCGCCCGCTCGTCACGGCCCATCGGAGTGCAGCGCGCCCCGCTGCTGCGGCGGGCGGCCAGCACCCGTTCACGCTGCACCAGCAGCACATCCCGCACGTGGCACGCGTACTCCAGCGGTGACCACACGCCGGGGCGCGGCCGCGCACGCACGTCAATGGTGTTGCGACGCAACACTTCACTAATCTCTGTCACGCGAACCCGGATGTCGTCGCCGGCAGCGGTGGCCGCAGTCAGATCGTAGGTGAAGCCGCAACCCGCGCAGCGATCTGTCACCGCGTCATAGTGTCAGATCGCTTTCGCGACGGCGATCGAGTGAGGGGGCACCGGTGGTGGCCAGTGCACGGTGCACAGCGCATTGGCTGGCCCGGCTATCGCAGGCCGCGCGGAGATCGCCCAGGTGCAGCGGGTTCCACTGGGCTGAGCCGCTGAGCACGCAATGTGAATGGGTCGCAATGGTGATTCGACGTGAACGCGCCCGTAGCTAACCTGTGTTCAACTCGGGAAGGCTCTTCCTTTTAGTCCTGTGGGGATTTTCGTGACATTGATGGACGACTTCTCTCGGTTGGTGGCCAACTGGTACAAATGGGCGCCGGCGATGGGCGGTGGTAAGCCGTACGTCACGACAGAATGTGACGACTGCGTAGTCGCTTTTATGACCAACGACTATTCAGTCCACCTCCGCTTCGATGGCACATGGTGGGCCATCGATACGGTTAACGATCGTGGCCAGCGAAAGGTTGATGACGCCAAACTATCGAGTTTTGCTCTGACCGAGAAATACCTCATTTGGAATTGGGCGACCGCCGCGCGGTCCGACCTCGCCTCGGGTCCGCTTGGCGCTATGCTCGCCCGTCAAGGCTTTGACCACAACGTCGACGTCTCAAAAGTCGACACCGAATACAAAATTTGTCTGCATGAAGACTGTGCGATCTTGTCAGTCGTCGACGCGACCATATTCAGTCACCTCATGGCCAAATCGATCGAGGAACTCGAACACATCATCGCGGCCGTAGCAAGGTAAGTCGCGCAGCCATCTCGTTGGCGGATTCTTCTACGAATTCACCCACCGGAGCACGTCGGGCGTAACGGGGTCGGTGATGTCGTCGTACTCGGGGTGTTTCTTCAGCACCGTGCCGATCATCGAGCAGACCGGGACGATGCGCTTGCCCTCGTTGCGGGTGGCGGTGAGCGCCTCCTGCACGAGGATGGTGGCCAGGCCGCGTCCGCCGTAGGCGGGGTCGATTTCGGTGTGGTAGAACACCCGCTGGTTGTCCCGGTCGGCGAAGTCGGCCAGGCCGACCCGTTTGTCGTCGACGGCGATGACGTAGCGGTCCTTCTCAGCGGTGACGGTCGCCTCGGCGCCGGTCTTATCGGTGGCCATCTGTCTCTTCCTTTCGTTGAAAACTCGGTCGGGGCCGCAGCCTGCCCGCGGGCAACGCCGGGGCGGGCAGCCGCTCGAGGGCACCGCGGTAGCCGTGGACGGCACCAAAGCGGTCGTCGTTGTCCTCCCATAACCGGCGGTACTCGACGATGTCATCGTGGCTGCGGCCGACGAAGTTCCACCACATCACGAGCTGCTCATCAAACGGCGCGCCGCCCAGCAGGAGTACCCGCGCGGGCCGCTCGCCCGCGTTGTGGAAATGCAAGCGAGGCGCACCGGGACCGCGATACGCCAAGTCCCCGTCGCCGAGCGTGGTCCCCTCCACGTCGATCGGCCCTGCATCGCACAGCACGCCGTGTTCGAACGCCGCATCGACCTCGACGTCGAGCTCAGCGCCCGGGTCGACGTCGAGCTGAGCCCCCAGCAATGGTGTGAAAGTGGGTACCGGAGAACGGGCTTCGGCCAGCTCGCCGAGGAATACGCGCGCGACGGCCCCGCGCAGCCGGACCGGCGTGGGCGCATGGTGGGCGAAGCCACGGTCGGCATCGCGGTCGGAAGACGGCAACGCCACCCAGAGCTGGGCGCCATGCAGCACGCCCGCCGACGGCGTTGACACTTCGGAATGGCAGATGCCAGCGCCGGCGGTCATCAAATTCAGCTCGCCGGGCCGTACGACCGCTCGCACCCCGGCGCTGTCGCGATGCTCCACTTCCCCATCAAACAACCAGCTGACCGTCTGTAATCCCGTGTGCGGATGGGGCGGGACGTCCATCCGGGCGTTCACCGGTCCGTAGTGGTCGATGAAGCACCAGGCGCCGATCAGCGCGCGGTCGCGGTGTGGCAGGGTGCGACGCACCCGGATCGCCCGGGGGCCGCCCAACGGCACCTCGCGGCCGCGCAGCACCTGGACCGCGCTGGCCGCGTGCCGCCGGGGCCCGCACGCGACCTCCGTGGGCTGGGCGTCCAGGTTGCTCATGATTGGGTCGAGTCTATTTGCGTGGGGGGCGTAGGACCCTCATCGCCAGCCGCATCACCGGCTCGGGAACCCTGTCCTTCATGGACAGCGCGTTGTCGGCGGCGCGGGAGCGCAGCGGGGCACCGCGCCCGAAGACCCGGTTGAGTGTCCCGCCGGACGGCTCGATGACGACGTGCAGCGGCGGCGTGCCCACCGACGCGCCCAACGCATTCGAGATCACCATCCGTTGTATCTCACTGGTGCCTTCGAAGATGGTGTACAGCTTGGCATCTCGATACCACTTCTCCACCGGATGGTCGGTGATGTAACCCCAGCCGCCCAGCGTCTGAATGGCACGCTCGGTGGCCTTCACCGCGACTTCGCTGGCTGCCATCTTTGACATCGAACCCTCGCCGCGTTCGAACGGGATGTTGTTGGCCGCCATCCACGACGCGCGCCACGTCAACAGCCGCGCCGCGTCGATCTGGGTGGCCAGTTCCGCCAGGGGAAAGGCGATGCCTTGGTTGTCGATAATGGGCCCGCCGAAAGCCTCCCGCTCGGTGGCGTAGGCCGTCGCGTATTCGAGGGCGGCACGCGCAATACCGATCGCCTGCGCCGCCACCATGGGCCGGGTCTGCTCAAAGGTGCCCAACGTTGCCGAGCCCGAACGCTTTCCGCCGGCCACCACCTCGCGGGCCTTCGCGAGCTTGTGTTCGAGCTTGTCCTGACCACCCAAAAGATTGGCGCCCGGAACGCGCACATCCTCGAACAGCAACTCGGCGGTGTGCGAGGCCCGGCAGCCCAGCTTGTCGAGCTTGCGCACCAGCTTCAGCCCGGGCGTGCCGCCGGGCACCACGAACAGCGCTTGGCCGCGGTGACCGAGCTCCTCGTCCACCACCGCATTGACGACGTGCACGTTGGCGATGCCGCCGTTGCCGATCCACATCTTGTGGCCGTTGATGATCCAGTCGTCACCGTCACGGCGGGCGTGGGTGCGCAGGTTCCGCACATCGCTGCCGCCCTCCGGCTCTGAGATGGCCAACGCGGCAAGTTTGAGATCGTGCGGCGTGCCGAAACATTCGGGCGCCCACTCCAGCATCTGCTCCGGGGACGCCGCTTGGCCGATCGCCGACAGCGCCAGCGCTGGCATGACGATCGCCAGACCGATGCCAGCACAGCCCCAGAACAGTTCTTCCATGAACATCGGCAACGAAATGCCGGTCGGGTCGCCGATCAGGTCGCGGTAGAAAAGCGGGCTGTAGAAGCCTCGCTGCGCGGCTTCCTCGAGGACCGGCCAGGGGAACTCCTGGCGCTGGTCGTAATGCAACGCGACGGG
Source organism: Mycobacterium sp. E1214 (assembly GCF_001666755.1). Classification (GTDB taxonomy): domain Bacteria; phylum Actinomycetota; class Actinomycetes; order Mycobacteriales; family Mycobacteriaceae; genus Mycobacterium. The sequence continues at coordinate 12,023 of NZ_LZJC01000031.1, read as the reverse complement.
CCGGATGACGGTCTCGGCGAACTCGTGAGTGCGTCGCGCAAGGTCGTGCTGGGCGGCCGTCGGTGTCAGGTCGAACGTCATTGATGCGCCTTCGAGTCGACAAGCAGATCGTTGCCGACCCCGACTACCCCCTCGACTGCAAAGACAAACGGCCGGACGCTACGCGACCCAGGTCAGGCGGCCGAACGAGGCTTGAGTTGGGCGACCGGCAGGTGCAGGACGACCGCCGCGACCCGAAGACTCTCGTGCTCGTGACGCGCCAGCAACGCCGCGTTCTCCGGCAACTGGCGGGCGTTGATTTCCCCGGCGGCGATCTGCCGCAGGACCTCGTGCGCCTGGGCAAGCTGCTCGCGCTTGCGGTACTGACCACCCGGCAGCTTCACCCCGGCCCACACGCCGTACTCCTCGCGATGGGCAATGGCGTGCTGGGCGCACTTGCGCTGCTGCGCCAGCGGGCACCGGCGCAGGCACTGGAGGCGGGCCTCGGTCGCCGACCGCTCATACGCGCGTGCCTTCGCCGCGCCGTCCCCACCGTCGTCATCGGGGTAGCCGAACCAAAGCTCCGGGTTGGCTGCGCAAGGGTGTCCCATCTCAGTCTCCTTGTCGGGCGTGAAACGTTGGCGAAAGCGTATACACAGTGGAGCCCCGCGCGCAAGCGAAACGGAGACAAAAACGTATATACGCATAACCGAGACATGGGCTGTGTAGTATCCGGCTATGGCCGGAGCGTGCGGTGAGCCGTGAATCGGCCGGGGCGGCCATTCGTGCGCTGCGCGAGTCCCGTGATTGGTCTCTGGCCGAGCTCGCCGCCGCCACCGGGGTCAGCATCATGGGCCTGAGCTTTCTGGAACGAGGCGCCCGCAAACCGCATAAAAGCACTGTTCAGAAGGTCGAGAACGGACTGGGCCTGCCGCCCGGCACCTACTCACGGCTGCTGGTGGCTGCCGACCCGGATGCGGAACTGGCCCGCCTCATGGCCGCCCAACCGCCCGCTCCCCCGCCGGCGCGGCGGGCGGGGCCGGTGGTGGTGGACCGGCACAGCGACACCGAAGTGCTCGAGGGATACGCCGAGGCGCAGCTCGACGCCCTCAAATCTGTCATCGATCGGCTGCCGGCGACAACATCAAACGAATATGAGACGTATATTCTGTCTGTGATCGCTCAATGCGTGAAGGCGGAGATGTTGGCGGCCAGCTCCTGGCGGGTGGCCGTGAACGCCGGTGGAGACTCCACGGACCGCCTGATGGAGCACTTGCAAGCCCTCGAGGCGACCCGCCGCGCGCTCCTGGAGCGCATGCCCACCAGCCTCAGCGCGCGCTTCGACCGGGCCTGCGCCCACTCGGGGCTGCCCGAGGCGATCATCGCCGCGCTGGTCGGAGTCGAGGTCGACGACCTGTGGGACATCCGCAACCGGGGCGCCATCTCCCCGAGCGCCCTGCCCCGCGTCCGCGCCTTTACCGAAGACTTCGAATCGGGCCGGGAGCACCGCGACGACAGCGAGGCCGCCCGATGAGCCCCGGGGAAGTCGAGGTGCTGACGCGGGCTCATCAGCTCTTCGCCGGCAACTCGATCCGCCCGGGTCCGCAGGTGGATGCCGCCCGCTACCGCAGTCTGCTGCGGCGCTCGGCCACCCTCAACCCCGGTCTGGCGCAGGGAAGATACGCACGAGCGGTCGAGCGTGGCCAGCATCGACTGGCCGCGGCCGAGCACACCGACGCGGCACTCGCGGGCGTCCTCGCCGCCGCCGAGCGCGACAGAACGCGGGCCCGCGACCTGACCGGGGGCGTGGTGGCGGCGGCCCGCGCCGAGGCACCGACGCACGCGCCGACACCGATGGCACAGCGCGAAGCGGTGCGCCGCCGCATCGCGCGGCTGCGCGCACAGCACTCGCACGTCACGTCGGCACGCCTGCGTGCGAGGCGGCGGCACGCCCAATTACAGTCGCTGCGTTACCAATTGGCGCACCAGCTGCCGACTCCGACCGGCCGTGCGGCCGTCGCGGTCCGCGCGGCGCTGTCGCGACTGGGCCGCCCGTACGTGTGGGGAGCGACCGGACCCGAACAGTTCGACTGTTCTGGGCTCGTCCAATGGAGTTACGCCCAGGCAGGTGTGCGCCTGGACCGCACGACCTATCAGCAGATTCACGACGGCATTCCGGTACCGCGCGGGCAGGTGCGTCCCGGTGACCTCGTGTTCCCGCACACTGGGCACGTGCAGCTCGCCCTGGGCAACGGCCTGGTCATCGAGGCACCGCACCCGGGCGCGTCGGTGCGGATCAGCCGGCTCGGCAATAGCATCGCGATCCGTAGGCCGTTATGACCGGCCACGACCGCCCGGTCGCGCGGGCACGAGGAATAGGGTGAGCCGATGCCGGAACAACCCGGGCCCTGGGTAGCGGCGGTGCAGGCACAGCAATCGTTGCTGGCGAGCCAGCATGACAACGCGGCCGATGCCGACCGCGCGCTGGTCGACGCGCTCGCCAGTGCCCACGCGAACGCGCGAGAGAGCTTGCGGCGCTTGGACGCGATCGCCGAGCAGCTCGAGCGCGCGGTGGGCCATGGGTCGGCCCTCGCCGTCGACACCCCGCTCGGCGCCCGGGAGTTCCAACGCTTCCTGCTCGCCAAGCAGCGCGAAATCGCCGCGGTCGTCGCCGACGCACGCGAGCTGAGCCGGACGAAAAAGGCTGCGCTGGACACCCTTCGGGCGCAGTACGGGGGCGAGGCCGGCCAGTAGAGCGCCGCGCATCTGGCCACGCACAGCCACTGGCGTACTGAATTGTCGCTGGGCCCGCGCCGCAGTACTGTCGCCGGGCATGGAGGGGTCGTGGGACGTCGCGCAGCGGAGTTCGCTCGCGCCACACCGCCTGTCGGCCTGATGTCGGGGTATGACGAGTTGCTCGCCGCGGTGAAAGACGTGCGGGACCGCACCGGTGATCCGAACGCCTGGCAGAAGGGGCTCGCGCCCGACGAGGTGGCCGCCGTCTTGAACCCGACGACCCGCCCCGACCACGTCGCGGAAATTCTGCGCAAGATCCGCCAACCGCAGGTGGCCGCATCACCGCCGGTGAGCCCGCCGGCGGGCGCCGAACCCGGCCACGAACAAGGGCAGGCCGCCGAGGCCATCGCCCGCGCCGAAGCTGCTCTGGCACAACAGAATTCGTCGAGCTCGCAGCTCGACATGCAGGTTGTGTCGGCCATCCTGAACGCGCACCTCCAGGCGATCGACGGCAGGGACGCGCTCATTCGGCTGCAGCGCGAGACCGAGACCGCGGTGCAAAGCCGCTCCGACCTGGACACCCCTGCGGGGGCGCGGGACTTCCAGCGGTTTCTGATCGGAAAGCTCAGGGATATCCGCGCGGTGGTGCTCAACGCCAGCCTGGACGACACCTCGAAGTCGGCGCTCATGGCGGCCTGGACGTCGCTGTACGACGCGTCGAAGGGCGACCGGGACACCGCGACGGGGCACCCGGTGGCAGACGGGGTCGTCGCCCCGGCGGACGGCACCGCCGGTGCGACCCCTGAGGATCTCGACGCCGAGTGGGATCCGCTGCTGGACTCGCTGCTGGGCGACGACGTGGCCGCCGACGATCCCGGGTGGGCGCCGAGCTCCGCGGCCGGCCCGCCGCCGCTGCCCCCCGCGGCGCCGGCGATGCCCGCCTTCGGGGCCGGATCGCTGCCGGGGTTCGGCGGGCTGCCGGCGTCCGGGGCCGGGTGGGAACCCGCGGGCGGACTGCCTTTCGATGCGGCGCTCGGCGATGACAGGCCCGCGGTCGAGGACGTGGACGACGACACCCCGGCGGACGCCGACCAAGCGGATCTGCCCGAAGACCGCGACGAGGATCCGGCCGCCCCGAGCGACGAGGATGCGGCGATGCCGGATGAGACACTTCCGGTCGGTCCCACGCCCGTCGCCCTGCCGGACGGCGAAACCGTGACCGCGGCGAGCCCACAACTGGCGGCAGCCATCAAGGCCGCCGTCGCCGGTGCGCCCATCGCCGAGGCCTTTCAACAGCAAGGACTGACCCTTCCGCCCCCCGGAACGCCGGTGGCCAACCCGATCGAGCCGGCACGCCTGGCGCCCGGGGATATCGGCATCTTCACCGATCGGCACACCGTCGCGCTGGGGCCCGAGAAGGCGCTTCTGGACGGCCAAATTCAGCACATCAGCACCGTGAGCGGACCAAGCTTTCTAGGCTGGGAGCACCCGCCGGCACCGGCCGCGCCGGCGACCGCCCCGGCCAAGCCCGACGCACCGACACCGACCCGGCCGGCGACCTCGTCGACCACCTGAGAAAGTGAACCCGCCGGCCCGGCCGGCAGCTGTGAACAGGAGAAGCCGATGGCAGAGTCGATTCATGTGGTGCCCGCGCACTTGCGTCAGGCCGCCGCGCATCATCAGGAGACCTCCGAATACCTGCGCACCGTCCCGTCCTCGCACGCCGCCATCCAGGACAGCCTCGATTCGCTCGGCCCGATCTTCGGCGAACTGCGCGACGCCGGCCGTGAGCTGCTGGAGCTCCGGCGACAGTGTTACGAACAGCAAGCCTCGGACCACGCAGACCTGGCGGACAAGCTGACCGCGTCGGCGGCCCTGTGGGAAGAGCACGAGCAGGGCGCGGCGCAGCAGTTCCGCGGCATCGTCGACGGCGGTCGATGACCGACGCCAACCCCGCTTTCGACACCGTTCACCCGAGCGGACACATCCTGGTTCGGTCCTGCCGCGGGGGCTACATGCACAGCGTCGCGCTCAGCGAGGAAGCCATGGAGACCGACGCCGCGACGCTGGCGCGGGGCATCCTTTTGACCGCCGACGTCTCGTGCCTGAAGGCGTTGCTGGAAATTCGGGACGAGATCGTGGCGGCCGGACACACGCCGTCCGCGGAGGTTCCGACGAACCGAGATCTTGACGCCGCGATCGAAAAGCTGTTGGCGCACAAACTACGCCGCCGTGACGGCGTGAACCAGCGCTCCTGACCGGCGTCTGAACCCTCGCCTAGAGCAGCCAGCCCTTGGCCGCGTCGGGGTTGGGCGCGATGTCGGTGGGCGGCTCTACGGGATTGGGGCCGAACAACTCTCGCGCGCGGGCCAGCAGGGTCCGCACTTCGTCGAGTTGCTGCTGCAAGGCGGATTCGGCCATATCCTCAGGCTACGCAGGGGCCCGCAGCTGCACAATTCACTGTCTGCATAAGTGGTCGACCGGATACCGGTACGCTTAGCCGGGTGGCGATCTTCGGTCGGATGACGGCGCGCCAGCGCCTCCGGAGAGCTACCCGGGAGTCACTGGCGACTCCCGCCTTCAGCTCTCCCATCGATTGCACCCCTTGGGTGGTCGGTGGCTTGTGGCCGGCGGAACTGTCGAATCCCACCCCCGAAACCGCTTCCCTCGCACAATATCTCGAGGCCGACCTGCGGCGCATCGTCTCCGACGCCAACGACGAGCTGAAAATGCTCAAACGGTCCGGCATGCCCGACCCGGCGCGGCAGGCGGCGGAGGCTCGCGTCATCGACGGGGCCCGCGCCAGCGCTGTGCGGCGGGTCGAGTCGACGATGCGTCAGCTGCACGCGGTGCGGGCTAAAGCGACCGGTCCCCCGCCGCCGCACCCGCTTCGGCCACGGGTCGAGCCTCCGGCGCGCCCCGACCTGGAACGCACGCAGATCCTTCCCGTGACGACCAATCCCTTCGCCCAGGCGGCGGCCGGGGCGCTTCCCCACCAACCGACGCCGGCGGAAGCCGAGGCGAACGGCCGCCACCACGCCGCCGAGTCGCGACCGGTCGATTCGCCCGTGACGTCGAGGGAGCAAGGTGTCGCGGGCGACGACGCCGCGGCGGCCTCGGCCCTCGACCAGACGCAGATCATCCCGGTGATCACCGAAGCTCCGCCGCCTCAGGTCGTCGAGCCGGAGACGGGTGCTGGTGAGGTTCCGCAGGACGCCGGCAATGGGCGTCACCACGTCTCCCAGCCCGAGGTTTCCGGCGAGCAGGCGGTGCAAGCCGAGAAGGCCGATGTCGCGGAGACCGAGGTCTTCCCGGCGGCGGTAACCAGCGAGGAGCCCGTCGCCGAGCCGCCGAGGCAGGGTCTGGCGATGGAGTCCAGCGTCGAGCCCGTGGCCGAGACGCCCCAGCAGGAGTTGTCGGCGCCGCGTCGCGCCGAGGAACTCACCGACAGCGGTCGCCACCACGTCGTCGCGGCGGAGGCCGCGCCGGAGTCGCCGGACGAGGCCGGGTCGGTGGCCGAGTCACCGGCAACCGAGGCCATCCCTGCGGTGGTCCCCGCCAAGGAACCCGTTGCCGCGCCACCTCGAGTCGCGGAACCGGCTGCCGGCGCCCAGCCACCCCCGCCCGGCCCCCCAGAGGCCGCCCGGCAGGAGGCGCCGGCGACACAACCCAGCGCCCGACCGCCCATCGAAAAGCGCTCGCCGTCAACGACATTCGATGCCGACCGGCTCAACCGGCTCCTCGAGTTCGTCGTCCGGCAGGAACCCCGCCTGAGTTGGGCGGTGGGTCAACGCGCGGACGGCACAACCGTGCTGGTCACGGACCTCGCCCACGGATGGATACCGTCGGGCATCACCTTGCCCGACGGCGTGCGACTGCTCGAGCCCGAGCGGCGCACCGCCAAGGTGGCGGCGCTGATCGGCGACGCGCCGCACGTGGTGACTTACGCGCCCGGGGACTCGTTGCGGCGTTCGGCCGGTTTCGCGACGACCAAGTCCTCGCTGGAAGCGCGCCGGTTGCCCGTCATCGACGATCTGGCCGGAGCGCTGAGCGGCGCCATCCGGCGGCACGAGGGATTGCCGCGCATCGTGCAGCGGCTGGCCGACGCCGCGGCCGCGGGCGTCGCCGTGGTCGACCAGGAGGTCGACGTGCTGCGGGTGCACCTCGACACAGCGCGCTACCAACTGCTGATCCAGCAAACCCGCGTCGACCAGGCGTTGTTGCACAAGTGCCTGCTGATGGCCGCCACCGAAGGCATCGCCAGCGGTGACACCGTCTCGGCCAACTACCACCTGGCCTGGTACCAGAAGCTCGCGGCACCGGCCTCGTGACCGGCGGGCGTCAGCGCCGCCGCACCCTCGGGGCCCACAGCCCCAAAGTCACGAATTGACGCTGTTCCAACAGGGCGACGATACTGACACGGTGTCAGGTTCGGGCAGGCGCGCGAATCTCAGCGACAAAGACCTCGTGGAATCGGTGCTCCGAGAGCTCAGCGAGGCGGCCGACAAGTGGGAAGCCCTGGTGGCCCAGGCGGAGGCCGTCACCTACAGCGTCGACCTGGGTGACATCACCGCCGTCGCCAACTCCGACGGCCGGCTCCTCAATCTCACGTTGCACCCCGGCGTGATGACCGCCTACGGGCACGGCGAGCTTGCCGATCGGCTCAACCTGGCGATTACCGCGCTGCGCGAGGAAGCCGAGGCGGAAAACCGCGCCAGTTACGGCGGCCCGCTGCACTAGGCGCTGCGCGCGCTCATCGCCCGGCGCTTGGTGCTGTGGCGCCGGCTCTCTTCGCGCGCTGCGCGCGCTCATCGCCCGGCGCCGGGCGGCCCCGCGAACGCCTGCGCGATCTCCAACCACCGCCGCGCGTCGGCCCCCTCCGCCGCGACGTCCAACTCGCGCAGCGGCCGCCGTTGCGTCACCAGAAAACAGAAGTCCTCGGCGGATCCCGTCACGCGCTGATCGCCGTCCGGTGGTCCCCAGGTCCAGAGATCGCCGCTCGGGCCACGCAACTCCACCAGAAACGGTTCGGCCGGCGGGGCCAGGTTGTTGACGGCGTACGCGTAGTCGCGGGTCCGCACGCCCAGGTGCGCGATCGACCGCAGCCGCTCGGTCGCGACTCGTCTGACGCCGAGGGCGTCCGCGACATCGAGGCCATGCGCCCACGTCTCCATCAGCCGCGCGGTGGCCATCGAGGCCGCGCTCATCGGCGGCCCGAACCACGGAAGCTTGCGCCCGGCGGGGACCGTCAGCAGCGCTTCGTGCAACCGGTCGCGGGTCGACCGCCACTCGGCCAGCAACTCCGCCGACGGCAGCGCCGCCAGCTCCTCGGCGCCGGCGTCGACGAACCCTGCCGGATTGTCAGCCGCCCCCTGCAGCACCCGGGCGAACCCGGCCTCGTCGGTTACCGCGGTGAGGGCGACCCGATCCGTCCACAGCAGATGCCCGATTTGGTGCGCAATGGTCCACCCGGGCGCGGGCGTCGCGTCGGCCCACCGTTGCGCCGGCAACGGGGCGACCAGCGCGTCGAGGTCCGCACTCTCCGCGCGCAGGTCGGCCACCATGGGCGCGGGACCGCTCACCGCCGTCTCCGGCAAGGGGTTGCAGGCGTCGTCATGTACGCACCTTAGCGATCGGTGCCCTGCTCCCCGCGCCGGCCGACGACGCTGTGGACGACCAGCCCCACCACGTACAGCACCGACCCGAACAGGGCGAACGCTGGCGCGCGCCCGTCGTCGGGGATCAGGAACGCGGCCACCGTGATCGCAAGGATGAACGCCACCCAGAACACCGCGTCCTGCACTGCGAAGACGTGGCCGCGCAGGGCGTCGTCGACGTCCATCTGCATGGCGGAGTCGGCGCAGAGCTTGACCGTCTGCCCCGTCACACCGAGCAGAAAGCCGCACGCCACCATCACCGGGATGACGAGGTGGGCGCCGGCCACCTCCACGACCGCCGACAGCAACAGCGCGCCGTTGGCCGTCGCGTAACGACCCCACCGCCGGATCGCCGGCGGCGTCACCAGGTTGCCCAGGAATGCGCCGAGGCCCGCGGCGGCGAAGAACAGCAGCGCGGTGCCAAATCCCCCGGTTTGTGGGTTCGGCAGGTGGTGAACCAGCAGCAGAATCAGCAGCGAATTGATCCCGACCACCATCCGGTGCACCGCAAGCCCGGACAGCGTGGCGGCGACGGTCGGGCGCTGGGCCACCGTGCGCACCCCGTGCAGCCACCCGGTCAGCACGGCGTAGCTCGCCGGCCCGTGGATCGCTCGCCGGGTGTCGTCCGGACCCAACACGTGCGAACCGAATCGGTACGACAGCAGCAACGCGAGCGCCACCGGGATCGCGGTGAGGAAAATGATGGCCGAGGCGCCCTGATCGCCGGCGCCCAACAGGTACCGCGGGATCAGCATGAAATTGGCGCCGAAGAACGCCGCGATGGCGCCGGCGGCCATGGCCACCGCGTTCATCGTGACCACCTGTTCGCGCGGGACCACGTGCGGCAGCGACGCCGACAGCCCGGACCCGACGAACCGCGCCAAGCCGTTGGCGACCAACGCCGCCAGCAGCAACGGCATGTCCCCGGCGCGCACGGCCAGGATCGTCCCGATCGCGGCGATGAGCACAAGGCGCCCGATGTTGGCGCCGACGAGCACCAACCGCCGATCCCAGCGGTCCATCAGCGCCCCGGCGAACGGCCCCAGCAACGAGTAGGGCAGGAACAACACCGCGAAAGCCCGGGCAATCGAGAGGGGATCGGCCGCCCGGTCCGGGTTGAACAACAGCGCACCGGCCAGCCCCGCCTGAAACAGGCCGTCGCCGAACTGACTCGCCATCCGCACCTGCAGCAGACGCGAAAAATCCGGCAAGGCGCGCACCGTGCGCCAGACGGCGACGGGTGCGCTGGACTGCATCCGGGTGGGGATCAACGAACCGACTTCCGATGAGTGGGAGGGCTGGCGGACTCGCGCGGTCAGAGCCGCCCTGACAACAGTACAAAAAATCGCGGCCCGCGCTCGATTGCCCTGGCCGACGATGGACCGGATGCGATGATGGGGGAGTGCCGCCCGAAGACCCAGAGGACTATGTCGCGCCGGCCGCGCAGCGGGTGCGCGCGGGGACTTTGCTGCTGGCCAACACCGACCTCCTGGAACCGACGTTCCGTCGCAGCGTGATCTACATCGTCGAGCACAACGACGGGGGCACGCTGGGCGTCGTGCTCAACCGCGCCAGCGAGACGGCCGTTTACAACGTGCTGCCGCAGTGGGCCAAGCTGGCCGCCAAACCCAAGACGATGTTCATCGGGGGGCCGGTGAAGCGTGACGCCGCGTTGTGCCTGGCGACGCTGCGCATCGGCGCCGACCCGCAAGGGGTCCCGGGTCTTCGGCATGTGGACGGCCGAGTGGTGATGGTGGATCTCGACGCCGACCCCGACTCGCTCGCTCCGCTGGTCGAAGGGGTGCGGATCTTCGCGGGCTATTCGGGCTGGACCATCGGGCAGCTCGAAGGCGAGATCGAACGCGACGACTGGATTGTGTTGTCCGCGTTGCCGTCCGACGTCTTGGTCGGGCCCCGGTCGGACCTGTGGGGCGACGTGCTGAGGCGCCAGCCGCTGCCGTTGTCGTTACTGGCGACCCACCCGATCGACCTCAGCCGCAACTAGGTCGGGGATCCCGTCCGACGCTTCAGTGGCAGGTCTGTGTGCAGCCCACGCAGCTGCCGGCGCACGCCGGCGCCGTCGCCTCCTGACGCACCGCGAAGCGGGCGGTCTGCCAAGAGCCGGCGGCCAACGTGCCGAATGCGCCGATCACGCACACGACGAGCACGACCAGCGCGGTGCGCGGGGCCGCGGCCAGCGCGACCAGGCCGCCTGCAGCGAGCATCACCGCCGCCGCCAGCTGCGTCGGCGCCATGGCGCGCAACACCACCGCGGTAGGGCCGATGTTCTGGTGATGCGCCAGCGACCAGGTCCCGAACCCGGCCGAGGCGACCGCCGCACACATGCACAGCACGCCCGCAATCAGCATGGCCTCACAATACGAGCCCGGATGCCGATCCGCGCATCGGGCTCGGCGGGTGCCCGCGCGTCAGTGCTGCAGGAAGGAGAAGTTGGGCAGCGGGGGCAGGCCGGGGACCAGCGCGAGCAGATTGGGTGTGCGCTGCTGGTTCGCCAGCGGCGTCTGCGCGGGAACGGTGGCCGGTGTTGCGCCGGGAACCTGCGCGGCGGCCGCGGGAGCCACGCCGGGAATCTGCGCGGGGCTCGGGACTTGCGCGGGAGCCGTTGCGGGCGCGGCGACGGGGACCTGCGGGGGCGCCGCGACGGGGACGGGAGCCGCCGCCGGCGCCGCGGCCTGAATGCCCGCGGGGAGTTTGGCGGGCGCCCCGGCGGGGGTGGCGGCCGGCGGCTGAGCGGCGGCCGGGGGTTGCGTGGCGGGCAGGCCGACCGGCGACGCGGCCGGCGACTGGGCGGCCGGCGCACCGGGCGCGGTCACCCGGAAGCCGTTGATGATCGCGTTGGTGGCCGGGGCATCGGAGATCGCGACAGCGCGGTCGGTGGTCACCGACAGCGACACCAGGTACTTGTCGCGCCCCGACGTGGCGATGACGTGGCGACGGGAGGTGTTGAGCGTCACGTCACCGTCGCGGTAGGTGCCCTCGACCACCGAGGACGGGAAGCCGCCGAAATCCGCCATCGACGCGTTGGTCGGTTGCCACGCCAGTAGCTTCTGGCTGTCGACATAACCGTGCGTGATCGCGTCGCGGGGGTCGACGTCACCGACCAGCTTGTACACCACCACCTGGGCGTTGGATGTATAGATGCTGCTGCCCTGACGGTCGGCGATCACCGCGAACGCGTCGGGCACGTTCGGGTCGGGCACCTGGGTCCAGCGAGCGGGAACCGGCAACGTGATGTCGAGCGCCTTGAAGCCCTGCGGCTTCTGCGCCTCGAGCTTGACGCCTTTGGACTGCAGGTACAGTCGGCCTCTATCGACGGCTTCTGGTATCGAGCCTGTGAAAGGACCGACGCAGATGAAAGAGATCGTGCCCGCGCCCCGGGTCGTCCTGGGGGGCCTGATCGCCGGCCTGATCGGCTGTGCGATTGCCACGGGCGGCGCCGCCTCGGCGGACCCGCTGCCACCCGCGCCGGCACCCGCCCCCGCCGTGCCGGCGCCGGCACCGCAGAACCTCGGACCCGAGCTGGTGCCGCCGAGCCACTATCTCGTCGCCCCGCCCGCCCCAGCAGCAACGGCATGTCCCCGGCGCGCACGGCCAGGATCGTCCCGATCGCGGCGATGAGCACAAGGCGCC
>NZ_LZJC01000030.1 GCF_001666755.1 Mycobacterium sp. E1214 | reverse complement strand
CACATCTACCTTTCCGGCACCGCAGCCACGTACAAAGACATCCAGGAAGGCGCTACCTACGACTTGATGATCGCGGCACTGGCGGCGTTGTGCCTGATCTTCTTGATCATGCTGTTCATCACCCGAAGCCTGATCGCCGCGATCGTCATCGTGGGAACGGTCGCCCTGTCACTGGGCGCCTCGTTCGGCCTGTCGGTGCTGCTCTGGCAGGACATCCTCGGCATCCAGTTGTATTGGATCGTGCTGGCGCTGGCAGTCATCCTGCTGTTGGCGGTGGGATCGGATTACAACCTGTTGCTCATCTCCCGGTTCAAGGAAGAGGTACACGCAGGAGTCAACACCGGCATCGTTCGAGCGATCGCCGGCAGCGGCTCGGTGGTCACCTCCGCCGGCCTCGTGTTCGCGGCCACCATGGCCTCCTTCGTCTTTGCCGACCTACGGGTGCTTGGTCAGATCGGCACCACCATCGCGCTTGGTTTGCTTTTCGACACCCTGATCGTGCGCGCGTTCATGACCCCGTCCATCGCCGCGCTGTTGGGACGTTGGTTCTGGTGGCCATTGCGGGTACGGCCGCGTCCAGCCAGCACGATGCTGCGGCCCTACGGCCCGCGGACCGCGGTGCGTCAGTTGCTGCTCTGGGAGGACGACGACCCGGCGGTGACCCACCTTGGCACCGTCGACGCGAAGACTTAGGAGCAACAATGGCATTCGGTTTGTATACCTTGCTCACGATAGCCGTTGCCGCGCTTGGGCTGACGTGTGTCGGTTGCGCGTTCCTCTTTGTCCGGCGGTTGGAGGAGCGGCGGCCCGCTGAATTGGGCGAGACGGTAGGTGCCCATAAAGAGGTCCTGGCCAAAGTCCGCAAGCGTCAACCCATGTCGCCGGACGAAATCGAGTATGCGCGGGAGATCGTCTCCGACTGCCGCTCACCGCTCGCCTATTCGATCCCGGCCGCCCTGTTCGCGATGGCATGCTTCTATGTGTTCGGTTGTCTGCAACAGCTGCACGGCGGCGCGCCCTCGGTTCGCACATTCATCGGCGGGCTGCCCGCGCTCGGAGCCACCAATCTCACCATGCAACTGCTCAGGGTCGCGCGGTTGAGAAGCCACCTGCACGAACCGATTACCACCGTCGACGAACCGCCGCACGCGCGTTCCACGGCGTAACGGCCGGCTTCGTGCTTGGCTGACGTATGCATATTCCCTCCATCCTGTGGCAAGGCCACTCCCGAACGTTTCACATCGGGATCGCCGCCCTGCTCGGCGCCACAGCCGGCGCGCTGGTCGGCGTTACCGCGGGATGGCGGTACGCCCCGGCAGCGGGGTGGATCGCGACGGCCACCTTCTACATGATCTGGACGCACGCGAGCGTCCGATCGATGGCGCCTTCGGCGATCGAACGAACCGTCCAGCAGCGGCCGCCTGCCCGGCGGCCCGCCGACACCATCATCGTCATCGCCAGCATCGCCAGCCTCGGTGGCGTGGCCTACCTGCTCATTGCCGGCACTGCGAGTGGACCGGATGCGACGATTGCGGCGGTCATCGGGTTCTTGAGCGTGATCGCCTCATGGTTGGTCGTCCAGACCGTCTATACCCTGCGCTACGCCATCCTGTTCTATACCGAACCCGTCGGCGGGATCGACTTCAATCACGAGGAGAGGCCGGAGTTTTCCGATTTCGCCTATTTGGCGTTCACCATCGCCGTGACGTACGGCGTCACCGACACCGCCGTCAAGGACCGCGTGATTCGCAGGTCGGTGCTGCAGCACGCCATGGTGTCGTATCTGTTCGGCACGGTGATCCTCGCGATCACCGTGCAGGTGATCACCACACTGAGCGGCCTGTGACACCGGCTCGGCAAAACCATGTCTCGTCATCCGAGGATTGAGGCCGGCAAAGGCCCCGGGATCTAGCCGGTGGCTGAACGTCCGGGCTCCACCGTCGTCTCGCGCCGTCATAAACCCTGTGTCGACAACCAGCCGTCGATCCGCTCGGCGACCGCACGCCAATCCGGTTCAAGCATCATGTTGTGCCCCATGCCGATGAAAAAGTCGGCGTCAGTACCGTACGCGCGGGCCGTCTTCCGTATCTCCTTCGGGCTGAAACAGGCATCCTCTGCGGCTCCCAACACGAGCAGTGGAGTGGTGACTCGCTTGGGCTTGGGAAGGCTGAGCAGCGTCAGATCCAAGGCCTGCCTTCCGACATACTCTTCGTCTAGCAGGGCGGCGTAGCGCGCCAGATCCGGATCGGGAGTGCCCGCGGAGTAGAAGTTCTCGCGTGCCGCTCCCGGTGTGTTCACCGCGCTCAGCGTCTTGCCCCGGATCAGGGCACGCGCAGAGCGCGTCGGGTGACGCCCCAGGATGCGGATCAGGGCGCGGCTGGCTCCACTTACCGGCATCGTCGCGAGCAGGACTCCCGCGGGGGCACTGTACGTCTCGAGGTATTTCTGAACGATGAACCCGCCCATCGAGTGGCCAATGACCACGGGTTCCACGGGAAGGCATCTCGCGACGCTCACCACGTCCTGCACCCAATCGGCAACCGAACATCGTCGTGCTCTGGCCCTTTCGCTCTGACCATGGTTGCGAAGGCTCACGGCCACCGCTCGATAGCTCGCGTCGGCGAAGAAATCGAGGAAATGCTCGTCCCAACACCAGGCCGCATGCCACGAGCCGTGGATGAAGAGCAGCGGCGCGGGATGCGCTGCACTACTCGAACCCTTATCGATGACTTCAAGTTTCATCGTGCGCCCTCCCGACGCAATTGATCTCCCTGTGCAGCACCGAGACACGCCGACCCGACCGGAGCGCAGCATGTGGTCCGGATGCGCGAGATCGGCCGCAAATCAGCCGAATTCGATGACACCGCGAATATTCCGGCCGACTCGCATATCCGCGAGAGCTTCGTTGATTCCCTCCAGCCGGTAACGCCGCGTTACCAGCTCGTCGAGCTTCAGATGCCCCTCGCCATACATGGACAGCAACATCGGCATGCCCACGCGTGGGTTCATACCGCCGTAGATCAGTCCTTTCAATTGCTTGCAGTACTGCACCATCTCCAGCAAGACGATTGGGATGTGGCTCAACTCGAACCTCGGAACCGCGACCATCAGACAGGTACCGCCTTTGCGGGTCAACGCCATCGCGGGCGCCACCATCTCGGGTTCCAGCACACTCGGCGTCACGACCACGCGGTCGGCCATCACGCCTCGGGTTAGCTCGCGAACGAGAGGGATGGCATCGTCAATCGACGCGCACGCGGATGTCGCGCCGAGGGACTCGGCCATCTCGCGCTTGAAATGCACCGGGTCCACCGCGACCACCGAGGTGGCGCCGGCGGCGCGGGCGCCCTGGACGGCATTGATGCCTACCCCGCCGACGCCGACGATGACGACGGTGTCGCCGGGCACTGTCCCGACCCCGGAACTGCCGGAACCCCAACCCGTCGAGACGCCGCACGACACCAGGGAGGCCGCCGCGAACGGTACCGATTTATCGATCTTGACGACGGATTTCTCCGCGACCACGGCATATTCGGCGAAGGTCCCGAGCTGCATCACCGCCATCAAGTCTTCGTCTCCGAGGTGACGCCGTGCCGTCTTATCGGTCACCATCTGCTTCGCGAAGAACATCGCGCCCACGTCGCAAAGGTAGGTGGCGCCCGAGACGCACCAGCGGCAGGACCCGCACGCCGGGATGAACGACATGGTCACGTGATCCCCGGGTCGCACGGACCGCACACCCGGACCGACCTCGGCGACCACCCCCGCCCCTTGGTGGCCGCCGAGTACGGGGAAGAAGTCCAACGGTGGCGAGCCGGCCGCCGCCATCATCGCCGCAACCTCCGGACTCGGCGTGCAATCGCCTGTGGCGAAGTGGTCGTCCGAATGGCAGATGCTGGCCGCGCCCATCTTCACCAAAACCTCGCCCTCCCGAGGTGGGTCGAGCGTGATCTCTTCGATGTCCCACTCGCGGCCGACTCCCCGCAGGACTGCCGCGGCGCATTTCATGCCCGACTCCTTCGAGCGGTCGCCGCGGCGCACGTTCCGGCGTCGGCGCACACGGCCCCGACCGTCTCGGCCGCCTCGCCGTGCCTCACCGGCGCACCGGCCGAGCCATAGCGTGTGAGATCCTTTCGATGGGTCCGGGCGTCGCGCCGCCGAAGGCTCTGGGAAGCAACGTTTTCCACCGCGCGGGCGCCTGCGCTTACTGGGACATTGCGGTCGATTCTGCTCATGACAGCCGACGATAGGGCCGTTTCGTCAAGCCACCACCCCAATGTTCACTCACCGAACAGGGCTGGGCGATGGGGTGGCTGTGGCCGCGACGCCCGCCGCCGTGCGAGCTTCACTAGGGATAACGGGGACGGGCGTTGCGGTGGGCCGAATGTTCACTCTCCGGACACTGGATTGCCGGCCCCGCCGCAGCGATTCTAACGTTTCACCGTGATGAACCGCATTGACATGGTGGAGCTCTGGGAGCAGCACACCTATTACGAATTCGCCTGCCGGGACGCCGATCTCGCGGTGTCGACAATGGTCCCTGAGGCGCGCGTCATGCACGTGCCGACGATGAGCGGCGCGTCTGGACGTGACGCCCTGCGCGCCTATTACGCCGACGTCTTCATTCCAGGGCAGCCGCCGGACACCGAGCTCGACCTGATTGCCCGCTCGATCGGTGACGACGTCCTCGTCGATGAGTGCATCATGCGGCTCACCCACGACCGCGAGGTGCCCCAGCTTCTGCCCGGGGTGCCCCCGACGGGTCTGGCGCTCGAAGTTGCCTTCGTCGTGATCGTCACGTTCCGCGACACGTTGATGCTGAGCGAGAGGCTTTACTGGGACCAGGCACAAGTCCTCAAACAAGCGGGGCTGCTGTCGGATGCCGCGCTGATGTTGCCGGACACGTCCGACGTCAGCGGCTATCTGCGTACCTCGAGGACTCGGTGATGTCGCGCCCGAAGCAAGCGAGACGACGAGACGGTGTCACCGGCCCGAGGAAGGTACGCTATTGCATGGCCCCCGCTGCGGGAAAGCCCGAATCAGCCGCCTCAACCCGGGGCGTCATTCACACTGCCTTCGCGCTTCTCGACCTGGTCGCCGAGTTTCAACCGGTGCGGCTGGTCGACCTCAGTGCGGCCGCAGGGCTCCCCCACCCGACGGTGCATCGACTCCTTCGCCAGCTGGTCGAGGTGGGAGCGGTTCGGCGCGAGGGCTCTCGCTACTGCCTGGGCGCGACGGTGCTCCGTCTCGGTGCGGCGGTCACTCCCGTGGCGCGACTGCGCGTGGCGGCGCAGCGGCCCATGGCGGAACTCGCGGCACTCACCGGGGCCGCCGTGAGCCTGTCGGCCAACCTGGGCGACGGTCCGGTATACCTTGACACTCTCGATGCGCGAACACCCATCCGCTACATCGCGAAGACCGGTGCAGCGGTCCCCGCGGAGACGGCGCAGGCTCGCGCGCACAATAGCTGCGCGACAACGGTTCCGCTCGTTGACGCCGGCCAAGTGGCCGCCGACTACAGCTGCTCCGCGATGGCGATACCGCTCGGCGCGTCGGGGGTGGCCGTCGTGTCCACGTTGCTGCCAACGGGCAGTCCCCCGCCCGGGATGATCGAAGCAACTCGCCGGACCGCCGAACGCATCACCGCCGTGCTGCGGGCGTCCGTGTCCGAGCAGTAATCGATCACGGTCAATCGCTCGAACCGCGTCCGCGATCGCACCGAAAGCCGCTGCGGCAGCAGCTTTGGCGTGCTCGCGGCGCACGCAGCAGAAGGGAAGGCATTCGGTGGCACGAACCGAACGCGATGCGTGGGACCTGGCCCGCAGCGTAGGAGCCACCGCGACCATGGTCGCCGCGGCGCGAGCGGTCGCGACCAGGCGCCCGCGGCCGATCGTCACCGACGACCTGGCCGAGCCCTTGGTGCGCGCCGTCGGACTGGAAGCGCTCAGTCAATTCGCCAGCGGCGAGATCGATTCGGAGGACCTCGAAAGCGACATCGGTGTTCCTCGGATGGTCGACATGTTCGCCGCCCGAACCCGCTTCTTCGACGAATTCTGCGTCGCGGCGACGCACGCGGGCGCGCGTCAGGTGGTGATCTTGGCGTGCGGGCTCGACACCCGCGCCTACCGCCTGGACTGGCCGACGGGTACGACGGTGTACGAAATCGACCAGCCCGACGTGATGGCGTTTAAACGCCGTGCGCTGTCCGCCCTTGGCGCAACCCCCACCGCGAGCGTGAAACACATCGGAGTCGATTTGCGCGAGGCGTGGCCGGCGGCGTTGCAGGACAGCGGGTTTAGGGCGGCACAACCCACGGCATGGCTCGCCGAGGGTCTCCTGATCGGCTACCTGCCGCGTGCGGCAGAGGTCGCCTTGCTGGACTCGATCACCTCGCTAGCCCACCGGCACAGCCGGCTTGCCGCCGACTATGGTGTGGTCACCGGAACGTCAGCAGAGTCGCGAGAACAGGCACGGATGATGGCCCAGGGCTGGCGGCGGCGCGGTCTCGACATGAACCTCGCCGGTTTGATCTATCCCGGCGAACACACCGACGCCCCGCCTTGTCTACAGGGGACAGGTTGGACAACAACGACATTCGGGATCGGCGAGCTGTTTTCCACGGCGGGGCTGCCGGCTTTGAGCCAACTCAGCGACGTCGGGTCGGCCGCAGAAATCAGCTTCGTCACGGCACTGCGAGGGTGAGCGACGGGTGGGACCCAGCCGTACATCGTTGGGCCCCGTGGCGTAGCGACCGGAAGGCCCAACGGATCACGTCGCCGGCCGGTGGGGTTCAGGTGGCGTTGCACGCTCCTCGGAGCCGGTGAGCGCCGAGAGGGCCGTCGATACATCGAGGCGAGGGTCGAGGCGGGCGGCACAGCGCAGTGAAGTGACGAGTAGCTGGACGACCACCTCGACCATCTCGTCGCGGCCGAACGGGTGGTCGTGGTTCAGCCAGAAGGCGGTGGCCTCATCGAGGCTGCCCTGACAGGAGCGCAGCATCAATCCGATCGCAAGATTGGTGCTATCGAGGTCGAGAAGGGCGCAGGTCCATTCGATGGTGCGCCAGCGCGCCTGGTCGAAGATTGCTCGTGCCTCCGGGTCACCGCCGTCTCCGCCGAGGATCAGCCGCAACGCGAAGTCCCTATGGTCACCCAGATAGGTCAGATGTGCGTGAATCATCTGGCGGAAACAGTCACCCGCCGAGGCGGTCTCGGCCGGAGAGGTGGTCGCGGCGCCGACGCGCGATGCCGCCTCGCGCAACACTTCGAGATAGAGACCGCGCTTGCTGCCGAAGTAGTGAAAGAGCAGACCTTGTGTCACACCGGCGGATCCGGCGATGTCGCTGGCGGTGACGTCGTCGAAGTGGCTCGTCGAGAAGTGTTCGAGCGCTGCGTCGAGCAGCCTCCGGCGAGCGCGTTCGGCCTGCGCTCGACGTTGCGTCACCGGGGTGCCGATCGCAAAAGAGGAAGTTCTCGTTCGGAAGTCACCGACCGATCGTCGGATAAGGGCGCGGGCGGGAGCAACCGACCCTCCGCATCCCTCCACATTACTCATTGAGTCTCACTCAACAAGCCCGCTATTGTGGGAGGAGGCGTCCCCCGCGGTCCGCCAGAGAGAACCCACCTGCCAGCGCGCGCATCGCCCCGCTGCCAGAGCGACTCAGGAGGTACGTCATGGCGCTCTATGCGCTTTGCGAGCTGGAGCCGGGAGACCTGCACGGGATGCAGCCATATCTCGACGGGGTGGCCGAGACGATCACCTCGCACGGCGGCAGATATCTCGTAGCAGGGCAAAGCCCGGAAGTCATCGAAGGCGGCCCGGGGGAATACCCGGTAAAGGTCGTCCTCGAATTCCCTTCCGTGGAAGCGTTCAAGACCTGGTACGCCTCCGCCGAGTACCAAGCCATTCTTCCTTTTCGGCGCAACAATTCGACGGCGAACTTCTACGTGATGGAGGGCGTCGCGACGTCGCGATGACTTGATGTCGGTATCCGTAGGGCTCCGCGGTTACCGTGACGACGGGGCCGCGGAACCAACATTCGCGTCAGGTCGGCCCTCGACGCTGCCGAACTTCGGGTGGCGACCAACCAGCCACCGCCGCCTCGCCGGTGACGGTCGTCGACGGTCAACCGTTGTCGATGGGATGCGCGGGTTCGGGCGTTTCGATCGAAGCCCCACTGGTGGAAAGGCTCTGGTGGTAAGTCTGCCCGCGGCTCAGGCCCAGTACCCAGCCGAACCAGCGGTGGCGCGCCAACCCCTCGATGACGAGGTCGCCCAAGCGCGACGACACCGCCTCGGTGACCAACAGCAAGGTGACGATCGGAGGTATCACGGTGCGGCGCTTGCCACGGCGAACGGCGCTGACCACGGCACGGGCGACGCCATCGGCCGACAGCGGAGTGAGGTAGCGGAACGCGGGCGGCATGTCTTCCTCGTCGACCTCTGCGAGCAGGGCGGTGGTTGTCAATGCCGGGTAAATCACCGACACCTTGATATCCGTCCCAGCCAATTCCTGCCGCAGCGCGTCGGAAAATCCCGAGATCGCGTGCATGACCAGTCCGTAGGCGCCGAAGCGGGCGATGGCTTTCCGGCCCATCACCGACGACATATTGACCACCGTGCCCGAGCCCTGCCGACGCATGACCGGCAACACCTGCTGAGTCACGTTGATCGCTCCGAAAAGACTGGCCTGCATGATGGCTCGCGCGTCGTCGGCAAACGTTGAGGATTCGACTGCTCCGACTCGGGCGAGGCCGGCGTTGTTGATCAGTACGTCGACCCGGCCGAATCGATCCATGATCGTGGCGACAAGCGCGCTGACCGCCTCCGGCGACGTCACGTCGGTCGGCACCGGAAGCGCGACTGCGCCGAGCCGGCGGACCTGTTGTGCGACATCCTCGAGCAGGCCGACCGACCGCGCGACGAGTACCACCGACGCCCCCTGCCCGGCGAAAGCCAACGCCATGGCCTTGCCTATTCCCTGGGAGGCGCCGGTGATCACCACGACCTTCTCGGCGAAGGGTTGTTTCATCAAGCTCTCCTTGGGTTCGATGTGACGTAGCGGTCGGCGGGCGCGTCAGGCTGTGGGGCCGCGACAAGGCGCTCGTGTCCCCCGAGTGTCAGGACAGGACGTCCGCTGGGTCAGCAGTCGGCTTCGTGGTCGCTGGTTGGTCGGCTCGGGCGGGCAGCAGCCATGCGACGACGAGGGCGGCACCCACCGCGATCCCGGCGCACACCAGGGTCGCGACGCGGTAGCCGTCGAGGAACGCATCGTTGACGGCAACGCGGACTTCAGTGGCGTGTGCCGACGGCAGCTGACCGACGATACTGTGCGCCAACGCCATTGAACGCCCGATCGCCGAGTGCAAGGCGGCGGGAAACCCGCCCAGGCTGGTCGCCGAGGCGATGCGCGCGCTGTAGATCGACGCGAAGACGCTGCCGGCGATGACCACACCGAGGGTGCCCCCGAATTCGCGGGTCGTGTCGTTGACCGCGGAGCCGATGCTGGCCTTCTCGGTGGACAGGGACCCCATGATGGCCTCGGTGGCCGGCGCGATGGTGAGGCCCAGACCACCGCCCAGGAGCAGCATTTGCATGGCCATCTCGGGATAGTCGGTTGCGGCGTCGACCGTCGAAGACCATGCGAGACCCGCAGAAAAGATCGCGAGTCCGCCGGCCGCTAGGGCGGTGGTGCCGATCTTCTCCACAAGCCGGGGTCCCACAATGCTGGTCAGCGCGATCGAGATGGCCACCGGCAACAGGCGGGCGCCGCTTTGAAATGCGGTGTATTCCTTGACGAATTGGAAGTATTGGGTGACCACGAAGATGAAGCCGAACAGCGCGAGAAAGCTCGCCGTGACGGCCAGGCTGCCGCCCGAGAAGCGGCGGTTGTAAAACACCGAGACATCCAGCATCGGGTGAGTGCTGCGCCGCTCCCAGAGGGCGAAGCCCACGAGAATGGCCGCGACGGTGGCAAATCCGGTGGCGGCGCGGGGGCTGGTCCAGCCCCAGGTGGGGGCCTCGATGACGGTGTAGACCAGCGTGGTGATGCCCACCGCGGACAGCAGCAGCCCGGGCACGTCGACGCGCGGGGCGTTCGGGTCGCGCGAGGGGGGCACGAACAGGATGCCGCCGAGGATGGCCAGTAGGGCGATCGGGATGTTCACCATGAATATCGCACCGCGCCAGAAGTGTTCGAGTAACCACCCGCCACTGATCGGTCCCACCGCAACCCCGACACCCACCATCGCCGCCCACAGCCCAATAGCCTTGGCCCGCGGCACCGGGTCGGTGAAGATGTTGGTGATGAGACCCAGCGTGGTCGGAAAGATCACCGCCGCACCGACACCCATCGCGGCACGTGCCGCGATTAGTTGATCCGCCGAATTCGCCCGCGCCGCAACCGCGGACGTCAACGCGAACAGCGCGAGACCGGCGATGAGCCAACCCAACCGACCGTAACGGTCACTGAGGCTTCCGACCGACAACAGCAGCCCGGCCATCACCAGGGTGTAGGCGTCCACGATCCACTGCAGTTGCGCGGTGTCGGCGTGCAGCTGGTACGACAAGGTCGGCAGGGCGACGTTGACGATGGTGGCGTCCACGTTGATGACGAAGACACTCAGGCAAATCACCGCCAGCGCGGCGATGGGGCGATTGCGCAGAACCGGGCGACGGGAACTCATGAACGTTGATAGTAAAGCTGTCAGACAAACAAATCAACCACGTAGGGTTGTTGATAAAGTAGTTGCCGTGAAGACCAGGGTCTACAACCAAAACTGCCCCATCGCACGTGGTCTCGACGTCATCGGCGAACGCTGGACATTGCTCATCGTGCGCGAACTCATCGGTGGCCCCCGCCGCTACAGCGACCTGCGCGCGGAACTGCCCGGCATCGCCACCAACCTGCTCGCGCAACGCCTCAAAGAGCTCCAAGAGGCCGGCCTCATCGACCGCACCGACCTACCCGCGCCGATCGGGCGCACGGTGTACACCCTGACCGACGCCGCCTGGCAGCGCGTGCTCCCGATCGTGCAGGCCGTCGCCCTCTTCGGCCTCGACAAGCTCGACCCCATGGACAGCAGTGCCATCACGCCGCTCAACGGATTCCTCGCGGGCCTCCTGCTGCCCTTCAATCCGGCCGTCGCCGCCGACCTTGACGCCACCTACCGCGTCGATATCGACGGCCGCCGTTTTGAATTCGGCGTCACCGACGGTCATTTGACCGGCGCTCACGGCGAGCCAAGCGTCGGCATTACCGCAGCTGCCGCCGACCTGATCACCGCACGCCTCGGCAGCGACGCCGCCGCCCGCAGATCCGCCCTCCGCCGTGTCCGCTTTGACGGTGACAAGCACGCAATCCACGCCATGCGTGATGCTTTTTCCCTAAGCGGATAACGCATCACGTCCCGAAGACGCCTTACGACTCCCCCCTCGCGCCCGCAGCCAACCGGCCGGCCGGACCGCGTCGCCGCGGGTCAGGTGGGTCGAGAAGTGGTGTCGTCGTGTGGCATGGGCGTTGGCCAGTCGGCGGGCGAGGCGTGCAGCGAGGACATGTCGGGCAGCGGCTTCTGGCACAGTTCACGAGCCTGTTCGGCAGACATGCCGAAGATTCGCAGAAGGTTTTCGGTGGCCGCGTCGACGGTGGCTTCGGCGTCGCGGTCGGGGCGTTCGTGTAACAGGGTGCCCAACCCGAACATGGCCCCGCCGGCGAGGGCGAGGCCGAGTTCGGGGTCGGCGATGGTGAACCGGCCTTGTTCGATCGCGGCGGTGATGTCGCGCAGTGCGCGCGGCGACAAGCCGCGATCGGACAGGATCAGCGAGCTGCCGTTGGCTCGCAGCAGCGAAGCCTCCCGCGGGCGGTGCCGCAGCAGTCGTCCGGTGAGGCGGTAGTTCGTGGTGAAGGCCTCGGCGGGGTCGGCGATGGCGGCGGTGTACCCGTCGAGCAGCGCGCCGAGGTCGTCGAGGGCGTCGGTCACGGCCGCCGCGAACAGTTCTTCTTTGGTGTCGAAGTGGTTGTAGAAGGAACCCATGCCGACGTCGGCGGCCTGGGTGATCTCCAGGACCGGCACGGCGAGCCTGCCTTCGGCGATGAATCCCTGGGCAGCGCGGATCAACGCGGCGCGGGTGCGCATTTTGCGGCGTTGCAGCCGGTTGGTGGGGGCGTCTGGCGGCGCATGGGCGTCACGATCAGGCGCGTGCATGAGCTG
Organism: Mycobacterium sp. E1214; assembly: GCF_001666755.1. Taxonomy (GTDB): domain Bacteria; phylum Actinomycetota; class Actinomycetes; order Mycobacteriales; family Mycobacteriaceae; genus Mycobacterium. The sequence continues at coordinate 49,700 of NZ_LZJC01000030.1, read as the reverse complement.
CAGAATACCAGCCGCGCCTCACCAGTGACGATTTCATCAGAAGCCTTGACTGAGGATCCAGTCTTGTGTGACGATTTCGTCACTCTATAGGAGAAGGGCGGTGACTCGGCGTGTGGAAGACGGTCACTCGCGTCGCTGACGGACATCAGAACCTGCACAGCGACCGCGGCGCGCGACGCGGGGAGCATCCCGGCCGCGCCCGCGACCCGATCATCCGGGTCGCCGACATCGCCTGGCTGGAGTTCGACAAACCCGACTTGCTGCGCGCGGAGGCGTTCGCCCGAGCCTTCGGCTTCGGCGTCGCCCTCCGTGAACCGCAGACTCTGCACTTGCGCGGCACCTCAGCGGGTGCGCCGTGCGTGATCCTGCGGCGCGCGTCAAAGACACGCTTCGCAGGACTGGCCCTGCAGGCCACCGGTGAAGTCGACGTGCTCCGCCTGGCCGACAGGACCGGCGCGCCGGTCTACCGGCTGCCTGAGCCGCTCGGCGGGATGGCGGTGCAGTTGCGCGACCCCAGCGGCATGGCCGTCAAGGTGGTCGCGGGCCTGCACGAATTACCCGCCTTGCCGGCTCAGCGCTCGCAAGCGTCCAACACCGGTCCCGACGATCAACGGGTCAACGCGACCGTGCGGCCGCCGCGAATGCCCGCACGGGTCCAGCGTCTCGGTCACGTCGTGTTGCAGTCGACCACCTACCTGCAAACGCTGAACTGGTACCTGGACACCTTCGGCATGATCGTCAGCGACTTCCTCTTCTTTCCCGGGCAACGCGACCGCGGTCCGACGATGAGCTTCATCCGTTGCGACCGCGGCAGTGTGCCCGCCGACCACCACACTCTGGCGTTGACGCTGGGACCGGCCAACCGCTATGTGCACTCGGCCTACGAGGTCAGTGACCTCGACGCGCTGGCCGCCGGCGGCGAATACCTGCGCGAGCGCGGCTACCTGCGGTCCTGGGGCATCGGCCGCCACATTCAGGGCAGCCAGTTGTTCGATTACTGGCGCGATCCCGAAGGCTTCCTGGTGGAGCACTTCACCGACGGCGACATGTTCGACAACACCCTCGAACCGGGCTGGGCACCGTTCACCGCCTCCGGGTTGGCCCAGTGGGGGCCCCCGGCAACTCGGGACTTCCTCGACGCCAGCCCACGCTCGGCGCGCCACCAGGTGACCGCCATGCTGTCCGCCCTGCGCGGCGACAACGAATTCGACGTCCACCGCCTCATCGGCCTACTGAAAGTCGCAACCTCATGACCATCTCCGTACTGCGCACCAGCGATAGCTGGTGGGTACACACCCCTACCGGCGCTGCACCGATCTCCACCAGCGCGACCAGCACCGCCGACCTGCTCGCCGACCGGGCGGCCATCGATGCGGCGACCACCGCCGGGGGGACTGTCGCGGTCGACGACCTGCGGCTGCTGTCGCCGGTGACCGCGCCGTGCCGGGTCGTGGCACAGATGACCAACTTCGAATCCCACGTCAAAGACGCCGGCATGGACCCCAAGGCGGTGCCCCTGACGTTCTTCCGGAAGTCCTCGGCCTCCATCATCGGCCCCTTCGACGAAATCGTGCGACCGCCCCATGTGCGCTTGCTCGACTACGAGGTCGAGATCGGCCTGGTCATCGGTCGCGACATTCCGGTCGGCACCACTGTCACCGATGCCAACCTCGCCGACTACGTCGCCGCCCTGACGATCACCAACGACGTCTCCGCCCGCGACATTCAGCTCCCGCAAACCCAGTTCTACGAGGCCAAGTCCTACCCGACGTTCACCCCGGTCGGGCCGGCGCTGGTGCTTCTGGACGCCGCCGAACTGGCCCGCTTCGGCGACCTACGGTTGCGGCTGCGGGTCAGCGGCGAGGAGCGCCAAAACGCACTCGTCGAAGGCGACATGCTGTACCGGCCTCTGCAAGCCCTGCAGGCGCTGACGCGGTTCCAGCACCTGGCCCCCGGTGATCTCATCCTCACCGGCACCCCGGTGGGCACCGCGCTGAGCGCCCCCCCGAAGCCGATCGAACTCATCGGCAACTTGCTGCCCCCGGCGCTGAAGTGGAAGGCCTTCTTCACCCGACAGGCCAACAACCCGAAGTACCTGCGCCACGGCGACGTCGTGGAAGCCTCGATCGCCACCGACGACGGTGCGATCGACCTAGGCACGCAACGGCTGGCGGTGCGCTGCGCATGAGCGCGAAACTGTTGTGGCCCGTGTGCCAGTCACCGGTCGATCTCGCCGTCGACTGGGCCTTCGAGGTGTGATGACCGAGTCCGTAGCGGACCCCGCCATCGAGCACGTGCCGGTCGCCGTCGTGGGCGGCGGGCCGACCGGCATGACCGCGGCCACCGTGCTCGCCCAGTGCGGCGTCGACACCCTGGTCCTGGACCGGTGGCCGCAGGTGTACCCACAGCCGCGCGCGGTGCACCTCGACGACGAGATCTACCGCATCCTGGCTCGGCTCGGTGTCGCCGAGGACTTCGCCGCCATCTCCCGACCGGCCCGCGGGCTGCGCCTCGTGGACCGCGACCTGTCGGTGCTCGCCGAGTTCCAGCGCGATACGGCGTTGACCCGCAACGGCTTTCCCGCGGCGAACATGTTCGACCAACCCGAACTCGAAGAGCTGTTGCGCCGCAACCTCGCGCGCTACCCGCGAGCACGTTTTCGCGGTGACACCGAAGTCCTCGACGTCACCACCGATGCCACGGGCAGGCTGCGCCTCGCGGCAGCGGACCGCATGTCCGGCCGCAGGTCGCTGATCACCGCCGACTACCTGCTGGGCTGCGACGGCGCAAACAGTATGGTGCGCGACGCGGTGGGCGCCACCATGTGCACCCTGAAATTCGATCAACGCTGGCTGGTCGTGGACATCGCCACGCCCGCCGATCTCCGTCAGTGGGACGGCGTGCACCAGGTCTGCGATGGCCGGCGCGCGGGCACCTACATGCGCATCGGCGACACCCGTTACCGCTGGGAGTTTCCCCTGGGAGACGACGAGTCCGTCGACGACTATGCGACCTTACGGGCGCTGCGCCCCCTGATCGCGCCCTGGACGCGAGGCGTCGACGACGCCGACCTGCAGCTCATCCGGGTCACCGAGTACACCTTCCGCGCCCAGATCGCCGACCGCTGGCGCCGCGGCAACGCCTTTTTGCTCGGCGACGCCGCGCACCTCACCCCGCCGTTCATCGGCCAGGGCATGGGCGCGGGGCTGCGTGACGCCGCGAACCTGGCATGGAAGATTGCCGGAGTTCACCACGGTCATCTGCCGCCGAGCGTGCTCGACACCTACCAGACCGAACGCGCACCCCATGCTCGCTACATGATCGCCCTGGCGCGCAACATGGGGCGCGCCATGACTGCCGGCGGCACATTAGGAACAGCTGCCCGGCGCCTCGTGCTACCCCGCCTTCGGTTGGTGCCGGGCCTGCGCGCCAAGATCACCGATTCCCGGACTCCGCCACTGCGCTCCTCGAGCATGGTGCGGCGGACGTGGGCCACCCGCCGGATCGCGGGAAGCCTGTGCCCGAACCCGTTGATCGACAACCGGCGGCGTCTCGACGACGAGTTGGGTTGGGGTTTCGGAGTGATCACCGCCGCAGCGCTGACACCGGCGCAGCAACGCCTCGTCGACGAACGCGGCGCGCGCACCGTGCAGGCCGCGCCGGGCACCGACCTGGCCGATTGGTTGGACCGCCACCATGTCACGGCCGCCGTCGTACGCCCCGACCGCACCGTCATGTCCGCCGGTCGCGACGTGAACGCACAGTGCCTCGCCCTCCCGGTCTTTCTGCCCGACCAGCCCTCGCCGTCGCTGTTGCGTGGCGCGTACGACGAATAGGACATAGGTCATGTTCCACCAGCGAACGGACGTGCCGGTCTACCGACCCGACATCTACAGCAGATCAGCCATTCTCGACCCGTACCCGCACTACCGCGAGCTACGTCACCTCGGACCGGTGGTGTGGCTACCGCGCCATCGCCTCTATGCGCTGCCGCGCTACACCGAATGCAAAGCCGCCCTGCGCGCTGACGACCGGTATCTGTCGGGAAGCGGGGTGGCGGCCAATCCAGTCGCTAACCGCTTGTCGCGCGGCACCACCCTGAACAGCGACGGCGCCGAACATGATCGGCGCCGCAAACTGGTCGCCCACCGATTGATGCCGCGCGCCCTACGCGCACTGGGCGACAGCGTCGACGAGCAGGCCCACACCATCGTCGACGCCGCGCTTCGGCGAGCCACTATCGACGCGGTCACCGACCTGGCCACCGCCCTGCCCCTGGCCGTCGTGCCCGACCTGGTCGGCTGGCCGCGCGATCAACGTGGCCATCTACTCGCCTGGGCCGCAGCGACTTTCGACATCCTCGGCCCGGCCAACTGGCAGGCCTTCAAGGCGGTGCTTCGTAGCCTGCACATGTTGCGCTTCACACGTCGCATCGTGCGCGACCGCAACGTGTTACCGGGCAGCATGGCCCACGAGCTGCTCGACGCCGCCGACAACGGCACTCTCGCTGCCGACGACGTGGCACCCCTGCTGATCGACTACATCGCGCCGTCGCTGGACACCACGATCAGCGCCATCTCCAACGCGATCTATCTGTTCGCCACCCACCCCGAACAATGGGAGACACTCAAGGCCGACCCGAGCCTGATCCCCAACGCGGTCAACGAAGTCGTGCGCTACGAGTCCCCGCTGCGCGGGTTCACGCGAAAGGCTCTGCACCAGAACACTCTTGGCGGTGCGCAGCTTCCCGCCGGTGCCCGTGTGCTGGTCATGTATGCCTCGGCAAACCGCGACGAACGCGAATGGGACCGTCCCGACGTCTTCGACATCACCCGCGACGCCGGACGCCACCTCGCATTCGGCAACGGCGCCCACGCCTGCGCCGGCCAAGGACTGGCGCGGCTGGAAACGACCGCCATGCTCAAGGCCCTGCTCGACCGGGTCGAACGCATCGAGGCGACCGCACGGCCGACGTGGGAGGTCAACAACATCATCCACCGCCACCAACATCTGCCGATCCGGCTCATCGCCGCCTGAGGCGCCGGCGCGCTAGCGTGCAGGAGTTCGCGCCGCTGTGCCGTGTGTGACACCTCCACGGCCTAGACCTCGCGCCCACGTCATTCCCTACCGAGTGCAGGATTCAGCGAGCGAGTGCCTCGCGCCGAAAATCCGCTCCGTGCAGCGTATTCAACGTGATCATCTGTCCGAGTCAAAGGCGTGCCGAGTGGCGCGTTAGCGTGCGGCCGCCGGGCGGAGCAACACCAGTGCAAAGACGGCGGCGGCCAGCGGCGCCACGGTCATGAGCAGTCCTAGCGTGTGGATCGCGTGAAGCATGCTGTGCGTTGCGCCCGCGACGACCGCCCTGGCCTGGTGGGGATTGAGCACGTGACTGCCGCCGACCGCAGCCGCGCTCCCGCCGCGCGCAATTTGCACCATCGGCAACCGGCGGAGGGACGCCGGCGAGCGGTCATGCCGGGGAGGCAAGCTGTGACGCTCGACAAAGGGATAGGAGCGGCCGAGCCGATGCCGAAATCGACTACGGACCAAACACCTTCGCGGCCGCCCGCGCCACAGCGCTGTCCTGGTCCCCCGTTCCTCCACTGACACCGACCGCACCCACGATCTGACCGCTCTGTTGCAGCGGGATGCCACCGGCGAAGATCATGATCCGTCCTCGGTTGGACACATGTATTCCGTAGAATTGATTGCCGGGCGCGGCGTTTGCTGCCAGCTCTTCGGTCGAAATGTCGAGCGCTCGCGCGGTGTACGCCTTATTGATCGATATGTCGATGCTGCCGATCCAGGCGCCGTCCATCCGGACATGGGCGACCAGGTTGCCTCCCGCGTCGACGACCGCGATATTGGACGGTGAGGAGATCTCCTCGGCCTTGGCCACACCGGCGGCGATGACACGCTGCGCATCGTCGAGGGACACCGAGGTCTGGGTAACAGTCATGATTCACCTTCTTCCATCAGAGTGCTTGTAACGACAGTCGCCAACGCAAGCTCAGCAGGTGTCTCACCCGGCCGGCTGCAAGACAGCGCGGACGCAACCATCCGTCTTGTTCTTGAACATTTGGTACGCCGTCGGGCCTTGCTCGAGAGGCATGACGTGGGTGGCGAGGTGCTCGGTGTGCAGCTCGCCGTCGGCGATGTGTTGCAAGATCCTGGGGATATAGCGCTGCCCGTGTTGCTGCGCCCCACGCACCGCCATCCCCTTGTTCATGATGGCGCCGAGCGGAAATTTGTCGACGACGCCGCCGAAGACACCCAGGATGAACAGGCTTCCGCCCTTGCGGCACGCGTAGATAGCCTCCCTCAGGGCGGTGGGGCGGTCGGTTTGTAGTCGTAGCTGCTGCTTGACTTGGTCGTAGAGGTAGGCCGGCCCATTGCTGTGTGCCTCCATGCCGACCGCCTCGATCACCACGTCTGGACCGCGACCACCGGTGCGCTCCTTCAGCTGGGCAACGACACTGTCCCGGGTGTAGTCGAGCGTCTCGGCACCGATGTGCTGTCGAACCTGTGCCAGGCGTTCGGGCAGTCGGTCGATGACGACAACCTGCTCGGCGCCCATCAGCATGGCGCCGCGCGCGGCCATTTGCCCGACCCCGCCGGCACCCCAGACCGCGACGATGTCACCGGGAGCGATGCCGGCCCCGTCGGCGCCGGTCCATCCCGTCGGGGCGGCATCGGACGCGAAGAGCGCCGCAAGGTCAGACACCCCGTCCGGCACGCCGAACGCGCCGTGGTCGGCATACGGCACGCGGATGTATTCGGCGTGACTGCCGGCGTAGCCGCCGAGGGCGTGGCTGTAGGCGAAGCAGCCGCCGATCGCCGACCCCCACATCGCCTCGGTCAGTGCGGGATTCGGGTTGCCGTTGTCGCACAGTGAGAACAGTTCCTTCTGGCAGTACCAGCACTGTCCGCAGGCGATGAACGAGCAGACCACGACCCGATCACCGATCTGGTGGTTGCGGACGGCCGAGCCCACCTCGACCACCTCGCCCATGAATTCGTGGCCAAGCACGTCCCCTGCCCGCATCGTCGGGATGTAGCCGCCCAGCAGGTGCAGGTCCGATCCGCAGGTCGTCGACAGGTTGACCTTCAGGATGATGTCGTGGTCATTGAGGATCTTCGGGTCGTCAACGGTCTCCACAGAGGTCTCGTTGACGCCGGTCCAGCAGAGGGCCTTCACAGCACTCCCTCCCCACCCGCGCGGCGGGTCGCCAAGTCGACGAGCTTGCCGGTTGGGGCGGCGCTACGGGCGCCGTGCGGTGTCGGATCGATCCGCAACACCTCACCCACTTCGATGAGTTGTTTGGCCTGGCGCAGCGCCGCACGCACCTGCTGGCGCGGATCGTCGCCGGACATCCGCTTCCCGACCGAGCCGAGGCCGCTGGGCTCCGGCTGGCGCAGCCGGGCGGCGAGCTCGGTACCCTTATCTCCCGCAGCCTTGCGGACCTTGACCTCGACATGGTCACCGAGCGCGGCGAGCGGGTCAGGCACCCGACCGTCCGGCATCACCTCCTCCGGACTCTTATTGATCGTCACGCTGCGCCACCGCGAGCGTGGCTCGGGGTCCGCAGCGCCATCGCCGTCGCTGCCCAGCCGGCGCTGAAGCTGGTGGATCAGCTGGCCGGCGCCGTCAAGACCAGCCTGCGCAATCCTGCTCATCGGGTTGCTCATGAGCCGCTCCTCGCGCCGGCTGGCCGTGTGGCGTCTGCCGCCAGGATTGCGACCCGCGTACCGCCCAATTCGTTTGACATGTGGATCCTTTCGATGAGAAGTTGCGGCGTGCCCGAGTGGCAGGCCGCCCCGCTGCCCGTGCCGGGCAGCGGGGGACGAGGCATCAGCGAGACCCTGCTCCGGCCTTCTGCTTGTGCGAGCCGTTCGGGTGCAGCACGACCTTCGTCCAGCCCTCGTCTCGACTGTCGAAGTGCTGGTAGGCGTCCGGGCCCTGGTCTAGGGGCAGCTCGTGGGACACAATCCACGACGGCTTGGCCTTGTCGGCCGCAATCAGGTCGCGCAGGCGGCGGTTGTACTTCTTGACCGGGCACTGTCCGGTGCCCAGAGTTTGGCCCTTGAACCAGTGCAGCCCGTAGTCAAAGGCCACCTCGCCCCTCTTGGCCATCTCGTCCGCGCCCCCAGGATCCTGCGGGACGAAGACCCCGACCGCGCCAATGCCACCCGTGAACCGTACGGACTTGACCAGGCTGTTCAGCGTCACGTTGGGATGCTCGGTGCCCTGCGGGTCGTGCGCCTGGTAGCCCACGCACTCGCAGCCCCGGTCGGCGCCCAGACCCATGGTCTGGTCCAGGACGAACTCGACCGGGTCGACCTTGGAGTCATCGATCGCAATGGCGCCGATCTCCTCCGCGAGGCGCAACCGGTCGGGATGGCGATCGACCACCATCACCTTCGACGCGCCCTTGATGGTTGCCGACAGCGCCGCCATCAGGCCGACCGGTCCCGAGCCGTAGATGACCACCGAGTCCCCAGGGATTACCCCAGCCAACTCGGTGGCGTGATAGCCCGTTGGAAAGATGTCGGCCAGCATCACGTAGTCGGTCTCTTTGTCGACCGAATCCTCGCCCAACCGCAGGCAGTTGTGGTCGCCGTAGGGCACCCGCAGTAGTTCCGCCTGCCCGCCCTGCCACGGTCCCATGTCGGCGAAACCATACGCCGCACCGGCCATGTTGGGCTCCGGCTGAGTGGTCAAGCAGTAATTGGTGAAGCCTCGTTCACAGTTTTTACAAAACCCGCAGGAGACGTTGAACGGCAAGCAGACTCGCTCACCCACCTTGACCTTGTCGACGCCGTTGCCTACTTCGACGACCTCGCCTAGATTCTCGTGACCGAACGAGCGGCCAGTCTCGAAATCGGTTCTGCCCTCGTACATATGCAGATCCGAGCCACAGATGTTGGTGGCGGTAATCCGCACCAAGACATCGGTGGGCCGCTCGATTTTGGCGTCCGGCACATCCTTGACGCTGACCTGGCGGGGTCCGTCGTACACAATCGCTTTCATGGTGAGCCTCCTGGGAACGGTTTTTGCAGCGAGGATGGTCCAGGCCGAACTGATCGCCAACGCGGTTGTTGAGGCGCGACGCAACTAGTCACCGGGCGGTGAACCAGTCGGATTTCTCGGCCGAAAGTCACCCGTCCAGGCGGTGGGCTCAGCCTGCGGATGCTGGTCGCAGAAGCCATCCTGCGGAGCTTCGTCGTGCGGCGACCTGCGCCCCACGGAAGTGCCCGGCCGTGGCGACCCTAAACGCGCCGATCAGGACACGGTTCCTTCTGGACATCAGTCGGGGTCTAACGTGACTGGGTATGGAGCTCCGACAGCTCCGGTATTTCGTTGCCGTGGCCGAGGAACGGCACTTCGGGCGGGCAGCCCGCAGGCTGCGGATCGCTGCGCCGTCGCTGTCTCAACAGATTCAGGCCCTGGAACGAGACCTGCGTGTCGCCTTGCTGGAACGTAGTCCGCGCAGCGTCGTCCTCACCCCAGCCGGGGAGGTGCTGCTCGAGCACTCCTATGTCTTGCTGGCCCGAGCCGAACGGGCCTGCAACGAAGTACGGTGCGCCGACGGCAACCACCGGCACCTCACTTTGCGGATTGCGCCGGCCGTGGAGCACGTGGTGGGCGAGCGGTTGCGCCACCTGTCCGGACCGGACTCCGGCCTGGAGGTTTCCATCGCCACGAACACCGACAGCGACGCGATCCGCGCAATCCGCAAGGAGCATATCGACGCTGCGATCGTGTGGGTCCGCGCCACGCAAGACCAAGACCTGGCCGGGACTCGCCTCTGCGAGGTACCCGTATGGCTTGCGCTGGCGGCCGGTCACCCCCTTGCCGCACAGGAAGCGATCTCGGTCGCCGACCTGGTTGCCGAGACCATCGTGATGTTCCCCCGCGACCTGTTTCCCGGCATCTGGGACCACATCATGTGCCACCTGCTCCCCGCCGGCCCCACTCGCCCCGGCCAGGTGCTCACGCAACCGGACCTGATCAACGCCCCGGAAGCGATGCTTCGGTCCGTCGCCGCGGGTCACGGCGTGGCACCGGTCGCCCCGGCGATGACCGAGCATGTGCCGGCCTCCGGGATCGTCGTCCGTCCCCTCAGCCTGCCTCTACTGGCTCCGGTCGAACTGATCTGGCGCGAACCCGCTCACCCCGCGCTACCACGCCTCATCACCCTGCTCGCCGACACCGGGGACTAGAGCGCAAACGGTGCGCCGAGTGGCCGCCGAGATCGCCAAACCGGCACTGCCTAGGCTTTGACTGACGACTCCTCGCGATCGACAACGAAGCGAACTTGACAGGCTTTGTGGACATTGCCTGAGCGGAAGCCTGCGACGTGGGTATCGACGACGCGCAGTCCTATGCTGTTGAATATCGAATGCCATTCATTAACGCGCTTGAACTGGCACCCGAAATTCATGTCGATGAGACCCTGAGCGACCGCGTTGCCAAAGAAATCAATCAGCACGAGTGCCTGAAATTGAACGCTTTCCTCAAGCTTGTTGAACTGTGTTAGCTCGCTTTGATTGGCCGTGACCTTCAACGGCATGTCGGAAACGCCATAAGTGTCTTCCTCGATGATCAGTCGCCGCGCGACCCTCCGCAGATTCTTCAGCAACGGAATTACGTGGGGCTCGTCGACATGATGGAGGACGGTCTTGACAATCGCGCTGTCGAACATGTCGTCCGCGTAGGGGACGTCGACGGGCGAAGCCATCTGTCGAAACGGTAGATGAGTGGCCTCCGGGCCACGGTAGTCCATGACGTCGGTGGTGTAGCAGTCAAAGCCGGCGCGCCCGATCAGTGCAGCTAGGTGGCCGCGGCCGCTGCCGAAATCCAGCACCGAGCTGCCGCTGATAGCGTCTGCGAAATTTTCGAAATCCTGCACTGGCTTACGCCGTGACTTGTACGCCGAGTAGCCCTCGCTGAACCACGACCCGTCTCCACCGGCGGCGAAAAATCTTTCGTGCACCTCTCCGGCCGCTTGGTAGAGTTCACGTCCATTATCTGCTGCCAGCAAGTGCTTACAGGCGTCCTGCAGAGTTGCACGCACGTTGCTGGAATATTTCGGGAAATGGAATTTGTAGCTTTTTTCCAACAGTGACAATGTGAAATTTAGAGCCGTGGTTCCGTGCTGCAAAGTCTCATGAATGAACTCGTATTGTGCTCGCTGGGTGGCTGTTGTCGGCACCGACAATCCTTCCATTACGCACGCTTCACGCGCCTGACGCGGCGTCGTCGGGTAGCGGCAGGCGTAGCCCAAAAAATTGTTAAACGCATGGTATCAAACTATGCAATATGATGTTATTTCGCCGACGGAAGTTAAATCCTCCGGGTTACGAACCTTTGCATCGCTCCCCAGCGCGCCGAGCAGCAAAAGCCCGCAAGCCCGATGACAGGCCACACCGCTTTGCTCACCCCGTTGCGTGCCGGCCGGCTGAGGTGCGACTCTTGCCGCCGACAGTCCATGTGCGCCACTGGCGAGGGTCGAATCCGCCGCAACTATGCGCGTTACGGGCAAACGATCGCATACGCCTCACGGACCAGGTTCCGCTGCGTGTGAGGCGCCAAATCACGGGTTTCAACCAAACTTTGTGTGACCTAACACAATTCGGGTAACGACTGTGGGCAGTGACACAGCCTGCGCAGGCGGGTGTTGCCCCGTTAGTGTGCTGGCTATGGCGGTGCTGCATGGCAAGAGGGTCTTGTTCGACATCGATGGCACTCTGGTCGACTCGACCGCCACGGTCGAAAAATCTTGGGGTACATGGGCCGAGGAGTACGACGTCGACTACCAGGACGTCCTCAAGGTATGCCACGGCAGGCGGACCGAGGACACCGTCGCGGAGTTCGTCGCGCCGCGCCATCGAACCGCAGCCACAAACCGATTACTCGCCCTACAAGAGCAGGCTGATGTGGAGGGTGTCGTGGCGTTACCGGGGGCACGCCGACTGCTTGATGCCCTGCCCTACACCCACTGGGCGGCGGTGACATCGGGGCCCCGCTCGTTGATGGCTGCTCGCTTGGCGGCGGCGCAACTCCCAGCGCCGAGATTGATGATCGGCGCAGAAGACGTATCGCATGGCAAGCCGAACCCCGAGAGTTACCTCAAAGCGGCCGCCGCATTGGGTGTCGAGGCCGGCGAGTGCGTGGTCGTGGAGGATTCGCCAGCAGGCGTCGGTGCCGGGCGGGCCGCTGGGGCGCAAGTCCTCGCCGTCATGACGACTCACCACGCGACCAAGCTGGCCGACGCTGACATCCTGGTAGCCGACCTATCCTCCGTCGGCATCGACGTTACCGATACCGGTGTCGCGTTGCTGATCGATTAACGCGGCAGGGTGCAGGACCTGGCCTGTGCCATTGAGTTTCGACACCCCGCCCGGCGGTTGCTTGCATATAGCTAGGCGCACAAGGGTTTTGGGCCTCGCTCGGTGGGCGCAATTCAACCAATGCGAAGGAAAGCGGTTCCATTTGTCGCTGTTCGTCGAACCCCGGCGCCTGTGCGATGCACTCGTGCTCGAACACCTCCCGGCCCCGGTCAGCGCGTGCCAGGTCGAGACGTACAGGTGCCGGCAGATCGCCTCGTGGGAGATCTACCAGTCGGGCCCATCGGGAAAGCTGCGCCGAAACCACTCGGCGATCTGCTCCGGGCGACCAGTCATCCGTTAGCTTCAACCGCTCCAATTCTCGAAGCCCCTCGTGCCGGTCCAGCTTCGACGCCTTCGGACGTCGGGAACGCCCAACCCTGTCCATGATTTGAGCCACACACCGTGGACGCGGATATCCGCACGCCACGAATACATCCGTATCCATCCGTAAGATCAGCGTAATAGGGATGAATGAGGTAGTTTACGTATGTGAGTGTTGCTGTGTACTCGGCTGAGCAGGTGGCCGATATTCTCGGGCTGCACGTGCGAACCGTACGCGGGTACGTCCGTGACGGCCGCCTACCGGCCGTGCGCATGGGCAAGCAATACCGAATCACCGAACAGGACTTGCAGGCCTTCGCCGGCGTGGTCACCGACGAGCCGGCGAGTAGTCCACACGCTCACGTCTCTACCGTCGTGCACATCGACAATGCCGACCGCCTCACGATGGATCGCATTACCACACATCTCGCCGCTGCAGCGATCAGCAACTCAAACCGACCAGGACAGCTCAATATTCACTCGACGTATGACGAATCTGCCTGCCGTCTCACCGTCTTCGTCGTCGGCGACCCAGAATCCACGACGGCCGTCATCGGATTGATCGGCGCCTTGACACGCCAGGGCGACAAGTGAGCGCCGACGTCTACCGTTCCTCGCATGGCCAGCACACCGTCGAGCTCAGTTACCGCGAGCACCTTCAACGCTGGGCAGTGCCGCTGCGGCAACGCACCGTCGCCACCCGCGAGGGCGACACCTTCGTCCTGGACTGCGGACCCACCGATGCTCCACCAGTGGTGTTGCTGCACGGCGCCGGGAGCAACAGCGCGATCTGGCAGGCCGATGCGTCGCGGTGGTCACTCACTCATAGGCTGTACATGATCGACCTCGTCGGTGAGCCCGGATTGAGCGCACCATCTCGGCCGCCCCTTGACTCCGACGCATATGCGTTATGGCTCGACGACCTACTTGACGAGCTGGGCGTCGACGCCGCCGGCTTCGTAGGGGTGTCGTTGGGTGGCTGGCTGGCCACGGATTACGCGATCCGCCGGCCCAGCCGCGTCGAACGACTGGCGCTGCGAGCCCCGGGCGGTATCGGTCGCCAACGTTACGGGGCCGTCTTCGCAGCACTGGCCCTTATGCCATTCGGCGAGCCCGGTACGCGCCTCGCTCTGCGGATCGCGCTTGGGCCCGGCTGCATTCCTGACCCCGTCATCGATTACATGCTGCTGATCCAACGCAACTATCGACCCCGCCGCGACACCCTGCCCGTCTTTCGCGACGAAGACTTAAGAGCCATCACCGCGCCGCTCTCCGTCGTGCTGGGTGCGCGAGACCGCATGCTCAACTCGCACGACACCGCCGCACGCTTGAGGCGTCTGCAGCCTGCAGCATCGATCAATCTAGTTGCCGGCGCGGGTCACGGCCTGTTCGACGACGGCGACGACCTTCATAGCTTCCTGAACGAAGGCGCGAGACCGTGAGAAACACGCAGGATCCCTTGGTCTTCCGCGAAGAAGTAAGCCGTGACCTTCGCACCGCGCTCAAATCACGTCAACCGGAGATTATCTCAGTCCTACGAATAATGATCGCCGCGATCGACAACGCCGAAGCCGTCCAACCGGAAGCACAGTCGCCGCGATCTGGCGACGGTACGGTCGCCCACTCGTCTCCCGGTGTCGGATCAACCGAGGCGCCCAGACGCGAACTGGCCATGCAAGACGTCCACGCGATCATTCGAGACCTCCTACGGGAGTACGAGACACAGGCACAGCATCACCGCTCGATGCGCCAACACGAGGCAGCCAACCGCCTTCGACGCCAAGCCAAGGTCTTGCACTCCTACCTTCATACATCGGGCAGTCCGACTTCTTGCTAACACAAGCTCCGCGATATCGCCGTTCGGAGGCGGCGTAGCGCTGACTGCGAATCCGGCGACCCATCCCTTGCTCGCCCTAATCCGCCCACAACGGCGTCTATCCCTCCTTCCTCAAACCAGCCCATACGAAGAATCACCCATAGACACGCACCCCTGTCCGCAGAAGGGCGGCGCCGACTGGTTCATCGGTGTCAAACCCGACCGATCGCACACGTTGCCGCTGAGATGGGGATATCACGGTCATGTGCATCGAAGTGGGTCAACAGATTCCGTCGATACGGTGAACTGGGTTTGCACGGTCACGCGACAGCGGCTAAAGGAGTGGGCACTTTAGTGCGAAAGCTGATGGACGTTGCGGCGCCGCGATTCGGTCCCAGCACGCCGATGATCAAGGCGCTTGACACTGTGACGACTGGGACCTGCACGCTCCATCGCCAAAAGCAGATCTATGAGCCACGGCTACCAACAGTGTTCGGCTGCAGACTGTGGATGCCTACAGCATGCCGGGACGAAGTATCCGCCGGCACGGTTAAGGTCACGGTGCAACCAGTTCCCGGTCCTTGGCTGTGGGCCTCGATATGGCCGCCGTGCGCTTCGACGAGTGCCTTGGCGATGGACAGGCCGATTCCCGCGCCGCCATGCTGGCGGTCGCGGGCGGTATCGGTGCGATAGAACCGGTCGAACAGTCGCGGCAGCTGCTCGGGGGCGACGCCGTCACCGGAGTCGGCAACGGCGATTGTCACGCCGCGTCCTGCGCGCGCGGTCACGATGACTTGACCGCCTGGGTCCGTGTGGCGCAGCGCGTTGTCAAGCAGATTGTCCAGGACTTGTCCCAACCGCTCGGCGTCGGCCCACAGTGCGGGCAGATCGCTGGCGACGTCGGTAGTCAAGGACACGCCTTTGGACTGGAAGCGCGGTGCGAAAGCCGCGACGGAGGTGGCGACCAGCGACGCCGCGGACTGCCAGTTCGCCTCGATGTGGGTGGCGAGGTTTTCCGCGGCCGACAGCGCCCGGACATCGCTGCTGAACCGGGCCAGCCGGCGGGTTTGGTCGCGAAGTATGTCGATCGTTTCGGTGTCGAGGTGCCGCACGCCGTCTTCCAGTGCCTCCATGTACGCCTCGAGCACTGCTACCGGTGTCCTGATCTCGTGGGCCAGATCCGCCAGCATTTGGCGACGGGTGTCCTCGGCGACTCCGAGCTGTCGCGCCATCGCGTTGAATGCCGCGGCGACATCGTCAAACTCTCTGCCCAATCGGGGCGGCGGGACGCGAATGTCATAGCGACCGTCGGCGATCGCGAACGCGGCACGGGACAAAGCCGTCGCTGAGCGGTGGACGCGCCGGCTCAAATACCAGTTCAGAGTCAGCGTGGCGAGCGCGGAGACGGCCACCGCGGTTCCGACCGACAGCGCTGTCGCCTCGCGGAACGCGTGCTCGTACGGATGGTTGCCGTGCAGGCCCGGAACGACCGCCTGGTCCATGAGCCGTCGGATCATCGGCGGGCCGACGATAGCTGCCACGACGCTGGTGGTGGCGACGCCCACGAGGACGACGGTGAAGTTCGACACCAGCAGCTGCATGCCGATGCCGTGGCGGCTGTGGGCTCGTGGCCCCGGCGGATCCCGAAGCAGCCGGCTGAACATCAGCCCACGCCCATGCGGTAGCCGACGCCGCGCACGGTCATCACGTATCGAGGGTGGGCAGGGTCGTCGCCGAGCTTGCGCCGCAGATGCCCCACGTGCACGTCGAGGAGGTTGTCGTTGCCCACCCAAGTCTCACCCCACACCGCGTCAAGTATCTGTCGGCGAGTGAGCACGGTGCGTGGACGCGCCGAGAGGGTCGCCAGCACGTCAAACTCCGTGCGGGTCAATAGGATCGGTGTCTGATCGAGGTGCACCTCGCGGCTATCGACGTCAATGCTGAGCGCGCCGAACCGCCTGGGCGGCGCGGCCGGCTGGGTGTGGTTCACGTCGGGCGCGGGGCTTAGGCGGGGTCGGCGCAGCATCGCGCGCACCCGCGCGATCAGCTCGCGAGGGCTGAACGGCTTCGTCACATAGTCGTCGGCGCCGACCGAGAGCCCGATGATGGTGTCCACGTCGGCGTCTCGGGCGGTCAACATGACGACGTAGGCATCGGAGAACGTCCGCAACTGCCGGCACAGCTCCAGTCCGTCGAGGCCCGGAAGTCCGATGTCGAGGATGACCACGTGCGGGTCCACGTCCTTGGCCATGTGCAAAGCGTGCCGTCCGTCATGAGCGGCAAACACCTCGAACGCTTCGCGCCTGAGATAGCTGGCCACTAGTTCACACAACGGCACTTCGTCGTCGACCACCAGCGCGCGCAAATCATGCGTTGCTGTGTCACCACTCATTCCTTGATCGTGCACCTCCCTGCGCCCGGCGGCTATGTCGGCACCGCTTCGCCGACGATCTTCAGTGAAACTTCAGACATCGAGGCCCGCCGTTACCCCGCGGGGTGGCATCACCGCGCATCCAAGGGCAGAGCCGATAACCGCCCAAAACCCGAAGTCGAGCTTGCCCTCGGACACCAGCTGTCAGGAGGGCATGAGTTTGACGGTCGGGTTTTGGCGGGCGAGTACTTCTTCATCGAATCATCAGCAAACGACCGCCGAATACCTTGAAGGCGCGACGAGGATACGAACTTGCGGCGTTCAGCTCATGGGCGATGCCACCGACAGACGACCAGATGACCAGGCCACACCGCAGCACGCCCCAATCGCCCTTCGCCCATGACCTCCGGTCAGGCATCGTGCACCGTCAGAAATCACCGTGTCCCTCAAGAAAGGCCCAGCCCATGATCGTCACCTCCGTCGCCACCCACATAGAAAAATCGGCTGTCAGCGTGCAACGGGTAGGAAACCTGGTCAGCCGGTACGGCTTGGTCGTCGTGTTGGCCTGGATCGGGTTCGGCAAATTCGTCAAGATGGAGGCTCGTGTCCTCATCGAGCACAGCCCCCTGATGAGTTGGATCTATGACGTATTCAGCGTCACTACCGTCGCGCGCGGACTGGGAACGATGGAAATCCTTGCGGCGCTACTCATTGCGCTGCGCCCGGTCTGGCCCAGCGCATCTGCCGCCGGGAGCGCTTTGGCCGTAGTCCTGTTTTTGGGCACGATCAGCTTTCTGTTCACCACCCCCGGCGTCGTGATGACCCATGCCGCCGGCGTACCGGTCCTTTCGGCGCAACCCGGGCAATTCCTGCTCAAAGACCTGGTGCTGCTCGGTGTAGCGATTTGGACTCTTGGTGACTCCCTGGGGCAGATGAAGACACACACGCTCGCTCGCCCACCCGCGCCGGTGGCCTCGTAGCGAGCTGCAGTAGGTGAAGGAGTTGTTCGTCGCCAGCCGGCGCCGCGCCGACGTGGTGACCACCTGGACGTCATATCGGGAGTCGCGCAGGTAGCGCACCGGTGGTGTGGTCGGCGGCGACCTTGATCTCGTCGACCGCGCGCCTACCGCGGGCGGTGAGTTCGAGTTCATTAAGCCGACGGTCAGCCGGCGCCCCCCTGCGCCGAACTAAGCGGTTGCGCTCAAGTTCGTCGGCGGCTTCGAGGCGTAATGACTCACCGGCGCGCCGCCGGGGTGACCGACCACGAGGCGGTGATCGTCGCGTCCTTGAGCCTTGCTACTACCGAGCGTAGTATCTGCTTCCAACTCCCCGGCACAAGGAGGTGCATCGTGAAGTGGAGTGTCGCTCAAGTTGGGTTACTGATCATCTGTTCGTTTCATGTCATCCAGGCGGTGATCGGCCTCATCATCGAACCAAGCTTCGCGACGGGTGCCGACGCGCAGACTGTTCAACTGCTCGGCATGGACTACAACGGATGGCACGCCGTCGCAGGCCTTGCACTATTCCTGCCGGGCCTGGTGTTCTCGCTGCGAAAGTCGTGGGCGGTGCTCTATCTGATTCTTGCCGCGATATCCGGTGCGATACCCGGCATTTGGGCGTTCTTCTCTCATCGGGTCGCCTACGTGTTCACCTTCCCGCACAACGTCACCGACGGAGTAGTGCACCTCCTGACTGCGGCCATAATGCTTGTGGTGGCCGCCGTGCAAATCCGCCTCGACGGGGGGCTGAGAGACTCGCTCGCCGACCTACGCAGGACGCCGTAGTCACGCGACTTGCCGCAAACCGCCTTGGCGACGACCTCGCCGCCCGCGTGCGCACAGTGAAATGAGTGACTAAGTCCGCGCCGAAGGGCTTTGGCTAGCATGTGGTGAACGTACGACGCGACGTTGAGCCAGCACGTTGCTCGTCCACGAAGACCTGTACCCATCCACCCGGAACCACCTGCCACTCAACGACATTCGGCATAGGATTGTTATCGCGCGCGCCCAAATAGCGATTTGTATACCAGCGGCGACTCCTCTCCAAGTCGGTCACAGGAACAACGGCCAAGACTGCTCGATCGACATGGAACACAAACCCCTTCGATCTGCTCTCCAAGGAAAGACCTGTCAGTCGGTCCCGACTCATCGGGGCGGGACCGCCGGCGCCTTTGGCGGGGCGGTCGAGGTTCCTCAGCTACCCCGCCGATTTCAGCGCCACGACTCGCGGATCTACGCGGTGGTTTGGCAGAAGCGGATCGTGTTGGAGAACGGATCGATGACTTCCATGGTGGGCCCGCCCGGCGAGTCGACGTCGACGCCGGGGTTGATCCGCTCGTATCCGGTGGCGTGGAGTTCTTTGTGCAGTGCGGTGATATCGCTGACCGGTACCCACACGGTTGAGCCGGGGGTGCCGTCGCCGTGGTGTTCGGACAGGTCGAGGACGAACCGGTCGCGGCGCAACCGCATGTAGAGGATTGATTGTGCGAAGTCGAAGCGGTGTTCCCATTCGACGTTGAAGTGCAGATAGTCGATGTAGAACTCGCGGGCGCGGGCCTCGTCGAGGCTACGGAGCACAGGCACTGGTGCGCTCATGCCCCGCCGGGATGGAAGCCGCGCCGCGGCGGTGTTCCAATCTCGGAAACCGAGCTGTTGGGCCACGATCTCCAGCGTTCTGGAATGGGTGAGATCGCTGTCGGGCAGTTGGTCGCGCAGCACGCGGGCGGCGCGTTTGGCGTCGTCAAGGGTCAGATCCATCACTTCACCTACGTTTCGGGTGCGGGTGTGCAATTCAGTGCCCGCGTTGCTGAGCTGTCGAGGCACCGTTGCTGGTAGATGACTGCGGTGGTGACCGATCGCGATGTGTTCACCTCACCGAACTTGTCTCGGCGCGGGCGGCGGGTCACATCGAACCCGTGTGCTGACGGTACGGGCTGTAAGTAGGGGTTTCAAGCCCAGCGGTCTGTACTCGTGGCTTGTTGACGTTCGCTTTGCCGGCCATCGCAGTGCTGGCACGAAAACCACCCTCTGCGCCGACCCCACTTGGCGAGCCAACTCAGCTCTTCGTAACCCACAGGCATTCCCCTGCAAGTCCCAGGCACCTGCTGTCCCTTAACGCGCAGCTCTCCTGCCTCGCAACCTTGGGGGATTTGCACAAAACGAACACGAGGAGCAACGACCAAGCCGTGCCGCATTACGTGTTGCGTTGTGGTGCAATGGCTTTCGCTGACGCCGGAATCGCGATCTCGTCGATATGTGCGCGGACTTCGCCCGCGAGACCTTGCCCGCCAATGACAGCCGACCGGGCCTGTGCTGGGCCGCGAGCACGCCCGGTCGTGAAGCACTCGAGATCGCCGTCGTGTCCGATCTGCGGCGCGCCACGGACGCTTCGCCCACAGCGCACGATTGACCACTCTCATCCGACACCTCACCGCGGGCAATCCACGCCTCGCCGCTCTGTGGGAATCGGGCATCGTGGGCGCACGTCGAGGATCACAAGATCATCGGTCACCCCACAGCCGGTGAGATCTCCGTCGACTGCGACATCCTCACCACCGGCGACGCCGAGCACAAAATAGTCATCCTGACCGCCTCGCTAGACACCGAGGACGACGCCAAGGTGCGACGGGTTCTCCAACACAGCTAAACGTCTCGCTCGGCGTCTCATTCGTGGAGAAGCGAGGGGCTCACATCCTGCCTCGCGTGAGACCAGCGAAGGAGCGCGGACTCGCCTTCAACGGCTGATGAGGGTCGAAGCCGGCCGGTTGTCTTGTGCCGAAGTTATGTTCGCTGCCGGGCTAATACTTCCTTGAAGAGTTTGATCACCCCCTCCGGTGCGCCGGTGCCAAAGATCGTCTCCATTGTCTGGTGCGCGGCGATGGCGGCTGCCTCGTTGCGCGGAAAAGCGATCTCTTCATACTTCTTTAGCGCCACTTCGGGCTGTTGCAGGTGCGTGGCAAGGGCTTCGCCGAGTTCAGCACCGTCGAGCATGGCAAGGTTCGCACCGTCGCCTCCCGGGACGGTGAGGTGCGCGGCATCGCCAAGAAGGGTCACGCCGGGGGTGCGGTTCCAACGGTGGCGGTCGGGAAGTTGATGAATCTTGCGCAGAACGGGCGATCCGTCGCCTTGCAGGATCAGCGCTGTCAGCCTTGGGGACCAGCCGTCGAACTCAGCGGCGATTCGAGAGCGGGCGGTGATCGCCTCCGTGAAGTCAATCTGGTCAAACCAGTCGACGGTGCGGCGCAAGATCACGTATGTGTGGACCACATTGCCGACCTCGCGATGCGCCAGTAGTGCTTTGCCAGGCATAACGCAGTAGAGCGCGCCGTCTCCGACGGTCTCGACGACCTCTGGATGCTCCCGATCTGCGTTGAACATGTAGGTGTCGATGTAGCTCAGCCCCGCATAGGCGGGCTGTTCATCGGACAGCAGGGGGCGCACAGCGGACCACGCCCCGTCAGCGCCGATAAGGACATCGGTGAGCGTACGTGAGCCGTCGGAGAACACGAGTTCATGTCGCCCAGCGCCGTCTATGGGGTTCGCCGACAGGAGCTTTCGGCCCCATTGCACAGCATCGTCGGGCAATGATTCGAGGAGGATGCGGCGAATGTCACCGCGTAGCGCCTCAGGACGCGTCATCGACCCGTCGTCAGGAACCTCGACCAGTACATTGCCGCGGGTGTCATAGACCCGCCGAGCACCACCGCCGCGATGGATGATGCCGCAGTACTGCTCAGTGAGCCCCGCGATGTCCAGCGCACGCTGACCAGTATGTTCGTGCAGATCTAGCTGGCCACCTTGCGTTCGAACACTCGGCGAGGCTTCACCTTCATAGACCGTGGCACTAACGCCCGCGACGTGTAAGACACGCGCAAGTGTTAGGCCGCCAAGGCCGGCACCGATGACGGAGATCTTGGGAACCATGACGGTATTCCTGTCAGACGATGATCGGAACGAACTCGGTCCGGCGGCAAGCGTGTTCGGGCCACATCAGCGCATCCGCCCCCGCACCCGCAACGCGCCGCTCGTATTCCGCCACCTTCTCATACCGTCGCGCAAGCTTGCGCCGTCTCGTATCTAGAGAAACGAGGTCGATCACATCCTGTCTCGCCGATCTGCCTCAAAAGGTTCTCTTTGGCGCGCGATCGAGGGCGAGCGTGGCCAGGCTACTTACTCTGGCTAGGTGCCCGACCCAATGCATTTCAACGATCGGTCCGATCTCTATCGGAAATTCAGGCCGCCCTACCCCGCTGATCTCTGGCAGCGGGTACAGGACACCGGTTTGGTGGGGCATGGTCGCCGCGCGCTCGACCTAGGGGCCGGAACCGGCGAAGCCACCGGCCCGTTACTCGCCGAAGGCATGGAGGTCGTCGCGGTCGAACCGGGTCGCCAGCTCGCTTCCGCTCTTGCCGCAGCCCACCCCGACGCTCAACTGTTGACTTCACGAGCTGAGGACGTCGATTTCGGTGAGTCAGTGTTCGATCTCGTCGTTGCCGCGACGTCTTTTCACTGGATGAACCTCGATGTGCTCGCACCAAAGATCGATCGTTGGCTCAAGCCAGGTGGACGTCTATTAGTGTGGCGCAGTGTCTTTGGTGATCCTTCCGTGGCTGTAAGCCCATTTCGGGCCGTTATCCAGAAGATCGTGGCACGTCGACCGACACCCGAGCGCACTGGCAAACCCGAAGATGTCGACGCGACCGCGTACAAGCTGAGATCGACCGGATTTTTCGTCATTGACGACATCTGCGCCTACCGGTGGAGCACCGCCCTAAACGCAGATCAGATTCATGGCCTCTTCAGTACATTCAGCGACTGGTCACCTGAAGAAGTCGACGAAGCGACCGCCGGCGCTCGCTCACTCGGCGGAGAAGTCGTCGAGCACTACACATCCTGGCTCATCATCGCGTCCCCACGGGCAAGCCCTAGGGGTAGCGGCGCGACGGAATGAAAAGGGGTCTCTCGTTTTAAAGAAACGAGACACCCCTTTGTTCGCCACTCCCCCGGGGCCTTATACCGGGTCGCAGCGTCTCATATCTTGTCTCACATTGCCTTTCGCACACATCCCGCTTCCCCGGTCGAAGCCACGGCGCACTCCGGACGAGGCTCTACCGGGCGCAAAGACTCGTATCACCGAGCCATGTTGGTGAAGCGCGACAGGTGCAGCTGGTGCGCCACGGTGACCGTCTTGGTAGGGCCGTTACGGTGTTTGGCGAGAATGAAATCCGCCTCGCCCCCGCGCGGGTCGTCGCGCTCGAAGGCGTCGGGTCGGTTCAACAGGATCACCATGTCGGCGTCCTGTTCCAACGATCCCGACTCGCGCAGGTCGGACAGCATCGGCTTCTTGTCCGTGCGCTGCTCGGGACCGCGATTCAGCTGGCTGATCGCCACCACCGGGACCTCGAGTTCCTTGGCCAACAGCTTGAGGTGGCGGGAGAACTCGGACACCTCGAGCTGCCGCGACTCGACCTTCTTGCCCGAGGACATCAGCTGCAGATAGTCGACCACGACCAGGCGCAGGTCGGCCTTCTGTTTCAGCCGGCGCGCCTTCGCGCGGATCTCCATCATCGTCAGATTCGGGGAATCGTCTATGTACAGCGGCGCCTCGCTGATTTCGCTCATTCGCCGCGCCAACCGGGTCCAGTCCTCGTCGCTCATGCGACCCGAGCGCATGTCGGCAAGCTTGATCTTCGCCTCCGCCGACAGCAGCCGCATGACGATCTCGGACTTGCTCATCTCCAGCGAGAAGATGACGCTGGCCAAGCGGTGCTTGATCGAGCAGGACCGCAAGAAATCCAATCCCAGTGTCGATTTCCCGACACCGGGCCTGGCGGCCACGATGATCATCTGCCCGCCGTGCAGGCCGTTGGTGACCTCGTCGAGCTCGGTGAAACCGGTCGGCACGCCGCGCGCGACGCCGCCGTTGGAGGCGATGGCGTCGATCTCGTCCATGGTCGGCTGCAACAGGTCCTCGAGCGGGACGAAGTCCTCCGAAGTCCGCCGCTCGGCGACCTCGTAGATCTCCGCCTGCGCGCGATCCACCACCTCGGCCACGTCGGCGCCCTCGGCGCCCGCGTAGCCGTACTGCACAACGCGGGTGCCGGCCTCGACGAGCCGGCGCAGGAGGGCCTTCTCGGCGACGATGGTCGCGTAGTACCCCGCGTTGGCGGCCGTGGGCACCGTCGAAATCAGCGTGTGCAGATACGGGGCGCCGCCGATACGGCGCAACAGGTTGCGGCGGTCGAGTTCCGCGGCGACGGTGACCGCGTCAGCCGGCTCCCCCCGCCCATAGAGGTCCAGAATGGCGTCGTACACGTTCTGATGGGCTGGCCGGTAGAAATCGCTCGGCCGCAGCCGCTCCAGCACGTCGGCGATCGCGTCTTTACTCAGCAGCATGCCGCCCAGCACCGCCTGCTCCGCCGCCAGGTCCTGCGGCGGCTGACGGCCGAAGTCCTCGCTGGGTGGCGACGACTCAGACGTCAGATCATCGACGACCGCCATGGCGCCCCTTCTCCCCCGATACGCATCCGAACATACATTCGATAGACCTATTCTTCAGCGTAAAACACTGCGCCGACACTGTGTCCTCAAAGCACCCGCAAGCCCGGCGCCGGGACGACGTTAGACGTTGCTGGCTACGAGGTGAAGGGGGCGCTGTTCATGAACTTGTGCATCACGTGTGCATTACCGTCGACACCGGTGTTGAGCGGGTTGTGGAGAACCTGTGGAACGAATTGAGCGACCGGGACATAGCTGCAGATACGGGCCATATAACGCCAGGAAAATCGTGTGGACAAGAATCTCCTCGGCGTGTCGCCGCAGGTTACCGCGCCGGGCGTGTTGGCTTGCGTCGACGTTTTCCCAGCGTTACGCCCGGGTAACGGGACCTCCGGGAATAC
The DNA here is from genome assembly GCF_001666755.1 of Mycobacterium sp. E1214. GTDB lineage: Bacteria > Actinomycetota > Actinomycetes > Mycobacteriales > Mycobacteriaceae > Mycobacterium. Next base: position 24,905 of record NZ_LZJC01000030.1, on the reverse strand, counting down.
ACCCCAGAAATAGTTCGCCAGGGCGGCCGTCCGCGATCGGCGTCGGAGCGCGATGGGCACGCTGACGCAGCACAACGAAGTCCGGCGGCGGCCAAGGCTGGCCGCCGCCGGATACGAGCAAATGTCGGTGCCTTAGCTCGCGGCGACAACCTCGAGCGCGACCTCCACGTCGACGTCGGGGTGCAGGTGCACGGCGACCGGATGGGTGCCGACGGCCTTGATGTGCGACTTGGGCAGCCGCACGATCCGCTTGTCGAGGTTCGGGCCGCCGGCCTTTTTGATGGCGGCCACGATGTCACCGGCGGTCACGGAACCGAACAGCTTCCCTGAGTCGGCCGCGGTCCGCACCGGCAGCTGGACGGGACCCAGCGCCTGGATGGCCGTCTTGAGTTCGTTGGCGTGCTCGAGGTCGCGGACCGCCTTGGTGTCGCGGGACCGGCGGATCTCGTCGGCCTGCTTCTGCGCGCCTCGCGAGGCCACGATCGCCAGGCCGCGAGGGAGCAGGAAGTTGCGGCCGTAGCCGTCTTTGACCTCAACCGTTTCGCCGACGGTACCGAGGTGGTCCACGTCAGCCGTGAGAATCAGCTTCATCGTTTCGTCTTTCGGTTGGGCGTCGGGGCTACCGCGCCGAGGAGGTGAAGGGCAGGAGCGCCACTTCGCGGGCGTTCTTCACCGCGATGGCGACGTCGCGCTGGTGCTGCACGCAGTTACCGGTGACTCGACGGGCCCTGATCTTGCCGCGCTCACTGATGTAGGTGCGCAGCAGCGCGGTGTCCTTATAGTCGATGTTCTGCCCCTTCTTCGCGCAGAAGACGCATTTGCGTGCCTTGACCGGCTTCTCCGGAGCCGGACGCCGCTTGTTGGACTTGGCCATGTCTGTCTTTCTTTCCTCTTACTGTCTGTGAAGTGTGTTCGGGTCAGAACGGGGGTTCGTCGTCGCCGCCGCCGAAAGATCCCGAGGCGGGCGCGCTGCCCCACGGGTCATCAGCCGGGGCGCTGCTCGCCGGGGCCGACTGGCGGGAACCGCCGCCGCCGCCGAAGCCGCCGCCACCACCGCCACCGCCACCGCTGCGGCTGGCCTTATTGACCTTGGCCGTCGCGTAGCGCAGCGAAGGCCCGATCTCGTCGACCTCGACCTCGACGACGGTGCGCTTCTCACCTTCGCGGGTCTCGAACGAACGCTGCTTGAGCCGGCCGGTAACGATCACCCGCGACCCCCGCGTCAGGCTCTCCGCGACGTTCTCGGCGGCCTCGCGCCAGATGTTGCACCGCAGGAAGAGCGCCTCGCCGTCTTTCCACTCGCCGCTTTGGCGGTCGTAGATGCGCGGCGTCGACGCCACCGTGAAGTTCGCGACCGCGGCCCCCGACGGGGTGAACCGCAGTTCGGGGTCGGCGGTCAGGTTTCCGATCACGGTGATAGTGGTGTCACCAGCCACAAGTTCCTCCTGGGTCCGCGTCTCCGACGGTGAATGGCATGAGCGTAGCCTCGCCGAGCCTACGCAGCTGCACCCCACGGCGGGTCCACGGCGCGGCCACGGCTGTTAGTGCTTGTCGGTGCGCATCACCTTGGTGCGCAGGACCGACTCGTTGAGGCTGAGCTGGCGGTCCAGCTCGGACACCGTCGCCGGCTCTGCCTTCAGGTCGATGACCACGTAGATCCCCTCGGCGTGCTTGGCGATCTCGTAGGCCAACCGGCGGCGGCCCCAGATGTCGACCTTGTCGACGCTCCCGCCGTCCTTGCGGACGACGTTGAGAAACGTCTCCAGGGACGGAGCAACGGTGCGCTCGTCGAGCGTGGGGTCAAGAATGACCATGATTTCGTATGGACGCATGGAAACCTCACCACCTCCTCTGGTCTTGACGGCCGCGGTCGATCCGCGGCAGGAGGGTCGCCTGCGTCGGCAACCGCACCAGGTTACCGGACAGCGGGCCGACCGGAGAAATCCGGCCGAGCGGCTATGAGGTGGCTGCCACCGCCGCCACCTGCGTATGGGGGTCGCCTGAAGGCAGCCAATACCTTCCGGACCGCGTCTCCGGCGCCATGACGCCCCGCGACAGCGCCTCGACGGCGGCGCGCACCGCGGGCCGTTCGTCGGCGCGCCGACGCACCAGGGACCAGGTCCATATCGGCACCGGGTCGACGATCCTCGACTTGACCATGTCCTTGGGTAGCGAGTCGAACGCGCCCTTCGGTGCCTTCAGGGTTGGCCGGCGCGCCCGCCGCGCGTGATGCAGGAACGCCCGGCCCGTCAGGCCGCCGTCCTCAATGTTCACGATCGTCGCCTCGGTAGCGCGGGCGAACTCCTCGGCGAACGAATTCCACGACTTCCAACTGCTGGTGTCGGCATCGACCAACACCGCGGTGCTCGACGCCCGCGTCGGAGCGATGTCCGAAGCGGCGCCGATCGCGTAGAGCGGATCGACCTCGACCAGGTGGGCGGCCAGGCCGAGCGCCTGCAGATCGGCCCTGTCGACGTGACAGATCGCCAGATCGAGATTGCCGGCGGCCACCCGGGCGGCTTGGGCGTGCGACGGCATCACCCAGCTGTCGACGTTGATCGAGGCCACCCGCGACAACCGCTCGATCCACTCTGGGCGGCAGCGGTCGACCAGGCCGAGGCGAATGGTCTGCGTGCATCCCAAATCGCGGACGCGCCTGCTCAATTCGTCGGCGTGGGTGAGCAGCGCGCGCGCTTGCGGCAGCAGCGCGGAGCCGATGGGCGTAAGGGTGACCGAATGCCGGTTGCGCTCAAACAGTTGCGCTTTGAGCTCGCCCTCCAGGAGCTTGATCTGTTGGGACAGTGACGGTCCCGCTATTCGCAAGCGCCGCGCCGCGCGCGCGTAACTGAGTTCCTCCGCCACCGCGACGAAGTAGCCCAGCCGGCGCAAGTTGACGCTCTGACGTTCGTTGGCCAAGCACTGCACCCATCTGCTCTACGTCGGTGTGAATCCTCGACGAGGCGATCACCGTGCCTTTGACGATAAAAACGTTGCCCCGGAGGGACTACCGGAAATGCGCACGGCATCCCGCGCGCGGCGCAGCACCCGCGATCGAGCTACCGGTCAGGCGAAACCGACGCCACCGACGCGGCGACTTCTGCGCTCTCCGCGGTGCGCTCGGCGGTCGCCGAGCGGCGCAAGGCCGCCGGCCGCAACCGGTCCGGCAACCACCGCGGCGGGGCGTCCGGCGCCCGGTCGAAGGGGCCTCCCGCCGGATCGTCCACGCGACCGCCCCACCGCACCAGATCCTCGTCCGGGCGGTAAATCTGCCTAATCACCAACGCGCACAATGCCATCACCGCGACATCACGGGCCAGCACGGTGGTGGTGAAGAACTGCTCCGGTAGCGAACGGTTCGGGTTGCCGTACAGGTAGTACATGCGGGGCACCCACACCAGCGCGTCAATCGTCATCCAGGCCAACAAGACCCGCCGATGCGGGACGGCCAGAACGGCCAACGGCACCAGCCACAACGAGAACTGCGGACTCCACACCTTGTTGGTGAGCAGGAACGCCGCCACCACCAGGAACACCAACTGCGCCACCCGCGGCCGCCGCGGCGCCGTCAGCGCGACGATCGCGATGGCCACGCAACAGGCCACGAAGGACACCGCAACCACCACGTTGAGCACCGTGGGCGGCTCCCAGAATCCGAGCTTCGGATCGAACCCGCGCCAGCCCGTGAACGACTTGACGACGTTGTAGAGCGAGTCCATGTCGTCGCCGCGCCGGGTGTTGAGCCGGAAGAACTCCGACCACCCCCGCGGGAACAGCACCAGCACAGGCAGATTGACGGCGAGCCACGTCACGGCGGACGCCGCCGCGGTGCGGCCTAGCGCGCGCAGGCGCCCGGTCCGGATGCCGAGGACCAGCATGGGCCCCAAGAAGAGCAGCGGGTACAGCTTGGCGGCGGCGCCCAACCCGATCAGCACGCCCGCCGACACCGGTTTGCGTCGCGCCCAGGCAAGCAGCCCGGCCATCGCGAACGCCGTTGCGAGGGCGTCGAAGTTGGTGAAGATCTGAAAGATCACCACCGGCGAGGCAGCAACCAGCGCGGCGTCCCACACCCTGCGCCCGGCCAATCCGGCCGTAGCCCACACGGTGGCCAGCCACGCCAGCGCGAGCCCGAAGGCCGCCACGTCGAAGAACATCACCACCTCGGCCACCACGGGCAGCGGGGCGACCTTGCTCACCGCGGTGTAGGTCTTGGCCAGCGCCATCGACACGTACTGATACATGCCGGTCAGCACCGGATACTCCATGTACCGGACCGCGGGCCGGCCGTCGTAGCGGATCTGCTGGACGCCGGCCGCGTCGGTCTCCATCCAGCTCGACTTGTAGGGGAACTTGCCCTGACTCAACAGCTCCGCGCCGTAGAGCGGCACCGTGTCGGAGTAGCACAGCTCGTAATACGCGCGCTGGTTGTCCCAGTTGGCCACCCGCTGATCGCCGGTGCCACTGCCGGTGCTTTGCAGGCAGGCGGCCTTCGTCGACCAACCCAGCGCCAGGAACACCAGCGCGATGAGGAACATCACCCGCACCGGCGTCATCACCCGGGAACGCCCGATCAGCGCGTGCCGCCCCACCGGACCCCCCACCGCCTCGGCCAGGGCGGCCCCCAACGAGTCAGTGCGGCTCGGGCAGTCGCGATTGCCGACGCTGCGCAGATCGGCGGCCAGTCGCACCGGTGAGATGGGGGCGCTGCGCGGCGGGGCCTCGGTCACTGTCCCGGGGGCGGGGCTTGCGGGCCGCCCGGCGGAACGCCCGGTTCGAAACCGCCCGGCGGCCCACCGCCGGGCGCCGGCGGCGGCGCGGTGATCGTCGTGGGCGGACCGACCGGGATGGTGATCCCCGGGGCCACTTCGATGGTCGGCTGAATGACGGTTTCCGAGGGGGGCGGCGGGGGCGGCGGCGCGGCCGGAACACCCGCGTAACCGCCGATCTCGGTCGGTTTGGGGAACGACTCGTTCGGGGTGCCCTTCAGCGCACCGTCCATGGTGGCTTTCCAGATGTCCGACGGCAATCCCGAGCCGTACACCGGCCCACCCGACGCCGTGACCAGCGGCTGGTCCCCCTTCACGGTGCCCACCCAGACGGCCGTCGACAGCGACGGCGTGTAGCCCACCATCCAGGCGTCCTTGTTCGAGGTGGTGTCCCCGAACTGGGTGGTGCCGGTCTTGGCCGCCGACTTCCTGCCGCCGGCGAGCGCGTGGCCGCGCGAATAACTGGCGATGGGTTCCATGGCCGCGGTCACGTTGTCCGCGACGGCCTTCGGGATCCGCTGGTCGGTCTTGTTGTCCGCGTTACCCGCGTCGAACAGGACCTGCCCCTCGGAGTTGACCACCTTTTGCACCAGGTGCGGGCGGTGGTAGTCGCCGGAGTCAGCGAGGGTCGCATAGGCGGAGGCCATGTCGAGCACCCGCGTCTGATACTGGCCCAACACGACGCCGTTGTTGGGCGGGCCGCCCTTGCCGTCCTCGGACAGGGTGTGATCCACACCCGGGAAGCTCGTCGCGACGCCGGCCTGGTGCGCGGCGTCCGCGACGGCCTGCGGGCCGCCCTTGAGCTTGAGCATCAACCGGTAGTACGACGTGTTCAGGGACTGCTTGAGCGCCTGGGCGATGTTGCAGGTGCCGCAGTTCTCCCCGTCAACGTTGGTGATCTTGATGCCGTCGACCGTCAGCGGCGAGCTGTCGACCTGGTAACCCAGTCCGATGCCTTGCTCGAGCGCGGCGACGAGGCAGAACACCTTGAACGAGGACCCGGTCTGCAGCCCGGCCTGCGCGAAGTCGAAGCCGTTGGCGTCCGCGCCCCCGTAATAGGCGCGTATCGCGCCGTTGTGCGGATCGATCGAGACGACCGCCGCGCGCATGTCGGGATCCTGGCCGTCCAGATACTTCGAGACCGCTTTCTCGGCCGCCTGCTGCGCCTTGGGGTCGATCGTGGTGGTGACCTGCAGACCCTGGGTGTTGAGAGTCTGCTCGTCGATGTTGAACAGCTCCATCAACTCTTTGGTGACCTGACGCTCGATCAACCCGTTGGGCCCCGTCGTCTGGTTCTGCGCGCGCGCCTGGTCGGGCGCCACGGTCTGCGGAAACACCTGTGCGGCCCGCTCACTCGGCGAGAGCGCCTTGGTCTCCACCATGCCGTCCAGCACCCAGTTCCAGCGCGCCACCGCGCCCTTGGGGTCGACGGCCGGGTCCAGCGTGGACGGCCGCCGGATCAACGCCGCCAGCAGCGCCCCCTCCGCGACGGTGAGCTGCTCGACGGGCTTGTCGAAGTACGCCTTGGCGGCCGCCGAGACGCCGTAGGCGCCGCGGCCGAAGTAGATGATGTTCAGGTAGGACTGCAGCACCTGGTCTTTCGACCACTCCCCCGACATCTTGGTCGCGATGACCAATTCCTTCGCCTTGCGCATCAGGCCGCTGAGCCCGTGCTGCGCCGAACCGACCAGCGCGTTCTTCACGTACTGCTGGGTGATTGTCGACCCGCCTTGCAGGTCGCCGGAGCCGAACAGGTTGTTGTCCACCGCGCGGGCGAAGCCGCTGAAGTCGAAGCCCGGGTTGGAATAGAAGTTGCGGTCCTCGGCCGCGATGACGGCCTGGCGTACCGGTACCGGCACCTGGTTGAGGTTGACGTCGACTCGGTTGCCTTCCGGGGGAATGATCTTCGCGATCTCCGAGCCGTCGCTGGCAAAGATCGTCGACACCTGGTTGGTGCGCAGGTCGCCCGGCTTAGGGATGTCGACGATGAAATAGGCCATGCCGAAGGTGACGATCGGCAACAGCACTAGCACGGCCGCGCACAGGTAGGCGCCCCGCCGGACCCACAGCCAATTGATGCGCTGCGTCCAACTCCAGTCGTTCCACGGCCTGGGCGCTGGACCGCTCGGTCCGCCGGGCCCACCACCGCCGGGTGGGGGCGGGCCGGCCGGCGGGCCACCGCCGAGGCCGGGGCCGTCGGGTCGCGGGGGCTTGGCCCCACGACTGTCGAGAGCGGCCTTGACCTCCTCGAGGGGGTCACGGCGCGGGGGCATCGGCGGCGGCCCGCTCGGCGCGGGCCGGCCGGCGTCGGGGCGGCCCCGCGGCGACCGGTCGTCGACTACCGCCGGCAAGACCGTGGTTTGGCGGTCGTCGGGCGGCGCCTGCCGACGGCGGCCAAGCACCGGCGGCGCCTCGGCGCCCACCCCGGGGCGGTCGCCGCTGTCCTCGTTGCCCACTCGCCCAGCCACAGGCGCACGCTCGTCACCGGACGACTGGCTGTGGCGTCCCTCGTTATTCACTGGCCGTGCGGGCGCCGTTGCGCGCCGTTCGGGTGCCGCGGCTGCCCCGTGGCGGAGGTGCGGTGCGCGCCGCGCCCAGGACGTAGGACTTCACCAGGTGATTCCAACTGCAGGTGCGGCACACCTCGACCACGTGGACCGCGAACTCCTCGAAACGGGTCGCCAGCATGACCAGCTCTTCGGCCGTGCGGGCCGACCCCGACACCGCGCCGAGGTGCTCCCCGAAGACCCAGGACACCAGCGTCAGCTGCTCCTTGCGGCAAATCGGGCACATCACCTTGCTGGGTTTGCCGTGAAACTTGGCGGCGCGCAGCAGATACGGGTTCGCGTCACACACCTCGGTCACGCCGGTGCGGCCCGAGTACACCTCGGCCAGCAGTGAGCGCCGCCGAAGCGCGTAATCCACCACTTGTCGCTGCAGTCGCACGCCCACCAGAGTACGTCGCCATCCCAAGCACCGATACGCAACCAAACCGTTGTGGGTCGGCGGACGGAAAACCCCGCGGGCTTTCCGCACCCGAGCGGGCGCGGGCCTTCTACGATCAACCCCGTGCCCAAACGGCTCGGCGCGCCGCCCACGGCCGGGAAAACGGCGGCGACGCGCGCCAAGGACAGCGACCGGCAGGAGACGTGCGCCGCCCTGGACAACGCCCTCAATGACGGCGAGCTGTCGGCCGAGGAGCACCGCGAACGGGTTGGCGCCGCGACCAAGGCGGTGACCCTGGGCGACCTCCAGTCGCTGGTGAGCGACCTGCAAACCGAGACTGCACTGACGCCGCCCGCCGTCGCGGCGCCCCGGCTCCCGGAGCGCAACAGCTGGGCAGTGCTGGCCGCGGCGTTCGTCGTCTCGGTGCTGCTGGGCGTCGGGATCGGGTGGGGCCTGTACGGCAACACGCCGTCGCCGCTGAGCTTCACCAGCGCGCCGGCGGATCCCGGGGCCAAACCCGACGGCGTCGGCGCCGTCGTCCTCACCCCGCCGACCCAGCTGCATTCGGTCGGCGGCCTGACCGGGCTGTTGGAGCAGGCGCGCAACCGGTTCGGCGACACCGTCGGCTACCGGTTGGTGATCTATCCGACGTACGCGGTCCTGGACCGGCCGGACCCCTCGGACGACCGGCGCATCCTGACCTACACATACCGCGGCGGTTGGGGCGATCCGACGAGCTCGGCCAGGAACGGCGCCGACGGACCGGTGCCGGCGGATCTGAGCAAGTTCGACGTGGCGAAGGCCGTGGGCATCATGCGCGGCGCACCCCAGACGCTGCACATCAAGCCGGCCGACGTGACGACCACCTACCTGATCGTCGAACCCGCCAAGGACCCCACCACCCCGGGCGCGCTGTCGCTGTCGCTGTATGTCTCCAGCGACTACGGTGGCGGCTACATCGTCTTCGCAGGTGACGGCACCATCAAGCAGCTCAATCTGCCGTCCTAGCGCATTGTTCACGCAGCGGGACGTGGTTCCCGCGCGCCATGACGAATAACGAACGAACAGTAGGTGGTGTTGTGGCGAATATATCGAGACGATACGATTCCGCGAGGCGTCGAACCGTCGTAACAGTCCGTGCAAATCAGTCCCCGGGGAGGTGAATCGATTGCTGGAGCTCGCCATTCTGGGACTCCTGATCGAGTCACCGATGCACGGCTACGAGTTGCGCAAGCGCCTGACCGGTCTACTCGGCGCGTTCCGGGCATTTTCGTACGGTTCGCTCTACCCGGCCCTTCGACGGATGCAGGGCGAAGGGTTGATCGCCGAGGACGCCGCTCCGGCCGGCACCCCGGTCCGGCGGGCCCGGCGCGTCTACCAGCTGACCGACGAGGGTCGTCGTCGCTTCGGTGAGCTGGTGGCCGACACCGGGCCGCACAACTACACCGACGACGGCTTCGGCGTGCACTTGGCGTTCTTCAACCGGACTCCGGCCGAGGCGCGGATGCGCATCTTGGAGGGACGCCGCCGTCAGGTCGAGGAACGACGGGAGGGCTTGCGTGAAGCAGTGGCGCGGGCCAGTAGCTCGTTCGACCGCTACACCCGTCAGCTGCATCAACTGGGGCTCGAGTCCAGTGAGCGCGAAGTCAAGTGGCTCAACGAGCTGATCGCTGCGGAGCGGGCGATGCCCGGCCTCTCCGAGCAAACGTAATTCCCACAGAAGTCCGAATCACCCGAGACACAGCAGGTTATGGAGTTAGGAGAACGCCCTATGAGTGAGCACAAGCCGTTGGGGGCGCCGGAGGCGCAGACGGAGGTACGGGTCGCCATCGTCGGCGTCGGCAACTGCGCGTCTTCGCTGGTTCAGGGCGTTCAGTACTACCACGACGCTGACGAGAACAGCACCGTGCCCGGACTGATGCACGTCAAGTTCGGCCGCTACCACGTCCGCGACGTGAAGTTCGTGGCCGCGTTCGACGTGGACGCCAAGAAGGTCGGCTTTGACCTGTCCGAGGCGATCTTCGCCTCGGAGAACAACACGATCAAGATCGCCGACGTGCCGCCCACCAACGTGACGGTGCAGCGCGGCCCGACCCTCGACGGCATCGGCAAGTACTACGCCGACACCATCGAGGTCTCCGACGCCGAGGCGGTCGACGTGGTGAAGGCGCTCAAGGACGCCGAGGTCGACGTGCTGGTGTCCTACCTGCCGGTGGGCTCGGAGGAGGCCGACAAGTTCTACGCCCAGTGCGCGATCGACGCCGGCGTGGCGTTCGTCAACGCGCTGCCGGTGTTCATCGCCAGCGACCCGGTGTGGGCGAAGAAGTTCGCCGACGCCGGTGTGCCGATCGTCGGTGACGACATCAAGAGCCAGGTCGGCGCGACCATCACGCACCGCGTGATGGCCAAGCTGTTCGAAGACCGCGGCGTGCAGCTCGACCGCACCATGCAGCTCAACGTCGGCGGCAACATGGACTTCCTCAACATGCTCGAGCGGGAACGCCTGGAGTCCAAGAAGATCTCCAAGACGCAGGCCGTCACCTCGAACCTGCAGCGCGAGTTCAAGACCAAGGACGTCCACATCGGCCCGTCCGACCACGTCGGCTGGCTCGACGACCGCAAGTGGGCCTACGTCCGCCTCGAGGGCCGCGCGTTCGGTGACGTGCCGCTGAACCTGGAGTACAAGCTCGAGGTGTGGGACTCGCCGAACTCCGCCGGCGTCATCATCGACGCGGTGCGGGCGGCCAAGATCGCCAAGGACCGCGGCATCGGCGGCCCGGTGATCCCGGCGTCGGCGTACCTTATGAAGAGCCCGCCGCAGCAGCTGCCCGACGACATCGCCCGGGCCCAGCTCGAGGAATTCATCATCGAGGGCTGATCGCCCCTTCGCGACCGCGAGCGTAACGCCAGGCGATTCCGACCCGAAATCGCCCCGCGTTACGCTCGCGGCCGTTTCTGGGCCAATCGTCGACACGATGCTGTGCGAGTGCTTAGCATCATGTCTCGATGCCCGTGCAACCCGCCGCGTTCCTGCGCACCACGCTGCCCCTCGACCTGTCCCGGCTGGCCGAGCTGGACAGCGGGCGCTACCACTCGATCTGGCTGCCCGACCACATGGTCAGCTTCTGGCCCGACGCGCTGTGGACGCCGGAATTCACCGATCTGGCTACGGCCTCGCCGTCGCCGCACCGCCATCTCGACGGGTTGGCCGTCGCGGCCGCGGCCGCCGTGCTCACCGAACGGGTTCCGCTCGTCAGTGCCGTCGTCGACACCGTGCGCCGCCATCCCGCACTGTTGGCGCAGACGGCGCTGACCATCGACCACCTTGCGAACGGGCGGTTCATCCTCGGCCTGGGTAGCGGCGAGAGCGAGAACATCGTGCCCTACGGCTTCGACTTCGCGCGGCCGGTCAGCCGCTTCGAGGAGGCGCTGGCGGTGATCCGGCTGCTGTGGGACAGCGCCGGGCCGGTGGACTTCGACGGGCGGTTCTACACGCTGCGGCACGCCCGCCTGGACACCGAGCCGTACGCGGGCAGCCCACCGCCGATCTGGATCGGCGCCAGCGGCCCCCGGATGCTCGACATCGCCGGCCGCTACGCCGACGGGTGGTGGCCCGCCGGGGCGTGGACGCCCGACCACTACGCCGACATGCTCGGCGCGGTGCGGGCCTCGGCTGAGCGGGCTGGCCGCGACCCCCAGGCGATCACGCCGTGCTTCATTCAGGTCTGCCTGCTCGGGGCGGACGACGGCGCCCTCGCCGAAATCCTGCGAGCCCCGCTGGTGCAGGCATTCCTGTTGCAGGTGTCGGCAAAGACGTTGCGCAACTTTGGGTTTACCCACCCCATGGGCGAGGACTGGGGCGGTTTCCACGACATCGACCCCGCGCTGCTGACCCGGGAACGCATTCTGCGCTTCCTCGAGGAGGTCGACCCCGAGATGGTGTTGGCCGTCGTGCCCCATGGAACACCGCAAGAGGTGGCCAAGATCGTCAAGACCTACGTGGACGCGGGCCTGCGCGTACCGAAGATTCTCGACTACGGCGCCATGGCCGGGCTGGCCCACTCCGAGACGTCGGCGGCCAATGTCCGCGCCGCCGAGGACGAGCTGGTGCGGTTGTGTGGAGGGCCGGCGTGACGGCGCCCCTGGACGCCGCGCAATTGCTGGCGGCGGCGCAGGCCGAGACGGGGCTGCGCGACTACGGCGATCCGACCCTGCCGGAGCGCTTCGCGGTCGCGGTCGACCACCTCAACGGCCTCGGCATGGACGACGAGGGCCTGCTCGCGGCCGCCCAGGTGTGCCGGTGGTTGCTGACGTCGCGGTTGGAATTCATCGAGGACCGCAACCGATACCCGATCGCCGCCGAGGTGATCGAGGCTCCGATGTTCGTCACCGGTGAACCCCGTTCGGGCACAACGCTCATGCACGCGCTGATGTCGGTCGATCCGAACGCGCGGGCGCTGCGCTTCTGGGAGGTCATGTACCCGTCGCCGCCGCCCGGCCTGGCGGCCCCCGACGACGATCGCCGCGCCCGCGCCGACGCCGACTGGCGCGAAATCAACGCCAAGATGCCCAAATGGCTGCGCAGCCACCCCTACAACGACATGCTGGGCGACGGGCTGCCCGAGGACGAACGCACGTGGGCGTTCGACTTTCGGGTGATGACGCCCACCGCGTGGTGGCGGGTGCCGATGCAGTCGCTGGTCGGCGGACTGGCCACCGATGCCCCGGCACAGTATCGGCTGCACAAAGCGATGCTTCAACAACTGCAGTACGGCCGGCCGCGAAAACAGTGGATGCTCAAGGGGTTTCATGGGTTCCGGCTCAAGGAGATGTTCGACGCCTATCCGGACGCCACGCTGGTGTGGCTGCACCGCGACCCGGTGCAGGTGGCCGCGTCGCGGACCATGATGATGGCCGACATCGCCGAAGGCATGGTGGGTCCCGTGGATCTGCACGCCACCGCGAAGATGCACCTGGAGTTGACCCGCGCCGGTGTGGCCAACACGATGAGCAACCCGATGGTCGACGACCCGCGGATCCTGCACGTGCGCTACACCGACTTCGTTGCCGACCAGGTCGGCACTGTGCGGCGCTACTACGAATTCCGCGGCCGGGAGCTGTCACCGGCGGCCGAGGCGGCGATGCGGAGCTACCTCGCCGACAACAAGGGCGATCGCTACGGGAAGTTCGCCTACTCCACCCAACTGCTGATCGATATTGGTGAGAACCTCGATGATTTGCACGACGAGTTCCGGCCGTTTCGCGAACGCTTCGGCGTCGCGATCGAGAACCGGCGCTGACGTGGCGGCCCACCGGCGCCTGTCGGTCCACAATGTCACTTTCCTGGGCGCGCCGCTGGCGGACCTGTGCTCGTATTGGGGCGCGCTCGGCGTCTCCCGGCTCAGCGTCCTGGACAGCCAGCTGTGCGACCCCGCATTCGCTAAGGCGTTGCGCGACAACGAGTACGCGGTGGAGGCGGTCTACCACCTCTTCGCCGGCGGCAGCCTGGCGGGCGACGAGGACGCCGCCCGCGCGGCGTTGACCACCGTCATCGATGCGGCCCGCGCGGCGGGCGCCCGCATGGTGTACCTGCTCACCGGGGGCCGGGGCGAGCTCAGCTGGCCACGAGCCGCGGACCGGTTCTGCGCCATGGTCGCCCCGTGCGTGGCGCACGCCCGGGCCGCGGGCGTGACGTTGGCGGTCGAAAACGCGTCCAGCCTGTACGCCGACATACACATCGCCCACACGCTTCGCGATACCGTCACCCTCGCCGAGCACGCCGGCCTTGACGTCTGCATCGACGTGTTCCACTGTTGGGCCGAAGGCGATTTCGAGGAATTACTGCGACGCGCGCTGCCCCGCACCGCACTCATCCAGCTGAGCGACTACGTGCTGGGTGACCGGGCGCTGCCGGGCCGCGCGGTGCCCGGCGACGGCACGATACCGCTCCCGGCGCTCATCGCTTCGGCGCTCGACGCCGGTTATGCGCACGGCTTCGACCTCGAACTCATCGGCCCCCGCATCGACCGCGAAGGCCGCCTGGCCGCCGCCGGCCGCGCCTGCGCTGTGGTCGGCGCCATGCTCGACGAGCTGGGGGCTTGAGCGATGGCTTTCGGCGACGGTTCCGATGACGCGGCCCTGCGCGCAGCGTGGGCCGGATTTTGCGACCGGCTACAGCAGGCCGGCGAACGGGTCTTCAAGGAGGCCAACCCCGCCGCCGCGGCGCACCGCGTCGACGCCTACCGGTTCCTGACCCAAAACCTGGGTCAGGCCTTCGATTTGGCGCTGGAGACCCGCGACACCCGCTTCCCGGCGCTGCACACCTTCTGCGGCCCCACCCGCAAGCTGGGCGGCGACTGTGCCGATTTCACCTACCAGCAGGCGTGGATCGACGGCGAGTCGACCTATCGGCTCTCCGGCACCCGCGGGACCGCGAGGTTCTTCAACGTCACCGTTCAGGGCCCGCGCAGCCCGGGACCGGGCGTGCTGCACGAGCCCTTCGGTGACACCCCGGAGGCCAATCTGTTGGGCCACCAACTCCAGGTCGACAACGACGGGCGCTTCGCGGTCTACATCGGCGGCCCCGAGCGCGGGCCCAATTGGCTGCCGACCACCGCGGGCTCGCGAAAGTTGTTCATTCGCCAGGGGTTTGACCGCTGGGATGAGCTGCCCGCCCAGCTGCTGATCGAGCGCGTCGACGTCAACTCGCCCAAGCCGCTGCCCACCACCGCCGACATGCTGCAGGCCATGACCTGGGCCGGCGACTTCGTGACCGGCCTGATGGGCGACTGGCCCGAATTCCCGTTCAGCTACGGCGGCGTGGACGCCGAACGCCCCAACACCTTCGGGCGCGTCGGCGACACCGACGCCGACGCCAAGCGGGGCCGGGCGGCAACCAACATGTACTGGCGGCTGCGCCCCGACGAGGCGCTGATCGTCGAGTTCGACGCCCACGACGGGCTGTGGATGTTCACCAACATGGGCGTCTTCTTCAACAGCATGGACTACCTGTACCGGCCGGTGAGCTACACCCCGAGCCGCACAGCCGTCGACCGTGACGGTCGCATCCGGCTGGTCATGGCCCACCGCGACCCCGGCGTGCACAACTGGGTGGACACGCAGGGCTTCGAGTGCGGCAACCTCACCTACCGGCACATGCTCGACGGAGCACCGGTCGCGCTCGACACCCGTGTCGTCGGCTACGACGCGTTGCTCGACGCCTTGCCCGCGGACACCGCGATGGTCAACGAGGCCGAACGCGCGGCGGCCCTGCGCGAGCGCTTCTGTGCCATTCGCCGCCGATACGTTCTGTGATGCGTCCGCACTAGTGTCTTTAGGTCATGACCGAGATCTCCGACGACGACCTGGCCGGCCTCACCGAATTCTCGTTGCTGACCGAGAACGCCGAGCAGGCGGGCGTGGCCGGGCCGCTGCCTGCGGTCGAGCGGATCGAGTCCGGCGCGGGTGAGAGCCGGATCAGCGCTCTGCGCTGGAGCGGCCAGGCCGCACAGCAGAGCCCACGGATCGTCTTCCTGCACGGCGGGGGCCAGAACGCGCACACCTGGGACACCGTCATCGTCGGCGTGGGCGAACCCGCGCTGGCAGTCGACCTGCCCGGCCACGGCCACTCCGCCTGGCGCGCGGATGGCGACTACTCGCCCCAGCTCAACGCCGACGCGGTGCTGCCCGTGCTGCGGGAGCACGCGCCGCGGGCCGAGCTGCTGGTCGGGATGTCGTTGGGCGGGTTGACGGCGATCCGGCTGGCCGCCCTGGCGCCCGATCTGGTCAACGAGCTGCTGCTGATCGACGTCACCCCCTCGGCGCTGCAACGGCATTCCGAGCT
Organism: Mycobacterium sp. E1214; assembly: GCF_001666755.1. Taxonomy (GTDB): domain Bacteria; phylum Actinomycetota; class Actinomycetes; order Mycobacteriales; family Mycobacteriaceae; genus Mycobacterium. Next base: position 9,353 of record NZ_LZJC01000030.1, on the reverse strand, counting down.
GACCAAGGAACAGCAGGGGACCGTGGCGCTGATGCAGGGGGAGCGGGAATTTCCCAGTTTTCAGGCGATGGTCGACCTGACCGTCGCCGCCGCGCCGCACCGGGAGGTCAAGGCCTTGCGCCGCGGCGTGTTCCACAATTCGCGCCGGCTGGACAACGGCAATTGGACATGGCGTTACGACGCCATCCGCGCCTTCCCCGACTTTGCCGGCCTGTGGGACGACGTGGACCGGCTGGCCGCGCCGGTCACCCTCGTACGCGGCGGCTCGTCGGGTTTCGTCACCGATGAGGACGCGGCCGAACTCGCCCGGCGCGCAAGGTATTTCCGCGTCGCCCACGTCGTTGCCAACTCCGGGCATTCCGTACAAAGCGACCAGCCCGCCGCGCTGATCGACATCCTGCGCGGGGTGCTCGACGCGCGATGAGCCTACGGTGGACGGTATGACTTCCCACCAGCCCATCCGCATCGGTGTCCAACTTCAGCCGCAGCACGCCCCTCATTACGCGCAGGTCCGCGACGCGGTGCGACGCTGCGAAGACCTCGGCGTCGACATCGCGTTCAACTGGGACCATTTCTTCCCGCTCTACGGCGACCCCGACGGCGCGCATTTCGAGTGCTGGACGATGCTGGCCGCTTGGGCGGAGCAAACGTCGCGCATCCAGATCGGCGCCTTGGTGACGTGCAATTCCTACCGGAACCCCGAGTTGCTGGCCGACATGGCCCGGACCGTCGACCACATCTCGGACGGCCGCCTCATTTTGGGAATCGGTTCGGGTTGGAAGCAGCGCGATTACGACGAATACGGCTACGAATTCGGCACGGCCGGCGGTCGCCTGGACGATTTGGCCGAGGCACTCCCGAGGATCAAGGCGCGGCTGGGCAAGCTCAACCCGGCCCCCACCCGCGACATCCCGGTGCTGATCGGCGGCGGCGGTGAGCGCAAGACCCTGCGATTGGTGGCCGAATACGCCGACATTTGGCACAGCTTCAGCTCCGCCGACGAATACCCGGCCAAGTCGGACGTGCTGGGCCGGCACTGCGCCGACGTCGGCCGCGATCCCGCCGCCATCGAGCATTCGGCGGCGGTGAAGAACGACGGTGGGCTGATCGACAACGCCGAAGCGCTCGTCGGCCTGGGCGTCACGCTGCTCACCGTGGGCTGCGACGGCCCCAACTACGATTTGAGCTCCGCGGAGGCGCTCTGTAAGTGGCGCGATTCCCGCCAGGCGTAACGCCGCGCGGTCCGCGCCCACCTTCCTCGGCGAAACACCTCAAACCGCGCGCCAAGTCGTGAGAAACTTCTGGCGCTGGATCGCTGGATCGGTTTGAAAGAGACGCCTAAAACAGATGCCGAAGAAATACGGGGTCAAGGAAAAGGATTTGGTTGTCGCCCATATCCTGCACCTTTTGCTGACGGGTAAGTTGCGCACCGGGGACCGGGTCGACCGCAATGAAATCGCGCTCGGTTTGGGGGTCAGCCGCGTTCCCATTCAAGAGGCACTGGTCCAACTCGAACACGACGGCATCGTGTCCACCCGCTACCACCGCGGGGCATTCGTCGAACGCTTCGACGAGGCAACCGTTCTCGAACACCACGAACTCGACGGCCTCCTCAACGGGATCGCGTCCGCCCGGGCCGCCAGCAACCCGACCCCCGGGATCCTGGGCCAACTCGACGCGCTGATGCGCTCCATGCGCGCCGCCAAAGACTCCCGCGGGTTCACCGACATCGCCGCCGAATACCGGCGCACCCTCAACGAGGAGTACGCCGGGCCGCGGCTGCTCGCCACGATCCGCGCGTCGCAGAACTTGATCCCCCGCGTGTTCTGGATGACCTACCACAGCAGCCGCGAAGAGATGCTGCCGTTCTACGAGGACGAGACGGCCGCCATTCAGCGGCGTGATCCCGAAGCGGCCCGAACGGCGTGCGTGGGGCGGTCCTATCTGATGGCCCAGACCATGCTGGCTGAGCTGTGCCGCCGCCGGGTGTTCACCGCCCCCGACGACCTCGCTCCCGTGGTGGCCGCGCCCGTCGCGGTGCCGGAGGTCACCGAGGCGGTCTGCGGCGAGGCGTCGCTGTTGCTCTGATCCGCCTTTGACGGGCCAAGCCGCCGCGCGCTCGATACGGTGGCAGCAATGAGTGTGCGCGTGGATCGGTGCGCCGGGCGCGGCGCAAAACTGTGCGGGTTGGCGGCGACCATCCTGCTGGTCTGCGCCGTGGCCCTGGTCGGTTCCGCGGCACCCGCGGCGGCCGACTGGAACCAGTGCTCCCCCTCCGGGATGGACAGCGCGCGCGCCCTCCCGCAGGACCTGACGACCGCGCCGAAAACCGATCCGGTCGACCGGGACACGACGCCCACCGTCGAACCGCTCGATGCCGTGAGCGCCGACGCCCTGGGCCTGAGCACCCCGGGCGTCTTGACGGTCGGGACGCTCTCGGACGCGCCACCCAACGTCTGCATCAGCCCCACCGGAGAGTTCAGCGGCTTCGACAACCTCGTGTTGCGCGCCATCGCCGGCAAGCTCGGCCTGCAGATCCGCTTCGTCAGTACGGACTTCGCCGCGCTGCTCGCGCAGGTCGCGTCCCGGCAGTTCGACGTCGGCTCGGCCGCCATCAAAGCCACGCAGCCGCGCCGCCGCACCGTCGCCTTCACCAACGGCTACGACTTCGGCTTTTACTCGCTGGTGGTGCCGCCCGGCTCGGCGATCCACTCGTTCAACGATCTGGCGGGTGGCCAACGGATCGGGGTGGTCCAGGGCACGGTCGAGGAGTCCTACGTCGTCGACACCCTGCACCTCCAGCCGGTCAAGTACCCCGGCTTCGCGACCTTGTACGCGAGCCTCAAGATGCGCCAGATCGACGCGTGGGTGGCGCCCGGGACGCTTGCTGCCACCGTGATCCACCCGGGTGACCCGGCGGTGATCGCCGCCAACACGTTCAGCCCCGGCAACTTCGTCGCCTACGCGGTCGGGCGCGAGAACAAGCCGCTCGTCGACGCGCTCAACTCCGGCCTGGATGCGGTGATCGCCGACGGCACCTGGGCCACCCTGTATTCACAGTGGGTGCCGCGGCCGCTGCCGCCCGGCTGGAAGCCCGGATCCAAGGCCGCTCCCGTCCCCAAGCTGCCGGACTTCGCCGCCATCGCCGCCGCCCAACACCGGCAAACCCAGAGCCCGGCCGCACCGAGGTCGGCCCTGGCGCAGCTGCGCGACTCCTTCTTCAACTGGGACATGTACCGGCAGGCCATCCCCCAACTGCTCACCACGGGGCTTCCGAACACCCTGATCCTGACCAACAGCGCGCTCGTCATCGGCCTGGCGCTCGGCATGGTGTTGGCCATGGCGGGGATCTCGCACTCGTGGTGGTTGCGCTGGCCCGCCCGGATCTACACCGACATCTTTCGCGGCCTTCCCGAAGTGGTCATCATCCTGCTGATCGGGATGGGCGTCGGCCCCCTGGTGGGCGGCCTGACCCACAAGAACCCTTATCCGCTGGGCATCGCGGCGCTCGGGCTGATGGCAGCCGCCTACATCGGCGAGATCCTGCGCGCGGGAATTCAAAGCGTCGACCCCGGGCAACTGGAGGCCTCCCGCGCGCTCGGCTTCAGCTATGCCACCGCGATGCGGCTGGTGGTGGTGCCGCAGGGGATCCGCCGGGTGCTGCCCGCCCTGGTGAACCAAGCCATCGGGCTGCTGAAGGCGTCGGCGTTGGTGTATTTCCTCGGGCTGATCGCCGACCAACGGGAGCTGTTCCAGGTGGGTCGGGACCTCAACGCGCAGACGGGCAACCTGTCGCCGCTGGTGGCCGCGGGCGCCTTCTACCTGATCCTGACCATTCCGCTGACGCACCTGGTCAACTACATCGACGCGAGATTGCGCCGCGGACGGCCGAAGGCGGAACCCGACAAAGGGGCCGCGGTGCTCACCCCGGCGTTGAGCCAGGAAATGACGTGACCGCCACCGCCCATTGGCCGTCGGTGTCGTTGCGCGCCAGCGAAATTCGCAAGACCCTGGGAGGTGCCGCCGTGCTGCGCGGGGTCGACATCGAGGTGCCCGCCGCGAGCACGGTGGCGGTCATCGGCCCGTCCGGCTCGGGCAAGTCGACGCTGCTGCGGGTGCTCAACCGGCTGTACGAACCCGACGGCGGCGACATCCAACTGGACGGCCGCTCGGTGTTGGATGACGATCCCGACGAACTCCGGCAGCGCATCGGCATGGTGTTCCAGCAGTTCAACTTGTTCCCGCACCTGAGCGTGCTGAAGAACGTCGCCATGGCCCCCCGCAAGCTGCGCCGGATGCCCGCCGACGAGGCGCGCGACCTCGCGCTGGCCCAGCTCGACCGAGTTGGCTTGAAGCACAAGGCGGATGCGCGCCCCGGCATGCTCTCCGGCGGCCAACAACAACGGGTCGCCATCGCCCGCGCGCTGGCCATGGCCCCGCAGGTGATGTTCTTCGACGAGGCCACCTCGGCGCTGGATCCGGAAATGGTCAAGGGAATTCTGCAACTGATCGCCGACCTCGGCTCAGACGGCATGACAATGCTCGTGGTCACCCACGAAATGGGCTTTGCTCGCTCGGCATCCGACACCGTGGTTTTCATGGACCACGGCAAGGTCGTGGAATCGGGGCCGCCCGAGCAGCTTTTCGAAGCCGCGCAGACCGAACGCTTGCAGCGTTTTCTGTCCCAAGTGCTTTAAACGGGCTAACTAGTGGGCATTAGTGCGCTTGAACGGTCCTGATATCGCGTTAGACTGCCCGTTTATGGTGGACAGCGAACCCAACCCGGCCGACGTGGCCGAGCTCGCCGAAGGGCTGCACCGCGCGCTGTCCAAATTGTTTTCGATTCTGCGCCGCGGAGACCCGAGCGCGACCGCAGCCGCGGGCGAACTGACCCTCGCGCAGTTGTCGATTCTGGTGACTTTGCTCGACCAGGGTCCCATCCGGATGACCGACCTGGCCGCCCATGAACGGGTGCGCACCCCCACCACCACCGTGGCGATCCGCCGGCTCGAGAAGGTGGGCCTGGTCAAGCGCTCCCGCGATCCCTCCGATCTGCGGGCGGTGCTCGTCGACATCACGCCACGGGGTCGCGCCGTTCACGGCGAGTCGCTGGCCAACCGGCGCGCCGCCCTGGCTGCCATGCTGGGCCAACTTCCCCTGGCCGACCTCGACATTCTGATGAAGGCGCTGGCGCCGTTGGAGCGGCTGGCCTCGGGCGAGCCCACATCGGGTCCCGCAGGCGAGTCACCGGCCCGCAAAGAGGCTTGAAAACACCTGCTGAGCAAGCGGTTTCACGGCGTCTCGTAGACTGTGCGGCATGCCAACCGCACTCATCACCGGCGCCGGCGGCGGCATCGGTTCCGCCATCGCCGCGGCGCTGGCGCCCACGCACACCCTGCTGCTGGCCGGTCGGCCCTCCGACCGGCTCGACGCGGTGGCCGAGCGACTCGGCGCCACCACGTTTCCGTTGGACCTGACCGACACCGACGAGATTGAGGCCGCTTGCGAAGTGGTCGACGAACTCGACGTCCTGGTGCACAACGCGGGCCTGTCCATCCCCGGCCACGTCGCCGACTCGCACGTCGACGAATGGCGCGCCACGTTCGCGGTCAACGTCTTCGGACCGGTGCACCTGACGCTGGCGCTGCTGCCCGCGCTGCGCAGCGCCCGCGGGCAGGTGATCTTCATCAATTCCGGTGCGGGACGCAATGTTTCGCCGGGGATGGCGTCCTACTCCGCCAGCAAGTTCGCGCTCCGGGCCTTCGCCGATTCGTTGCGCGGCGACGAGCCCGACCTGCGGGTCAGCACGGTATATCCCGGCAGGACCGACAGCGACATGCAACGCGAGCTGGTCGAGTTCGAGGGCGGCCACTACGATCCCGCCAAGTTCCTGAAGCCCGAGACGGTCGCGGCCGCCGTCGCCAACGTGGTGGCGACTCCCCGCGACGGCCACGTCCACGAGGTGGTGCTGCGGCCCGCGGGGCGCTAGACCACCAGGTTCACCAGCCGGCCCGGGACCACGATCACCTTGCGCGGATCCGCGCCCGCCAGGAAAGCCTGCACCTTCTCGTCGGCCAGCGCCGCCGCCTTGAGCGTGTCCTGGTCCGCGTCGGCGGCCACCACCACCCGGCCCCGCACCTTCCCGTTGACCTGCACGGGATATTCGACGGTGTCGTCCACCAAGTGGGCGGGGTCGGCCTTGGGGAACGGCCCGTGGGCCAGCGAGCTGCTATGCCCGAGCCGCTGCCACAACTCCTCGGCCAGGTGCGGCGCCAGCGGCGCCAGCATCAGCACCAACGGCTCGGCCGCCGCGCGGGGCACGGCGTCCCGGTGCTCCTTGGTCAGGTGGTTGGTGTACTCGATCAGCTTCGCCCCGGCGGTGTTGTTGCGCAGCGCCGCATAGTCTTCGGTGACACCGGCGATGGTGCGGTGCAGCACCCGCAGCGTGCCGGCGTCGAGCTCCCGCCCGTCGACGACCCGCGTGACACCGGTCTGTTCGTCGATCACCAGCCGCCACACCCGCTGCAGGAACCGGTGCGCGCCCACGACGTCCTTGGTGGCCCACGGGCGCGAGTACTCCAGCGGTCCCATCGACATCTCGTAGACCCGCAAGGTGTCGGCGCCGTAGTCGTCGCAGATCTCGTCCGGTGAAATCGAATTCTTCAGGCTTTTACCGATTTTGCCGAATTCCTGGAAAACCTCGATCTCGCCGTCGGGACCCGGGTAGAAGAAGGTGCCGTCGCGTTCGACGACGCGCTCCGCGGGAACGTAGGAACCCCGCGCGTCGGTGTAGGCGAAGGCCTGGATGTAACCCTGGTTGACCAGCCGCCGGTACGGTTCACGGGAGCTGACGTGCCCCAAGTCGTAGAGGACCTTGTGCCAGAACCGCGCGTAAAGCAGGTGCAGCACCGCGTGCTCGGCGCCACCGACGTAAAGGTCCACCCCGCCGGGGTCGCGGTCGCCGTGCTCGGCGGGCCGCGGGCCCATCCAGTACGCCTCGTTCTCCTTAGCGCAGAACCGCTCGGAATTGTGCGGGTCGGTGTAGCGCAGCTCGTACCAGGAGCTGCCGGCCCATTGCGGCATGACGTTGGTGTCGCGGGTGTAGGGCTTCAGGCCGTCGCCCAAATCCAACTCCACGTGCACCCAGTCGGTCGCCTTGGCCAGCGGCGGCGAGGGCTCGCTGTCGGCGTCGTCGGGGTCGAACAGCACCGGCGAATAGTCGGGGACGTCGGGCAATTCGACCGGCAGCGCCGCCTCGTCGAGGGCGTGCGGGCGTTCGTCACTGTCGTAGACGATCGGGAACGGCTCACCCCAGTACCGCTGCCGGGCGAAAAGCCAGTCCCGCAGCTTGAATTCGACGCGGGCCTGGCCGCGCCCCTCGGCCGCCAAGCGGTCGGTGATGGCCTGCTTGGCGGCGGCGACGTCCATCCCGTTCAGGAAGCCGGAGTTGACCAGCACCCCGTCACCCGCATAGGCGGACTGCGAAACATCGCCCCCGGCAATAACTTCCACGATGGGAAGCCCGAACTCGCGCGCGAAATCCCAGTCGCGCTGGTCGTGGCCGGGAACGGCCATGATGGCGCCGGTGCCATATCCCGCCAACACGTAGTCGGCGATGAAAATCGGCACCGGCTTACCGTTGGTGGGGTTGGTGGCGTAGCTGCCCAGGAAGACGCCGGTCTTCTCCTTGCTCTCCTGACGCTCCAAATCCGACTTCGACCCGATCGCGCGCCGGTAGGCGGCGACGGCTTCACCGGGGGTGGCCGCACCGTAGGTCCACCGCGGGTCGGTTGCGTCCGGCCACGCCGGCGCGACCAATTCGTCGACCAGGTCGTGTTCGGGCGCCAGGACCAGATAGGTCGCGCCGAACAGCGTGTCGGGGCGGGTGGTGAAGACCTCGATGTCGACCGCGCGGCCGCCGGCCGTCGCGGCCGAGAACAACGCCTTCGCGCCGGTGGACCGGCCGATCCAGTTGCGCTGCATGGTTTTCACCGGCTCGGGCCAGTCGAGCAACTCCAGGTCGTCGAGCAGCCGGTCCGAGTAGGCGGTGATCCGCATCATCCACTGCCGCAGCCTTTTCCGGAACACCGGGAAGTTTCCCCGGTCGCTGCGACCGTCGGACGTGACCTCCTCGTTGGCCAGCACTGTGCCCAGACCGGGGCACCAGTTCACCATCGAGTCGGCGCGGTAAACCAGGCGGTGCCCGTCGATCACGTCGGACCGCTCCCCCGCCGACAGCGCGGCCCAGTCCCGCCCGTCGTCGAGGGTGCGTGCGCCCGAGTCGAATTCGGCGATCAGCTCGGCGATCGGTCGTGCCTTGTTTGCCGCAGGGTCGAACCACGCGTTGTAAATCTGCAGGAAGATCCACTGCGTCCACTTGTAGAACTCCACGTCGGTGGTGGAGAAGCTGCGCCGGGTGTCGTGACCCAGACCCAAGCGGCCCAGCTGCCTGCGGAAGTTGACCACGTTGGCTTCGGTCCTGGAGCGCGGATGGGTACCGGTCTGCACCGCGTACTGCTCGGCCGGCAAACCGAACGCATCGAAACCTAACGCGTGCAACACATTACGGCCGGTCATGCGGAAGTAGCGGGCGTAGACGTCGGTGGCGATGTAGCCCAGCGGGTGACCGACGTGCAAGCCTTCGCCCGAGGGGTACGGGAACATGTCCTGCACGAACAACTTGTCGGCGGGAATGGGGGTGCCGTCCTTCGGAGCCAGGGAGCCGACCGGGTTGGGCACGTTGAACGTTCCAAGCTTGGCCCAGTTGTCCTGCCACGTGCTCTCGATGCGGCCCGCCAGCGCCGCGGTGTAGCGGTGTGGCGGCGCGTCGGAGTCCGTCTGAACGGCGCCGGCGTTGCTTGCTGGCGCGCTGGTCGGGGTTTCGGTCACCTGAACAGGGTATAAGGGCCGCCACGTCGAGAACGCCGGCCACAGCTTGGTCTCGGTTCCGTTGCGCACCGATCAGAGGTTCATCCCAGCTGTGTGTCGAGCCTGTTCACCGCCTTTGACCTGTAGTTACAGTCGGCCTCTATCGACGGCTTCTGGTATCGAGCCTGTGAAAGGACCGACGCAGATGAAAGAGATCGTGCCCGCGCCCCGGGTCGTCCTGGGGGGCCTGATCGCCGGCCTGATCGGCTGTGCGATTGCCACGGGCGGCGCCGCCTCGGCGGACCCGCTGCCACCCGCGCCGGCACCCGCCCCCGCCGTGCCGGCGCCGGCACCGCAGAACCTCGGACCCGAGCTGGTGCCGCCGAGCCACTATCTCGTCGCCCCGCCCGCCGCCAGCAGCAACGGCATGTCCCCGGCGCGCACGGCCAGGATCGTCCCGCTCGCGGCGATGAGCACAAGGCGCC
>NZ_LZJC01000029.1 GCF_001666755.1 Mycobacterium sp. E1214 | reverse complement strand
CTAGCGCCGTGATCACGTTCTCGTAGTTCAGCGCGGCCGAGTTCAGCTCCGCGGCCAACGCATTCCACGACGACGCTGCCGTGAGGAACGATCCCGACCCTGGACCCGCGTAGATCCGCGCCGAGTTGACCTCCGGCGGCAGTGCCCCATAGTCCAACACCATTACCTTTAACCCCTTCGTGGCCGAATCACTGAGACGCGAGTAGTGCATGACGATAGTGCGTTGCTGGCCGGACACCCGTGGCCCACTGATGCCGCTGGCCGCAGCGACCTTTCGGCCGGCCCGTGAACGCGACCGGCGGTAGCCGGGCCACGCTCGCCCAACCGGAGTCTCCCACCCCACCGCGGTGTGGTAAACGCCTGCTGGCGGGCGTCGCCGACCCGGAGACGGAGTCCACCGGCGCGGACGCTTGTCGCGCCGCCAGTCGGCGCGCCGAATGCCGCCGGGAATAAAATCCGGTCGCGGATAAACAGCCGCTCAAACATGTTCGTGCGCCGCCGTTATCCGGCCGAGGGTGGGCGGGTCAGGACGCTGTAGCGGAACCCGTACTTGTTGACATAGCCCGCGGTCGCGCCGCGGCGGCCCATGCCCCCCATCGGCATGCCCCGCAGCAAGGCGTTGGGCGAATTCACCCCCGCCGCACCGGCCGCCCCGGCCGGCACCAACGCCCCCTCGGACTCCGCCACCG
>NZ_LZJC01000028.1 GCF_001666755.1 Mycobacterium sp. E1214 | reverse complement strand
GCGGATCGGCCCGCGATTTCTCGTCCTACGAGACGAGCTTCGACGGCGACCTGGTGGACGCCATGAACGCCGCGCTGCTCGCGCTGGATCCCGACGCTCGCACCGTGCCTTACATGCTTTCCGGTGGCACCGATGCGAAAGCGTTCGCCCGCTTGGGAATTCGTTGCTTCGGGTTCAGCCCGTTGCGCCTGCCGCCGGACCTGGATTTCAGCGCGGCGTTCATGGCGTCCACCAGGTCGCCGTCGAAGCTCGTCTCGTAGGACGAGAAATCGCGGATCCATTCGCGGGTCACGTCCGGGCCGATCAGTTCGTCGATCTCGGCCTCGAACGCCTCTTTGCGGCCCGGCAGGATCCGGCAGTCGACCACCGCTTCGGCGATCGCCGGGACGACGTTGGCCTTGTAACCAGCCTTGAGCATGGTGGGGTTGGCGGTGTCATAGAGGACCGCCTTGAGCATCCGGGCCGTCGGCCCGAGCTTGTCGATAGCCCCCTCGACGTCCGGAGACTCGACGTCGAACTCGAACCCGGTCTCCTCGCTGACGGCCGCGAGGAATTGGCTGACAGTGTCGGTGAGCACCAGCGGGAAGCGGTGCCTGCCCAAGCGGGCCACCGCCTCGGCGACGGCGGTGACGGCGTTCTGGTCGTGCACCATCGAGCCGTGACCCGCCGGCCCGCGGGCGGTCAACCGCATCCAGGACAGCCCCTTCTCGGCCGTCTCGATCAGGTACAGCCGGCGCTCGGTGCCGTCGGGCCGCGGCACCGTCAGGGAGAATCCGCCGACCTCACCGATCGCCTCGGTGACGCCGTCGAACAGCTCGGGCCGGTTGTCCACCAGCCACTGCGCCCCGTACGTGCCGCCGTGCTCCTCGTCGGCGAGAAAGGCGAACACCAGGTCTCGCGGGGGCACGATGCCGGCCCGTTTCAGCTGGCGGGCCACCACGATCATCATGCCGACCATGTCCTTCATGTCGACCGCGCCGCGCCCCCAGACGAATCCGTCTTTGATCGCGCCCGAGAAGGGGTGCACGCTCCACTCGGTCGGCTCGGCCGGCACCACGTCGAGGTGGCCATGGATGAGCAGGGCACCGCGCCCGGAGTCCGCGCCCGGCAGGCGGGCGATCACGTTGCCGCGGCCGGGTCCGCCGGACTCGACGTACTGCGGCGCGTAGCCGACCTCCGCGAGCTGCTCGGCGACCCACTGGGCGCATTCGGCCTCGCCCTGGGTCGTCTCCGGTTCGCCGGTGTTGGTGGTATCGAACCGGATCAACCTGCTGACGACTTCCACCACATCGTCGCCCGGGTCGGTGGGGGCGTCGGCCGCCCCGCTCTGAAGGCTCACAACCAACGTTCCTACCATTGCCGTCGCCGCCGGGCTCGGGTCGCGCCGCCCGGCTGGGTTAGGCGCCGGTGCGACAATCCGATAGCCTTAGCTGCCAACCCATGCGGTTGGTCTGGTCCGAGTGGCGGAATGGCAGACGCGCTAGCTTGAGGTGCTAGTGCCCTACTAATGGGCGTGGGGGTTCAAGTCCCCCCTCGGACACGTCCGGCGACACGACTTAAGTCGGCAGTCGCCGTGACTCGCTGAAGATGCGGGTCGTAGTCGAGGCGCAGGCCCAGGCTTGCGTATACCTGAGCGCGTTCCGCCCCGGTTGCCTCACCAAGCACTGCTGACAGCCCGCCCAATTCCTCAACCAACTCGCTGATTTGTGCGGCAGTCATGACGCGAGGTCGCTCCGCTTGCTCAAGACGGACCTTCAGCTCGTCGCGCTCGGCGGTGCGGCGGCGCAATGCAACAGTCAAATCCTCAACGGCCACACCAGACTCCACGGCGGTAACCAGAGCAGCAACCTTCGCATTCGCCTCGCTGAGCTGGCGCCGCAAGGCCGCGTAGCCAGCCCCTGCTACCGGGTCCGCGTCTTGCCCGCGTGCCAAGTCGGCCGGATCGGCCAGGGTGGCGATCCATTCGTCAAGTCGCGCAGTCACCTCATCTTCACGGAGGTAGACGGTGCGCGGGTGATCACTCAGGTCCGCGGGTACCGAACGCGACTTACCGAGCTCACAACGGTAGAGGATGCGTGTTGTTCGCTTCCCGGCGCGGGCAGCGCCCTGCATCCGCCGTCCACATGCGGCACAGAACAGCAGCCCACGCAGTGCATATGGCACTGTTGACTCTCTGCTGCAAACAAGACCGGGACCCCGCCGCGCCTGCATCCGAAGACGAACAGCCTGCGCTAGTTCGTCACGGATCAGCGCTTCATGCGTGCGGCGTTCTGGTGCGATCCAGTCGGCCTCATCACGCCACCGCATACGAGTCTCATACCCCGCAGCGACATCATCGGGGTTGACCAGAACCTCGTATTTCTCCTGCTTGCCCCAAACACGGATACCGCGGTACGCCGGGTTGTCGAGTATCGCGCGGATCGCCGAATGGGACCATCCTCGTGGGTCACGATGCCGATTCCGTGCCGGGTCGTACTGGCTCGGTGACGGTACACCATCGTCGGTGAGCCGTTGCGCGATATAGCGCAGGCCCGCTCCGTCGGCGTACATGCGGTAGATCCGCTCGACGACCGAAGATGTCGCGGGGTCGGGTTCGAGGCGGTGAAGCCGCTGCCCAAGATTGGCCTTGGCAGGGTTTGGATGCGGGCCGGCATCGACGAGCCGGTAACCGTAGGGTGGTCGACCACCGAGATATCTGGCGGTGTCGTGCGCGAGTGCTGACATCGCCGTACGGACGCGCATCTGGATTCGAGCGCGCTCTCCCTTGCTCATGCCGCCGAACAGAGTCATCACCAGGTCGTGTGCCTCGGAGCCGGGATCGACCGCTCCGCCGACCTCGGGTACCCACAGGCCAACTCCGTAGTGCGTGAGGACAGGGAAGGTGAGCGCGAACTGCGGCCCGTAGAACGCACGGGCGGGTTCCCCAATCACTACGGCATCAAAGCTACGGTCCCGACAAGCGACATCAGCAAGCAGACGTGACGCCTCTGGCCTGCGCTTCCACGGCAGTGAACGGCTCTGTCCCACATCGAAGTAGTCGGCGGCGATGAATCCGCCGTGCGGAGTGATCAGGTCCATGGCACGCCGCTTCTGCCAGCTGCGGCTCGCCTCCGGGTCTTGAGCGTCCTCCGTGCTCACTCGGCCATAGAAGGCGAACCTCAGGCTCACGCCACTCCCCTCCCTGATCCAAGCATCCGGTCCCGCACAGCCATTATCACGTGTACCAGCGCGCGGTTGGCCTCGGACGGAAGTCGATATTGGTTGGGCACAACAATTTCAACACCCCCCTCTGACACCGTCGGCGCATCGGGACGAGCGTCACACCCGGAGCGAGCACGTGCTGCTCGGGACCTGTCAGCCATCGCTTCCCCCTGGCGGATCCCATTGTTGATTGCGGGCTTGGCCACGGACTTCGATCAGTCCGATGCGGCGGGTGTGGATGTGTTGGACGGCCGCGGAGTAGATGAGGGTCCGGTCGCCGAGGCTGGTGGGGCCGGCACGATCGAATTCCCATGCCACCAGATCATCGCCATCGGTGGAGTCGAGGCCGAGATCATGTTGGTGCGCAGTGCTTTTTAAACGTTGTTCACGGGTCCAGGCCGCGCGACGTTCGCGCAGCGCGGTCATCGTGGTGGAATAGCGGCGGGATTTGCTGGTGATGTGGCCCCGGTAGCCCAGGGTGTGCAGCCACCGACCGACACCGGCCAGTCCCTTATCGGCGAGTTGGCTGATGGCGGTCAGGATCGCCCGAACGTGGTCGCAGACATCGAGGTCAGCGATGGCCTCGGTGGAGATGCGTCGCGCGCTGATCCCGACGTCAGCTAAGGATTTGGTGACGTATTTCGCGAGGTAGCGAGCTACGCGGCGGCCTGGAAGAACCCCGCCGTGTGGTGAATCCTCCTGCACAGCAGAGCCGTCCGTGCCGGCGTGCCGGTTGTCGATGGGTTGGGTGTCGACTTGTGTGCCGAACCTGATCACCCGTGTCGCTGTATTTGAGGATGAGTCGGTGACCGTCACGGCCACGGTTCGAACGGCCTGTTGGATGATGGTGGCCAGTTCGGTTGCCGCAAGGGGCGCATGCCAGTCATGACCGCCAGAGTCATCGCTGTCGGGCGGGTCGAGGCGGATCAGGGCATGAATGTGCGGGATGAGCCGGGCTTGCAGTTCGACGACTTTGATGAAGCTGACCTGCACCGCATCCGGGTCGGCGCCCGAAGCACGTAGCTCTCGGCGCAGTGTGCGTCGCAGGGTGATGGTGAAGCGTCGCCACAGTTCGGGCAGGTGCCATGTGAACAGGACATGCCCGGTGTAGTCGTAGCAGTCCGCGCAGATCGGCTGTCCCGCATAGATATCACCTTCGCCGTGGGTTGTGCTGCACCACAGTGGTTTTCCATGCGGGCATCGGCGGTAGCCGCCAGTGTGGTGGTGGTCGCGACACACACGCTGCTTCTTGTCGCCTGCACGCGCGGCGGCGTGAACAGGCCCGTAGCTAGGTGCGGTGAGGGTGACGAACACCTGCGGACGATCGGCCACTGCTGCGGGGATGTTGTGGTGGCCGCCGGCGGTGCCAGCGTGCACGAGCTGCCACGTGTCGCGGGCGTACAGGTCTGAGCACGATGGGCATACCTGTGCGCGGCGGTTGTTGCACCGTGTCCACACCACCCGATCGCGGCCTATCTCGTCGGTACCTCTGAGTTGGATGGGGTGGGCGCAGAAGCCAACAGATTCCGCGCGCCGCCACCACGATTCGAACCCCGTCGAGGACGCGCGGCGCACCATCTGATCCACCACCGCATTGGTGTCGATCGAGCCGGGAACCCCGGGCAACACCAGCGTGGGGGCTGTCGTTGCAGTAGTCACCGTTGACCCCGGGCGGTGTCGGTGCGCCCGCTGTTGGACTGGTTGGTTCGGGTCGCGGCACGAGGTGGCCGGAATCGTGCTGCCAGAGTGGCGATGTCGTGGTCGGCGACGTGAAATGCCCGTACCCGCACCGGTTGGGCCGTGCCATCGATCATCATGTAGCCCACACCGGGAGTGGTGTCGGGGATGTGATCGCAGTCGGCCCCCGCGTCGCGGGCGCCCTGGCCCAAAACCATGGTGGTTTGGGTGGCTTCGGTCAACCGCAACCCGATTCGCACGGTAAACAGCTGCCGCACCGGCAGGGTGTCTTTGGCCGGATCTTGCACCGCTGCCACCACCGAAATGCCGACGGCCCGGCCTTGGGAGAGCAGCAGGCCCAACAGCTGTTCAATTTCGCTGCGCACCTTGCGGTCGGTCACATACGCAGTCAGCGCGGCGATCTCATCGATCACCACCACGAATAACGGCTCAGTCGGAGTCGGGGTGTGCATGCGCGTCTTGCCCCGTAACCGATTGGCGCGGGCGTGCATCACCTCCACTAGTTGCCGCAGCAGGTACAGGGTGGTGCCAGTGGCGTCGTGGGTGAACACCGTGAACATGGGTGCTCCGGCGCCCAGTTCCATGCCGCCTTTCGGGTCGATGACGCAGAGCCGCACTTGTCCGGTTTTCACGGCGGGGGCGAGGCCAGCGATCAGTGACCACAACACTGAACCTTTCCCCGCGCCGGTCGCGCCAGCCACGAGCAGGTGGTGGCCAAGCAGAGGTAGGTGCCACCAGTGGCGGGTTTCGGTGATCCCGACCCGCACCGACCCCACATCCACCGCAGTCGCCGTCGTGGGCATGGGCAGGGCAATCGGGTCGGCCAGCACGTCGCCGCGCATCAGGGTGATGCGTAGCTCTCCGGGCGCGGTCGCGCGGATGGCGATCCGGTCGGCACGCCAGGCGGCGGCTAGCGCCTCGGATTGCTTGTGCCAATCAGCCAGGGAGTGGCCGGTGACCACTCGCAGCGCCAGGACGTCGGTCGTCTTGCCGATGCGCACCGACTGCAAGGTCGGCACCAAGGTGCGTTCGCCAAGTGTGGCGGTCAGGCCGTGCAGGGTGCACACCGATTGCCAGGTGCGGGTGTAGCGCGACCAGGTCAACCAGCGCCGCCGCACCGGCTCGGTGACCCATCCGTGAAACGATCGCGGGTCCAGCCACGCCCAGCCCGCATACGCGGCAGCGAAAGCAATACCGATGATCAGACCCGCGCGTGAGCCATGGGTAATGGCCATCGCCACGCTGGCGATGATCGGGATGCTGATGGCCGGGAACAGGACCGCCCACCACAGCAGATACCCGGCCGCTTTGAACAGTGAGAGGATGAGGTCGGTGATCCAGTCGTCGTCGTTGGATTGAGAGTTCTTGCTGTTTTTGTAGTTTGATGCCATGACAGGCGTCCCTCTGGTGAGTGAATGGTCGATAGCAGCTCACGTGCTGGGGCGCGACACCCACGAGCGCCGCGCCCCAGCAAATGGGGTTATTTCTGCGCGCGGGACGCTTGATCGCTCGGCGCAGCCGCGGGGTTGGTGGGGGTGATGGCGTCGGCACGGAACGCCACGCCGCTGCGATCACCTTGAGCCCAAGGGATAGCAACCAGACCCGCGACTGAAACAGGTTGGGTGACTGTCACTTTCGGATCCCCGGCGACGGTGACGTTGAGCACTTCACCACCGGTGTCATCCAACGCCAACAGCTGCGCGGCATACAGTGGCACGCCGGTGGCGGTGTCCACTTTTGGGCTGCCGGTCTCGAAGTTCAGCCGCGGCTCGGCCGCTCGGGTGACGATGAACCGTGTGCCTGATGTGTCGATTCTTAAACGCATTGTCCCGCTGTTCCTTTCGTGATCTGTTTGCGCCCGTTGCGGCGCTGGGCTCAGTTCACGTGGACATCGCGGACGTAGCGAGGGACGTTGGCAGGCATTGCCGACACTGCCGCAGACATTTCGGACACGACAGGGACATGCCCGTGGGCATCGGACGGGCATCACCGCCGCGGGGCGGCGGCAGTCGCATGGCAAACTAGGAACCACGCGCTGAGGATGGACAGGGATGACACGGAAAGATGTGCGCTGAGACGACGGGCGATCAGGACGGCGACGCCGAGGCCGCCACGATCCCCAACGATCGCCTCACCCAACGGCTGCACGCCAAGGGACTCTCCCCACAGAGGTTCGCCACTGCGGTGGGCGTGGATATCAAGACGGTGCGCCGCTGGCTGGCCAACATCGACTACAACGTCCGCGAGGACAACGCCCGCCGCGCCGCTAAGCTGCTTGGCTGCACACCGCACAACCTGTGGCCCAACCAGTATCCTGCCCCTACCGCGAGCGCGCTGGCGACGACGTCGCTGGGTGGTCCGTTCACCGCGACGCTGTATGCCAGCCGCACCCAGCTGCCGATCACGACGTGGCAGCAGCATTTCGGCGACGCCACCACCGGCATCGACATCCTCGTCCTGGCGGCCACGTTCCTGTTTGACACCCTCGACGGCTTCCTCGACATTCTGCTCGACGCCGCCGCCCGCGGTGTGGCGGTGCGGTTTCTCGTCGGGGATCCTGACACTGCCACCACGATCCTGCGCGGCAAGGAGGAAGGCATCGGCGAGGCCGTCATCGCCCGCTGCCGCACGTCCGTGGAGTTGCTCGCCCCGCATGCCGATACCCCGGGGCTGGATATCCGCACCCACGACACCACGCTCTACACGTCGATCTTCCGGGTCGACGACGCCATGATCGTCAACTTCCACATCTACGGCTCACCCGGGCGCAACAACCCCGTGCTTGTGCTGTCGCGCCACCACGAACCACGGCTCTGGGCCACCCTCGAAGACGCTTTCACCCAGGTCTGGGATCGCGCCAGACCGCTCAGCGCGAAAGGCTGAACCCTATGCGAACCGACTACTACAACGACCCCAACGCCCCGCTGCCCAACAGCGTCGTTCCGTCAGCCTCGGCCATCGTCACCGACGAACAGGGTCGTATCCTGCTGATCAAACGCCGCGACAACACCCTGTGGGCGCTACCCGGCGGCGGACACGACATCGGCGAAACGATTGCCGACACCGCCGTCCGGGAAGTCAAAGAGGAAACCGGGCTCGACATTGAAGTCACCGGCCTTGTCGGTGTCTACACCAACCCGCAGCATGTCGTCGCGTTCACCGATGGCGAAGTCCGCCAACAGTTCTCTCTGTCCTTCACCACCAAGGTTCTCGGCGGTACCCTGGCCATCGATCACGAAAGCACCGACATCGCCTGGACCGATCCCGACGACATCCCCAATCTGGACATGCACCCGTCGATGCGACTGCGCATCGAGCACTACCTGCAACACCGCGACAGCCCCTACCTCGGCTAACCGGCTGGGTTTACAGCCAATCGCGTACCCGTCGGACCGCCGCCAACAGTTCGTCGCGCCCCGCGTCGACCGCGCGGTGCACCGGGTCCTCGGGTCCATAGCGGCCCAACACCTCGATCAATCGATCTCGCGGTGATACCGGCGCCCCGTCCGGCCCGGTCGTCAGATCGCAAAAGGTCAACACATCCAGAACATCGCTGGGCGGATCGCTGAACGCCGCTAAACCTGACAAGCCGCGCTCGGCAGCTTCCGCGTGCGCCCCAGTATGGAACGCCACCAGGGAGGCGACCAGCTCCCGAAAACCCGCCGCCCGGGCAAACTCTGCGCCATCGAGCGGATGAAACCCGGTCCGGCGCAACGACGGTGCGTAGCCGATATCGTGCAGCCACGCCGCTGCCACCAAAGAGTCCGCTGTCTGGGCATCGAACCGCCGACTCAGCCGCTCGGCAGTCGTCGCGACACCCCGCACATGCGCCAACCGCCGCAGCTGCCCCACCAGTCGCGTCTCGGCCTCTCGCCGTGCACGCTGCGCCAGCATCCCGCTCACAACCGCCATCCTACGAGTCCCATCGCCATGGCGCAGACCCGCAACTGATGCTCAGCGGAGCCCGGGCCGCCATAGCCCGCGAGGAACCGGCGGCTACCTGCGGGCTTCGCTACACTCCCTCTGCTCCCGTCCGCTGGCGCTCCCGTCCGCGCCGCTCGCTACGCTTCGCCCTCCGTCCGCCGCCACACAAGCTTGCACACGACGACGAGCGCTGTACATCTCAACGGCCACGGCATCCTGGCACCACGACAAGCCAGGACTGTCCTCGCTCCTCGCCGCATCGAGACGCCGCGGGCAGCAGGCGCGACCAACGCCCGCCTGACCGCCGCTGGCCTGCGATGTGAGAACTTTCTTTACTGCTATCAAGTCGATGGCGGCACGTTGCCACCAGCTCGACACCGCAGCCGCCCGACTCGAACGCCACGTCGACACCATCACCGCCACCGCCGCACCCGAGCTACAGCGTCGGGCCCGACACCGCTGCCACGCTGCTGACCGCCCTCGGCGACAACCCCGCTCGGATCGGCAGCGACGCCGCTTTCGCCAAACTCTGCGGGGTCAGCCCACTGGAAGCCTCCAGCGGCAAAACGATCCGCCACCGGCTCAATTGGGGAGGCAATCGCGACGCCAACCGTGCCCTGCACGTCATCCTGGTGGTGCGCATGCGCCGTCACCAGCCCACCCGCGACTACTTCGTTCACCGCCTGGCCGAAGGCAAAACCAAGAACGAGATCATGCGCTGCATCAAGCGTACATCGCCCGCGAGATCTACCACGCCCTCCGCCAACCCAGCAGAAGAACCAACGAACTCATTGCCTGAAGAACTCATTGCCTGAAGATAGGAGCATCTGGTATCAACTCCCGAAGGGCACCCGATCCGCAATGTCCACCCATTTCGTGGCGATATGGCACCTCTGTAGATGCCATCAATCCTCCCAGGTGAGTAATGTGCAGGTGGCTAATCGTTCAGGGTCATAGGGAACGCGAGATGATTTCCTTCATCACCTCATTTGTGCCGGCGTAGATTTTCTGCACGCGCTGGTCCACCCACAATCTCGAGATGGGGTACTCGGTCATGTACCCATATCCGCCGTGGAGCTGCAAACAGTCATCGAGCACCTTCATCGCTCGCTCAGTGGTCCACCATTTCGCCATGGCGACGGTCTGGACGTCGAGTTGGCCCGCGAGGTGTAGGTCGATGCAGTAGTCCAAAAATACTCGTGCGATGCGCGTTTCGGTTGCAGCTTCGGCCAAGATGAATTTCGTGTTCTGGAAGCCGAAGACGGGCCGTCCGAACGCTTCCCGCTCACGGGTGTATTTGAGTGTCTGCTCCACGGCAAGTTCCATCGCCGCGACCGCCCCAACCGCGACGATGAGCCGCTCTTGAGGTAGCTGCGTCATCAGCTGAATGAAACCCTGACCCTCGGTCTCGCCCAGGAGGTGCGAGCGGGGCACTCTTACGTCGTCGAAGAACAACTCGGAGGTGTCTTGTCCGCGTTGGCCGATTTTGTCGAGGACCTTGCCGCGCCGGAATCCGGGTCGATCGGCTTCGGCGACGATCAGCGAGATGCCGGCGGCGCCCTGACTTGGATCTGTCTTGGCGACGACGATGATCAGGTCGGCTTGCTGACCGTTGGTGATGAAGGTCTTTGCGCCGGTGATCACGTACTCGTCACCGTCAAGAATTGCTTTGGTCTTGACACTCTGCAGATCAGAACCGGTCCCTGGCTCCGTCATGGCGATAGCACCGATCATTTCGCCTGAGGCCATCTTGGGCAGCCACTGCCTCCGTAGTTCTTCGGCCGCATACTGGAGGATGTAGTGCGCGACGATTCCGCTGTGCAGCCCTGCGCCCCATGAGCTGTCCCCGACTCGGGCTTGCTCTTCGAGTACGACGGCTTCGTGCGCGAATGTGCCGCCTCCCCCGCCGTATTCTTCGGGTATGGACATGCAGAGCAGGCCTAGTTCGCCGGCTTTGTGCCACAATTCTCGGTCAACTTGGTGCTGGTCTGCGAAACGTTGCGCATGTGGGGCCAATTCGGTCGAGAAGAACTTCGCGGCAAGGTCACGAAGCTCGAGCAATTCGGCGCTCATCCAGGGAGAAATTGATGCTGTCACAGGATTCCCTCTCGGCTGTTCAATATCAATGGGTTTGATTTCTTAGGACGTTTCGATCTGATACTCGCCGGCGGAGTGACGCGCGCGTATGGCCTTCTTGTCGTATTTCCCGACGCTTGTTCGGGGAATCTCAGACACGAAGCTCCACCGCTCCGGGATCCACCACTTGGCGACCTTGTCCAACAGAAACGCGCGCAGTCGGTCGATGTCGACCTCGGCTCCACGGTGAACCACGACCAGGGCGAGCGGTCTTTCCTGCCATTTGTCGTCGGGAACTGCCACCACCGCAGCCTCGTAGATCGCCGGGTGACCAATCAGCGTGTTTTCCAGCTCGACTGAGGAGATCCATTCTCCACCTGACTTGATGACGTCCTTCGCACGATCGGTCAGCGTGAGATACCCGTCCGGGTCGATCCGGCCGACGTCGCCGGTGCGCAGCCACCCTCCGTCGAACTTGTCCGGATCATCGTCGCCGAAGTAGGCGCCGGTGATCCACGGGCCTCGCGCCTGTATTTCACCCGCTGATCGACCGTCCCACGGCACTGTCTTCTTGTGGTCGTCACGCAACCGGATCTCGACACCGCACATCGGCCGACCCTGGCTTTCGCGCATCTCCCACGCACGGGTCTCGCCTACTCCGTGCGCTGCGCGTGCGACGGTAGCCAGCGGCGAGGTTTCGGTCATGCCCCATGCCTGCACGATAGGCACGTTGTACTTGTCTTCGAATGCCCGCATCAGCGAGACGGGGACTGCCGATCCCCCGCAGGCAACCAGCCGAAGTGAGGAGATGTCCCGGGCGGGATTCGATTCCAGGTATCGATCGACATCGTTCCAGATCGTCGGCACTGCACCGGCGATAGTCGGCTGAGTCTCTTCGATGATCGACACCAGCGGCGCGGCTTGCAGATGGCGATCGGGTAATACCAAGTCCGCACCAGACATCAACGCCGCGTAGATCAGTCCCCACGCATTGGCGTGAAACATCGGGACAATGGCCAGGATACGGTCGGCCTCGCTCACTGCCAGGGCGTTCGACGTGCAGGCGGTCAGTGCATGTAGGTAGGTCGAACGGTGGCTGTAGACAACACCTTTGGGATTTCCAGTAGTCCCGCTGGTGTAGCACATGGCCGCGGCGGAACGCTCATCGATCTCGGGCCAATCGAAAGTCTCCGGTTGCTGCGCCAGGATCTCCTCGTAACGCAACACCGTCTTCCCGCATCGCTGCAGCGGAGCGAGGTCGCCGCCCCCGGTGGCGATGACCGTATGCACCGACTCCATCGCTGGTAGCGCACTAGCCAACAATGGCGCAACCGACGCATCCACCAGGATGATCTGATCGCTGGCATGGTTGGCGATGTACGCGAGTTGCTCTGGAGCCAAACGAATGTTGAGGGTGTGCAGCACCGCGCCCATGGAGGGAACCGCGCAGTAGGCCTCGAGATGTTCTTGGTTACTCCACTGAAAAGTGGCCACCCGTTGATCTGCCGTTATTCCGAGCCCGCGCAACGCATTGGCAAGTCGGCCCGCTCGCCCCAGGACGCTACGGTAGGACATACTTCGGTATCCAATTCCGTCGGGGGTGATCACCTCGCTGTTTCCGTGAATGGAGGCGGCATGGCGGACAATTGCCGAGATTGTGAGCTGGACGTCTTGCATCGTGCTGTGCATTACGCATCGGCCCTTCAGGCGAACAGGTCTGGATGGCGACTCGCATCGCCTATGAGCGTCCCGTAGTGGGTTCTGAGCGCTTGCAGGATCTCTGCCAGCGGTAGATCGTCGAAGGCGCCTCGATCCCTCAGATATTCCATGTGTTGTGTGCCGTCACCGGCGAACCCGTGCAGCAGGGCGTCTGTGCGCCCGTCGAAATCAATTGGCGGGACGCCGAACCGTGCGCATAGCTCGCGATTGAACGCCGGAGTTGCCTTGACCCAGACACCGCAGAGATGCATGAGGCTGTATCCGTGGTAGACGAAGACGTCGGTACCGCCCATCCGCTCACGCAATGTCTCGGTCTGAAGGTGGTTTCGGACATCGGCGAACCCCAGCCGCGCTGGGATGCCTGCTGCTCGGCAGGCCGCCGTCAAGAGCACCGCCTTCGGGACGCAGTAAGCGCGGTCTGCAGTTGCGATGGTGCTGGCGCGATACGCATGCGGGTCATCGGTCACGGTGTAGGGGTCATACCAAATCGAGTCGCGGACCGCAGTGAAGATGGCTATGGCCTTCGTGGTGTCGTCGACCGCGCCGCGGGTCGCCGATGCAACGAAGTCGCGTACCGATTCATGTTGCCAATCGAGGAACTCCGTGGGCTCCAGGTAAGGCGAGTTCTCACCGCTCATCGGTGCCGCAACGTCACAGGCAGTCCGTCCACGGGAATGGGCAGCGAGGTGTTGTCCCAACGCACGTGATAGTCGTTTGGGACCGTCCAAGTGTAGGTACGCAACATCTGGTGCAGGATTGCCTTCACCTCGAGTGTGCCGAACTGCATCCCAATGCATTTGTGCGCCCCCCCGCCGAACGGCACCCAGGCGAATCGGTGCTGTTGGTCCTCGCGCCGGGGCTCATCGAAGCGCGACGGATCGAAACGGTCCGGGTCGCTCCATATTCTGCGGTCGAAGTGATTTACGGCGGGTGTGATTGCGCACAAGGTTTCACGGGGGATGTGATAGCCGTCGATGGCGACATCGCGGACGGTCTTGCGCATCACCAGCGGAACGGGCGCCAGCAGACGCAGAGCTTCTTTGAGGATCAGATCGAGGACCGTCATCCGCTCCAGTTCGTCGATATCTGGCGAATCGTGACCGAAGGACCGCGCCTCCGCCGCTGCCTTCTCCTGCCACTCAGGATGTTTAGCGAGGAAGTAGGTGACAGCAGTGGTGGTGATCGTGGAGGTGTCATGGGCGGCCATCATGAGAAAGATCATGTGGTTGATCACATCCTCGTCGGAGAACCGTTCACCGTCTTCTGTGGTCGCCTGGCAGAGGGCGGCGAATAGATCGTCGGTCTCGCCTGCACGCGCGGCCGGCAGGTGTCGGGAGAAGTAGTCCTCCAACACGCGCCGCCCATGCACGCCGGCGCGGAACCTGGTGCCCGGGAGTGGAACTCGCACAAAGGAACTCGCCGCGCGAACAGTGGACACGAACGCCTCGTTGACAGCAGCGCTCTCGTCCTTGCCGCGGCCACCCATGAAGACATCCGTGGCAATATCGAGGGTGAGATTCTTCAACAACGGGTAGATCCGGACCGACGGACCGGTCGGCCACGCGGGCACGGCTGCGCGAACGCACGGGGCCACCTGCCCGACATATCCGGTCAGGCGAGGACGCGTGAACGCCTCCTGCATGATGCGCCGGTGCATCAAATGTTCGTCGAAGCTCATGAGCATCAACCCGCGATGGAAGAAAGCATCGATCAGGAAGGACCAGCCATCTTGAGAAAAGGCCTTGGCTTCGCTTGTGAACGCCTCACGCGTTGCGTCTGGACCGGCGATGACCACCATTTTGGTACCGAATGCGCCCATCCACGACACCGAGCCCAAACGTTCGTAACGCTCCCGACTGAATTCTGAACCAAATCGGATGTAGTCGACAGTGTGCCCCAGCAACGGGAGTCCAGCGTCCCCTAGGACGGCTCTCAGCCCAGATCCGGCGGGGGCCGGCGCAAGTTCCCGGACTCTCCAGTCCCGACTCCACTGTCGCCATTTGTCATCGACGACGCGGGGGGCGGGCGCCAACAGGACAGACGTCAACCGCTCCTTGGGGTGACGCGTGATTGCGAGAAGCTGATTAGCCACGATGCCTCCTGGGCGCTCTGCTGCACGGGTATCTGGTAATAGTTTACATAGATGTGCTGAATGTCAATATTCGAACAGTTAACAGTGAAATGTTAGACACCGCCTGCGACCCGGATCATCTGCGCAGCCTCGCGCGGTTCTCACTCGGGCCGTCTAACTGAAGGCGTTCAACGTGCCTGAATAGATAATCGTGACTGCGTGGTTTGCGGGTGAGGATCCGGTAGGCAAATGTAGGCCCAGGCCAGTTCGTCGGGATCGCGCCACTCGAGGTCGTGTACCAGCTCGCGCAAAGCGCCCACACCGACCTTCGCAGCCGCCGGCTCAATCGTGTGTTGTAGCTTTGCTCGATGTCTGGCCTGACGTCGACCGTACGCCCTGGGTCACTCGCCAAAATCTTGATGAGGGCACCGACATAGCGGACCTGAGACTCGATCATGTAAATGATCGACCCGGAACCGACATTCGTGTTCGGGCCATAGAGGAGAAAGAGATTCGGGAACATCGGGACTGTAATGCCCAGGTATGCGTGCGCCTGCGTCCCCCACACCTCGTCCAGAGTCACTCCGCCCCAGCCGCGAACACGCATCGGGGCGAGGAAGTCGGTAGCGCGGAAACCTGTTCCGTAAATGACGACATCCGCGCGATGGAGTACGCCATCGTCGGTCACGACTCCCTTGTCGCAAAGCTTCGCAACCGCGTTGGTCACCAACGAGACTTCACCGTTGGCAATCGCGGGGTAGTAATCATTCGAGAACAACACCCGCTTGCACCCCGGCGCATCTGATGGCGTGAGTTGCCGGCGCAGCATTGGATCGGCAACCTGCCGATGGAGGTGGTAGCGGGCGACCGCGCCGAGAATGCGTGACAAGGGCTTCGCGTCGACCAACGTCACTGCGAGCACTTCAAAAATCAGCCATACCGCGAAACGCTCAAGACGCAGCCACAGCGGCAGAACCTTAATCAGCTGTTGGTGAAGACGTCCGTACCTGCTGTCCCACTTCGGCAAAATCCAAGGCGCCGTGCGCTGATACAGCGTTACGCGCTGTGCCTCGTGTGCGATCCGTGGCACAAACTGTATCGCGCTTGCGCCTGTCCCGATGACGGCTACTTCCTTGCCGCGCAGCGATACCGAATGGTCCCAACGCGCCGAATGAAAACGCGGCCCCTCGAAGGTGTCTTCGCCGGCAATATTCGGCGTATGAGGTCGCGAGAGCTGCCCCACGGCCGAAATCACGACATCGCACCAGATCGTCTCGCTGGATCCGGTCACCAAACGCCAACGGCCGGCCTGTTCATCGAAGGTCATCTCGACGACTTCGGTCCGCGTGCGCAAATGCAGGTCCATTCCGTCGGCCAGGACGAGTCGGCGAAGATATTGGAGTATCTCGGGCTGTTCTGCATAACGTCTCGACCAACGAGTGTTGGGCTTGTCCGAGAGTGAGTACAACGCTGACGGCACGTCGCAAGCCGCTCCTGGATAGGTGTTGTCGCGCCAGACGCCGCCGATGTCTGCAGCCTTTTCCACCATGGTGAAGTTGGTGAATCCGTCCCTCTTCAGCTGATGGGCCATGGCGATACCCGCGACGCCGGCCCCGATGATCACTATCGACGGATCGTGTCCTCGAGGATCCCTCGCAAAGCCGCCTGTCATGAGACAGCTAAGAAGCAGTTGATGGCGCGGTGGCAGTGGAGCATCCACGGTCCCAACACTTTCACCGGTGGGCCGAAGCTTTCAGGAAGTTTCCAGCGCGGTGGATCGCCTCACGAGCCTCGGGCAGGATTCGGAACATGGCTTGGAACACGTGGATCTGTCCCCGGTACACCTGTATCTCAACGCTTGATCCGGCCGATCGGAGGCGGTCGGCAAGATGCCTCGAGTCATCGATCAACATTTCTCTTCCGCCTACCTGAATCAGGATCGGTGGCATGGACCTGAGGTCTGCGTCGAGCACGCTGATTCGCTCATTGCGGTGATCTGCACCAGCCACGTACAGGTCAAGAGCGCGGGCCGCGGACCGAGCAGAGGCGAAAGGATCACGGCGGCGAAGTTCGCGTGCCCTCGCGAGTTCACATGTCAGATCCAGGACCGGAGACATGAGAAGCATCGAATCCGGCAGCGGCAGTCCGTCACTACGTGCGCCAAGGGCGGTGGCCATCGTGAGCTGGCCGCCCGCCGAGTCCCCGGCCACCGCAACACCGCGTTCGCCGGAAGCCGAAGGCTGCCCTGTGACGAGCCAGCGGTATGCGTTCAGTGCATCGTCGGCGGCAGCGGGAAAGGGATAGCGTGGAGCTAGCCGATACCTCACCGCAAAGATGGGCCGACCGCTCGCGGAGGCAAGTTCACCGAGCAGGCCGCGGTGGGTAGCCGGTGAGCACATGGAGTAGGCGCCGCCATGAATGTAGAGCAACGGAACCGCGTGTGGATCGACTGCAGGAGAAGTGATCCAATCCCCGCGTATCTGATTCCCGGCGAACTCGGTATCTATTGTGCGAACCGCCACGCTTCGGCGGGGCCGCGATCCCACAAGCGCCATCCGGAGTACGCGATCCATCACCGCGAGGCCGTGGGCGCTCGACGGGATGAGTTGCGACAGCGGACGCAGTGTGTTTCGCGAAGTCATTGCCACGAAATGACTTGCAAGACTGGGGCGCCGGTCCGCCGCATCAGTGTTGGTCACCGTGCGCCAACGGATTCTGCGCGACGTTCAAATCGGTAATCGGAGAGCCGGAAGGTGCGGCTACGCCAGTAAGTCTCCAGGGTAGTTGACGGACGCAACGGAACATCGCCGTGTTTGTCGAAATAGTAACTGTTGGCATTGGAACAGCTCGGCTGCCAGAAAACCTGTCGATGTCGGCGGCTAACCATGTCACCGAAGTAGCGATCGTTCGCCTGCTGTCTGACCTCTACGTAATCAGCCTTCAGCGTGCGCGCACGACGAAGACAGCGGACGATATGCCGACTTTGCGCCTCGATGAGTGTGAAGTACGAGGAGCCGTTGTAACCATAGGGACCGAAGATATTGAAGTGATTCGGGAACCCTGGGACGCTCACACCCTCGAAGGCTTGGAGGCGGTGCTCATCCCACCAGGCAGACTGCTCCACTCCACCGCGTCCCTTCAGCACATAAGTCGGCATATTGCCCGACTCCATCACTTTGAACCCGGTGGCCAAGACCATGACATCGATCGGATAACTCTTGCCATCTTCAGTGTGAACCGAGGCATGGTCGACATGGGTGATGCCGCTGGTCTCGAGCGAAACATTGCGACGGTTGTACGTTGCGAGATAGGAATTGTGGAAACTCGGTCGCTTACAACCCAACGAATAGCGAGGAATGAGTTGGTCTCGAGTCACCGGATCGTCGACCGCCCGACGCATATAGCGTTTCGCCGCCTCTTCCATGAGGTCCGACACAGGGATCAACGAGTGAAAATGAGCTGCGATGGGAAATGTGAACTCGACGAACGCCTGACTCGCAGTGCGCGTCATCAGTTGTGCCCCTGGCACCAACCGCATCACTGTCGCGGCCCAGCTCGGTATGGAGAAATCCGGCTTCGGCAAGCAGTAAATCGGCGTTCGCTGGAAGACCGTCAGACTTGATGCGATCTTCGCGACTTCGGGAATCAGCTGCACCGCAGATGCCCCAGTCCCGATCACCGCCACCCGCTTACCGGTGAGATCTTTCGTATGGTCCCATCTGGCCGTATGCAGCGTCACGCCGGCGAAGTCGCGCACTCCTGGAATATCAGGCCACTTCGGCCGACTGAGAACGCCAGAGCAATTTATCACAAAACGCGCGGTCAGATTCTGACCAGAGGAGCAGCTCAGCCGCCATAGTGCGGCGCCTTCGTCGAAACAGGCTTCGTCCACAGTCGTGTTGAACCGGATGTAATTTTGGAGTCCGTATTTTTCTACACACCGCTCTGCATAAGCCTTCAACTCATCCCCGTGAGCGTAAGTACGTGACCAGGATGTTCGCATCTCATAAGAGAACTGGTAACTATAGGACGGAATATCGACCGCTATTCCCGGATACGTATTCCAGTGCCATGTACCGCCGACGCCATCGGCGTCATCGACTATAAGAAAGTCCGCAAATCCGGCCTTCAACAGGCTGATCGCTGTACCAATCCCAGAAAACCCGGCTCCGACTATTACAATTTCGTAGTGCTGCCCAGACTCAGAACCCATTACTTCCTCACGTGCGCTTTGATGTTTACCCTATCCGCTGCTGCAGTTCAGCGTGTTTGTGTCAACTTCAGGTCAGCATCGTCACGCCGAGTGATATCGTAATCCCGCATATCCAGACGGGACAGTTCCCTGGTGAACTGAGTCGCAAAGCCCGGATACATCGTGCCGTTATAGCCATCCTCTGTTAAATACCAGCTGCTGCAACCCGAGTTCCATGTCGTGCGTCGTAACCGCCGCTGAATATTGGAGTGGTACGCGTTTTGGCTATTCTCTTTCACATCCAGGGTATGGACTCCGTTACCTTGGTCGCGCAAGAGCTCGATCGCTTTTACGATGTAATCGATTGCCGCCTCCATATATAGAAGAGCGGAGTTGTGGCCAGGACCGGAATTAGGCCCGAAAGTGAAGAACAAATTCGGATACCCGGCCACACTCACGCTCTTGTAGGCAAATCTCCCCTCAGACCACGCGTCTTCGAGTTTTCGCCCGTCGCGCCCCAGGATCGGAAATGGCGTACCGCGTTTACACACATCGAAGCCTGTCGCGAATACTATGCAGTCCACCTCATGCTCGATGCCGTCGGCGGTTCGAATTCCGTTCGGAGCCAGTGTGGCGATCGGCCAGCTGACGAGTTTGCAGTTATCGGCCTGGAGAGCAGGGTAATAGTCGTTAGTCATAAGCATGCGTTTGCACCCAGGTCTGAACTGCGGTGTTAGCTGACGTCTCAACCAGGTATCCTTCACCTGCCGACGCAGATTCGCCTTCGCGGCCGCTTGGATGACAGATGTGGCAGCGGTATCCCAAACCATGCCCACGGCCATGACCTCATGCGCCCAAAACCACGCACCTCGTAGGGCCTGTTCGGTTGCCGGCATGCGCTTGAAAGTCGAACGCGCCCAGGCCGGATGCCGGAAATTCACCCTCGGTAGGACCCAGCCGGGCGTCCTCTGAAACACCTTGACCGACGCCGCCAACTGGACCAATTCGGGAACGATCTGCACAGCGCTCGCCCCGGTCCCGATAACCGCCACCCTCTTACCGCTCATGTCATAGGAGTGGTCCCACCGAGCACTGTGAATCTTTTTCCCCTCGTACGACTCGATGCCACGAATATCCGGGAAACTGGCGTCAGCAAGTGGTCCGCTAGCCATCACGACTGAACGGCCCCGATACCGCCTGCCGCCGGTCGTGTCGACAACCCACTCTCCGGCATCCTCGTCGAATTCCAGTGCACTCACGTCCGCACCGAAATGAATGAACCTCCCAAGATCGTATTTCGCGACAATCGCGTCGATATAGGCGAGGATCTCTGCGCTCCCCGAGTATGCGCGAGTCCAGCCTGGGTTCGGCTCGAACGAGTAGGAGTACAGCAATGACGGAATGTCGCAGGCGGCGCCGGGGTAAGTGTTGTCACGCCAGGTGCCCCCGACGCGATGTGATCGCTCCAAGATGACAAAGTCGTTAACGCCCGCTTGAAGCATTCTCATCGCCGTACCGATACCCGCGAAGCCGGCGCCGACGATCAAAGTCGTTACCGTGTCCGTCATTTAGCGACCGGTTCATAGGTCAGTTCATCCGTCCATGAAGGCGGTCGCCCGAGTACTTGCACGGGGAAGATGTCGATCGCATTGCCTAAGCGCTGGGAAACGAAGTGAAGGGGTTGGGACCGCTTGATCGAGGAGGACATGTGGGCCTTCAAGATGTGATATCCAGGCACCCTCCGCGTGTGCTCACTGCGGTCCCCGACATTGCCATATCGCGTCACCGCGTTGTACAGCTTCTCTTCGGATAGCCCCATCGCGTTGAGATTCATCAACATGCGCGTGAGAAGCGGTATATACAGCAACGCGCCAGTGAGAATACGGGGGTCCATCACAGCGCCGACCGTTTGGATTGCATGGATTCGCATGGGACTGGCGCCGAGGTCATTCAGGACTTGAAAACCTACTGCAAGGTGCCGCGATTCGTCGCTGTTGACCTTATTGAATACTTCCCCGCAAATTGGGTCGTCGACCTCATCAAGGAGAAATTTCAGCAGGGCCCCGTCCAGCGCGGTCTCCAGTGCGGGAATCGCGGCGCCGATGACAGTCAGAGGAAGAGCCTCAGCGTACCGATCTAGCCACTCGATCACGAGACGGATGTTCTTATTCGGTACAGGCTTTTCGCCTTCCTCGATCATGCCCCAGCGACGCATCAGAGCAAGTTCGGCGTTGGCGTGACGCTGCTCCTCGGCGTGAAAGTAACGGTAAATGTCTCCGAGCGCTTCGAAGGGCGCCTTCGGGGCCATCGCAGCAAAGGCGCGCGCTCCGACATGCTCAATCCACACCACGTCGGACATGAATTGCTTGAGTTTGGGACGCTGTTCGTCGGTGATCAACTCCGCACCAGGGGCGCCCCAATCGATATCGGCGAGAGCCCATTGCTTGTTCTTGATCGTCTCGAGCATGTCGCTATATGCGAACGCCATTTCACTGCTCCCTCTGTTCGGCTGGATCGTTCCATGAGGCCACGCGCTCCACCAGCCCCAACGCCCGCGTAAACTGACCGGGTAAAGCTCTTTTCAGTTGCCACAAAATTTTCGCGTCCAGTTGGGGCACTACATAGATTTGTCCGCGATCGTGCGCGTTCAAGGTCGTTCGAGCCACTTGATCCGGCGAAATGCCGGTCCACCTCATCAGGTTGGTCGCGAGTTTCGCCGCCGACTCCTCAATCTGAGGATTTTTGGCGATGTTCGTCTTGACGAAGGTGGGGCAAAGCACTGTGACATTGACGTTAGTACCGCTCAGTTCGGCCGCCAAGGTCTCGGACAGAGCGAGCACTCCGGCCTTACTCACGTTGTATGCCCCCATTCGGGGCGCCGAGCCGAAACTCGCGGCGGACGCCACATTGATCACTCCGCCACGGCCGTTGCTCCGGAGCCGGGGAACGAAAGTCTCGCACCCGTAGATAACACCCCAAAGGTTGACAGAAATCGCAGCGTTCCAGTCCTCGACCGACGTAGCGCCGATGCGATTGCCGCCCGCACCGATTCCGGCGTTGTTGATCACCAGGCTCGCCGCCTTGCCAAACCAGTCTTCACTGGCATCAGCGAGGTTACGGACCTGCTCAAGGTCGGTGACGTCGCATACGACGTCGAAACCCTCGCCGCCGGCCTGCCTCACCAACTCGGCCGACTCTTTCGCAGTGATGGGGTCTTTGTCCGCACACACAACACGTCCACCTCGGCGTGCAAGCTCAACGGCGAACGCGCGGCCGATACCGCTCCCTGCGCCTGTGACTACTGCGTGGGCGCGGTGGGTTCTACCTGGTGAACTACCGAACGGCAAGAACCTCATCTGCTTGCCTTTCGGATCGCGACACTGATTTCCGGTGCGGGAGACCATTGATTTGGGGGCATCAGCCACCATTGGTGTCGCATGCCACCAGTTTGGTCGTGAGCCCGACGTTTTGTCAAGATGTTTGATGTGCGGTCGAGAAACACGCGCTGGGGTGGTCGGACCGGTGCTGAGCGTCGAGCAGAGCGACGGCAGCAATTGATCGAGGCTGCGACCGAGATTTGGAGTGAGAGCGGTTGGGCCGCAGTGACTATGCGCGGCGTGTGCGCCCGGACAGGGCTCAACGATCGATACTTCTACGAGGACTTCAAGACGCGCGAGGATCTTCTCGTCGCAGCGTGGGATGGCGTTCGCAATGACATGCTCGGCGAGGTTTCCGCGCTCTTCGACGAGCGTGTGGATCGGCCGCCGATCGAAACCATCACCGCGGCGATCGCCATCGTGGTCGACCGGATCGCACGCGATCCTGGCCGGGCGCACATCCTCCTCGCTCAGCATGTAGGTAGCTCACCGCTGCAAGATCGCCGCGCTGTGGCGCTGCAGGAGGCAACGCAGTTGGTCGTCGAGGCAAGCCGGCCACATCTCAGAGAAGACGCCGACGAGACGGCCCTTCGTATGGACACTTTGGTTGCGGTGGGGGGGTTCGTCGAAGTCATCACGGCCTGGCACTCCGGTTTGCTCGCGGTGACCGAAAAGGAAGTGGTCGCGCACACGAGCCGACTGGCTGAAACCTTGGCTCAACGCTACGTCGTCAGCGGCTGAGGCTTAACCTTTCCGTGAGTTTCGAGGCCGACTGCACTTGTCTGTATGACTGTCGCCTTGACCCGCCACCGGGCATCCAATCCGTGACGACAGGCGCGCTGTCGATTGTTTGGAGGAACGACGCAGAAACAGTGTCTTTCTGCGTCGCCCTCCTCACGCACTTTTGCTACCCCGGCTGAGCGATGACCTTCTGTGAGCCGTCTTGGTCGAACAGTTCCTTGCTCCATCGCTCCAGGACCGCGGTGCTGTCCCAATCATCAGGGTGGAAGCCGGGGCGGTTGTACGAACGGAATCGCTGCAGCGCATCGGCGGTGAACATCGGGGTGCGACTGAAGCGACGTAGGCTACGCACCAACGTGACCGGGTTATACGAGGCCTTGTCAGAGGCCATCGACAGCGCAGTCTGCAGAATGAGTTCGCCGAACAGAATTGCAGAGGCGATCCGCATGCCCCGTACGCGGGTGCGCTCGGTGCCTCCAATCAGCCGATAGGCGTCGAAGGCGACGGCTTTGTGCTCCGACTCCTCGAACGCATGCCACAGCAGAATCGGTCGAACCTCTGTCTGTCCGATGAGCTTCTGCGCGTCATCGCTGGTGAGAATGATTTCAGCGAGCGTCGCGGTGTAGTGCTCCAATGCAGAGGTCATCGACAGCCGCATTTCTGGCGAAAAGCGCCGCTCCAATCGCTTGATCAGGCGTGCGACGTGGCGGTCGATCCGCGCGGTCGGATAACCCATGGCCTGGAGCCGTTCGTTGAGGAGCCGATGCTGGTGTCGGTGTGTGGCCTCTTGCCCGATGAAACCCTTGACCGCTGTCAGCAATTGGGGATCGTCGATGGAACTCTGGAAATACTTGACCGAGCGGATGAAGAAGTCTTCCCCTTCCGGGAAGGTCGCAGAAAGCACCGAGATGAAATGGCTCATCACCAGGTCGCCATCCACGAAGTGTCGCCGCTTCGTGGAGGTGGGCATGGGGAAACGAACGCGCCGGGGTTTTGGCAATACACGGCTCTTGGTCGAGGCTCGATCTTCCGGCATCTTGACGGGGTCCTTCCTCCGTTGCGTGATCTGACTTTAGGCCTTGTCACATGAGACTGCCAGA
Organism: Mycobacterium sp. E1214; assembly: GCF_001666755.1. Lineage (GTDB taxonomy): Bacteria > Actinomycetota > Actinomycetes > Mycobacteriales > Mycobacteriaceae > Mycobacterium. The sequence continues at coordinate 32,549 of NZ_LZJC01000028.1, read as the reverse complement.
ATGTAGGGCATGAGTCCAGCACGTGTTTATGGCGGGCTGTCCGCAACTCAACGCGATGCGCAGCGCCGCGCACTGCTGATTGACGCCGCGGTCGCGCTCATGGGCAAGCAGGGAGCCGCCGCGTGCACCGTGACCGCTGTGTGTACGGAGTCAGGAGTGACGAGCCGGTACTTCTACCAGCAGTTTCGCGACAGAGACGCGCTCCTGCGTGCGATGTTCACCAAGATCTCCACCACCTTCCAAGCCGTGATCACCAAGGCGATACCGGATGACACCGTTGCTCCTCAAGAACTCGCTTACGCTCCGATAAAGGCCCTGGTTCAGATGATCGAGAACGATCCCAGCATGGCCCGCATATTGTTTGTCGAATCGGGCGCTGAACCCCTGCTTCGGCAGCTGCGAAGCGAACTGATGTCCGAATTTGCGGAGCTCGTCCTCAGAGAGGCCCGCCTGCATCTCGATATACCCAGCGAGGTGATTCAGGTCGCAGATCTCGCCGCTACCTACGGTGTCGGGGGCCTGTTCGAGATTCTCCGTCGCTGGATAGACGGACAACTAAACCTATCGACCGAAGTGCTTATCGAGCATTGTGCGGGTTTTCTCGGCAGTCTTGGCCTGTATACCCTCGGCCAGAAACCTGACCCGGCCGCTTCGCACATCCAGGTCGATATCAACTCCCCGGCGGGCCACAACAGATGAGACCGGCGGTATTTTCGCCGACACGCTGCGGCGTCACGCTACCGAAGGCTGGTACACCACGATGTGGTCGAGTACGCGTTTGCTTAGCAAACCCCCTGTCGGCCCCGGTTCAATCCTGAGCAGCCTGCGCCGGTTGAAAAATGAGCAGATTTACGGGTTGAGTCATCCTTCCCAGGGTGGTCGCGCAGTGCAGCGTATTGACGACGCCTTCTGTATGGAGCTAGTGAAGTGATCCAGCGTGACGACGACGAATAACCCGGACGCGGACGCGACCAGCTGGCCGGTGGCTTCCTCGCGCAATTCTGTCCGCACTTCGAGTTTCCGGCCGGTTCTGGACACGAGCTCCGCGCTGACCTCGTAGGGAACCCCCAGCAATACCGGCGCGAAGAACTCGGTGTCGAGCTTACGGGTGACGGCCATCTCACCGACGACGTAGAGCAGCATGCCCACCGTGTCGTCAAGAACCGTCATGACTGCGCCGCCATGTGCGATCCCGGGTGCGCCGCGATGTCGGCCGTCGAAGATATGCCTGGCGCCCACCCCGTCGCCACGCCGACGCGCTCGCAGGCGATGACCGTGCGGATTGTCTGTGCCGCAACCAAGGCACCACGGATGGTGCGCATCGAGGTAGTCGCCGTCGGCGGCGATAACACGATTCTGAAAGTTATGCCACCACGCGATGGCCGAATCTTCTTCCGCTTGCTCGTCGATGACGAAATCCTCCTAAATAGGACCACGCAGTGCATGGACCACCATGCGACTGAAGAACTGCGCCGACGTCGGCTGGGCTGATCGCCCGAAGACAGTATGTAAAGGACTCGTTAGCCCGCCGAGATCATCGCTGCGGTACACCTTCCAGTTCCGTCACTATCAGCCATTTGGTCCTGCCCCGCAATACGCCCTCGACGCTGTCGCCGCATAGCTCGCCCGATAATGCTCGGGGTCGTCGTCGGTGCTATAGGGGTCATACCAAATCCTGTCCCCCACAGCGGTGACGGTCAACCTCGCCTTCTGCACAAGGGTCACGAACGTCACCGACCGCGTTCTGGGCGAAGCGCTGAACATCGTCATGCTGCCAATCGAGAAACCAGTAGTCTTCAGGAAACTCGATTGATTTGAAGTGCCACTCACAGATAGCCTTTCAGATGAGCTTCGATGCCGGTATCGACAGTGCCAACGGATCGACTGGCCGTTTCGAGGGCTTCGACGAGGCGCGTTTCGGCGTCCGGGATCGTCGCGGCGACTTTGGCCGCAGCTAGACTACGACTCCGTAGCGATGTGCCGGCATCCGTGGCTGCGGCCGCAAGCGTAGACCACGCTTTGGAAGCATGTCGGGCCGCGGCAGCCGCTTCGGCAGTGGCGGCGTCATCTAGGAGATCGGCGATGTTCTGGCAACCGTCTGCCTGCAGCGTACGAAAGAGCCCGCCGCCGGTACCGGCTTTCTCGATGAACGCCCCGAGCCCGAACAATGCCGCGGTCAGGGCATCGTCATCGAACAGCGTTGGCCAATGCCCTACGTCATCGGCGAAGTCCTGCACACCCTTCAAACCGGAAGATTCGACTTCAGCTGCCTCGATGCGCAGTAGCGGCGCACCTACGGCACCGCCGCGCATGAACGCTGCGCTCGCGGCGAGTGCAGCGGCCGCGATCGGCCCAAGGTCTGGCACTCGCTCTGGCCAGTCGACGTGATATGTGGTGTGCCGGGTAGGTGTGGGAAACCCGACCGAGGACCGCGCCCGGCGTAGGTCGTCGTAGGCCACCGTCTGGGTTGTCTCGCGGTCATTATCGACCACATAGGCGACCCGTTGTTCGTCATCGTATCCGGTGATGACAATGTCGTGACGGCTCATGTGCAATCGGACGCGCAGGTAAGGAAGTTCGCCGATGTCAGCCCAGACCATGACGGGTCGACCTTTGTCGATTTCGTCGGTCACAAATGCCCATCCCACGTCCGGGTCATCGGTCGATCGCACGACGAACTTTGCGCCAACCCGGGAGAGGTAATCCTGTTCCAGGTCGCTTCCTCGTCCTACCAGGTACACCTGGGGGAACAACTGCGTAGAGCGGACGTACGAGAAGTCCAAGACTCCGCCGAGGGTGAAGACCAATCCTTCACTGAGTGCTTCTGTCCCCCATCCGAGTTGGGCCCATTCAGTAAGGTCACGAAGCGCACCGGAACCACAGTGCCCTCCCCTCCTATGGGGATAGGGAACTTGAATCCTCGTCATCGCCGCTTCCTTCCTTGTCAGTAGCACTGTTGAGACTCGTCAAAAGCTACGTTTCATCACGGCTTCCCGGCTGACAGTAGGTGCCAACACCAACACGCGTGACCGCAGCCAACCTCAGCCGCGCATCTCGACAGCCTATGGCGATGGGGCACATTGACTTTCGATCGCTAGTCCTGCATCAACACGTCAACGGTAAGAGCCACAGACGCGCAGCACTCAACCGTTGTACTCAGCTCGCTTGCTCCCGTGGTCGCGCTCCCGCGCTTCGGCTGCTTTATCAGAATCGGATGAGTCCTCGGATGTTGCGGCCCGATCGCATATCCGCGTAGCCTTCGTTGATCTGATCGAGGGTGTACTCACGGGTGATCAGCTCATCCAGCTTGAGGTGTCCGGCGTTGTAGAGCTCGACGAGCCGCGGGATGTCGTGGGCGGCGTTCGAAGAACCGTACAGAGCGCCGCGGATCTGCTTTTCATACAGCGTCAATTCCAGCAGTGAACCCGACATCGAGGTGTCTTCGGGGTGCCCGATCGCGGTAACGACCACACGGCCGCGTTTACCGACCAAGGACAGCGCCTCGCCGATGTAGGACCCTTCGGCGACATCGGTGGTCAAGACGCAGACATCGGCGAGTTTGCCGCGGGTGATGTCACTGATCAGTGACCAGGCCTCGTCGATCGTGGCAACGGCATGCGTCGCACCGAAACCGCCGGCTTGTTCACGCTTGAACGCCACCGGATCGACAGCCACGATGTTCAACGCGCCCGCGATGCGGGCACCCTGAATCGCATTCATGCCGATGCCACCGGCTCCGATCACCGCCACGGTATCCCCGGCACGCACCTCACCGGTGCGCACCGCCGACCCGTACCCGGTCGTCACACCACACCCGATCAACGCCGCCTTGTCCAGCGGTGTCCCCTGGTCGATTTTGACCAGAGACGCCTTGGGGACCACGGTGTATTCCGAGAACGTGCCCAGCAGGCACATCTGGCCGACGTCCTCACCCCTGGCATGGAAACGGTAAGTGCCGTCGATCTGGGGTCCCATCATGAGCGCGGCACCCAAGTCGCACATGTTCCCCATCCCCCGCGCGCAATAGGAACAGTGCCCGCACGACGGCAGGAACGTCAGGATCACCGAATCGCCCTCGGCGACGTTCTCGACACCCGCACCCACTTCGACCACGGTGCCGGCACCCTCGTGGCCACCGACGACGGGCAGCGGAATGGGCAGGTCGCCGGTCACGAGGTGTTCGTCGGAATGGCACAACCCGGTCGCGGTCAGCTGGACGAGCACTTCATCGGGGCCGGGAGGATCCAACTCGATGTCCTCGACTTCCCACTTTTCTCCTAGGCCCCACAGCACTGCAGCACGTGTCTTCATGTGTGTCTCCTTAACGTCAGTGTTTCGGTCGCAGTGGATTGATGATTCACGCCAGCGTCTCGATGATGAGGTCACCGTCGGCGAACTGGCGGCGCAGCTTCTTCTTGTCGAACTTGCCAGTGGAAGTCAGCGGAATGTCGGTGACGAACGCCCACCGTTCCGGTAGCCACCACTTGGCCACCCGCGCACGCAGAAATTCGGTCAGCTCCGCCGCGGTGGCGGTGCGGTCGGCAGCCAGGACGACCACCGCCAGCGGCCGTTCCTGCCACTTGTCGTCGGGCACTCCAATCACCGTGGCGGTGCGCACCGCAGGGTGAGCGGCCAACTCGTTCTCCAATTCCACCGAGGAGATCCATTCGCCCCCGGACTTGATGACATCCTTGGAGCGGTCGGTCAGCGCGATGAGCGCGTCCGCGCTGATCGTCCCGACGTCCCCGGTACGCAACCACCCGTCCGGCGACGCCGCCGGACTGTCATTCTCGTAATACGACTGAGTGATCCACGGGCCGCGGACTTGAATCTCCCCCACCGATTTTCCGTCCCACGGTTGTTCTGCACCGCTGTCATCGACGATGCGGGCCTGCACACCGGCCACCACCCGGCCTTGGGTTGCGCGCAGGTGAAGCGACCTCTCCGGGGTATCAGAACTCCGCGGCAGAGCGACCGAGGCCAGCGGGGAAGTCTCAGTCATCCCCCAAGCCTGCACAATGCGGATGCCCAGCTCGTCATAGGCGGTCATCAACGACCGCGGAACCGCCGAACCACCGCAGGCCACCATCTTCAGCGAACTCACGTCATGGCCAGGATTGTCGCGCAAGTAATGCAGAACATCGGTCCAGATTGTCGGCACCGCCCCCGCCATCGTCGGCCGCACCGCCTCGATCATCTCCACCAAAGGCCCCGCCTGCAGGAAACGGTCAGGCAGCAGAAGCTGCGCGCCGGCCATCATCGCCGCATACGGCAACCCCCACGCGTTGGCGTGGAACATCGGAACGATCGCCAACACCGTGTCGTCATGACCGATGCCCAAGGCATTCGAGGTGCACGCCGCCTGAGAGTGCAACCACGTCGAACGATGGCTGTAGACAACACCTTTCGGGTGCCCGGTGGTACCGCTCGTATAGCACATCGCTGCAGCCGACCGCTCATCGACATCGGGCCACTCGAACGTACTCGACTGGGCGGCCACCACATCGTCGTACCGTAGGACGTCCTTTCCGCACCCCTCGACCGCGGCAAGATCGCCGGTTCCGGTCACTAGCACCGTGCGCACCGAGGTCATCGACGGCAACGCCGCCGCCAAAAGGGCAAGCACCGTACTGTCGACGATGATCACCCGATCCTCGGCATGATTGGCGATCCACGTCAGCTGTTCCGGCGGCAGCCGCAGGTTCAACGTATGCAGCACCGCGCCCATCGACGGCACCGCCGCGTAACAGTCCAGATGCTCCTGGTTGCTCCATTGCAGCGTCGCGACACGCTCATCTCCACGGATGCCGATCTGGCGCAAAGCATTTGCCAACCGTGCCGCACGCTCACCCACCTCGCGATAGGACACCCCAGAGATCTGCCGGGGTCCGCGCGCAGTCAGCACCTCGCGATCGCCATGGACTGCCGAAGCATGGGCCACGATCGCGGGCACAGTCAACGCAACGTCCTGCATCGTGCTCCTCATCGCACACCCGCCCTACAGCCCGCGGTGAGGCGAGGGTCACGCATCGATGAGGTCCTGCCGATTCTGGCTCTCCAGCATCAACCGGTACTCGGGGAACAGGTTCTTGGCCTGCGGGATCAACTTGATCAACTTCGGCACCGGACCTTTCGCACGTACCGTTCCCTTGGCCATCGCCATCGTCAAGTTCACCTTCCCCAACCAGAACTTGTTCCCCGTGTCTGCCGACATGAACAACTCCACGTTGGGCACCGCGGTACTGGCCGCTCCGGTCTCCACCACCTTGTTCGGCATGTCCACCGTCACAACCGCATCCGGATCTGTGTAATGCACCCGCAACACCACACCCGAATTCGCGAGCTTGTCCGCCAGACCCTCCTTCTCCAAACCCCGCCGAAAGATCCCGCCCAGGAAGGCATAGACCTCGTCCTCGTCCCTAAATACCGCCACCGTCAACCTCAACTAACCTCATTGTCAGAACAGAACAGAACAGAACAGGCACCGACTTCTGACGCTGCTCCTCCGGAAAGAATCGTCATGCTCGTTGGGAAACCCCACTAGGTCCTGATGCGCTGCGCCAAGGCGACCGCCGGGCAGCCGCTAGCGTTCCTTTGCCAGCGGGGCTGGATGGCAATTGTCACTGAAGTACCTCTCCAAGACACGCGTCGCATCCGCCGTCGTCGTTCCCACCGCCTACGCACCGCCGGCACCTCAGTCCGAGCCGGCGAGCAACAGTTCGGCCCGTTCGACGGCGACTTGCTGCGTGATGACCCGCTTGCTGAACATGAAGTCGCGGGGACGGTTGATGCAGTCGGCGGCAAGAAGCTCGCCGGCACGGAGGTAGAAGCAGGTGAAGTCGCGCTCCCGGGTCGGGTCGCCGCTGAGGACGACCTCGTCGTACCCGGTGTTGAGACCGGCGATCTGGAGCTTGAGGTCGTATTGATCTGACCAGAACCATGGAAGGGCCGCTATCTTCTTGGACTTCCCACAGACGGTCGCGGCGGCGACCTTGGCCTGCTCGGCCGCGCTCGGCACGGACTCCAGGCGGATGCGACGGCCGTAACGGGCCATGTCGTGGCTGGCGCAGTCCCCGGCGGCCACGATGTCGGGGTCGCTAGTCCGGGCCTGATCGTCGATCACGACGCCGTTGTCGACGACCAGGCCCGCGGTGGCGGCGAGCTCGGTGTTCGGCTCCACGCCGATGCCGACAATGACGAGGTCGGCGGGAATTGATTCGCCACCGGCCAGGATTACTTCGCGGACCCTGCCGTCGCCGGACAGAGCCTCGACCAGCGTGCCCGTCCGGATGTTGACGCCCTCCTCCCGGTGGATCCGGTCGAAGAACTCCGATACCTCCGGGGCGGTGACCCGTTCAAGGACGCGCCCGGTCGCCTCGAGCAGGGTGACCTCCAGACCCAGTGCACGCAACGAGGCGGCTGTCTCCAGTCCGATGTAGCCGCCGCCGACGATCACCGCCCGACGCCCGGGGCCGGCGGCCTCTCGGATCATCTCGCCGTCCGCGGCGGTGCGTAGGTAGAAGACTCCGGCCAGGTCCGCTCCCGGGGTGGGGAGCCGACGAGGCCGGGCGCCAGTGCACAGCGCGAGCTTGTCGTAGGGCAGTGCGTCGCCGGTACTCAGCACGACATGACCAGCCGAGCGGTCGACCGCCGCCACCGTCGCATCCAGGAGTCGGATCCGCTGCTTGGCGTAGAAATCCGAGTTGCGGATCGCGAGTTCGGCCAGTTCGCATTTGTCGGCCAGGTACGACTTGGACAGCGGGGGCCGCTGGTAGGGCAACGCCGACTCATCGCCGACGAGGACGATTTCGCCGTCCCACCCTTCTCGGCGAAGACTGGCGGCGAGCTGGGTGCCCGCGTGGCTGGCCCCCGCGATGACCGCTCGCTGCACGGTCATGCGCCACCTTTCGGGGTGAGGCGGACCATCAGCTTACTGATCCCCCTCACGAAGTTGGACTGCACGTACTCGGGCTCACCGACGACCTCGATGTTCTCGAACCGCGGAAGCAGCTCCTCCCACAGGATCCGCAACTGCATCTCGGCCAGCCGGTTACCCATACAGCGGTGCACGCCGAAACCGAAGGAGATGTGGTTACGGGCGTTGGCCCGATCGATAATCAGGTCATCGGGCCGATCGAACACGCGCTCGTCGCGGTTGCCCGAGGCGTACCACATCAGGACCTTGTCGCCCTTGCGGATGAACTGCCCGTTGAGCACAGTGTCGGCCTTGGCGATCCGGCGCATATGCGCGAGCGGGGTTTGCCACCGGATGATCTCCGAGACCATGTTGGGGATCAGCTCGGGGTTCGCCTTCAGCTTCTCAAACTGGTCAGGGAACTCGTTCAGCGCCAGAACACCACCGCTCATGGAATTGCGGGTCGTATCGTTGCCACCCACGATCAGCAATACCAAGTTGCCCAAGAACTCCATCGGGCGATCGATCAGGTCCTTGGTGCTCTCGTCGCTCTGCAACATGGTGATCAGATCGAAGCCGGGCAGCTCTCCGGCAGCTGTCCGGGCTGCCTTGTCCCGCCAGTGAGCGCTGAGACCTCTAGCCATATCGACCATGCCGCGAAATATCTCGTCGTTGTCCGAGGGCCCACCGTTGGCTTGCTCCATGGAGGTGGCGAGATCGGACCATTGGACGAGCTTGCGCCGCTGCTCGAACGGGAAGTCCAGCAGCGTGGCCAGCATGCGCGCGGTTAGCTCGATCGAGACGTGCTGCACCCAGTTGAACGGTTCGCCAAGCGGCAGAGCGTCGAGCACGTCTACCACCCGCTCGCGGATGAGGCCCTCCATCTCACGCAGGTTCTTCGGTGCGACCACACCCTGGACAGCCTGCCGTTGCCGGTCGTGTTTTGGGGGGTCCATCGCGATGAACATCGCAATGTCGAGGAAGCGCGGCGGGCTCCCGATGACGATGAACGGCTCGGAGGAGAAGACCTCGTGGTTCTTGTCGACGGCCACGATGTCGGCATGCCGCGTCACCGACCAGAACGGGCCGAACGCGCTGTGGGCCTGATAGTGCACGGGAGCCTCGTTGCGTAGGCGCTCGTAATAGGACTTCCAGCGACCCTGACGATAGAGGAAAGGATTGCTAAGGTCGATGTCGGTCAGTTCAACCTCGTCAGCCGGCGGGATCGGTCGCTCGATGAAGATTTTTTCACCGTTGGTGCCGGTGACCCAGCGCCGCGTTCTGTCGTAGAGGTGGGCGCCCTGGATTATTCGGTCCATCGGAATTGTTGCCTGAGCCTTGGCAGTGACTGCCTCGCGAATATTGCTCACGTCTCACCTCTCTTTCGTCATCACAGTTGGAACTCGGGCAGATGGACGATCAAACCGTCCCACGCCTCAGAGACCTGCATCTGGCAGGACAGCCGGGAGGTCGGCTGACGCTCGGGGTTCATCGCGAGCATCTCCTCTTCATTGGCCCCGGAGAGGCCGACCCGATCGGACCATTGCGGATCGACGATCACATGGCAGGTGCCGCACGCGGCTTCGCCTCCGCAGTCGCCGTCGATGCCGGGCACCGCATTGTTGGTCGCGACCCGCATCAGTGACTGACCTTCCTCGAGAGGCGCCTCATACTTCTCGCCGCCGTGGGAGACAAATGTGACAACTGCCATAGCCAGGCTCCTTGCGTGTCCTCAGTTACTTGACACAAGTCTTGCGCCAGATGAGCGCTGCGGCTATGTTCGCCGGAGTCAGAAACTTGTGATTTCGGCTCAAAGGGGCCATGGTCAGTGAACCCCAATGACGCGGGTGTGCCCCCACTCGCATTCGTGCAAATGCTCGAGAGCCCGGCGTTTGACCCAGACGCCGTCGCGCGGCTTCGCAACATCATGGCTCGCGAAGGAACCGACGAGGCGACGCTGATTCAGCGTGATATCCAGGCCCCGTTACGGTGGTTTCGTGAGGCGTACCCCGGTCTAGACATCGATCAGGCAACGCTGCTCGGATTTGCGTTAGCCGAACAGGCACAGTTGACGTCCTTCGGCCCGCTGAGTGTTCCGCTGGTCAGCGCGGGCTCAGTGGCCGAGATCGTAGAGCTGCTGACTTATCTGCCGTTGATCACGACGGCTGTCAAAGCACAGTTTCATCCAGATGACCAAGGCCTCACCGTCGGGCTCTGGGGACACACCAGCGATCGTGCCCTGGACTGCCTCGCCGTCACGTACGCCGGGTTGGCGTTGTTGCGACTGCTGGACATGCTCGTCCGTGCGGCGCCGACCCTCACACTCCACTTGAGTTGGCCAGCGCCCGCCGCCTTGAAAGATCGCGAGGACGACCTTACCGCCGGGCGCCTGTTCTTCGACGCTCCGATGTCCTTCCTCCATGTTCCCGCGGACACGCTCAACGAGGTGTGCCGGTTCTCCGATCCCGTCGCATACCGACTCGCCATCGTCGATCTGCAGCGAACTCTCGACCAGCGGAGCGAAACCACGTCGTTCTCGGAGAAGGTGAGACGGCTGCTGCAGAAGGAGCCCGGACGCCGAAGTAAACATTGGTTCGCACATGAGCTGTCGATGTCCACCAGCACACTCAAGCGGCGCCTCTCCGAAGAGGAGACCACCTTTCGCGAGTTGCGCCAAGCATTCCTGCGCGAGCGCGCGATGCTGCAGCTACTCGACCGATCCCTATCGGTGAGTGAGATCGCCACGGATCTCGGATACAGCGACCTCGCCAACTTCTCACACGCCTTCAAGCGATGGACCGGCCGCTCTCCGAGCGAGTTTCGGCTCTCACCACATTGAGCTGTCCCGGCGGGTCCGGAGATCCCGACCTTTGCGGCGTCTTTCTGCAGCGTCGCCTCTCCCCGGGTGTTCGATGAAGGCCCGAGCCTGCGCGCCGGGCAGCAGATTCACCCGGTCACACAAGCCGGCCAGATGCTCGGCCAGCACCGAATCCAATTGGCGGGCATAACCGAAAGTGAACTCCCGCAACAGCGTTCCCATCGTTGACGGGGGATACACCCGGCGGAAAAAGGGTTTTTATGCCGCCAGCGCGGACCAGGTCGACATCATCGATGTAATCCGCGCCCGCGTACATGCTCGCGATCAGGGTGGCCAGTTTCGGAGCCGGATTGGCCGACCTCGACTTGACCCTGGGAGCTGCGATGTGAATCTTGTTGGCCAACAACTCCGATAGGCCTGCCTGCTCAGCCAGCGCCATCACCGGCACCAGGCCCGCGCACGACACCAGATGTCCTCATCGAACACATCGGACCGCGGGGTGAACGTGTGGGACACTCGCGCCGGAAGTGCCGTTCTCGAACTGGACCGATTGTTGCCTGAACAATATCAATCTTCCCAGCTCAGAACGCACTTTCCTTATCCCGACACCCCGACAAACAGTCCATTGTCAGTGGATCGAGGCTAAGACCGCTCAAGTCACAGCTATCTATAGCCAACGCCGAGGTAGCGGAGCGCCACCCGCGAGATCCGCGCACCCGTGGTGGCGATGTCCGCGGAGGGAAGGACGACGTGACTCACGGTGAGCCGCACCAGAACGTCTGCGACCTCCTCGACGTCTTCGGAGTCGAGATCGGCGAAGTGGTCGTGAAACCACGCGACCAAAGCCGCGGAGGAGAGCTGGAGCAGGGACGCCGATGTCGGCAGGAGAGGAAGAACGCCCGTCGTCGGCGCACCGGCGCGATCATCCCCTGAGTGGCTGGACGTCAGCACCGACTTCAGGAGCGGACTGGCTTCTGCTTCACGCAGGGTGAACCGCACCGCTGCGGTGATGCCGCCCTGAACGTCGCCGGTGTGTTCGGCGAGGATGGCGTGGATACCCTCCAGGAAGCGCTGACCCTCGGCCACCACGAGCGCGTCACCAAGTCCCTGCTTATCGCCGAACTCCTTGTATAGCGTCGGTCGGGAGACGCCGACAAGTTCGGCGACCTCACTCACTCGGACTTGTTCCCAGCCCTTCTCAATGGTGAGTTCCCGTGTCGCCCTCAAGACCTGCTCGCGGATATGTCGGCGAAACGACATCCGCGCCGAATCAGTTGGCATACGAGCAGAATAGGTGGCGAACTGGGATCTCCCGCGCAGCCCGACGACTGGCGTCAAACGGTACGGTCGAGAAAGTCGACGACCGCCGTCGAGAATGCGTCGTTGTTGTCGCCAGCAACCATGTGGCCCGCGCCCGACACGTCAACGGTTTGCGCGTGGGGAACCAAGGTGAGGAAATCCTTCACTGTCTCTTCGGAGACTATGTCCGACAGCAGGCCGCGGACCAGCAGCGCCGGCGCGGACACCTGTCGCGCGCCATCGACAAGGAATGCGCTCATCATCTCGAACTCCTCTGCGCCGTCGTCTGAATCACTCTGCAGGAACTGAAAATTCGACGTCGCAAACGCCGGATCCCATCGCCAGGCCCAGCGACCGTCTCCACGTCGGCGGAGGACTTTTTGAAGGCCGTCGACGTTTTCGGGGCGAGGGCGGTGCGGGTTGTAGGCGGCGATCACGTCAGCGGCCGACTCTAGGCTGTCGAAACCTTCGGGATGGGCCGACATGAACGATAGGACTCGGCGGGCGCCGTGCATCTGCATTCGCGGAGTGATGTCAACCAGGACGACGGCCTGCCATAGCTCCGATGGGGCGAGCAAGTGCGTGCCGAGGATGGTCAAACCGCCCAACGATGCCCCGATCGCGGCAACTGGGCGGGCGGAGCCGGCGTACGCGCGCACGGCCAACAGGTCGGACCCCAGCCGTTCGATGTCATAGCGTCCGTCTGGATCCCAGTCGCTGTCACCATGTCCCCTTGCGTCGTAGGCGGCAACGGTGTAGCCCCGCTGATGCAATCGTTGGGCGGTGACATCCCAGGCGTGCCGGCTCTGACCACCGCCGTGAAGGAGCAACACGACCGCCCGCGGTCCGTCACAGCGGTAGAAGTCGACCGCCAGCGAGAGCCCATCCACCGTGGGCACGCGCTCGACGACAGGAGCGGACGAATCATGTGCTCTGTTTGCAGACATCAAGAGATGGCCTTCGGTGCGACGACGGTGACGGTGCCCTGCGCCGCACACACCGCTCTGCCGTCGTTGCAGATGTCGATACGTGCCACACCGCTGGTTCTGCCCAGCGAGATGATCTCAGCCGTGGCTACACAGGTTCCGCTGGAGACTGGACGAAGCAAATTCAGTTTGAACTCCGTCGTCGCGACCCAGGATCCCATCGGAATCACGGGATAAAACACCACTCCAAGGCAATGGTCGACCATGGCCGACAAGCAGCCGCCATGCAAGTTGCCGAAAGGCGTCTTCAGGTCGTCGCGTGCGTCCATCTCCGCGACGAGCCGTCCAGCAGTGAATTCAGTGTGCCGGAAGCCGAGGTAACCGGCCAGCCCGCCCGTGGTTTCTGCTGCGCTCTGCAGTTGTTCAGCGACCTGCTGGTTGAACGCGGTGAACTGCACAGACATGTCCGGCCTCCTACCTCAGCTGTGGTTGAGACATTACGCCTTGTCTGTCACATCGGTCGACAATGGTCGCTCGCCAGGATTGCGGGAAGGAGAAACCTTGAAAGAAATGTCCGGAGCCCGTCACGACTGCGCTCCCGCGGTCCTCGAACAGTCAGCAGGCTCAGTATCGTGCGGAGAACCCACTCGGCGGCGTCGTCGACGGAGACGCCCGGTTCTACGTAACTCCAGTGTCTCCTGAAGATGGGACGGAGAAACTCGGTGACGAGTTCGAAGAGTGACGTCGAGGTCCCCGCCGCGAGGCCAACGCCGGCGAGTTCCTCGTCGCTGCCGAACAACAATCCGATGATCTCTTCGCGGCGCGCGGCCTCAACTGTGTATTCCACGAAATCGACGAGAGCGGAGCCCAGATCGGTGTGCTCCGCGATCCGGGGGTTGATGCGATCGAGATAGCGCTCGGCGGCGCGAATGATGACGCCCGACATCACCGCCTCCCGATTAGGGAAGTAGCGATACACCGTTGCCCTGGAGACACCCGCTGTTCTGCCGATGTCCTCCATGGTCGTGCCTACCACGCCGCAACTCTCTAGGCACCGCTCGGCAGCATCTAGCAATCGGTCGCGAGCGGAATCACGATCTGACGGCGCGGCGGCACCCCATCGCACCAACTTCGTCGACACAACAGCCAGTATGCCGCGGGCGCACACCATTGTGGCTTGACTGCAGATATGACACCATCGCATTCGTGTCTCACAACAGCCCGTGGCCCTGAGCGAGTGATCGATTGTCGGTAGAAGCGCGTACTCCGGTGGCGGTCGGCGTAGGCGAAGTCACCCATCGCGGGGACGACGTCGTCACCGGCCTCGGTTGGTATTCGACGAAACATTCGGTCGGTGTGTGGTCGGCCACCCCTCCACCAACCGGGTGGCGACTGATCGACACGGCAGACGAACAAACTCCGATCGATTCATCGCGGCTGGCCGTCGCAGGCGTCGACGAGGCGACCGGTCGCGCGACAGTGGACGGGTACACGGTCGAATACGACCGAGACGGGCGACCTCGATGGACACCGACCATCGCGCACCTGTCCGACGGGCGAAGAGTCGTCGCACGCAGCGACGATCCGCAGATTGCCGAGGCGATGGCGGGCGAGATGTACGTTGGCAGAACGGTTTGCCTCCGAAACACAGGGTCGTCCACGGGATTCGAGCTTCCATGATCGCCGAGGCCATGGTGTTGACCGGACCGCGGAATCTGGAGCGGCGCCAGATGACCATCCCCGACGTCGGTGACCGCGGTGCGATCCTGCGAGTTGAAGCATGTGGTCTATGCGGTACAGATCACGAACAATTCACCGGACACCTGCCTGCCGGCTTCTCATTCGTTCCAGGTCACGAAATCGTCGGCATCGTCGAACATGTCGGCAATGCGGCCAGCGAACGCTGGTGCGTCCGGGCCGGCCAGCGCGTGGCCGTCGAGGTGTTCCGGTCCTGCCGAGACTGCCCGGAGTGTCGCCGCGGCGAATACCGGCGATGTGCGGTGAACGGCATCGCCACCATGTTCGGGTTCGTCGACGTGGAGATCGGCGCCGGGTTATGGGGCGGATACGCCACCCATGTGGAGCTTCCGTGGGACGCGATGCTACTCCCGATTGCCGAAGACATGGACCCCGTTCTCGCCACGTTGTTCAACCCTCTCGGGGCCGGTATCCAATGGGGGAAAACTCTTCCCGACACCAAGGCGGGGGGTATCGTAGCGATACTGGGACCGGGCATCCGCGGGATCTGCGCGGCGGTGGCGGCGAAAGAGGCGGGAGCCGCTTTCGTCGCGATGACCGGCATCGGTCCACGCGACGATCAGCGACTGGCCATAGCCAGATCATTCGGTGTCGACCTGCCCATCGACGTATCGCAGGACGATGCAGTGACAGCGCTCCAGCGTGAGACAGGCGGACAGCTTGCCGACGTGGTCATCGATGTCACCGCCAAAGCACCCTCCGCGTTCGCCGACGCCGTCGCCCTTGCCAGGCCTGGCGGCAGGGTCGTGGTTGCTGGCACCCGCGGCGGAGGCGGCGCGCCCGGCTTTGAACCAGACACGCTGGTGTATAAGGAATTACACATCGCCGGTGCACTCGGCGTGGAGTATCCCGCCTACCGGGCAGCCCTCGAGATTCTGGCCACGCGCCGCTGGCCGTTCGACCGGATCACAAGAGAATCAACCGGATTCGCTGGTCTCGCGCCGCTGCTCAGTTCGCTTGCAGATGAAAATGCCAAATCGAGTGCGGCCCTGCACAACGTCTTCGTGCCCACGCCCTCACAGCATGCGGAGCTTCAACAGAGGAAGGTCACACGTGACGAGAACGGAACGCGTACCGATGCTCGACCTTGAGCAGGCCCGGCTGCGGGCTGCCGAGTGTGGGCTGCCCGCAGAGATGGCAGAACTGTCAGTATTTCGCGTGGCACTTCACCAGCCGAGCCTCGCAGTGGCCCTGTACGGAATGCTTGAGGCGCTGCTATTTAACGGTGTGCTCGACGCCCGGCTACGCGAATTGATCATCATGCGCATCGGCTGGGTAACGGGGTCGGTATATGAGTGGACACAGCATTGGCGAATCGCGACGCTGCTCGGTGTGGCTTCGGATGACCTTCTGGCGGTGCGTGACTGGCAGAGTTCCAATCGTCTGGGCCATGCCGAGCGTGCGGTCCTGGCGGCGACCGATGATGTGGTACGTGACGGGGTCATTGCCGAGGAAAACTGGGCCGCGTGCCACAAGGCATTCAATGGCGATCACGCGGTTTTGGTCGAACTTGTCGGAGCGATCGCCAATTGGCGGCTCTTTTCGATCCTGCTTCGATCCTTAAATATTCCGCTTGAGTCGGGTACCGACTCCTGGCCGCCCGATGGGCGAGCCCCTCGACGTGACGATTGAGTAAAAACGGTTGTTCAGCAATCGCACCCAAGTTGAAGCTCGGTTACCCCTTATGTTCCTAGTCAGTTGTGGGCTATTGAATTTCAAACGGGTAGTTGTGATTTCGGTCTCTTAGCCACGGTCTCGGGGTAATGCCACCAACTGGACATGTGGAGCCAACTGTTCTGGGACGCCTACACCAGCTTGAAGCACGCTCCGTCATACGAATACGATCCAAGGGATGTCGAGGTTCTTCGCGACTCAGGCCAACTGTTACTACTGGGAGAGTCGTTCAATCGGGTCGCTGGCAACAGAACGCCAATGAAGGCGATCGTCGGCAGTCACCGCACACAGCACCTCACGCAGAGAATTCAAGAGCCCGCTGCTGCAAGCTAGACCCGGCGTCCGACACCGAGGCGCTGCCGTCTTCATACAGCTGACCACGAACGCCAGCCGCGCCGAAGTCCCACCGGGGACGGCAAACACCTTCCGCCGCAACACCTTCGGATGCAGCTTGGACGGAAGGCCACCAGCCACCATAATATCGACCGTCTCGGCGTCGCCAGCACCGCGGACGAATCGGTGTACCGGCCCGTTGCCACCTCGCCTCCGGCTTGCGCGGGTCAATCTCTCAGGTCGTCGTTGCCACACTCAGAAGTGACATGTACAAATCACGGTTCAGCGAGTGTACAGTTCACGGTGTGGAGGTATCCGTGACCGAGTTGCGCGCGCACCTTAGCGATTGGCTCGATCGAGTTCGGGCTGGTGATGAGGTCGTCATCACCGACCGCGGGATTCCGGTCGCGCGACTCGCTGCGCTGGACAGCGCAGGCACCTTGGAGCGTCTCACGGCCGAAGGCGTGATTGCCAGGGCCACCGCGCAGCGGCCCGTCGCTGCGGGACGGTCCCGGCCCCGACCGCGGCGGCCGGTGTCTGACCAGGTCAGCGACCAGCGGCGCTGACCGGTGCCGCTCGTCTACTTCGACGCCAGCGCCTTCGTTAAACTTCTCACCACCGAGACAGGAAGCTCGCTGGCATCCGCGCTGTGGGACGGCTGCGACGCCGCATTGTCCAGCCGCCTGGCCTACCCCGAAGTCCGCGCCGCACTCGCTGCAGCAGCCCGCAATCACGACCTAACCGAATCCGAGCTCGCCGACGCCGAGCGTGACTGGGAGGACTTCTGGGCCGCCACCCGCCCAATCGAACTCACCGCCACGGTTGAACAGCACGCCGGCCGCCTCGCCCGCGCCCATGCCTTGCGCGAAGCCGACGCTGTCCATCTGGCCAGCGCGTTGGCAGTCGGCGAACCCGGCCTGATCGTCGCCGTTTGGGACCGACGCCTGCACGCCGGAGCCCAAGCCGCCGGGTGCCGACTCGCCCCCGCCCAACTCGACCCCTAATCCGACCGCTCGACGTCAGAGGTGGGTCGACCCCGGCATGGATGACGATCAGGTACCGATTCGCCAGGTCAGAACCCGTGTCGTAAGTGGCCAAGTCCCCCCTCGGACACGCGTGCGACATCCGGTCAAATAGGCGGCCAGCTTCTTGCGTGCGCCCTCGCACGATTCGGTATGCGTAGACTCGGCGTAGCGTTAGCCCGGTCTCTTCCGACCAGCGACAGGTCCTTTGCGATGCATGACGGTGCCCACATAGGCGTTGAGATCGATCTCGACGCTTTGTGGGCCGCTGTGCCCTGCCCCACGCTGGTCGTCGACCGCGCCGGCGCCGTGCACGCCCTGAGCACCTCTGCGCAGTCCCTGCTGCCGGGCACCACACCGGGCGACGAGATCGCCGCCGCGATCGACTGGCTTGCCGACGCGCATCACCGTCTCGTTCAAGCGCCGCCGGCCTCTGGCGCCGCTGCCGTCAAGGACCAGCGCTTGGCGTCGGGCAGCGTGGGCAGCCGCAAGTTCGACGCCTACGCCGCCGTGCTGCCCAGCGGCGAGGTGGCGTGGTCCCTGGTCGAGGACACCGGCCAGTTGCTGCGAGAGGCACAGGAGGCGCTGGCGCGCGAACAGGAGCGCACCGCGATCCTGCTCGAGGCGTCCTCGGTTCTGACGGCGTCGCTCAACGTCGACCGTTGCCGCGAGGCGACCGTGCAACTGGCCGCCCGCCATCTGGCCGACGCCGCCGTGCTGGTCGCCCCGTCGGCGGGCCGCGGCCGGCGGCTGCCCGTCTTCTACAGCGGTGCGGCCGGGGCGGTGGAACAGTGCAGCGTCGACGCCGACCCCGCGGCGGTCGCGGGACTCAGCGAGGCACTGCACGGCTTCCCGCCGGTGTCCTCAAGCTGGATCGACGCCGCGACCGTGCCGGAATGGCTTGTGCCGCAAGAGTTTTCGGGTGCAGTCGGTTCGGTGATGATCCTGTCGCTGCCGGGGCACGGCGTCTCGGCGGGGGCGCTGGTCCTGCTGCGCCGGGCCGATCGACCGGTGTACAACGCGGAGGATGAGGTTTTCGCCGGGATGTTCGCCGCGCGCGCCGGCGCGGCGCTGTCGGCCGCGCGCCTCTACGCCGAGCAGGCGGCCATCACCCGCACGCTGATGCGCGATCTGTTGCCACCACCGCTGCACGGCTTGCACGGCATCGAGTTCGCCGGCGGCTATCGCGCGTCGAAGGACTACGAGGTTGTCGGGGGCGACTTCTACGACTTCCACCCCGCCGCCACCCCGGAGGACGAGACCCTGGTGGTGCTCGGTGACGTGTGCGGCAAGGGGCTGGAGGCCGCCGTCATGACCGGCAAGATCCGCAACACACTGCAGGCCCTGACGCCGCTCGCCCAGGATCATGAGGGCGTGCTGACGCTGCTCAACCGGGCGATGTTGTCGTCCGACCACACCAGGTTCGCGACGCTCGTCCTGGCGTCGGTGGCCTACCGCGACGGCGAGGTGGTGCTGCGCCTGACCAGCGCCGGGCATCCCCCGCCGCTGATCGTTCGGGACAACGGGCAGGTCGAGGAGGCCGACACCAAGGGCACGCTGGTCGGCGCCCTGCCGCGCATCACCGTGCAGTCCTTCGAGACGTCGCTGGCGCCCGGGGAAACCTGCGTGCTCTACACCGACGGGATCACCGAGGCGCGCGGCGGCCCGCTCGGTGGCGACTTCTTCGGCGAGCAGCGCCTCGCCGCGGCCCTGACCGGATGCGCCGGCATGCCGGCCGAGGCCGTCGTCGAACGCGTCCTGATGCTGACCACGCAGTGGGTCGGAAAGCGCGTGCACGACGACATCGCCGTGGTCGCCATCACCGCGCCACAGCGCACCCACCTCAGCGCCGTCGACGGCCACACCAGGGGCAGGTACGTGGCATGAGGTCCCACGATGCCGAGACCACCGAAACCCGCGCCGACGAGCAAGCCGTCGTGCGGGATCGGCTCTGGGGCGCGCTCACCGACCGTGACGAATATGCCGCGGCGGCAACGGTTTTCGCCGCCATGGACGCGGGCATGGCGGCCGAGGACGTCCTGCTCGATGTGATCGCGCCGGTGCAGCACAAGGTGGGCACCGAATGGGCCGCCAACCGGATCAGCGTCGCCCAGGAACACGCGGCCACCGCGATCAACGATCGGGTGATCGCCGCGCTCGCCCACCACCCGGCGGGCCAAACGCCCGGGCACGGCGGCCGGGTCAGCCTGGCCTGCGTCGACGGCGAATGGCACGCGCTGCCGGCCCGGCTGCTCGCGGAGGTGCTGCGGTTGCGGGGCTGGCAGGTCGACTTCCTCGGCGCCCAGGTGCCCACCCCGCACCTGATCGCACACCTGCACCAGCACGGTCCCGACGTGGTGGCGCTGTCCTGCTCGATTCCGGTCCGGCTGCCCAACGCGCACGCCGCGATCATCGCGTGCCAGGCCGCCGGCTACCCGGTGCTGGCCGGCGGCGCCGCCTTCGGCCGCGACGGCCGCTTCGCCCGCCAGCTGGGCGCGGACGCCTGGGCGCCCGACGCCCGCGCGGCCGCCGAACGCCTCGACCACGGCTTCTCCACCGTGCGCCGGGCGCTGGGCCGCCAGCCGGTCGACGACCTGCCGCACCTGCTCGACCAGGAATACACGATGGTCAGCCGGACCGCCGCGCAGCTGGTCAAGTCGACGGTCACCGACTTGGAGAACCGCTTCCCGGCGATGAGCGCTTACACCGAAGAGCAGCACCAGCACACCGTCGAAGACATCGCCCACATCGTCGATTTCCTCACCGTCGCCCTGTACACCGACGACGACGCGTTGTTCACCGATTTCATCGGCTGGACCGCCGAGATCCTCCTCGCCCGCGGCGTGCCGGCCGCCTCGCTGCACCCGGCACTCGACCTGCTGACCGCGCAACTCAACGATTTCCCCCGCAGTCAGCGCCTGTTGCGGGCCGCAACCGATGCCCTCGCCGCCATTGCCAGCCCGGGAGCCGCCGAATGAACCTCTCCTTGAGCGTCGCGACCACGGCGCGGTCGGCTCGCTTGCACGTGGCGGGTGACCTGGTCTACGAGACCACCGACCGCATGGTCGACGCCGCCGACGAGTTGCTCGCCCAGGACCCCGGCCTGGCGCACCTGCACCTCGACCTGTCCGAGTTGGCGTTCTGCGATTCCGCCGGCCTGTCCGGCTTGCTGCTGGTGCGCCGCCGCACTTACCAGGCCGGCGTGCTCCTGCACCTCGACCACCGGCCCCGCTTCCTCGAACGAATTCTCGACATCACAGGCACTTTCGACCACCTGGTCACCACGGGTGCCGCGGAGGCGCCCGGCCCCGACCGGCGGGGCCAGAACGCCCCGGGCGAGTCCGGGGTCCGCTGAACGCCCGCCTCCACCACCACCGGGATTGATCGGCCCACCCGATCACAGCGATCGCGATTCGCGTCTTCTTCTTTGCATCGGCAGGCGGCACCATGTCGGCATGCCACCCGGACCCCGACTCGCCGGGTGGTGCAGGAAAGACCGCCGCCGCCAGACGTTCAGCTCTTGAAAACCCGCCGCCCCCGGAAGAGACATTGACCTCGTCGACGCCCGCATCGCTGCGCTATGACCCCGCCGACACCGCCGTCGTCGTCATCGACCCGCAGAACGACGTCCTGAGCCCCACCGGCACCAGCTGGGAGCTGTTGCAGGCCAGCGTCGTGGAGAACGACACGGTGCGCCACCTGGTGGAGCTGCTCACCGCCGCCCGGGCCAACCGCTATCCCGTCTTCGTCTCGCCGCACTACTTCTACCCCACCGACCACCGCTGGCTCTTCAACGGTCCGCTCGAGTCGGAGGAGTTGCGCACCAACACATTCGGGCGCAGCGGCGCGCTGAACCTGACCGGTTTCCCGGGCTCCGGGGCGGACTGGCTCGAAGAACTCAAGCCGTTCGTCGAGGACCCCGCCACCGTGGTCGCCAGCCCGCACAAGGTATGGGGACCGCAAACCAACGACCTCGTGCTGCAGCTGCGCAATCGGCGCATCAACACGGTCCTCTTGTGCGGCATGCTGGCCAACATCTGCGTGGAGTCACACCTGCGCGACCTGCTCGAGCAAGGATTTCAGGTGGCGGTGGTTCGCGACGCCACCGCCGGCCCGCGGCACCCGGTCTGGGGCGACGGTTACCAGGCAGCGCTGATCAACTACGCGTTCCTCGCCCACGCCGTTCCGAGCACCAGCGAGGCCGTGGCGGCGATGACCGGCTGACCACGTTTCACGGCGGTTCACGACTGAGAATGGACGGACAACGATGCGCGAATTGGATTTAGCGGCCGACGGTGCAACGGACTTTAGCGGTGGCGACGTGTATTTCATCGGCAACGCCACCACGCTGATCCGATTCGGCGGGTTGACGATCCTCACCGACCCCGCCTTTTTGCACAAGGGCGAGCACGTCGACCTCGGGCATGGCATCTGGGCGCGCCGCGAGGTCGAGCCGGCCTGCCAAGTCGCCGACCTCCCGCCGATCGACCTGATCGTGTTATCCCATTACCACGGCGACCATTTCGACGACGTCGCCGCCGAAGAGCTCGACAAGAACCTACCGATCGTCTCGACGGCGGACGCGGTCGGCAAGCTCGCCGCCCTGGGCTTCGAGCGGGGCCACGCCCTGGACACCTGGCAAGCGCTGCGGGTGCGCAAAGGCGAAGCGACGCTGACGATTACCGCGATGCCGGCCAAGCACGCCGCAGACGAGGTGGTCGAGCAGCTGCTGATGCCCGTCAACGGGCACCTGCTGGACTTCGGCCGCGACGGCGAGCTGCTGTACCGCCTGTACATCACCGGTGACACCATGCTGGTCGGCAGCCTCGAGGACATTCCGCGGCGGTATCCCGGCATCGACCTCGGCCTAATCCACAGCGGCGGCACCACGTTTTTGGTGACGGTGGTGACGATGACGGGCGAGCAGGCGGTGCGGGCCGTCGAGATCACCAGGCCGCGCACCGCTATTCCCATCCACTACAACGACTTCTCCGTCTTCTTGTCCGGGCTCGACGACTTCAAGAAGGCGGCCGAGGCGTCCAGCGCCGAGACGGAGTTCGTCTACCTGGCGCACGGCGAAAGCTACTCGTTCACCCCGCAGCCGGCCCCGCGCGGCGCTTGAACCCGTTCGCCGCCAACCGGTTTCGACTGCGGCGCGCTCAGCTAGCTGGTTGACGCCTTCGGTGATCGACGGCGTGGCGGGAGCGGTCCGGCTGGGCGAGCCCCGACGTCGAGGCGCTCGCAGCGACCACCGCCAGCCCTGCTCGCCCAGGGTTCCTGTCAGCGCCTTGCCGCCCGAAGCAGAACCCGATGACCACCGGGTTCAGCTTTGGGGACGCCTCCAAAGCGTCGTACGTCGTAAGGAGACGCTCGCCAGGGTGGGACGGGCCGATCCGCACCGCCGACGGCGCGGCCAAAGAGTTGTGAACGCCGCCACCGGACGTAGGGTTGGGGCAGACCCATGAACCGACCGAACGGCTTCCTCCGGCGAGCGGCGACGCGGACCTTCCGCGACCGTCGGGAGGCAGGCCGCGCGGTGGCCGAGGAGTTGGCGCCGTACCGGGACCGCGGTGACGTGCTGGTGTTCGGCCTGGCCCGCGGGGGCGTGCCGGTGGCGTGGGAGGTCGCCAGGGCGCTGCGCGCCCCGCTCGACGTCTTCCTGGTGCGCAAACTCGGCGTGCCGCGCTGGTCGGAGCTGGCGATGGGCGCGGTGGCCAGCGGCGGCACCGTGGTGATGAACGACGACGTGGTGGCCAACCTGCGCATCACCGAGCAGCAGGTGCGCGACGTGATCGCCACCGAGACGGTCGAACTCGAGCGGCGCGAGCAGGCGTACCGCGGCGGCCGGCGGATCGCCGATCTGCGCGACAAGGTGGTAATCCTGGTCGACGACGGCATCGCCACCGGCGCCAGCATGGTGGCGGCCGTCAGGGCGGTGCGCGCCGCCGGCGCCCGGTCGATCGTGGTGGCGGTCCCGGTGGGCCCGCAATCCGCTTGCCGCGAGCTCGGGAGCGAGGCCGATCACGTCGTGTGCGCGACGACACCGCCCGGATTCGAGGCGGTCGGCCAGGTATACGGCGATTTCCACCAGGTCGGCGACGACGAGGTGCGCGAGCTGCTGCGCACGCCGATCGGCTGAGCGCGGCGAGCGCCGCGCCTACTTCGCGGGTTCGTCGCCGCGGCCCTCCGCCGGAACCGCCGACTGCGTCGGCTCCGCGTCGGCCTCGGCTTCGGTGTGGCCCTCGCCGGATTCTTCCTCCGGATAGTCCACGTAGCTGTCCTCGTCGGCGGCCGCCTCGCCGTCGGGCTCGGCCTCGACGCCCGCGTCGCGGCGTTGGCGCTCCCGCAGCGCGTCGACGATCAGCAGCACCACGCCCACGACGCTGGCCGCGATGCACACCCAAGCAACCAGCTCGTTGCTGGTGACGACGGCGAACACCAGCGCGACGAGCCCGATCAGGGCCAGAACCAGCGCAATGACGAGCATCGGTCACCCTCCCAGGGGACGAACGGACCGCCGGGTCCGGTGCGCCGAGCTCAAGGCCCGGCGAACGCCGGCACGACCGGAGGGGCTAGTTGTTGCCGCGATTGAACTGGTCGAAGCTACCCGCGTCGGCGCTCGAGTCGACCGGGGCGGCGGACCCGCGCTGCCCGAGCTCCTCCAGCTGGGATTCCAGGTAGGTCTTGAGCCGGGTGCGGTACTCGCGCTCGAAGGTGCGCAGCTGCTCGAGGCGGCCTTCCAGCACGGTGCGCTGCTGGTTGATGGTGCCCATGATCTCGGAGTGCTTGCGCTCGGCGTCGGCCTGCAGGGCGTCGGCCTTCTCCTGGGCCTGCCGCAACTGCGTCTCCGAGCGGGTCTGGGCGTCGGCCAGCATCGAGTCGGCGCGCTGGCGGGCCTCGGTGACCGTGGTTTCGGCGGTGTGCCGCGCCTCGCTGAGGATCTGGTCCGCGTTGGCGCGGGCGTCGGCCAGCATCTTCTCCGACTCGGCCTTGGCCGTGGTCGTCAGCCGGTCGGCGGTGTCCTGGGCCAGGGTCAGCACCCTGGCGGCCTTCATGGCCTGCTCCTCGTTCGACGCCGCGGACGCACTGGACACCGGCGCCGGGGCCGGGGTCGGCTTGACGGGCTCGGGCTCCGCGACCGGGATTGCCTGCGTGGGCGCGGCGGCGACCGCGGCGGGGGCGGCACCGCCGCCGGAGGACAGCTCGTGGTCCAGCTCTTCGATCCGTTGACGCAGATCGCTGTTCTCTTCGATGAGCCGCGTCAGCTCGGCTTCCACCAAGTCGAGGAAGGCGTCGACCTCGTCTTCGTTGTAGCCCCGCTTGCCGATCGGTGGCTTACTGAACGCCACATTGTGGACGTCGGCTGGTGTAAGCGGCATTGTTTCGTCCCCTCAAGTTCCTGTCGAACGTTGCAGAAAGTGTAGAACGCAGTGGTAGCCGTCGTGCAACTGCCGTCCATCCTGTCACACGCGACGCGACCGTCGCGGATTAGCCCAATAAATAAGAACCAATTTCAAACAGTCAGGCCAATAAAATCGGAAACCTTGGAATTTTTAAATCGGGGCCGCCAAACCGACGCTAAAACGTGGCCGAACCGTCTCCGGATCGGAAGTCGGCGTGCCGAAGCGCCGCAATTCCGGCGGGGCGGTGCGGCCGGGATCGGATCAGGCCGCGGCGCCGAACGCCAGCTGCATCCCGATGAACGCGACCAACAGCAGGACCATGATCGACAGGTCGAATCGGACCGCGCCGATGGTCAGCTGCGGGATGAGCCGGCGCAGTAGCTTCACCGGCGGATCGGTGATCGACATGATGATCTCCAGCACCACCACGGTGATGCCGGTGGGATGCCAGTCGCGGCTGAACGACCGGATGAATTCGACGACGACCCGTGCGATGAGCAGCAGCCAGAAAATGAACAGCGCGAACCCAAGGATCTGAAAGAACAGCACCAACTGAAGAGCCCCGACCTTACCCGATGAGATGTCAAGCGCCGCGGACCGGCGCGGCGCCTGCCAGCGTACCGACCCGTGGCGTCGGCACCCACTCGGTGGCTCGCGCGCCGACGGGCAAGTGCGGCAGGCCGCGGCCCGACGAGCCGCGGCCTAGCACGTTGTGGTGAGCCTATTGGTAAGCGTAGAAACCGGTTTCGGCGATCCGGCGGCGTTCCTCCGGCGATACGTCGACATCGGCGGGCGAGAGCAAGAACACTTTCGTCGCGACCTTGTCGAAGGAGCCGCGCAGCGCGAACGCCAGGCCCGCCGCGAAGTCGACGAGGCGCTTGGCGTCGGCGTTGTCCATCGACACCAGGTCCATGATGACCGGGGTGCCGTCGCGGAACCGTTCCCCGATCGTGCGGGCCTCGCTGTAGTCCTTCGGGCGCAGCGTGGTGATCTTGGAGAGCGGGTGCCCTTCCTCGAACATCATCGCCATCCGGCGGGGGTCCATCGCCAGCGCGCCGCGGGTGGAGTTGCGCAGCCACGACCCGAAGCGCGGGCTTTGCCGGTTCATGTCGGGGCGGTCGAACTCGCGGGGGTGCACCGCGGCGTAGCGGGGCTCCTCGGCGTACCCGCCGCGGTACCCGGGCGGCGGCGCGTCGTACTCGGGCTCGGGCCTCAGTTCGGCGCGCGGGTCGTCGTAGTCGCGCCCGTCATAACGGCCATATCCGTCGTCGAATCGGGGCCGCGGAAAACCGCGGGAAGGGGCGCGGTCGTCGTAATACTCGTCTTCGTAGTCGTCCATCGGGGCCATACCGAAATAGGCCTTGACTTTGTGCAGTGTGCTCATCGTGTTGACCCTTCTAGCCCCTGGGATTTCTGTTGTTAGTGATGAAGGTGTTACTACAGTGACTACTTACGGTGACGGTAGCCGCCGCGGGCCCATTAGCGCGGTACCGACACGCACACATGTCGCACCGTGTTTGACGGCAATTTCGAAGTCGTTGGACATGCCCGCCGACAGGCCCACGGCGTCGCGGTGCGACTCGAGGATCCGCGAGTGCTCCGCCTGCAGCCGCTCGAACGCGGCGCGCGGATCCGAGTCCAGCGGCGGGATCCCCATCAGCCCGACGAGTCTCAGCTTGTCCGAGCCCGCTACCTGCGCACATACCTCGTCGACCGCACCCGGCCGACCGACGTCCACCCCGCCGCGCGACTCGTCGCCGTCGAGGCTGACCTGCACGTAGACGCGCAGGGGGTCACGGCGGTGCCCGTCAGCTTGCGCCGCGGCGACGCCCCGGTCCAGCGCCGAGGCCAGCTGCCGGCTGTCCACCGAATGCGCGGTGTGCGCCCACCGCGCGACGGATCGGGCCTTGTTCCGCTGGATGTGGCCCACCATGTGCCAGCGCGGCGCGGCGTCCGCCCGTCCGAGCGCCGCCAGCTGGCGCGTGACATCGGTCACCTTCGCGGTTGCCTCCTGGTCGCGGGATTCCCCGACGGCCCGACAGCCCAGGCGGGAGAGGATGACCACGTCGGTCGCCGGGAAGAACTTGGTGACCGGCAGCAATTCGATCTCGCTGACGTGGCGCCCCGCGGCCGCCGCCGCGTCGGCGAGCCGCGACCGCACCGCCGCGAGTGCGTGGGTGAGTTCGGCCTCGCGATCCCCCGGGTTCGCCGGGGGCGCCGTGTCCGCCATCGCGGTCACTCCATCCAGATCACGGAGGCCAGCCGACCGGTCGGCGCGTCCCGACGATGGCTGAACAAGGCGGGGTCGGCCACGGTGCAGCGCGGATCGGTGTCGACCGCCGCGACGCCCAGCCGTCGCAGCTGACCGGCGATCCCGGCCCGCAGGTCGAGGCCGGGCGTGCCGGCCGCGGTCGTGGTGCGGCTGCCGGGCAGCGCCGTCTCGACCTCGTCGGCCATGGCCGCGGGAACTTCGTAGTTGCGCCCACTGACCGCGGGGCCCAGCAACGCCGAGATGTCGCCGGGCTGCGCGCCCAGGGCCAGCATCGCCTCGACCGCGCGGGCCACGACGCCGCGTTGGGCGCCGACCCGGCCGGCGTGCACGGCGCCGACCACACCGGCACGGGCGTCGGCCAGCAACACCGGAACGCAGTCCGCGGTCACCACCGCCAGCGCCAGCCGCGGCGTGCGCGTGACCAGGGCGTCGGTGTCGTCGAACGCGGTGTCGCGCGGCCCGTCGGCCACCTCGACGCGGTCGCCGTGCACCTGGTTCATCCAGACGACGCGGTCTTGCGGCAGGCGGATCGCGGCGGCCAGCCGGGCCCGGTTGGCGGCCACGGCCTTCGGCGCGTCCCCGACGTGGTCGCCCAGGTTGAAGGTGTCGAACGGGGGCCTGGACACACCGCCCGCACGCGTGGTGGTCACCCGCCGGATCCGAACGCTCACACGACCAGTATCCCCAAAGCCGTTGTCGGCCAGGGTCTCCGTCGCCACCGACAGCCCCGCCTCAGCGGCGCATGAACGGCGGCACGTCGACGTCGTCGTCCTCGCCGCCGATGTTGAGCGTGGCGCCGTTGGTGTGCAGCGGCACGCTGACGGCGTCGACCGGCTCGAAGAGCGTCGAGGTGAGCTTGCCGGCCTTGGCCGACTCGATGCGGTGAGCGCCGCCGGTCTTCTCGGTGCCGGTGCTGCCGACGACGGGCTTGCGGCCCGCGCCCGCGGCGTCGAAGCCCGCGGCGATGACGGTGACGCGCACCTCGTCGCCGAGCGAGTCGTCGATCACGGTACCGAAGATGATGTTGGCGTCCTGGTGGGCGGCGTCCTGGACCAGCGAGGCGGCCTCGTTGATCTCGAACAGGCCCAGGTCGCTGCCGCCGGCGATCGACATCAGCACCCCGTGCGCGCCCTCCATCGAGGCTTCGAGCAGCGGCGAGTTGATGGCGATCTCGGCGGCCTTGAGCGAGCGGCCCTCGCCGCGCGCGGACCCGATGCCCATCAGCGCGGTCCCCGCGCCGGACATGATGCCCTTGACGTCGGCAAAGTCGACGTTGATCAGGCCGGGCGTGGTGATCAGGTCGGTGATGCCCTGCACACCGTTGAGCAGCACCTCGTCGGCGCTGCGGAACGCGTCCATCAGCGACACGGCGGCGTCGCCCATCTGCAGCAGGCGGTCGTTGGGGATCACGATCAGGGTGTCGCAGCTTTCGCGCAGCGCCGCGATGCCGCTTTCGGCCTGGTTGCCGCGCCGCTTGCCCTCGAAGGAGAACGGACGGGTGACCACGCCGACGGTCAGCGCGCCCAGCTTGCGCGCGATGCTGGCGACCACCGGCGCGCCGCCGGTGCCGGTGCCGCCGCCCTCGCCGGCGGTGACGAACACCATGTCGGCGCCGCGCAGCAGCTCCTCGATCTCGTCCTTGGCGTCCTCGGCGGCCTTGCGGCCGACCTCGGGGTCGGCGCCGGCGCCCAGGCCGCGGGTGGATTCGCGGCCGACGTCGAGTTTGACGTCGGCGTCGCTCATCAGCAGGGCCTGCGCGTCGGTGTTGATCGCGATGAACTCGACGCCCTTGAGGCCCTGTTCGATCATTCGGTTCACGGCGTTGACGCCGCCGCCACCGATACCCACGACCTTGATGACGGCCAGGTAGTTATGCGGGGGGGTCATCATTCGGGTTCCTCCCTGGTGGGACTGCGTTCCTGGTGGGTGTGTGGTGGTCGGTCGCGGCCCTCCCCGGCAAACTCTCAACCTCAACCATAGAGTTAGAGTTATGTCAAGTAGTTCCGCGCAACCAGAACGGTATGGGCAGGGCGCGCGCGAACCCGGCAGGCGCGCCGACGCGCCGCACGCTTTTTTCCCGCAGCCCGCGCCCCTATTTGACGGTCGGCAGGTCGGGACTGGAGACGTCGTAGGTGTGCCCCGGCTGGGTGAGCAGCGCGGCCAGCTTCTCCGCCTTCTCCTCGGTGCGGTCGGTGGTTCCCCAGGTCACCACCCGGCCGTCGCCCAGCGTGAGGGTGATCGAGGCGACCGAGGGCGCCGCGATCCGCCCGACCTCGCTGGCGACCTCGGGTCGCAGCGCAGTCAGCACCTGCAGCGCCGCCTTGGTCGCCGGATCGTTGGGCCCGGGATCGGCGACGTCGAGGTACGGCAGCGCCGGTGGCGGCGGTCCCGTCGCGAAGTCGACACCGTCGCGGTCGAACAGGTGGGGGCCGTCGGGAAAGTCCTTGACCGCCACCGGGATTCGCTCGACGATGGTGATCCGCAGCGCGGACGGATACTGGCGCTGCACGCGGGCGCTGGCGACCCGCCGGATCGCCGCCACCCGATCGGCAACCTGGCTGGTGTTGATCTGCAGCAGCGGGGTTCCCGGACGGACCCGCGCCGCGTCGAGGACCTCCTCGCGGGTCACCACCCCGGTGCCCACCACCACGATGTTGCGCGCTGACATCGCCGGGGTGAAGTAGAGGATCAGCGCCAGGCCGACGCCCGCAATCACCAGTAACACCGTCACCAGCAGCATCTTCAGGCCGCGCACCACCCCGCGCGCGGGTTTCTGCGGTGCGCGTGGCCCGCTGCCCGCCCGCCCGCTGACCCGGCGCTTGGCCTCGCGGCGCGCCTCCTCGATCGCGGTGGCGCGGGCCTGCGCGGCGCGCCGTTCGGCGCGCTCTCGCCGGGCCCGGCGGCGCGGCCCCTCGAACTCGTCGTCCTGCTCGCCCGCCTCGTCCGCGGCGGGGCCCCCAACGAAGATCGGCTCGGTGGCCGAATCGTCGAAGCCGCCCCCCGGTTCGCCGACCACGTGCGCCGGGGTGGCGTCGTTGGGCTGCGTCATCGCCGCACCCCGGGCCGGCCGGGTACGTCGCGGCTCGCCCGGCCGCGCAGGGCCGTGACGATCTCGGGCCCCAGCAGCGTCACGTCCCCCGCGCCCATGGTGACGATGACGTCACCGGGCCCGGCGGCGGCGGCGACCTGCTCGGGGACCGCGGAGAAGTTCGGTAGGTAGCGCACCGGCGCGCTGACGTGTTCGGCGACGCTGGCGCCGCTGACCCCGGCCAGCGGCTGCTCGCGCGCGCCGTAGACGTCCAAGACGAAGACCTCGTCCGCTGCGTCCAGTGCGGCGCCGAACTCCTTCGCGAATTCCTTTGTTCGCGAATACAAGTGGGGTTGGAACACCGCGATGCTGCGCCCCTGCCCGGTCTCGTCGAGGACCGCCCGGACCGCGGCCAGCGTCGCGCTGATCTCGGTGGGATGGTGGGCGTAATCGTCGAAGACCCGCACCGGCACGTCGGTGGCCCGGCCGAGCACCGAGGAGCCGACCAGTTCGAACCGGCGGCGCACGCCCTCGAAGCCGGCCAGCCCGTCCAGCACCGCGTCCACCGGGGCGCCGATCTGCACGGCCGCGAGCAGCGCGCCCAGCGCGTTGAGCGCCATGTGCCGCCCGGGGATCGACAACCGCATCGCCCGCGGTTGCGAGCCGGGGTCGAGCTCAGCGGCCAGTTGGATCTGGGCGACGGCCTCGGTGCCGTGCTGCTCCCAGGACAGCAGCGTCGCCGCCAGGGGCGCCGCGTCGGCGTCCGGCGACCCGTACCGCAGCACCCGGATGCCGAGGTCGGCGGTGCGGCGGGCCAGCGCGGCGGCGCCGGGATCGTCGACGCACACCACCAGCGCGCCGCCGGGGGCGAGCCGCTCCATGAAGGAGTCGAACACGGCGACGTAGGCCTGCGCGCTGCCGTAGAAATCCAGGTGATCGGTCTCGATGTTGGTGACGACCACGACGTCGGGCGTGTATTCCAGCAACGAGCCGTCGCTCTCGTCGGCCTCGGCGACGAAGCAGTCACCGCTGCCGTGATGGGCGTTGGTGCCGGCCTCCCCCATCTCGCCGCCCACCGCGAAGGACGGGTCGCGGCCGCAGTGCTGCAGCGCCACGATCAGCATCGACGTCGTGGTGGTCTTGCCGTGCGTGCCGGTGACCATCAGGGTGGTGCGCCCGGCCATCAGCATCGCCAGCACGACGGGCCGCAGGATCACCGGAATGCCGCGGCGCCGGGCCTCGACGAGCTCGGGGTTGGTCTTCGGGATGGCGGCGTGGGTGGTGATGACCGCGGTGGGTCCGCCGGGCAGCAGGTCCAGCGACGCCGCGGCGTGCCCGATGCGGATCTGCGCGCCGCGGGCCCGCAGCGCGTGCACGCCGCGCGACTCCTTGGCGTCGGAGCCGGACACGAGCGCGCCGCGGTCCAGCAGGATGCGGGCGACGCCGGACATGCCCGCTCCTCCGATGCCCACCATGTGCACCCGCTCGAGGCCGGGTGGCAGCTCGGGCGGGCTCGTCACGGCGCGCTCCCGGGCGCGACGCCGCGGGCGATGTCGAGGGCGGCCTGCGCGACGCGGCGCGCGGCGTCGGGGTGGCCCTCCCGGGCGGCGGCGGCCGTCATGGCCGCC
Source organism: Mycobacterium sp. E1214 (assembly GCF_001666755.1). Lineage (GTDB taxonomy): Bacteria > Actinomycetota > Actinomycetes > Mycobacteriales > Mycobacteriaceae > Mycobacterium. The sequence continues at coordinate 473 of NZ_LZJC01000028.1, read as the reverse complement.
AGCCGGGGCGGGTCCCCCAGCAGCCCCGAGACCCGCTCGGCGACCACCGTCGGCGTCAGGTCGGCGTCGGCGACGATCATGCCGCCCCCGCCGTTGACCACCGGCAGCGCGTTGAGCCGCTGCTCGCCGTTGCCGATCGGCAGCGGTACGTAGATGGCGGGCAGGCCGACCGCCGAAACCTCGGCGACGGTCATGGCGCCGGAACGGCAGATCGCGAGGTCCGCGGCGGCGTAGGCCAGGTCCATCCGGTCGAGGTAGGGCACCGCCACGTAGGGCGGGTCGCCCGGCCGCGGTTCGCGCAGGTCCAGGGTGTTCTTGGGGCCGTGGGCGTGTAGCACGGAGACACCTGCGGCCGCCAGGTCCGCGGCGGCCCCCGACACGGCCCGGTTGAGGGAGACCGCGCCCTGCGACCCGCCGAACACCAGCAACACCCGGGCGTCGTCGGCGAAACCGAAGTGGCGGCGCGCCTCCGT
>NZ_LZJC01000027.1 GCF_001666755.1 Mycobacterium sp. E1214 | reverse complement strand
CCGACCGCGAGGTTGTCGACGACGTTCAGGTGCGACCAGATGCGTCGGGCGTCGGCGTCGACCGCGCCCTTCTGCTGCGGCGAGGCGGCGGTGCCGGCCAGCGTGATCGTGTCCGCGTTGACGGTGAGCGCGAAGTCGTCGATCGATGCGCTGTCGGTGAACAGCGGCTTGGCCTTGGCGAAGTCGAGCGCGTCGACGTCGGGGTTGAGCTGGATCTGGTCCGAGACGGTGACGCCGGGGGGCAGCGCGCCGTCGAGCGCCTCGACCAACGCCGCCTTCGCGGTGGCGTCGGGGAAGTCGCCGGTCAGGGTCACGGTGTTGCCGGCGCGGGTCATCGCGAACGCCGCCAGCGAGAACGCGGGGGCGCCGGTGGTCTTTGCCGGGGCGCCCGGCAGGGCCGCCGAGGGCGGCCGGAGCGAGGTGCCGTAGCCGATGGCGGCGAGCAACAGCGGAATCACCGCCAGGGCGATCAGCCAGGGAAGTCCCGGCCGGTGCACGCGCACACGCCCTCCTCTTCCCTCGCCTCAGCCCCGGCC
>NZ_LZJC01000026.1 GCF_001666755.1 Mycobacterium sp. E1214 | reverse complement strand
GGTGTCGACCCGGCTGAACACGGCCAGCGCGCCGATGGCGAGCGGCCCCGCCAACAGCCAGCCCGCCGCGGCCGCCGCGATCGTCGGGCCGCTCAACGCGCTCAGGCCGGCCAGCGCCGCGCCGGCCAGGGCGAGCGCCAGCGCCACCGCGAACCACACCAGCGGCGGGCGGGTGGTGGTGAGCGCGCCCAGTGCCGCCGGGCCGGGCGTCAGCTGGCCGAACGTGTCGCGCCCGGCCGTCGGGTCGAACGCCGTCGGGTCAGCGGCGGCGAACGGTCCCGTGGGTTGCGGGCCTGTAGCGGGGGGCCGTTGGTTGGCCCACGGATCGAAACCGGCCGAGAAGCCGCCCCCGGGTTGGCCCTGGGCCGGCGGCCGCGGCGCACCCGGCCCCTGCTTGCTGGGCCCAAAGTCGCTGAAGTCGAAGGGGTTTGGTGAGCTCATGGACGGTGCCTCAGAACGGGTTCAGGCACAGCGCGAAGGAATGGTCGGGGGGCGCGGCCACGTAGGTCGATCGGCATTGGTTGCTGGCCTTGACCCGCGTCGTCACGGTGTAGACGCCTTCGCGGTGTTCACAGTCGACTTGGTAGAGGTCCAGCGCGTCGTTACCGGAGCTGTTGCGCAATTGGATTTCGACGCAGGTTCCCAGCGGCACGGTCGCCAGGTCGAGCTTGGGCCGGTCGGGGGTGGTCTGCGGCGCCACCGACGTGACGGTCGACGGGGCGATCGGCACGGGGGCGCTCGAGCTGGTCGCGGCCGTCGTCGACGAGGCGCTCGGGCGGGTGCCCCAGTAGATGCCGCCGATGATCAGCAGCGCACACATCGCGTAACCAATGACGATGCCGGCGATCGCGGCCGGACGTCCCCGCTCGCCGGTGCGCCTGATGCGCGGCAACGCCAGGTGGCCCATGATGGCGCCGGCGGGCGGCACGATCACGCCGAAGACCGGCGAGAGTACCGCGAGCGTGTTGTAGTCGGCGCGTGGCGGCGTCCCACCGAAGGGCACACCGGGCGGTGTCGTGTATCCGATTGGGCCGGTGGGCCCGCCACCGTAGGACACGGTGGGAGGTGGTCCGCCGAAGGGGTCGCCGCCCTGCGGAGCGAAGGGATCGTCACCGGGATACATCAGCTCAACCCTTGAAGTCGACGATGCACGCGAAGACCGTCTTGTCGTGGTTCCACAGCGTGGTGGGTGTCTTGCAGCTCTCGGTCGACAGCAACTGCGTGACCTGCAGCACGCCCTCGCGCACTTCGCAGGCGACGGGATAGATGGTGATGAAGTCCGCGTTCTCCGAGGGGTCGGGCTTGTTCTGCTGCACCTCAATGCAGTCGCCCACCCGCAGGTTGCTGACCGACACCGTCGGCCGCTGCGCCGGCGGCTGGGTGATCACCGTGGTCCGCGGCGGGGGCGGGGCGGCGTAGCTGGTGGCCGACGGCGTGCGCGAGGCGTTGCTCGGCCCGGAGTGGTCACCGGTCACCAGCCACACCACCAACCCGACGACGGCCAGCGCGATGATCAGGTAGGAGGCCGTCAGCCCGAAGATCGCGCGGTCGCGGCCCCTCTGTTGGCGTTGCCGAATCTGTGACAGCGCCACGTGGCCCAGCGCCGCGCCGGCCGGGGCGAACAGAAACGCGAAAACGGCCGACAGCGTGGCCAGCGTGTTGACCTCTTGTTTCGGCTGGGACGGGAAGCCGGTGGACGCCGTGGGCATGCTTCCCGACTGGCCGAAGGTGGGGCTTTGGGGGCCGCTCCCACCGAAGGGGTCGCCGCCGAAGGGGTCTTGGTAGCCGCCGCTATGCGTCATGCGAGTCCCTGACTGTAGGGCCGGACCGCTTCACCAATCCCCCTCATCAGTTGCCATCCACTTTCCGTCTGGGCGCCCGTGCCGCGATATTGACCGTGCCACTGGCCGCCCGATAAGTCGTGACTTCCCACCGCAACAAATCAAACTTAGTCGGTGCTGGCACGGCTCACGGTTTTTCTCCGAGAAGCGCTTATCGGTACTGCTACATATAGTGGGGGCCCGCACCGTCGCGCAATTTAGCCCGCGGCCACGATGCTCCCGGCGAGGCGTCGGTGCCCATTAGCCAATGGAGCCGCGGGGGTAGTATGCGGGCTGCTCAAAGGCGCACTCAGTCCCCGTTTGCCGTTAGCTGCCGACAGCCGGGGCCCGACGTTGCGGCCCTCGTTATCCGGCCCTGCCGTTGAGAAAGGCGACGATCCCCTGCGTCACCGCCGCGGCGTAGCGCGCGCGCCCGTCCGGGCTTTCCATCAGCGCCGCCTCGCCCGCGTTTTTCATGTTGCCGAGTTCGACCAGGACCGCCGGATACTGGGCGAGATTCAGTCCCGCGAGGTCGTCGCGGCCGTAAAGGCCGTCCGAGCCGATATAGGTTGCCGGGGCGAACCCGGCCTGCGCCAGCGCGTCCCGCATCGCGTGCGCGAGCGCAACGGAGGGGCCGGCCTGGACGTCGTTGAGCGGCGGCGCGGAGTAGTTGACGTGGAAGCCGCTGCCCGACGGCGGTCCGCCGTCGGCGTGCACGCTGACGATCGCGTCGGGGCGCATGGCGTTGGCCGCCGCGGCGCGCTGGTCGATGCAGGGTCCGACGCCGCCGTCGCTGTCGCGCGACAGCTGGGTTCGCACGCCCATCTGGGTGAGCGCGTCGTTGATGAGCGCCACTACGGCCCAGGTGAACGCGTGCTCGGGGTAGCCGTCGGCGGCGGCGGTGCCCGAGGTGTTGCACGGCTTGGTGCCGCCGCGGCCGTTGGTGACCTGCTGGTTGATGGAGGCGTCGTTGACCGCGTTGTGGCCCGGGTCGAGGAACACCGCCGATCCGGCCACCCCGGCCGCCGCCCGCGGGGTGGGCAGCAGCGCGCCGGCGCCCAAGATCACCGGCGCGGACCCGGCGAGTCTCAACAGGTCGCGCCGCGCGAACGATCGCGGCCGGCTCACGGCGCGATGGTAGCAATCGTCAGGGTTGTTCGACCGCGGCCAGCAGGGTCTCCGCGACGCTCTTGAGGAAGGTCGAGGGCACGCTGTAGCCGCACGTCGCCATCCGCAGTTGACCTTCGTAGGTGGTCACGCCGGTGACGTACTCGCCGACGGTCTGGCTCTGCACCACCGGCGCCCACACCGCCGTGGGCCGCAGCGGGCCGATGCCGTCGAAGTGCTGGACGCCCAGGTTGGTGATGAGCAATTCCCACGGGCACAGCCGGCCGAACAGTTCCTCGGCCCGGTCGGTGTCCGCGTCGACCGTCATCAGCTGCTCGCCGGCCATCGCCAGCGTGCGGATGCCGCGGGGCGCCCGGGCCAGATCCAGCTGGGCGGTCGTCTCGCGCGCCTGCTCCCAGAACGGTGTTCCGCTCAGCGGCGCGATTCCGGTCGTCACCGACTGAATGAACATGCCGCAATCGTCCCCGACGCCCATCAGCGCTCGGCAATTGATCGGGTTGAGCGTGCGCACAAAGTCTTCCCCGCACTCGACGGCCCGCACCCGGGACATCGCGGCCACCAGCGCCGCGTGCACGGTGGTCCGTTCCGTGCGGCAGCGCCCCACCAACCGCGCGGTGTCCCAGGCCGACAGCGCCATGGTGCGCACATTGGTCGGTGCGCCGTCGAAGTGCCGAAACACGTTGGCCCTCAGCATCCTTGGATCCTGCGGCTGCGCGGCGGGATCGTAGGCCTCGACGTCCCCGAGCGCGTCATCGATGAGGCGCTCCTGCGGAAGCCGCAGCGCCAGTTCGGACAGCGTCTGGCCGTTGAGCGCGCGCAGCACGTCGCGCAGGACGAACATGGTCGAAATCCCGTCCGCGAGCGTGTGATCGAAGGTCAGTAGCAGCGTGCTGCGCGGTTGTGCCTGCAGCAACAACGCCCGCATCAACGGCGCCTGCGATCGGTCGAACGGGCGGGTCAGCTCGTCGGCCGCGGCGGCTTCCCACGACGGGTCCGCGCTGCGGCGGGTGGTCAACGGAATGGGTGCGACGGTCGGTTCGCGATAGAAGCCCAGCCGGGTGTCCGGGCGGTCCTCGACGTGCACGGACAGCAACGGGTGCCGTCGTTGGACGGCGCCCAGCGCTGACCTCAACCCGTCGACGGGCAGCGGCTCGGCGAACTCCGCGACCGCGACGTGATGCGCCGGATTGCGTTCTGAGAAGCGGTAAAATACCCGCTCAGACGCGCCGAGGGGGCGAACGAGGACTGCGGGTGGATCGTGTGGGGTGCGTTGCGCCGTCACCGATTCTCCTATCGCCGGACTCTTGGTGTCCACTCATGCAGACGTATCCCGGCGGGGTTTCGTTCAGACGGCGACTGACCCGACAAGGCTTTAGCCGGCGGGCGCGGGCGTGCACCTACTTCGGATCGAGCAGTATCAGGTCCAGGAAGCGTTCACGCTGGGCCGCCGTCTGCGCCTCCTCGGCCGAGGTGGTGAGGTGCAGCAACCCGATGCCCGCGTCGAAGGTGAGTTCTGCGCGCAGCTTGGCGTCGTCGGTGCCGAATCCGTAGTCGCTGTGGGCCTTTGCGACGGTGCGCAGAAGCGCCGGTCGGCGGACCGGACATTGGCGGCGGCGGCGGTGAAGCGCGCCCACTCGCGCATCGCGCGTTCGAGTATTCAGTGTTGGGGGCTGACCAACGTGATCATCATGGCGGACAGGCGTTCTCGCGGCGGGAGGCCTCGCACCTCGGCCAGCGACCGGCGGTAACGCTCCAGGAACTCCTTCCAGGAGTCGACGAGCGCGCAGCGGTAATGCTTGATGTCTTGGAAGTGCCAGTAGAAGCTGCCACAAGTGACGCCTGCCTCGGGGCAGAGGCGTTCCACTTTGAGTGCACGCACGCCCTCCTCGGCGAGCACCGTGTCCCCCGCTTGCAGCGAATCGTCGACTGACAGGCGGGCGGAGGTATTTCCGCAAGACCACGGTCAGAAGGCTACGGGAGGTTGCGCGGCGCGGCCGGGTTGTTCGGCGGAACGCGTCAGCCCGTCGGCGGCATCGGCAGCCGCGCGGTGTCGTCGAGGTCGACCTCGAGCGCGTTGAGCATCAGCGCCAGGCCCGCGTACCGGTTGACCACCATCAGCGCCTCGACTGCGGCTTCCGAACCCAGCGCGGTGTGCACCTGCTCGAATAGCGGGGCCTGCACGCCTCGGGTGGTAACCAACTCAGTCACCAGGTGCAGTACTGCGAGCTCCGTCGAATCGAAACCGTATGTTTGCCAGTCCGATTCGGAGACCACCGCCTCGATGGCTGCGGTGTCGAGGCCGGCGGTCAAAGCGACGTCCCGGTGCTGACCGAGCTCGTAGGCGCAGTCCATGAGGGAGGCGGTGCGCAGGACGATGAGTTCTCGAAGCCGTCGCGGTAGCACCGGGCTGTTCAGGGCGGCGTCGCCGGCGAGCATCCAGCCGGTGAAGACCTTGTCGGCGTTGGCCAGCGCCCGGTAGACGTTGAGATTGCCGCGGCGCGCGGTCAATTCGCGGGCTTGTTCGGTCATGTCCTCGGGACGGCGGTACGGGATGCGGGTCATTCAGGCAGGGCTTCCTCGGGACTGGAGAAAGTCGGGGTGTCGATGTCGAGGTCGGCGGCGTTGAGCACCAAAGCCAGGCCGTAGTAGCAGCTGACGATCATCAGCAGTTCGGTGAGCGCCTCGTCGCCGAGCAGGGCGTGGGCGATGGAAAAGGTGTCGTCGCTCAGGCGGCGGGTGGTACACAACTCGGTGACGGTGTCGATGACGGTGCGTTCGTCACCGCTGAATCCGGCCGCTTCGAGGTCCCCCTTGTCGAGCAGTGCGTCGATCTGTTGGTCGGCGAGTCCCGCGGTGCGGCCGAAGATCGCGTGTTGGGCGAGTTCGTACGGCGAGTCCTGCAGGTGCCCCACCCGCAGAATGATCACTTCACGCATCCGCGGGGTGAAGGTCGGGCTTCTGAACAGTTCGCCCACCATTTGTGCCCATCCGTCAAAGATGTTGGGGGCGCTGGCGAGTAGTCGAACCACGTTGATAGTGTCGGGGCGGGCGATGGGCTGTTTGATGCGCTCGGGCTGCCGATCGGTGCCGACCAGGGGCATCCGCGTCATCGACGACTCCATTCTCTGCCGGTCGGTGTTGACGGGGAGGGTAAAGGTCCACTCCACGGTCACAAAGGCTCCTTGACCATAGTTCCGTCCGGCGCGTAACCCGCGTCGCGGTCGACGAAATCGGCCGACAACGGCGTGATGGCCTTCGCGGTGGGTTCGTCGGGGACATCGGGTACGCCCGTTTCAGCTAGAAGCCAGCGGGCATCCGCCAGCGATGAGCGCAATACGATTCACCCGTCTACTGGGGACCGCCGTGGCAACGGCCTGGGCGTGCATGGTCAGCGCACCCGTGCCCATCGTGTCCGCCGCCCCGTGTCCCGACGTGGAGGTGGTGTTCGCCCGCGGCACCGGCGAGCCACCCGGAGTTGGCGGGATCGGGCAGGCTTTCGTCGATGCGCTGGGCTCGCGCGTCGGCGGCAGGTCGGTCGGGGTGTATCCGGTCAACTACGCGGCCAGCGCCGATTTCAATGGCGGCATCGCTTTCGCGGCCACGGTCGTCGAAGGGATCAGGGACGCCGGCGCTCATCTGGAGTCCACGGCGGCCAACTGCCCCAACACCAGAATTGTGCTCGGCGGCTACTCCCAGGGCGCCGTCGTGTCCGGCTTCGTCACGTCGGCCTCCGTACCCAAGGAGGTCCCCGCGGAGTTCGCCTCCTCCGTGCCGCAGCCGCTGCCGCCGGAGGTGGCCCGACACGTCGCCGCGGTGGTGCTGTTCGGAACGCCGTCCAACGAGTTCCTGCGCGATGCGGGCGCGCCGCCCATCACGATCGGTCCTCTGTACGCGCCCAAGACCCTTCAGTTGTGCGCCCCCGACGACAACATCTGCGATGGCGCCCCTCCGGGACCGCCCGGCGTCGCGCACACCCTCTATCCGGCGAACGGCATGGTGAACCAGGGCGCGGATTTCGCCGCGAGTCATTTGTAGATCGCGTTGTGAGGAGTCGCTCAAGGCCGGAAGTGACGTCGGGAAGGTGACCGTCCTCCAAGCGGTGCCTGGCAATCTTCGCTGAGGAGCGAGCGGCACTTAACCCGATACGTTCTCGACAGTGGGGTCGAGAGGGTTCATGCCCCACAGAGCAATAAAACCATCGGACACGTTGCGGCTGGCGAGAAGCCAATGCGCCTCTCGAAGCCGCCGTCTTGCTACAGCATCTCCAGGTAAGTAGCTAGTACGCAAGCGCGCTCTCAAATGCCTTCCGTGTTGCTTTGATGACGCCTCTTGCCATCAGGAAGTTCCCGCCGCCACCAATAGCGACTCCAATGCCGAAGGGTGCCGCTCGGCCAAGGACAATGATTCCCCGCTTCGTTCCGTACTTCGTGATGAAGTGCGCACCAAGTAACCTGTTGATACGACGAATCGTCTCCATTGGAACCGCCTGCACCCCACGAGCGCCCAAGTGAGATCCGGTTCTCCCCGCAGCTTTAGACATGCCGCCTGCCATCCCGCCGCCCGCTAAGACCATCAAGAGCAGAGCGCGTTGCCGCTCGTAATCCTCCACGCGTATGCCATGAACACTCGCTACGGCCAAAACGTGCGCGGCGCTCGCAGTAAGGAAAAAGCCACCGTCGCCGACTCCGCTGGCAAGCGCAGCGACAGTGCCCGCCCCAGGTACAGCCGCGACACCACCTGTTGCAGCCCCCGTGGTGGTTACGGTCGTGGAGAACAGAGCCTCGAGCTTTTTGATCAGCACTTCGTCGGATGCGTCGGGGTACTGGGCACGCAACTTGTCGACGGCGCCGCCAGCCAACTTCGATGCTTGCTGAATGGCCTTATCGAGCAAACCGTTGTACGCGTGGAGCTCTCGGCTGCCGCCGTCACTCTCGACGCCAGTCCAGTGGCTGTCATAGCGTCGGTGACACGTTGACGTGTCTTGCCCACTAGACGCTGCAGGCGATCGTCCTTGCTCAATCGCGCGGCCATCGCCTACCTCCATTGCTGCTGGTTCGGCATCTAAAACGATGCGCTGGCATCCTTGGGCTGTTCATATCAGGCGGGAGCGGGCGAGGACCGGGCTAACTCTCGTACCTGCACGACCAGATGACGCACCTCCGCCGCGGATGGCTGCAACTCATAAGCATGGTGATGCACCGCGCGGCTCAGAGCGTGCCATACGCGCCTGGCCCGCTCCCCTACCTCTGGCCCTCGCTTTCGGCTTAGCACAACGAGTTTCGAGTTGGCCGTCGGCGGATTGTCGCCGGCAGTTGACGACCATGAGGCACTGGCCTCGTTGAGCCAGTCCTCGAGCGCGAGGCGCGCCAACAGCGCCGCGGTCCGCGCGGCGCGCGGGCCCATGGCGATCGTGCCGTCGAGCACCTCGTCGGCGTAGGTGAGCAGCGCGGCACGTCCGATCATGCGGCTGCTCGAGCTAAGTCGCCGACCGCTAGCCGGGCGTCGTTGACCGCCGCTTTGTAGTCCGAAACGCCTTGATGGACACCCTTGTTGACGACGGAAAGCGTATTGCGGCGCGCGGAACCGCCCGCCTTCCACTTATCCACGGCAAGGTCATCGCCGGCGTCACCCGACAACGCCAGCGCCAGCCGCTTGGCCGTCTTGGTGGCATTTTCCCAAGCCGCCTCTACTTCATCACGAGGTCGCCCGTCAGCTAGAGCTTTCGACGAATACACGTCCCACGCGGTCGCCTCCAAAGCCTCTCGGCACAGCGCTGGGATCGCCGATCGCTTGATGTCTTCGGGTACCGCCTCGTCGGCAGCGATCGCGAACGCGTCGTCAAGGATCCGCGTCGCCGGCCGCGTGGACTCCACGATGCTGATCGCTGAGTTCGCCGCACGGGTCACTTCGACGATGCGTGCGGGCACGCGAGAGCCGCGGATGGCGGCGGGCAGCCTGTTGTCATGGGTCAACACGATCACCTGACGCTCAGTGGCCAACGCGGTGAGCACCTCCAGGAACCCGTCGATCTTCGAGGGATCCATGGCCTGGATCGGGTCGTCGAACACCAGGAACCGGAACGGGCTCTCCGGTGAGGTCGCACGCGGAATGAAGATCGCCAGGGCCAGCGCCTGCAGCTCACCCTGGCTCATCACGCCGAAGGCCTCGGTCTGCGATCCGTCGACCGCCGCCTGCAGCACGACGCGTCGGGTGGTCTTCTGCCCCTCCAGGCGGATGCCGCCCAGGTCGACGTTGCTCTCCTGGCGCAGCGCCGCCCAGATCTCGCGAGACTTCTCGGCCAGCGGTGCGATCCGTTCGTTGCGGAGCTGACTAGCGTTGGCCTGCAACCACTTCGAGGCTTCGGCCGCAACGGCGAGCTGTCCGGCTACCGCGGCGGCGGCGTCCGCCTTGTGCAGCCACGCGGCCAGCTCCGAAGCCACGGGGCTCCACGCGTCCTCGCGCGCTTGCAGTAGGGCCGAGGCTTCCTGAGCCAGTGCGGCGTAGGCGGCTCGCAGCGGCGGCAACGTCGCCTCGACGTGATCGGCCAGGGCAAGATCGTCGCCGATCGGCAGCTCGGCGAAGCGGTCGTGTGCAGCCCGCGCCGCCGCCAGCGCGCCGAGGTCGGCGTCGGCCAGCGGTGGACGCGCCACGGCTCGCACCATGGCCACGACGGCGGATCGGGCCTGTTCGGCCTCGGCGCGAGCGGCGGTGAGGTCACGCAGGGCGCTTTGGTCGCGCTCGAGGGCCGCCCGCGCGGCCAGCGCCCACCCGTGGTCGAGGGTGCCCTGGCCGCAGACCGGGCAGCGCTGATCGCCGTGCCGGTCTTGAAACACCAGGCCGGATTCCAGCAGCTGTGCGCGGTCGACCGCCAACGCATCGACGCGCCGGACCTCTTGCTGTGCGGCCTGCGCCGCCGATCGCAGGGCGGTGCACTTGAATTCGGCGTCCTCGGCGTTGGGCGCCGTCAGCTGGCGAGCGTGTTGCCACGCTGGAGGGACATCCGGAGCGGCGCCGGTGATCAACGGGCGGACCACGTCCAGGTCGGGCTTGGTCTTCTTGACCTGCGCCAGCGCGGTCGCGGCGCGCTGATCGTCATAGGACGCCAGCACGGGCTTGAGCGCGTCGGCGGCCTTCTTGAGGTCGGCGGCGGGTTGGCGAAGCCTCTTGACCTCGGCGTCGAGGACGTTGATGGCGTTTGAGAGCTGCTGGAGCCCCAGCAGCCGGTAGAGCTGGTCGTAAAACTCGCTGGGCTTGCCTTCGAGGATGCCGCTGAGTTCGTCGTAGCTGAGCAGCGGCCGATACATCGTCAGCGCCGCGTCCCACCCCAACACGCCGACGGGTTCACGCTTATGGCCTTTCCGCTGCACCCAGCGCTGGGTGTCTTCTACGGGCACGTCGTTACCCGCCGGCCAGTCCACGCCGATTGTCGTTGTACCCGAGCCTTCTTCAGTGAGGCCAATGCGGATCTGGGCCGGTTCACCGGCGTGTAGGTTGCGCCAGGCCTGCGACCACACGACTGGCTTGTCTTTCCATCGAGAGTTGACACCGGTAAGTGCAAGTTCCAGCGCCTCGGCCAGAGTCGACTTGCCCGACCCGTTGCGTCCGGCGATCACCGTCAGGCCCGGCCCCGGCTGGAGCGGGACGGTGACCTTGGGACCGATGCCGCGGAAGCCGGCCACGGTGATGGATCCGAGGTAGGCGCCGACGGGGTGCTCGGGCTCGTCGGCGGCGGTGAGCGAATCCGTGACGTGCGCGGACGCCGTACCTCCCAGCGCTTCGGAGAGCGCCTCGGGGTCCTCGAGTGCGGCCAGCGTTGCCAATCGTGCGGACTCACTCAACGATTCGTCGGCGTCAGCGAGTGCCAGCACGTAGTTCTTCAGCGTGTCGCTTCCTAGGCTTTGTGCTTCCACGGAGAAGAGGGTAAAAGCGCGAGGCGACACGCCACAGCGGTTTGGTCCAAGAGGCAGGCGCTGCTCACGAACGCCTGCGGAAAGTTAGCTTGTCGTGGTTTTATGACCAACGCGAGCTGTCGGTGGGTCCACTTAGGCTCGCGGCACGTCCGCGCAAGGCCGCAGTATTCGCTGGAAATCAGCTTGGAGACCGCTCGTGAGCGAGAAAAATTACCACTCCGTCGTGGGTGAGGCGCTGTCGATATTGATCGATGGCATCGGCCCGTTCGTCGAAGAGGTGTGCGCCAAGGCGCTACCGTCCAGCGTGTCGTGGACCGAGGTGCTGCGCCGCAAGGACGCCATCGCAGGACGGCAAATAGGCATGTACAAGTCCCGGGACTTGTCGCTGATGCTGCGGGTCATGACCGAACGGCTAGGTGAATACGGCTTCCCGTTTAACCGGCAACTGTCCCGACTCGGGCAAAGCTATGCCAGCGAATTGCGCGACGTCCGCAACCGGTGGGCACACAACGAGATATTCACCGCAGCCGAGGCTTTCAGAGCTATCGATTCCATTGAACTGCTCTTGCGGGCAACCAATGCCCCGGAAGCCGCGGTCGAAGCCGCCCGGCTGAAATCGAGCGTCAGGCTATTACCTGGCGCTACGCCTCCACAGCGGCCTGACGATCAGACAGTTCCGACCGCGCGTTTTGTCCCCGCACCGGCGCAGCAAACGATGACGCTGCCAGCTGCCAACACAGGCACGGTCCGGCTTGATATCAAGGCCATCTCCGACCTGAGTTATCCGATGGCGCATTGCCGGATTCCCGTGGTCGACCAGGTGACGATCGACGGAGTCACCGAGGACCTGCGCGGGGCGGTCCTTCGGGTGGACGTGGTCAGCGCCGCGGGTTCGCATGGCGGCCCGCGCGAACTGCACGTCGACCTCGCGGCCGGAAAGCCAACGATCCTGCGCGACGTTGACTTGGCGCTCGACCCTGCGTCCATGCTGACGGTGGACGATCAGCGGCCCGGTCGCATCGAGGCCGTCCTGCAAGATGCCGCAGGGGACGTGATCGCGAAGGGATTCAACGAGGTCAACATCCTCGCCGCCAACCAGTGGAAGGCCACCCCGCTGCAGCTGGGCTTGGAGATGTTGGCCGCCCACGTCCAGCCGAACGCGTCAGCGATCAGCAGGCTCCTGCCGGACGTGTCCGATCGTCTCAATGAGACCACCGGCCGTTCCGCGATCGACGGCTATCAGAGCGAGAATCCAGAACGAGTCGATGCCATAGCTCAAGCGGTCTACGACGCCATGCGCGCGAGGGACATTCGGTACGCGGAACCTCCGGCAAGTTGGGGACTCGACGGTCAGAAGATCCGCACTCCGCAAGAAGTCCTCGACGGCAGGCTGGGAACGTGCCTGGACACCGCCGTCACGATGGCCGCCGCGCTGGAACAGGCAGGCGTCAACACCACTATGTGGGTGCTCAAAGGCCATGCCGTGCTTGGTTATTGGCGAGTTGACTCAGCGCTGCCGACCATCTCCACCACCGAAGTAATCGATGTCGTCAACCTCGTTGACCTCGGCCACCTACGGCTTGTCGAGACGACCCTGGTGGCAGGGGGCAACGACTCGTCACCATTTCCGGAGGCGGTCGACGCCGGCAGAAAACACCTTGGTGATGACTTATCGAACATCCTTGGCGTGACCGACATCCGCCAAGCCCGGCTTTCCCAAATCTACCCGCTGCCCAGCCGCACGCTGAGTCCCGACGGCAGCGTCGTTGTCACCGAATACACCCCGGCGGCGGGCCTGGTGATCGCCCCATATCAACGCTCCGACTCGAGCACCGCCGTCTCGCATCCGACGGACTCAGTCCCGCCACGCGTCGCCAAGTGGAAGAACGCCCTGCTCGATTTGAGCCTGCGCAACAAATTGATCAACTACACCGATCGCGCCGGATACCGTGTGGAAGTACCGGGACCCGCCCTCGGCCGCTTCGAAGACGCCGTTAACGACAATGCACGCATCACGCTGTTGGCGTCTGATGCGGTCAAAGAAATCGATGTTGCTCGCGGAATCCGCTATGGGCGGGATCTTCCCGAACGCGAGCGCGAGCTGCTGCTCGCCGACAAGAACAGCGCCTATATCGACATCACGGCCGCCGCCTACAAGACGAAGCTGCGGTATTTGGCCGCCAAAGCGAAGACCATCATCGAAGAAACCGGGGCCAACAACCTATACCTGACGTTCGGGATGCTGAGTTGGGGCTTCGACGATCGCGAACTCCGATCGCCCTTGGTTCTCGTGCCGGTCACACTCAGTACGGCCAACCGCGGCGAGCGCTACACCCTCACCCTCGATGAGACGGGAGTCTCCACGCCGAACTACTGCTTGGTCGAGAAGCTGCGCGTCGCCTTCGGCCTGGAGATTCCCGAACTCAAGAAACCCGCGCAGGACGCGTCGGGAATCGACCTGGCTGCCACCTTCAACGCCGTTCGCCGCGCGATAACGCGGACGGGACTGCACTTCCGGGTCGAAGAGAGTGCGCACCTGGCAATCCTGCAATTCGCGAAGTTCCCGCTGTGGAAGGATCTCGACGACTCTTGGAAAGCGTTGTCGGGCAACAGCTTGGTCAAGCACCTGATCGATTCGCCCGACAAACCGTTCACTGATCCGGTGGCCAGCAGCACAGCCGTGGACCTCGACAAACTCGGTGACGAGATGCCTGTGTCCGCCGACTCGTCCCAGCTGGAGGCCATCGCCCAGGCGGCCGCGGGACGGACCTTCGTGCTGGAAGGCCCGCCGGGCACCGGCAAGTCCCAAACGATCACCAATCTCCTCGCCCACGCCATGTCAGCCGGGAGGCGGGTACTGTTCGTCGCCGAGAAACGTGCCGCCCTCGACGTCGTCAAGAAACGGCTGGAAGCGGCCGGCTTGGGCGAGCTCTCGCTGGATCTGCACGACAAGTCTTCGCGGCCCGCCGCGGTTCGCGAGCAAATACGGGCCGCCTTGGACCTGAGTGTCGGCGCCGACACCGACTCGCTGCGCACGCAAACCGACGCGGCCGAATCCAGTCGAAATGCCCTTGCCCGCTACGCGCGGCGGCTGCATGAGGAAAACGCCGCCGGTATGTCGCTATATTCAGCACGCACAGCCGAGCTCGCCGCCGACCAGGACGTCGCTCCCATCGAAGTGCCGAAAGAGCTTGTCGCCAGCGGCCCTTCGGAGACGCTCGCTGCCATCCAGCAGCTCATGCGTAAGCTGCCCGAAGTTGCCGACCTGGCGCAACCAAGCGCCGATCACCCGTGGGCCTTCATCGTGTCCCCTCCTCCGGAATCGAACATCGCCGAAATTCACCGATGTGCCGTCGAATTCGACTCGGCATTGGCCGCCGCCGTCGACTGTGGCCTCACGATCGACAGCTTGGGGCGATGCGGTCTGCCCTCGGGTTTCGACAGCTGGGTGAAGCTCTGCGGTGCTCCACGCCACACGTTGGCCGCCCTCGACACCTTGCACGAACGCGCCTGGGCCCAGGAGCTGATCTCCCTCGACGCCGATCTGCACAGCCTGAACCAGCGCACACCCGAGTGGCGGTCGGTCGCCTCGGTCGACGCCGTCAACCTCGACATCCCAGCGATTCACGCTGCGGCCGTGGCGGCGGACGAATCAAAGTTCTTCGGGCGCAAGAAACGTCGGCGCGCCGTGCTGGAGCAACTTTCCGAAGTGCTGGTTGTCGACCCGAAAACCATTGACCTCAAAACGCTTACGCCTCTCGTCGCCGACATCGCGGAGTCGCACGCCGCGGTGGCAAACCTGCGCGGGAGGGTGGCGCGGATCCCGACCACCGTCATCGAGGAACCATGGAATCCCCTTGTCCCCGAGCACACCGCAAAGGTTAGGCAGGAGCTGGCGTGGCTGCGGTGGACGGCAACGCTGCTATCGGCGCAACCTAACGATCCACACGTCGACGATTTGCGGTCGTATTACGCGAATCAGCCCGTCGGCGCCTTCGCCAGCCAACTCGCGAACATCCCAACGACGTGGAGCGCGCTGACCACAGCCACCGCAACCGACCCCCAGCGGCAAAACGAATGGGCGCAGCCGGAAGCCTTCATCGCCCGCTGGTGGGCGACGCGCGTCGCGCGCCGCCTCGACGACACGGCCTCAATCGAGCACTGGGCCGCGCTGTTGCATCTCGTCGAACCACTCAAACCCGCAGCGATGTCCGCCGTGCGCGCCGCAATCCTCAGCGGCGAGATCGATCCTGACGATGCGAGCTTGGCCTTCGCGCGCGGGGTCGCCGTAGCCTCCGTTGCTGAGCGCCGCGACGCCACCGCTCTGGGAAGCTTCAACGCCGCGGCTCACGACAAGACGATCGAGCGATACACGAAGAGTTTGCGTACGATCCGCAGCGAGCTGCCGCGAGCGATCCCGGCGGCGCTGCTGCAGAAGAGGCGGTTCGACGCCAACGCCGCGAGTGGCCAGATCGGCGGGTTGCGCCGCCAGTTGGACCGACGGCGCGGCGGCATGAGCGTGCGCGGATTGATCGAGCACTACGGCGACCTGATCACCCAAATCATGCCCTGCACGATGATGAGCCCCGATTCGGTGGCACGGTTCTTCCCGGCGCGTGCGGACCTGTTCGACATCGTTGTCTTCGACGAGGCATCACAGATCCGGGTCGCCGACGCCATCGGGGCGATGGGTCGTAGCCGCTCCGTGGTCGTCGTGGGCGACACCAAGCAGATGCCGCCGACGAGTTTCGCCGAAGCGAACGCCAACGTCGATGACGAGGGCGACGATGGCCAGGAATTCTTTCTCGACGAGGAGTCGATTCTCACCGAGTGTGTACACGCCCAGGTCCCGCAACAGTGGCTGTCCTGGCACTACCGCAGCCAGGACGAGGCGTTGATCGCCTTCAGCAACCAGCACTACTACAACCGACGACTGGCTTCCTTCCCTGCGCCACGATCTAGCGGCGCGTCGGATGCCGCCGGACAAGGTATATCGCTGATCCGGGTGAACGGGACTTTTGAGCGGGCCGGCAAGGGCAAGACGCTGCGGACCAACCGCGTCGAGGCCGACGCCATCGTCGGTGACGTCGCACGGCGGTTCGAGCAATCGCCCGATACGGTTCCATCCCTGGGCATCATCACTTTCAACGCCCAACAACGCGATCTGATCGACAACCTATTGCGCGACAGTGCAGACGAGCGGGTGGTACGCGCACTCGACGAGCCGGACGGCCTGTTCGTCAAGAACCTGGAAAACGTTCAGGGAGACGAGCGCGACACCATCCTGTTCTCGGTGGCATTCAGCGCCAACGAAAAAGGGGTGGTGCCGCTCAACTTTGGGCCGCTGTCCAAGCCTGGCGGGGAACGTCGGCTCAACGTGGCGATCACCCGCGCTCGCCGAGAGGTGGTGCTGTACGCGAGCTTCGAGCCGGATGAACTGCGCGCCGAGGAAACCAGCCAGATCGGCACCAAACATCTCAAGGCATACCTGGAGATGGCGGCGCGGGGCGTCGACGGCGCGGCCGACAGCGGTCGCCGCACTCCCGTGATCGATCGCCACCGCGACGACATCGCCGCCGCTCTGCGGGACGAAGGACTGGTCGTGACAACCGATCTCGGCTTGTCTGATTTTAGAGTGGACATTGCGCTCGCGGATCCCTCCGAACCCGACCGACAACTAGTCGCGGTTCTCCTCGACGGCCAGGGCTGGCGTGCCCGGCACACCGTTGCCGATCGCGACGCGTTGCCCGTGGACGTTCTGCGCGACCTCATGCACTGGCCTGCAGTTGAACGAGTGTGGTTGCCCGAGTGGCTCCGACGGCGTGAGCACGTCGTGGCCCAACTCAAGGCATCGGTGGACGCCGCGCGCCAGCGTGTGCTGTCCGGGGATTTCAAGGCGGAGACCATGCCGCCCCCCGTGTCGTCAGCCCCTCCCCTGCGTCAAGCCGCATCGCTACTGCGGACGAGTCCGCCGCCGAAACCCCCAAGGCCCCAGAGTCATTCGATGGTGCAGGCCTATCGCGAGTGGAAGCCGGGACGGCTCGGGGACGTAACGGTTCTCGACGACCTGCCGATCGCCTATGCGAAGTCGCGGGTATACGACGCGATCGTTAGCGCAATGACTGTGGAGGCCCCGATCCATCCACGTCGGCTTACCAAGTTGGTGGCCGCGGCATTCAATCTGACCAGGCTCAACGAGAATCGCCATCGCTCCATTGAACGAATCGTCCCAATCGACTACCGCCGACCAACGGGCGAGGGCTTTTTTTGGCCCCTCGGCGTCGAGCCGGAAGAGTGGCGCCTCGTGCGCCGCCCCCCGGAAGGTGTCAGCCGTCAGTTAGATCATGTCCCGCTCATCGAGATCGCCAACGCGATGATCGTCGTGGCGGAGCAGACGGGTGGGATCGAAAGCTACGACCTCAAACGTGAAGCGCTCAACTTGCTGGGTGGCCGCCGCGTAACCCAGGCGATAGAAGCCCGGCTGAACGATGCGCTAAACAAGGCCTTACAGCGGAACGTATTGGGCCGTAGCGCTTCTGGGTTAATCGTTTGCGACTCGAGCTAGGCCTGCCGCCGTGGCTCCACGCCGCAGCAGCAGTTCAAGATATCCGGACCAATCCTGAGGAGGTCAACGGTGGAGACGCATGGCGGGGACATTCCCGCAATCCCTGACGTTCGCCCAAACGGAAATTGCTACTGCGGCTGCGGCGCGACGACAAGGCATGGCAAGTACTTCCTGATCACTCACGATCGGAAGGCCGAAACCCGTGTAATACGAGAGCGGTTTGGCAACATCGCGACGTTCGTGGTCTGGGCAGAGAAACATCTGCCAAAGATTGAAGACACCTAGCGGTTCGCGGACTTTCAGCTACCGACTCCTAAAGGAATTTATGTCGAACGCCTTTGCATTTGACCTTGGAGATTGGTTTTCCGACAAGGCGACCGAAATCCAAAAGAATCTGAAACGCTCTTTTGGCGGTGAGCGCGGTAGCAGGTTCACGGGATGTTGGTTCGAGCCCTTCGCCAGTGCGAGTAGCGCGGATCAGTTTGAATCAACGGATATCCTGGCCGTTAAAGCACTTTCGGTAGCGGTACCGATCGAGTCGGCAGCACAACTCATCGTCACCGAAGCCGATCGGTTCAACATGATGCTAACGAAAATCCCCAAGGACGTTGACCTTTGGCAGGTAGCCCGATCGGAAGTCGAGCCTCAAAGTTCGGCTGCAGAACTGCATGCCGCGTTGAAGTCACTTGACGGTGTTGGTTACGTGACGGCAGGAAAGCTGCTCGCAGCGAAGCGCCCGCGGCTAATACCAATCCTCGACTCGAAGGTCGAACAACTTCTGAAACCTCCCCCTAACCGATTCTGGGTGACCATGCACGACCAGCTCAGCAATGGGGCCCGCCGACGACGATCGCCGAAGTGTGTGCCGGTGCGCCCCGCAACGTCAGCCTGTTGCGGCGGATCGATGTGGCGCTCTGGATGCACGCAACCGACCGGGCACGGGCTGGGCAATGATGACCCTCGAGTCGCCGCTCTTCGAGGTACTCAGGTGGAATGGATAGCGGCCACGGATTCACATTAGCGATGTGGGATGCCCGCCGTCGATGGCGGCTCGAAGGCCAGTCCTATCGACCGCACGCGGCCAACTGGAACGAAGGAATAGCGTCCGCCGATCGAATTGGCCGGTCAGTGGTTTACCGGTTCCTCTTGCTGCCGAAGCCTCGCCAAGCTTTATCGAGTGGGCGACGAATCACGCGTTCGAAGAAACTATCTGCCAGATCGTCACGCACCCTGACCTCGAGAAAGATCATGCCGTCTTCAGCACCGAAAAAGCAGCAGTCTCTTTCGTAGAAGCGTCCGCCGCGGCGGTCTCGTTTCCAATCATTCACAAGTTCTGCAGCCTCGTCCAGCACGCTAGACAATCCCGTGACGTCGTTTCGGCGACCGCTAAACGCGCTCCAACCGTCAGTATCTGCTGTAAATACTGAGCCATCAGGCGAGCAACCGAACTGAGCCGCACCCCACGTACGCGCGATAGCACGAACGATCAACATCTCGATGGGAGCGACGTCGCGTCGAAGGACCGGAATGGCGCGGCCGCTTGGCCACTTATCGATTCTCGAGCGTGTACGCGGGGGCAGTGTTAGGCCGGTTCGTCTGAGGCGGCGTTCCACCTCCTTCGCCGCTGCACGCTGTAAGACCGGGTCGGCGGAGAAATGAGCCATCCGCCTATTGATCTCTTCTCGCATCATTAAGTCTCGATGGCCTAACAAAAGATGTGTCCGATTACCCGACCACCTGAATCCGCTCCGGTTCGTGGATGATCGCTGAGGTATCCGGGCGCGCAAAGCGTATGGTTAGACACGGCCATGGCACGACTATCTCCGCTTGACCACCCGGTGGCCCCGCAGGGCCACGCCACAGCGTTCAAGTTCGGCGTTCCAGCCATTTTCGAGCCCGATCAAGGTTGGGTTCTGGTACAGCCCTGCGCGTACTTCCGCAGCCGTCAAGCGACGGTACTTCGCGACCACGGGGTCATCGGGATCAAGAAACTCCTCTTTTCGATGCAGCAACGGCCTATTGGCCCGGTTGCCGAAATTTTGGAAGCTCGACTCGAGCGAGCTCATGTCGACGCCGTAGGTCCAATCCAACGTGGGGTGGGGCTCTGCGTCGAACTCGGGATAGGAAGACCACGAAACGCGTCGCCCGCGATGGTCTAACTTCAAAATGTTCCATCCGTCTGGACGACCAGCTGCGATGAACCCGCAGTGCTCATAAAGACGTAGGACGACAGCGATTTTCGAGGCAGCTCTTCGATGGACGTAGAAGGCAGTCGCCGTCATCTTGCCCGGCGAATTCTGCATCGCCCCGCGCACGTAAGTGTCATCCCGGATCTTCGCCAGTAGGCGGTCGGCACGGGCACATGCTTCCCGATAACTCTTGAAGCAATGCTTTATATCGGCCTGAATGCCTAGCGGCAGCTCGGTTAACGACGCGCGACCATTAAAGATCGATGTTCCCAGGTACAGCAGTGTGTCGAGCGTGGACCGTCGCAAGCCGTCGGAGACTCGATCGGCTGAAGCGCCCTTATTAATCAACTCAAGCAGCGAACGGCGAGAAAGCCTGCCTAGCTGAGGCAGCAGATGATTAGGTATCTCCTCGAAAAGCGGTGGGCGGCCGCGTCTTTCGGCGAACAAAATGACTTCGGCAACGGCGGACGCATAGTCCTCGCTGGCCGCCCAGCGGAACTCGCTGATAGCGCCTCGAGCAAGGTACGCGAAGCGATCCTCATCACGACGAAAGGCATATACAACCCCCGGCACTGGCGAGACGCAACGTCGCCCGGTTGTCGCTTCGACGACTTTCCGGATCTCGCTTGGGGTGAAGAAGCGCTGGAAAGTGTTACGGCTAGTAACGATCCCGTCGCCGAATTCATCTCCGCTAACTGAACTAAGTTCCCAAGTCAGGCGGCACGACACCACCATCACTTTGGTTGCAAGTTGCCATGCCTTCCTAATGGCCTCCTGCCGTTCCTCAGAGTCTTCAATAACGTTCAATACGTATGTCAGCAACACGACATCCCGCTCACTCAGCGGGGTATCAGGGGCGAAGTGTGGATCCCACCCGTCTGCGGACACCCCCATCTTGCGAAGTCGTGCGGTATCTTGTCCGCGGCCGCATCCATAGTCGAGCACCGATAAGCCAGGCCTGACTACCTCGTCGATAAGGGCTTGCCTCACTGGCATCGATAGGTCCCCGCGACCAATTGCTGTGCGTTCCCTAGCGCTGGCCCACTCATTCATTGCAATACCTCGGCCTCCGGCGGCCATAGCCACGCGTCGGAGGGCTGGATATGACGCACATCAAAAATCCTTGGACACTACACTTCGAAGGCTCTCTTGCCGCCGAGCTTCTGCTGAAGCAGATCGTCGTGGTAGTCGGCGCGACGGGCGAGGGCGGCGAGGGCAGTCATCAGCTCATTCTCCTGGAGATGGTCGCCGAGCAGCACATACTCAACCGAGATCGTCTTCGAATCTTCGTAGTAGACCCAACGACAAAATTTCGACGTCATGTTCAGAGCATTCACTTCTTCTAATATGCGTTCGCTGTTCGAGTCGACACCGACCAGGACATCCGAGCTGATTTCAATTAGGGTTTGGGAGCCCCAAGGACCAACCTGAATCGTGACGCCCGCACTCGCGAACCTGAGATAAACTGCACCACTTGGTGTTTCGTTCCAAGTCAGGGAATTCGCTTCCAAGATCGCGGCGATCTGACGGTACACTTTCTGATGCTTCATTGGCTCGACTCCGTAGCCGTCGTCCGGCTTATCATTTCGGTGTGCCGCTTCACATCGCGACTATACCGAGCCGGTAGGAACTCCAGAAGCCAACGCATGACGGTCTGCCAGGTGTCATCTGCCTGAGCACGGTCGTAACCAGTCAACTGGCTTAACTTTTCTCGTACTTCACCAAAGCGCCGTGGCCTGTTCAGATGCTCGTCAATGCTCCGAATAAGCGGCTGACAACGCAACCGATGCCCGACGAGCAGTTCAAATTGCCGCTTATCCAAGCCGACTGGCAGATCAAGTACAGCAAGATCCACTGCCGCCGCTGCCGCTGACCGCGAACTCAGCGAGCCGACGCCCTTGCTATAAGCCGAATACAAGTCGGATGGCATTCGCAGTTGAGGTACCCATACATCGATCAGGGCGGCGGCCTTCTCGACGTTGTCTTGAGGATCTAATGGAGCCGCGGGCAGCTGCTGAGCGATCTCATCGATCTCGCGAGCTAGTTCGTCGTTCGCCTCAGTGCTTTCCGCCGATAGGTAGCGCTCTACCTCTGCGATTTGTTCGATGGTTGAGTGAACCAACAATTCGATGTTCGGGCGTTGAGACCACCCTAGGGCGGTCGCCGTTAGATTGGCCGAACCGAGCAGTACTTGGCTTTCGTTCCTATAGAACTTCGCGTGAAGACAGTCATGGAGGTACACAACGCCGCCGCGAGACCGAACAGTCGGCAATACTTGGATGTCCGACACGCCGGCCGCCACATCTTCGGGTCGCCAACGTGTGTACAGGGCGACCCGCGCGCCCTCCGGGACCAGAGACAAGACGCGCTGAACAACTGCCTGTTTCGCGAATGGCGCGCACATGACAAATTCGTGTCGCGAAGACGCCGCGAGCTTCAATAGCGCCTCACCGACCTCAGTCATGATCCACTTCTCGGAGCATCTCAATCACTCGACGACCCCAAAGCAGACGAGCATCTTCTGTGGCCCTCTTGATTGATCCGCCCGGCAGACTATCTTCGTAAAGCGCCCATGAGCTCAGAAAAACTTCGCAGAGGCGTTTATACGGCGAACTATCCGCGTTGTCTTCGAAAGGCGTTGGCATGTCGATGAACAGCTCGTGGGTCGAATTGAGCGTGAGCGTTATCTTGTTGCCGGCCGAGCGGACGGTAAAAAATGCATCGGAGTCCAGGGGGCGGCGGTCAACCGCGATAACCACGCCACTTGACAACGTTAAGGCGCGAAGCTGCCGAGGAGCAGCAGCCGTGGCGTTATCAGACCGAGCGTTTGGCGCATCTGCGGGCAGCGCCCGACGAGAATGCGACTTGACGCTTGCCAGCATCCATTTGTGCCCAGGCTGCCACACAAACTGCTGCGGGTCCTGCCAGAGGATTGCGTCGCATTCGCGGACTTCACCGCCTAACGCTGTCGCTATCTCAGCAGCTGACAGGGGCATCGCGGCTTGACGCAGCACTCTGACGATTTCTTCATGCGTCATCACTATCCGCTTCCCCTACAAGCGACTGCTCAAGAACGACTCAGCCATACGGCCCCAGTCATGTCTGATGTTCTGGGTCACCCGTCGTTGCTCGTTCGGCTGCTCGTCTTCATACCGCGCCCAAGCGAATAGCATCATCTCCAGGCCAGCTTGCGCCGCGAGTAGCTTCTCCTTCAGCTTGTCAGAATCTTCCGGTAGATCTTTGGGATCACGGGCGCCAAGCAGTAGGTCGTAAGCGGGATGGTCGGTGTTCAAAGTGACAAGCAAGATTCCGCCTCTAGGCTGAACGGAGAAAAACGCCCCGCCCTCGAGGGAGGCGACTTCGATCCGATACTTAAGGCCCTTATTGATCGTCTCTGCAGCCAGTACCGCGGCGGATTCACGCGAATGACCGAGATGCTCAAGCTGATCGGCAAAGTCGGCCTTTCGTTCATCAGCCGGTTTGCCTTCGTCCTCGTCGCTTCGACCGCGGTGCCCCTCTTCCTGGCGCTTCCGAACCGCATCCGTCGCTTGCGCTTCGACACTTTCCTCCGCATGCCGAGTCCGCCGTCTGCGGCCTTCGGCTTGGGTCTGGATCATGCTTCGCATCTGCTTGATGTTTGTCTGAACGCGGTGCACGATTTCAAGCAATGGCTCGAGCGGGTCCTCTTCGTCCCTGAGTGCCGCGCGCGCCGCCGACACGGAGCCGTCATGCTCTTTAATTATCGCGCTTGCATCGACTTTGGCGGCTTCTGCGAAGTTACGCGCAGATTGCTTGTTGTTAGATACCCCGAATAGCTCATCGAGTCCGGGCTCGAACGAAACCTCTACTCCCCACCACCGCTCACGGGGATCGTAAGTGGTCGTCCAGGCAGGGTCTAACTCGAGCTCCCTTCCGGCCCGAACAACCGAAACACCCACGTTCCGTCCAGCGTGCTGTCCGAACGGAAGGCTTCCTGTCGATTTTCCGCCCGCACTGTCTCGGGCCTTTTCTGAGGCGATCGAGAACTTGATGGTTACGTCGTGGTCCTCGCCGCGGAAACGAACGGTCTGCTTTACTATGTGTCCGTCCTCCGAAGGATAAGGTACGAACATCGGTTTGGTGTCGAACGGTGCAGGGCAGCTTGTGTTAGACATCAAGTAGAGCGGGTCATTTGGCTTAGCTTGTCGCTCAAGCAGAATCCGGGTCGGATCGTCATTCAAAAAGCTCTTCAGCACGATCGATACGCGGCTGTCACAAATCCAGTACCTATACATGCGGCCGATTAACTCCTCAGAGTTGTCGATCAAGGCTTTGGACGTCCTCCATAGCACCCGGTCAACGTTGCTCCATACGACGAGGGTGCCTGACGTACCGAACGCAGCCTTGCCGGCCGCGGTTCGCCAAAGTCCGGGTATCGCTCTGCGCTCGGGAGCCGGTAACACGCGCATGCGACGCGCGTTGATTTCAGGCAGGTCGATGTAGCTGTGTAACGCGTTCTCAACACCGTCCGTCCAACTCCATACGTCGACACGTTGACACTGAGAGATCGAGGCACTAGGCAGACCCATGCCGAAGCGCCCCATGCCCTTCTGCTGGTCTTGGTTTAGGTGAGTTCCATTGCCGAACTGCAGCGCAATCTGCAAGGTGTCCGCGTCCATACCGCAGCCGTCGTCGAGCACAGCGACCTCGTGCAATCGCTTCCGAGCACGTTGATCAAGCTGGGATTCACGGTCGGCGCACAGGAGCTGGACCGTCGTCGCGCCGGCTTGGATTGAGTTATCCATCAGCTCAGCGATCGCGTACGCTGCATTCTTATATCCATTGTCCCGCATCGCCTTTACAGCGAGCGCGGTCGGAACAATATCGAACTCCGCGACTGTGTCGTTCACCAGACATCCTCCCAGTTCTCAAATGCGTCAGCCATGTTGCAAAATCCTGGTAGCCGCGTATCAACGACTGTCGCCACTTCCGCTTGTTTGTTGCCGCCCGCCTTCTCACCTCGCGTTGCCCGCCCGACCATTTGACTAAAGAGGACTAGACTTTTCGTCGGCCTAGCTATAACCGCGGCACTGGTCTGAGGGGCGTCAAAGCCCGTTGTCAGGACACCATAGTTGACAATCACTCGCGGCTCATCGCTCGCTGTTCTAAACGCCGCGATTATCCGTGCGCGATCAGCAGACGGTGTCTCCCCCGTCACTGCATACGACCAGTAGCCGCGCGCACGTAGCACCGTCGCAAGCACGATCGCATGATCCTTAGTGGCAGCAAATACGATAATACGGTTGTGCCGACGGCACATTGATTCGGTTTGGCTGAGGATTAAGAGGTTTCGTTGCTCGTCGGCCGCAAGAGATTCGATAATGCTCTGCGGGATGTCGAGGGCGTCGCGTAGCTCCTCTAGTTCATGCGGCGGGAGTTCCGATCCTGCTGTGTATTGCAACTGAATGAACGCGGTGTCGGCTAAGTAGCCCTCATCGATCAAGAAGCGCACCGGGTTCTCGTAGCCCTCAACCTCCAAGGATACTTTGCGCCGGTAAAAGAAGTTCGCGAGACGTTCGTCCTCGTCGATATCGTTCCACGTACGACCGGGCGTTGCAGTAAGGCCCAACAGCGGTGCGGGGCGCCCAGATTCGGTGAGGACGTCGAGAATCATTTGGTAGGTAGGGGCTACAGCCTGGTGCGCCTCATCCATGACGACGAGCGCCACATGCCCCGCAATTGTGCCGATCTCCGCGATCGAAGTCCGCGCCGACGAATAGGCCTTTTGAAGTCCAGCGACAATTATCCCATCGCGGGTAATGGGGTGGCGGAGAGAATGGGGGCCCCACCATCGTTGGACATCAACCGGACGGCTGCCAAGACTCGTCCACGCCTTCTTGAACTCTTCGACAGCTTGCTCGCAGAGTTCCTCCGAATGCGCGAGCCACACAACGAGTTTCGGCTCTTTCTGGTTCAATATGTCGGCGATTGTGGACATCGCGGTCCGCGTCTTTCCAGATCCAGTAGGCATGTGCAACATGACGCGGTGCGGCTCGCCCTCAAGATGGGCGAGTACTCTGCGTGCCGCCAACCGCTGATGCGGAAACAAGACATGCTTGGGGCAGATCGATTCATGGGGGGGCGGTAGAGTAAGTTGCTCTGACTCATCACTCACCGAAAAAAAGTCGAGTAACTCGGTCGCACGTTTGGACCCCCGTCGCACACTCATCGCGCTAAGTGCTTCATACGGCAGTCCTGAGAGCCCAAGACGTTGTGCCAGCAGCTCGGCACGAGATTGTGGTAGCAGAAGCAGCAACTCAGTGCGCAGCCGCGCGTCCAGAAGCATGCTCGCGGGCGAGCGAAGACCAATCGCAATCTCGCTGAGTCGTTCTGGCCGAGCCAATCCTGGGTCGAGGCCCGCGAGTAAGCGCACTATGTCTTTACCGACCAGCTCTTGCAAAAGCTGATCAGAGGCTCGTCCGAGTAACTCCTCGAAGGTAATCACGACGGAACCGAACGGAATATTAACCACCGCATTGCTGCTCGCTCGATATTTGACGCGGTAAATCTGCTATGCACTAAAATCACAGACGTCTAGCGGCTTCCGCTCGCGCAACGAATTACTCCTACAGAGCGCATACCGAACACTGCATCGAGTCATCGTCATCGTCAAGCGCGTCGCTAAAAACCTCCCAAAGAGGTCGGTTCTTTTTCCGCTTCCTTGCTTGCTGCTGCGCCTCATCGTGCCGAGCCACGATCTCATCGCGGCGAGCCAACAAATCCGGTAGGGACTCGCCACCCGACCACGTGTACTGTCGCCCTCTCATCGCGAACTCACCGAACGAGGCATCTCCGTCAGCTCCAGCATCCTGACGGACCTTTGCCTCTATTGCGGTCGCGCGCTTGAATAGTTCGGGATGCTTGTCGGCCAGCCCAACCCATTCAGCCTTGCGCTGGTAGAAGCAAAAGTAGCAGCCCGACCGTGTGCGCCACTCGTAGTACTTAGGCAGGCCGATGCCCGCTTCATCGAGAATTCGAAGAACGCCATCGTGGTCGATATTGTCCTCAACGAACGGCAGTACGGTCCGAATGTTTGCCTTAGTGCTTACGTAGCCCTTGCGACCGGATTCGTCGGCGCGGATAGCAACGTATGAGACAGCGGCGTCGTCGCCGATCCACTCCTCTAAAGGTTCGATCTTCATCTTTTTTGTGCACCAACGCATCTGCGGTGACGGCAGCGTTCCTCGATAGACATCAAACCAGTGGTCGAAACCCTTTCGAGAGTTCAGCCGAGCGATGGGCTTTCCCAGTGCTGTCTCAAGGCGATCCAAGTATTCGTATGTCTCGGGCAGCTCGGCGCCAGTGTCACAAAAGAAGTACTCCATCTCAGGAACACGGTCGCGCAAGTACACCGCCAAGGCGCTGGAATCTTTACCACCGCTAATCCCGCAGATGTGTCGGACTCTCTCAGCCATACCGCTGGTCCTCTCCGCCGATGGGCCGGCCTACTTCTGCAGGATCGGTCGCATTGTGTTCCTCGGCCAACCTTGCCATGAGCATCCGACAAGCTACTGACCGTGAGACCCCACGCTTCATCAACGTAGCGACGAAGTCATCAAAAAGAGGTGAAATCAGCTCTTTTTCTTGCTCGGTTAGCGAGAGAAGCTGCACGGACTCGGCACCGTCAGGCCGAGTCAGCGTCAACCTGCTCACCGCGTAACCATGCTCGACGTTGGACGCAAGACGTTCGTGAAGCAGCGCCATGGTCCTGCGTAGCGCACCGCCAAGTTCTGCCACTCTCAGCGGGAACCGCCCGACCATGTCATCCGTCCAGGTGCGGGGGGCTTGGCCATCGCAAACGACCATTGCGACGTTCTCTAGCCATTCCTGGTCCTCAAGCGGGCGTGCCAAGGCCCCAACGAATGCTTTCAGCCTCGGCTCAAGTACCTGGCCATCGATACGGCGTGCGTCTGACGTCAATGCTTCTCGCAGTTCCGCAAGTGAACCGCCGGTAGAAGTTGCCTGTCCAAGTTGTTGCTGTACCGACTCAAGCAAACGTGGATATGTATCGCGCAATTCGCGAATCGAAGCGACCAGCTGGTCAGTGAACCGCTCGACGGCGTCTTTCCTGCTTCGGCCACGCCCACCGAAGGGCGGAAGACTAAAGATGACGGGCAATGTCTCGAAAACCAACACATCGGGTTCCGCCGCCTGGTGGAATGCTTCGCGCACAGCGATAGCCTGAGCAGACAACTGCATCCGCGTCTTCTGTGAGTACGGAGGCAATAACCGGAACTCTCGGTAAAGCGCGGTAACGAGGTTTAGGAATGTTGGACGCCCAAGCCTACTTGTGATACCGAGCCGGTCGACCAGCCGGTCGATGACGGCTAGTCGTTCGCCGGCTGCAGTCTGCGTATTTCTTAAGGAGAAGTTTCCGAGATTTTTTGCCAGCCGCTCAGCAACGGCATCATCGATCGAAAGAATGAGACTGCCATGTTCGTAGAGAGCGATCTCGTCACTTCGAGCGACTAGCCCCGCGATTAAGAGCAGCGGAACGAGACCATCCTTGATCCCGAACGGTGGCAACTTGAGGCGCCACCCTATGTCATCGAGGCTAACGCGTGATTCGACTGCATTGTCGAATGCTGAGTTCATCGCGGTCCAGATCGGTTTCCAGCGCCGGTCACTAGGCGCTTGAATCCTCCATACGCCGGCCTCAGTGGGACGGTGTATTCCCGTACCCCTGAAAATCGCCTCATACATTGCACGGTCTGGCCCATAACCTTCGATTGCAAAGGCTTCGCAGTCCTCCCGCGCGAGCAGCGCATCGATGAGGAACCTCCGAGCCTTCGCACCTTGGCTTGTCAACTCGCGGCGGGCGATCATTTCATTCGCAATAAGTGGAGTGCTGCAGTAGGAAGCATCAGCGACGTCGGATAGCAGCGCTGAAAGCCCTCGATGGGGCTCGAGGGAACGATTTGATCCGGCCAAGATCCAGTCAGCGTGAGCGTTCCAAGTCTGTCCGATCTCCGCATGTAGCGCTTGTTGCGCCGCTGCGGCGCGCTCCACCAGCTCCCGTTTGGCCACCCAGTCAGCGCCCTCAACTTCTGCGCTTCTCAGAGCCGAATTCAGTGCCGCCGCATCGATTGCGGTGTTGCGCAACTTAGATACGTCATCGGGAACGACGTAAACGGCGGGTCTTCCGTCGGATGGCGTCGGCGCATTACTCGGGTCTGCGGCGGGATCGGTCGCGTAATAGACAACCCCATCCCACTTGCTGTCAAGGACTTCGTCCGGGCGCTCCTGCAAACTGCTGAATTGACGCTCGAATACCCTCAGTACGCCCGTCCGCTGACTGTGGCGGCCTGCGACCAACGGTTCAAGCTGTACGGCAGCACGCAGGAGGTCCACCAGGTCGACATCGTCGCAGGCTCGCCTGGCAGTCTCGATGACCCTCAGTAAGTTGTAATCTGATCCGTGCCAAATCCGGTACTCGTCGGAAAACGTACGGTACGTGATGATGCCTGCCTGGGTCAGAAACTCAAGCACCGCTTTGGTTTCGGAGGTCTTTTCTGATTTTGTGGTCGAGTGGGTAGGCGCCAATGCTAGCTCTAGCAGTGGTCGAGAAGCTCGAATACGACCGCCGCTAGAAACCAGGTTGAGTACGCCAATTGTCTTTACTGCTTTCATTTGGGCTGGCGTGAGTCCCGCACTATCGCGAATCCTCGTCTCGATTTCGATCCAGCGGCTGGCCTCGTCTGCGACGCTGATCATGCTGCTAGACGCTTCGAGGAAGTAGTCGTAAAGCTGGTCCAACCCGATGAGAGGCATCGGATCATTCGGATGCCACGGGGTGCGCCTTAAGAAGCGCGGAACCGCACCCGGCTCCGTTCCTGCAAGGAAGGAGAACAACGTTCTTTCGTTCTGGCCATACCTGCTACAGAGTTCGGGCAACACAGCTAACGCGATGGGGTGTAAAGGTATAGCTGCAACCACATCATCGACGAGATCACGCAGTCCCAACGTCTCGAGCTGTGCTCGGTGGCCCGCTAACCACTGGTCGGCAGCAGCACGCGCTTCAGGTAGGTGCGTGATAGCCGATGCGATAAGCCGTCGCGACTGTGCCGCACTTTCGACGTACGGTATGTCTTGGAAGCGCCCCTGAACTTTCGACCATTCCCTCCGACGAGCAGTCGAGCTGTCCTGTACATATTCGTCGAACGAAAGATGTTGCATGGTAATGATGACCAGAGGCGCGGCTCCTTCGCCTTGAGTCATCTCCGCCAATTCCTGGAGAAGGAATGGGTCACCATCGTTGCTCGACGATGCAAAATGCTCAAGATTTTTGCCAAACTCATCGATCACTAACAAAACCGGACGTTCGGACGCGATACGGCCGATGCCCGAACGGATTTCGTTACCCGTAGGTGCATGCTTTTTAGAAGCGAAGCTCGGCGGGACAAGCGACTGGCTAGAGCCGAATGACCGGATAGTGCCCTGGTGCAGCGCGCGAGCGATCGTGGCTGACACCGGTTCCTTGTTTGCGGTCGCGAAAGCCCTAACGAACCCATCCCGTCCGCCCTTGACTGAACGGATACCTTTGCGCAGTAACGAATCAACGGAGGGCTCCGCAGAGGCCAAAATTGCATGAGCGCTTTTGAAATCGTCGCTTGACGAGCTTGCGAGAAGAGCGTCGAGAAAAACGGCAAGCGAAGATTTCCCGCCGCCGTGGGGTCCCGTTAATGAGAACGTTCGGCCGGCGGCGGGGTCAACCAGGCCCTGCGCGATGCGAGATATGACGTCAAGGGCTCGCCCAGTTGGAGCGTAACCTTCGATTGCATTGCGCCCGTGATCACGCTCTACGTTGGCCGATCGACTAAATCGAGTGTTAACTTTGATGAAGTCTGCCAGCGAGGAACTCATGCCACGTGGCCCCCCCGCTTCGAACGCGCCCGGGTTCGCGCACGCACGACGCGATCGATTTCAACATCACACAGGTAGGGCATCGCCGTTTTGGTTCCTAGTAGCGGAAGGTCAGCCACGGACGCGAGTTCGGAAGGTTCCTTTTCGTAACGGGCCGCCAGCACCTCGAGTGCCACATCTCCGGGGTGGGCGCTGACCGTCATTTGCCGAGAACCGGCCGGCCTCGCCAGGCGAAGGTGACTGACGACCGCCGACGATTCGTCTATAGCATCCGCAATATCTTGTTCTGTCAGTTTCATGATGCGGCCCGGTGATCCGTGATCGGCTGCGAGGCGAGTGAGCGAAATAGTCTGGCTGTTTCCCGCTCCACGGTAAAGGTAGTCGAGGCACGCGTAAGTTATTGCCGCTGAAGGCAATGCCGGCTTGGCTCCTCTAACCATGCGATACGCGGTCTTCTTCGATGCAGGCGAGGGGGCGATCAAACCTAGCTCTCGGAACGGAGAATCGAGCAGGTCATCGAGCGTCTGACGGCCCTGGGTTTCGCGGCGCGAGTACATGCGCAACAAGCAGTCAACGTCCTTCTGGATGCTGCTCTTCATCGGCTGCGACCAAGTTGTCGCGGCTAGCTCGTCAACGCAGTACTGAAGCAGTTCGGCGTCCGTGAACTCGACAGCGCTGAAGTCGTTGAACGCCAAACGCCAGATCGGCAATATCGAACGCGCCGAGATTGCGTGCCAATGCAATATCCACAAAGTTGCCGGATCCTCCACGTACGGATCGAATCCGATCCGGTCGTCGAGCATGGCTCGTCCTATGTTTGTCGGCGTATAGACCGACTGGCGTGGCCGGTCGGTGTGTGGTCGCCGCGCAACAACTTTGGTTGCCAGTGACCAAAACCTGATTGCTTCGACCATGTTCTTGCCGACCCCCAGCTCGACAGGAGCCGAGGGTTCGTTGAAGATGTTGGGATCGGCCGCGGACGCGTCGAAACCTTTCTTGATCCATCCGAATCGTGGATGGAAAGTCTGGTGGTTTGCGAACATTGGAGTCGCGGCTTGCTCGAGCGTCACAACCTTTTCCTCTCTATGCTGCCGTCATGTCGCGGACCCGAGACACCGCTTCGATGATCGCGGATGCAGCGATATCAATTTCCTGCGAAGTCGTCGGACGGCCAAGCGAGATCCGAAGCGATTCTGCAGCTTCCGTTCCAGTCATTCCCATTGCCAGCAGTACGTGAGAGGGACTCGGTGACGCAGACTGGCAGGCGCTTCCTGATGAGACAAAAATGTTGGGCATCGACGCCATTACTGCCTCGGCGTCCGCTCCTACAAAACGTAGATTGAGCGTGTTTGGAATGCATTGCGCACCAGCGCCATTGACATACACCTCGCCAAGGTGGTGGCGAAGCGTTGTCAGAAGCCGATCTGCTAGCTGGGCGGTCCGGGATACGTCACCGAGTTGGTCTTTTTCGACCAACTCGGCGGCCAGACCAAACCCAGCGATCGCTACTGTGTTTTGCGTGCCACCCCTAATGCCTCGCTCTTGTCCTCCGCCAGCAAAGATCGGGACCAAATTACTTTGCACCCTGCGGTTCGCAATTAGCGCCCCTGCACCTTTCGGCCCGTAGATCTTATGGCTGCTGCAGACTGCGATATCGGCGCACCTCATCACATCCTCGAGCGGGCCCTTGCCAACCAGTTGCGTAGCGTCGACGAACGTCAGGGCACCGAATCGATGAGCGATGTCGGCGACTTCGGTCACCGGCCCTATAACCCCGGTCTCGTTGTTCGCCGCCATAACCGCTATCGCCGAAACCGAGTCGTCGACAAGGTCGTCTAATTGGGATAATTCGACTACCCCGCGCCTGTCGACTGCAGCCAGACGAACTTCGCCACCACTCAAGCGGGCACCGAGCTCGGCGGCGGCAACGACCGCCTTGTGCTCGGTGCTAGACACCACAACGTTGGGCCGATCAACGCGACCCAGCATCGCACCAACTAAGCCGATGACCGCGGCTTCTGTCGCTCCGCTCGTGAAGATCACGTCTCTTGCGGGCCGCGCCAACAGCGAAGCGACCCGGCTTCTTGCCTCCTCAATCAATTCGGCCGCCATCTGACCGGCCCGATGATGAGTGCTCGCTGGGTTAGCGAAGACTTCGCAGGCTTCGGCTAACAGGGGCATCACGCGCTGGTCAAGTGGAGTCGATGCGTTGTAGTCGAGGTAGACCATTAGGTCACGATCCTATTCGTCCGTCTGCTAAACCTAGGGCGCCACGCTGACGTCAACACCCTCTCACGTAGGTACGACACATCCGGTAGCCTCGGCTTCTCGCCTGAGGCTCGAGTGCTGCCGCTATTCCATGCGGGATCCGCGTGTGGTCTCCAGACTCGGCAAGGGAAACGCGCTGCTACGCCGATCTAGTCAAACAAAAGTTCGCGGCTCCGCCGACACCCCCAAATCGTTTGTGGGATCCGTTTCACCTTCGTCGCCGATAATGGCGCCGGGGCACGGTTACTTCATAGGTGCAGCGCGCCTCAAAGCTGCCCCCGGCCTCGACGCGGGCTTTCGGTTCCGAAGCCGCCACGACCGCGCCCGCCGCGCCCTGCGCGGCATCGGCGGGTAGGCCCGCCAAAGCCGAGAAAGCCATTGACGGGCGAGCACGGTTAAGAGCGACCGGTTCATCGCGCTCACCGACGCCACCAAAGCCATCAACCGCGACTCGCAGGCCTAAGCCCAACGGCTGGCCCGACTGAAGGGCTACCTCACCGACCTCGCCTCCGTCGGCGTAGCGTTCGTCTCGACGCCTACCGCCAGCTACGGCGGATTGAGAAGAAGGATGCCCAAGCACGACCTCAGGCCAGGCCCGTCTACCCACCGCAAAAGCAACCAGCGGCGCTCACCTAGGCCGTCGTGTTCCGCACCGGCCGTAAGCCACTAGATCGAGATGCAAAACGGCTGGAGTAGGAAGAAAATCGTGCGCACCGTGCCCCGCTCCCGCATCGTGCAGATCAGAGCAGCCTGCCACTGCTCGAGTACTGTCAGTCCGCTATCCGACGACCTCCGCGCCGCCATACTCACGCCGCCATACTCAACATCAACGCCGGCCATACACTCCAAAATTGTCCACAGTCGGCCCGACATCAGTGCCGCTCATTGCTCTCGCCACGCCAATTCCGATCCGCACAAGCGTGCGGTGCGGTGGAGGTGGAGCACACCGGAAAGATAGCCAAGCTCGCCACTACGATGGAGCGAGCACCTAGGGGTCCGCTAACGTTCCCCTGAAAGCGTTCTCGACGGCGTGTTCGTTGAGAACCGTGGCGACGAGCCTGTCCGGTGTGCCACATCTGAGTTACGGCTACTGATCCGTGAGCACGACAGAGAGGCGAACTATTGCCTACCCAAGCCAAAGAGATTTTCGAGGCGCAGAGCAAGAGTCTTCGTGAATTGTTGTCTGACAACGGACTCGGCCTCTACCTGCCGCCTTACCAGCGTCCGTACGGCTGGGGAAAGGAAAAGGTCGAGAAGCTCCTCGACGACACCCTCCACGGTCTAAAGAACCTCGGCGAGGCGCCAGACAGCTTCACGTTCCTTGGCACGGTCATTACGATCCACGACGTTAACCACGTCACCGTCCTGCCAATCGTAAAGCCGGAGGTTCCCGCCAAGGTCTTGACGGTGATCGACGGGCAGCAGCGCCTCTCAAGCCTTCTCCTGCTTCTGGTAAGTCTGCACAACCTGATCCGACAGCACTCCTGGAAGGTTTTCAAGGGCAAGCAGCCGGATCCGACAGATGCTTCTCGGATCGCGCTCTACTCGGAAACCATCAGCATCCTGCAAACTCTCGGCATCGCCTTCTACGAGAAGAAAAACTTTGGTGATGCCCCGATCTACCCTCGCCTGATCCGAGCCTTCGATGACCAGTGGTCCAAGAACTCTAAGGATAAGCTCTATAGGTCACCCATTGCGAACTTGATCTACACCTACGCTGTGGAGGCTGAAGCCGAACTGCCTACGGCCAAGCCGAGCGACTTCAAGCCAAAGGCTCGGTCGGGGGCCGGTGAGGGCGAGGGTGACCTCATCAAGCGATTCAGTGAGATCCGGGCTGCGCTCACCAAACTCGCTACCCGCAAGCCGATCGAGGAGCTTGAGGATCTGCCGCCACTTTCGATTCTCGCTACGAAGATCGAGTTTCAGCGTGCACTGTTCAACCATGAGCTCGATCCTGAGCTGTGCACCTGGCTGAACGACCTGGACGACGAGCCCGAATCCGTGTTGATGCGCCTCATCATGTTCGCAGCGTACGGCCTTAACCGCATTGCGATTACGGTCGTGCAGGGTAAGGACGAAGACTACGCATTTACCATCTTCGAATCCTTGAACACCACCGGTGAGCCACTGACAGCATTCGAGACATTTGTACCTCGCGTTGTGATGGCAGAAAAGATCCAGGATTACCAGGATTCTAGTGCTCACGCGCACATGAAGGCGGTCCAGAACTACCTTGATCGCTTCGACGTCGGGGACAAGCTGCAGAACGCCACACGGGAGCTGCTGGTGACGTTCGCGCTGGCGGAGACAGGCAAGAAGCTGTCCAAACGTTTGCCGGACCAGCGCCTCTATATGAAGGACACCTTTGATCGTCACAAGAACGACGACGATGACCGCGATGCCTATCTGCGCCATCTGAGCGACACTGCAACGTTCGTCGGCGCGGCGTGGGATCCGCCGAAGGACGCGCCCCGGCACCTACCAGGTCTGCCGGCGACCGCCATGACGGACATGGTCAAGTTGTGCTTGTCGTTCCTGACCGCCCTCAACCACACCATCGCTATCGCGCCGTTGGTGCGGTTCTATTCCGCGGCAGTTCACGCAGACGAGGGCGCGGAGCGTGATAAGTGCGTTGCAGAATTCGAGACTGCTATCAAGGCGATCACGGCTTTCACCGTCTTCTGGCGTGCCACGCGTCGGGGAACTGGCAATATCGATAGCCAGTACCGCTCTGTTCTAGGTGGCGATACGCTAACGGGCATTGGCCCCCTCGCCCGTCAGTGGGGCGACCCGGCCAGGATCGACCCAACACCGACTGTCGATGCCGAAGCGCTCAAGAAAGAGCTCGCTGCTCGCCTGTCGAGCACTGACAAGAAGTACGGTGAAGTACCGAATCTGTCGTCGTTCCTCACAGCTGCTTCAGCCCTGCCGATCTACACAATCTCGAAGCCATTGACCCGGTTTCTACTTCTGGCGGCATACCACGACACGATTGAGGATCCCGATAAACCGGGCTTTATCACGGCCGGCAAGGAGGGGGTTGCTCCCTGCTTCACCGCTGATGGCTGGTCTGACGAGACGCACCTGACTATCGAGCACATTGCTCCCCAGCAGCAGACAAGCGGTTGGGACCAGGGCTTTTATACCGAAAAAGAAGTGGTGCACCGACTGGGCAACCTCGTCTTGGCTCCAGGCGCTGCCAACACCTCGTTGAGCTCACGTCCATGGAACGAGAAGAAGATTCTTTACGCCGCGCTGGGGGCCCGGAGTGCTGAGGAGGCGAAGGCGACCTTGAACGGCTCTGGTATGACGTTTGCACAGTCGACTGAAGAGCTCGCCGCGATGTCACGCTTTCTTCCTCACCTTGAAGCATTGGGGCAGCGCGAGGCGGAGTGGAACCCGAACTTCATGGCGGAGCGGGCCGAGGTGCTGCTTCGCCTTGTCTACGCGCGTCTCAAGGACTGGCTCGGCCTAGAGTGGTCCGAGCAGAGCAGTGATGAGCTCGTCAACCACATCGAAGAGGAGCCCGAGCCTGACGAGGATGGCGACTTTGCTGAAGACGAGCCACTCGCATAGGAGACCGAGGAAAACGAATCTGCCGGCCTCTGCCATGACAATTGGCGCGATGTCGCCGATCGGCCGATAACAAGCCGTCGCAGTAACAGACGTCGTGCGGAACGGAACGACGAAACGAGATACCGGTATACCGAGATACTTAGCTTCTGGTTAATTTTCGACGGGAACCGGCGCCCATTCCACAAACGCGTCCAGGGTGGCTATCAACCGCATCTCCTCCACCGACCGGGCGCGAGCGTTTAGCAACTCCTCCGTACACACCAAGTACGCCAGGCACCGCGCCCGGCTGATCGCCACGTTGAGCCGATTGCGCGAGAATAGGAAGTCTGCGCCGCGGACCATGTCTGCACCGCTCGACGTAGCCATGCTGAAGAAGACGACCGCCGCCTCCCCACCCTGGAACTTGTCGACGGTTCCGACTGGCACACTGGCGGTACGCGGATCACTGTCGAGGCGTTGCCTGATGACGCGAACCTGGTCGTTGTAGGGCGCGACCACCATGAAATCATGAACAGTCAAAGGCTTTTCATCACCGTCGAAGCCGGTCCACGGCGTACCGATGAGTCTTCCAATCTCATCGGCAATCATCTGCGCCTCTTCGGCCGAAGAAGTGCTGTTGCCTTCGTGATCGGCCCGCAACCATCGCAACCCAGTTCCCGAGACAGTTGTCTGCCGTGCGCAGTTCTTGTGATAGCCCAGTCGCCCCTCGTAGATCTCCGCGGAAACGAATCCGCATATGTCGGGATGCATGCGGCGGGTCTCGGCGAGGAAGACTCCGCGGTCGTTGGGCAGCGTCACTTCCTCGCCGAGAACATGTTCGAGCACGCTACGACCTCCTCCGCCCGGGTGCAGCGCCTGCATCACGTGCGGCAATTGCAGCGGGTCGCCGAGCAGGATCAGATTGCGCGCCGAGGTCGAAGCCGCCACTGCATCGGCTAGGGCGAGCTGGCCGGCCTCGTCGATCAACAGCACGTCGACCGGCGTATCCCGCATCTTCTCGCTCGAAAACAACCACGTTGTCCCGCCGACAAGGTTGTAGTCGCTCCGAGCGCAGACCGAAGTGTCACCATTCTTGATGCCGTCCAGCTTTTGCGTCGAACCGACGGGGGGTTTACGTACAGCGCAAAGATTTCCGAGGTCTCCCTTCTCCTCGAAGACTTCCACGACCTTGCGAAGCAGGTTCTCGATGGCTCGATGACTGAACGCTGTAACTCCAACCCGCTGGCCAGCCACCACCAACGCGTGAACCATGTGCGCGGCACGGTACGTCTTCCCGGTCCCCGGCGGCCCCTGCACTGCAACATAACTGCGGTCCAACAGCGTTGCCCACTTGACCATCTCATCGATGTCGTCGGCGAAGAGCCCTGCCCGCCGACCGCCGCCATCGCGAAACTGAGGTAATTCGCGCCCCAGCAGCGCTTCGGTCACCCGGTTAGCTGGCTTGCCCTCCAACAGCCCTGAAGCGAAGTTCGACAGGGCTTTTCGCTTGTCGTCGGTCCGCACCCAGCTGTGCACAACGACGGTGGACGGGAAATGACCTGCGTCTTGCTTCTGCTCGTTCCACTTCAGATCCAGCTCACACGCGTCACGATCCAGTTGATCGATGTCTGCAGTAGTCCACTTACCATCGGGCAGGAGGTACAGCACTTCCTCATCGCCGTGCGGGAAGCCGTCGAGCGATTGCGGCGGAAAAGTGAAGCGCATGGCCGGCACCTTTAGCTCCTTACCCGCCTTCCCGGATCGGGGACGCAACCCGACGGGTTGGAGCCCAGTGATGGCGTCCCGCTCGTCAAGCAGCTCAGAGCTGTCCTGTTGGCATTGAGCTAATTTCGGCGCTATGTAGGCTAACCATTCGCGGGTCCAGAAGCCGAGTAGGTCACCGAGAAGATATTCGAGGCTACCATTGTCGAACGCGTGGCAGGCGGCCACTTGCTCGTCGATGTCGAGGAGCACCTGGCTGGTCTCGAATTGGGCTTCCCGCCAGGGTAATTCCGGTGGACGGTGCTCGATCAGCCAATCACGAAATGCCTTGGTGGCGCGCACGTCATCTTCGTTGTAGGTGGCGATGGCGTTCAGTTTCGTGTCGTCGCCGTCAGCCATGAATTCCTCGTACTGCACGACGGCGCCGGCACCTTTGTCAATGACGTGACTGCGCTGGAAATCGGTCAGCCGCTCAACGCACTTCAAGCTGTAGGACTCGGTGCCCACTTGAATGGAGTTGCGCGTTACCGCCAACAGGTCGACGAACAACCCAGTCTGCACCAGGCGGCTCAATTCCGCCTCTGCGACACCGTGGGCTGCGGCCAATGCTTCCAGGGCAGAACGCTCTGTGTGGTTGTAGTGGTAGACGTGCATCGTGGGATACTGTTCGCGTCGCGCCGCGAGGTAGCCGATCAGACTAGTGACCGCCTGCGCTTCCTGTTCTGGGCTATGCGCCCACCACGACTGGTATCGCCATTCGTCGTCTCCATCGCGTTCGATAAGTCCGAACAGGAAGAACAATCCCCTATCGGCCCGCCAAAACGGGTGGCCCTCGAAGTCAAGGAAGATGTCGGCCGGGTCGGGTTCGGGTAACAGCTCGAACCCGTGTCCGCGCTGGGCATCTTCGCCCGGCAGAATCATCGAAAAGGGCGGAGGCGCATCACCGTTCAGTTGCGCCGCCACTTGCAGTGCCGCTTGAGTCACCAACCACTTCAGTCGTTCCGGTCCGATGCCCGCAAAGTCGCCGTGCAATTCTCCAAGCTGTGCGAGCGTGGTCACACCGCCATCGCCGAGCACTTCTCGCTCAGGACCACGAATGCCCGGAATGTAGATCAGCGAATCTTCGTCGCGCCACTGGTCATCGCAGACCGAAAAGAACTCGCAGAACTCACAGTGCGGGCACGGCTCAGGGACAGTCGAAGCACCCGGTCCGGCATCGATGGCCGCAGAAAGTTGCTTTCGCAAGCGTCGCCAGTACGGACGAAACTCGTTGATTCGTAATGTCTCCCGACGTCCTGATCCCAGTAAAATGTGGATCCGTTCGGGATCCACACCAGTGAGCGCCTCGAGTGCATCGGCATAGAAGCACAGCTGTAGAACATGCCCTGGTTTGGCGTCGACCCGGGTTAGCTTTGCGTCGACCGGCTCGTAAGAGACGTCGCCCGTTTCGGGATCCACCAATCGTTCGACAAAATCGGCAATACCGCGCACACCGTCGTGCACGAACGGCATTTGGTAGACGACGTCCCAGCCATTAGCGAGCGGGTTTCCCACCCGAGCAACCCAGTCGGCGAAGCTTTCCCTCTGGTGCCTGGGCGGAACTTCGAAGACCGACTTTCCCTGGCTCCTATACTCGTCAAGGCAAGCCTGCTCATGGGCTTCACCTTTGCGTAGCAGCAGCTGAGCGAAAGACCCGAACACCTGATCCGGCTCCATGAGCTCGCCGTCATCAACTTTGTTGCGCAACGTCAGATAGTGCGGGCAATCGAGCCACGCGGTGATCTTCGATGGCGTAATGAGCCGTTGCCGCGTCAAAATTCAGCTCCTTATCGCGACAGATGAAGTCCACGCGACGCTGACGGGCTGGGCCCGAAACGTCCAACGTGGCGGTTTGAATAACTGTGGTCCGGCAACGTTAGCGTCTTTGTCCTGTGCTTTGGCTGCATTTGGCGGTGATCAGCAGCCCACGCGGGTCCAGGAATGTCAGCTCTCATCGCCACGAAATTCCCCGTCGGACGTTTCGTGGCGGCGTGCCAAGTGAAGGGCTTGTCTCATTTCCTCTGGTCTCTTCATATAGTGCCCTCGCGCATCGAACCACCAGCAGCGCAGGCATGCCGCGTGCGCTATCCACAACACCTCGTCCAAGACGACACCAGGGTGCTGGGACGGCCAGCCCTCCGGGTCGATGCCGAAGACGCTTTCGTACGTGCGGCGTAGGTATTCACGCTGGTCCCAGAGCCTGCGTGCGATGTTAAAGCCAGTCGAGCTGCGCTTGAAGTCGACCCATGGCGTCAACAGCTTGGACGGGAACAGAGCATTCCAATATGCGCCCGGGCCGGTGGTCGCACTTAATTGCCTTGAAGGCCGCAACTTTCCACCTTCGCCTGGCCGCGTCATAGGCTGTTCCTCCCCGAACCCAAGCCAGTGGAAAGCGCCGCATGACAGCTACTCATGACACACCGCCGCGTCGGGGGTCGAGTCGCCGTAGCGTGGCACGGAATTCAGCATTTGGATTCGCGCCCGGCAATACCGCCACAACGTCGTCCAACGCCTGATCAGTGCCGACGCCCTGTTTGCGGGCTCCGTAGAGCGCGGCAATGGTGGGCGTGCGGCTGTATGCCTGGACGCAATGGACGAACACCGTCCGGCCCTCGGCACGCAGTCGCTCTATCGCCCGCACGGTGTCAAGCAGCACGAACTCGACATGGTCGTTCTCGCCCTCACAATCGATCAGGCGGACATCGAGCTGCTGGATGCCGGCAGGCAGGTGCTCATCCTTGACCCGGCAGAGCGAAACGATCGCGTCCACTCCCTGGGGCAAATTCTGCAGAGCGGCCACGCCTCCGATCCAAACCTTCTCGTCGTAC
Organism: Mycobacterium sp. E1214; assembly: GCF_001666755.1. Lineage (GTDB taxonomy): Bacteria > Actinomycetota > Actinomycetes > Mycobacteriales > Mycobacteriaceae > Mycobacterium. The sequence goes on along the minus strand of NZ_LZJC01000026.1, from coordinate 17,707 downwards.
GGGTGCTGGACAGGTTTGCGCGCTGCCGGGAAACCGCTATACGTGTAGTCGAACGTGTCGGCCCGACCCTTGTCGATAATCTTGTCGGCGAGGTGGACCAGCCCGCGAGCGGTCAAGCCGGGCCAACCCTGCAGCATCGACCGCCAGCGCGAGGGCACCGCGGATGCGCCGTAGGCGGCACCGAGCAGGGCGCCCGCGATGGCTGCGACGGTGTCGGTGTCGTGGCCCCCCCGCACCGCCGCCTCCAGCGCCAGCCGCAGGTGGTCGGCAGGAAACACCTCCGATTCCGCATCTTCTACCGGCACAGGCGTATTGACGATCGCCGACCACGCGGCCTGCAAAGCGGCGACCACCCACCCATTCTTGGCGGAAAAAGCCGACGGCTGAGATGCCTCGGCATCGTCCAACCGAGACGCCCACAACTGACGACGCTCAACGGGAATGTGGCCCATGCCGACCCGTGCGTCGAGCTCGCCGGTTAGGACGGCATGCCGGATGGCGGCGCACCACAGCACGCAGGCATCACCGGCGTCGGGGTCGTAGTGCGTCAACTCACTGACCGCACGCGCGGCTTCCGCGAGCGCGACCTCGTCGTCAAGGTACGCGAGTGCCACCGGCGCGGTTCGCATCAGCGAGCCGTTGCCGGCGGTGTGGCCGGTCCGCTGGTGCAGCGCCGCCGACTCTTCGCGCGCGGTTCGAGCGGAGATCCCCCGCCGACCGGCAGTCGACAGGACCGAACGAGTCTGGTTACCAACGTCTTTGGCGGTCCTCGCCCAAAATTCCCAGCGCTCCACAATGTAGTCTTGCGCGTTCTCGTCACGCAGGTCCGCCCCGGTGGCGGCGAACTCGGCGATCGCGATGGCCATCGACGTATCGTCGGTCCACTCGCCCGGCTTGAACGGTCCGAGTCCCCCGCCGATCATGTCGACGGGGACGTCGACCTCCAGGGGCAGTCCGAACTCGTAGCCGGCACCTAGTGCATCGCCGGCGGCGGAACCGAGCAGCGTACCGCAGGACCGATCACGTTGTGCAGCAGTCAAAGTCATGGCGTTCTCCTTCGTTGCGCATGCGCGCAGAGTCGAGTTGAAAAAAATTGAAGTACTTATGCACCACGCGTAGTGGCGGCGGCAGCCATCCACCGGCCACGCACGCTCAGCGCTATGGCGGCTCACGCAGCTTCGCCGATCAGACGAATCCGTGGTCGACCAAGACCGAGCCCTCGGGCGTGACCAGATGAGCTTGGCCGGACCCTTCCACGAAGCCGCACCAGCTCTTGACCTCCAGCGCGCCGCGTTGCAACTCGATGTGGAACATGTACTTGCCGGGCAGCGGCACACACACCCGCTGACCGGGCAGCTCGTGCAGGATCTCGACAGGCGGATAGCGCAGCGCAGCACGCAGGTCACCGTCGAAAACCCGCCCCTGGATGCGCCCGTCGATCAGCTCGGCGAGTCGTGCGTCCAGCGCCCGGATCTGCTCGGTCGTCAGCGGTGAGCGCGGCGGACGCACCAATTCCAGAAGGGCGGGCGACCGGTCGCGCTCGACCGCGACGTCGAACGGCGTACGTCCTTTCGAATCCCGCAGTGACCGTAGCGATCCCCGGTCGAGCAGCTCTGCGACGACCCGAGTTGGTGCGCCGTGCCAGGCGGCCTGATGCAGGGCGGTGAACCACGCCATGCCGCCCGGCCGCCACTGGTTGATGACCAGCCAGTTCCATTCGCGGTCCAGCACTTTCATCACCTGGGGCCAGTCGCCGGCTTTCGCGGCGTCGGCTAGCCGGTGACCGGTGCTGACTAGGTCGTCCGCCATAACTGAGGTGTCCAACACGCCCTGCCACGGGCGGGTGCCACCGATGATCTCGCTATAAGTCGTCATGAGACCTCCCTGCTTTCGGGCCTCCCTCGGGAGGCGCTCTTGCCGGCACCGATCGGTGTCGGCCGCTTCGTCACCCGAGCCACCCACGAGCGTGGGGTTGGCGCGCCATCCAGTCGGAGCTTGGCGACGGCGTCTCATGAAGCAACTCGATTTTAGAGCGACCCACCGACAAGTCGGAGACCGCCGGACCGGCAGCTCTTCGCTGCAGTATTGCAGCATGAGCTGTGAAATCACAGTATCATGCACCTGCCATGCCCTGCAACCGCACAGTGTATGCTGCAGCGATGCAGAGGCGTGGTCACCGATTATCAGGTAATGAACGAGGCATAGCTTTTGCCGAACGGGCGAAGGCATCCCGGTTACGGGCAGGGCTGACGCAACAGCAGCTGTCTGACCGCCTGCAACACGAAGCCAACGTTTCGCTTGATACGTCGGCAATCACCCGGATCGAGGCCGGACAACGAGAGCCCCGGCTGGGGGAGGCCCTCGCTATTGCGAAAGTGCTGGAATTCGGCCTGGACGACCTCGCCCCGCGGTCAGATCTCGACTCGTACCTGAGCGACGTCCACCTGTTGATGCACGAAAGCCGCGCAGCGCTGGTCAAGGCGCTCCGCTCAGTGGACCCAGTGGTCGACTTCGTCCGACAAAACCCCGATTGTCTCGGCGACGACAACCTCGAAGAACTGCTCACCCAGGTAATCGAACGGTTTCAGCAGCGCACCTCCCCCGAGAACTTCGAGTCCGCGGGCCTGCAGGCGGCGGACTTCGCCATCACGACAAATCGGAATGACGAGAGACTGAAACGCCAAGTCCTGCGGGCGGTCAGCGACGGAATCCTTGTTAGGGCCGACGAACTTCAACCCGCATATGACCGATGGTTCAACGAGGATCGACGCGCAAGCCGAAAGACTTCACCGACGACTAAGGCGGGTCGCGGACGGCAAAGCGCCCATTCCCGCAGCAATGCCGAGCAGTGAAGCCGCAGCCGTGGAAGTTGCAGTGCCGGCTTATGGACGTCGGATTGTCCATACCCCCGTCGGGGGTCCGACCACCTCACCCCCGTCGGGGGTGCGAACATTCACCCCCGTCGGGGGTACGAACCCGTTACCCCCGACGGGGGTAGCAACTACGGCCGCGCTGGGGGCGGCCCTGCGGCCATGCCCCAACGAGCTGGCTCAGCCCAATGAGGAACGTATCCATGCCTGTCGGTGGACCGAGGTAAATTTGGGATTGCTTCACGAGATGCCGTCGGCAAGCTCCGACTCGGCGGCACGCCAACCCCACGCTCGTGGGTGGCTCGGATGACGAAGCGGTCTGGACCAACCGGTGCAGACAAGAGCGCCTCCGCGGGGGAGGCTCGGCATCTAGGAGTCTCCATGTCCGAAATCTGGTGGAGCCTGAAGGGCACCGACCAGCATTGCCATTTGTATGGACCCGGCCATTGGGCCCACTGGATCCAACACAAACTATCGGTCCGAGAACCCGGGTCCGTCATTCCAGTCACCGCATCACTGGACGACGACGGGGTGGTCACGTTAGAGGGCAGTGGCCTCTCAATGCTGCGCTGGAATCATCGTCCCGCGCTGATGCAAGCTGCGCTGTTCGAATCGGGCGGCTTGGCGCAGTGGCAGCCGCGCTGGCACCTCCTTCTAGTGCCGACGGGAGACCGTGTCGCAGGGACGTGCAATGCCTTCAGCCTGGCGGCACTCGATGAACGACGCAGATGCTCCGTTACCCGCACCACCAACCCTGATCACCTTGTCCCACGCGCGCCGGCTCCGACGAATGTGCCGCCCCTGCGGGTCACCACGCTCTATGCGGCGGGGATGCCAGAGTCTCGGCGGGCCAACAAATTTAGAAAATGAGGCCGCCAACGTGTCGCACGCCCTGCGCTACTTCTCGGTCAACCAACTTCAGCCGCACAGTCACTCACGACGTCGTCCTCGCCGGGCAACGCCTCCGCAAGAACGATAAGGTCGTCATCAGCTGGCTGTCGGCCAACCACGACAAAACGAGTTCGACCGGCCGGACGCGATCATCCTCGATCGCGCCCCCAACCGCCACGTCGCCTTCGGACTGGGCCCGCACCGCTGCATCGGCTCGCACCTGGCCCGGCTGTTTTCCGGCGTGATGGTCAAGGCCGTCCTCGACCGCCTTCCCGACTACGAAGTCGATGTGGAAATGTCGATCAATGCCTTGGCAGCCCGAGCATGACGGCCTCGGCAGGTTGCCGGTAACCTTCACGCCGGAAGCGAGCGGCATCCGCTCCGACCGAAAGACCACTCAAAACAATTGCGCCACAACGCCGTCGACCAACTCCTCCGGCGCCCGCTCAACCCCCACCTCCCGCAACTGCCCGCCGATGGCCAGCGACGCGATGCCGTGCACCAGTGACCACAGCGGCGCGGCGAGTTCGAGCGGGTCGGAACCCGCGGCGATGCCCGCCTGTTGGCACGCCGTGATCGCCCCAAGCAGCTCGCCGAACGCCCGCTCGCCCGCCGCCGCGACGGTCGGCTCTTCGGACTTGAGCGACTCGACGCCGAACATGACCTGGTAGTGGTCGGGATGGGCGACGGCCCAGCGCACGTAGACCCGGCCGAGCTCGGCCACCCGCTCCGTGGGATCGGTCACGCGCGCGGCGGCCTCGGCCAGGTCGGCGTGCAACTCGACGAACCCCTGCTCAGCGACGGCTGCCAACAGCGACGCCTTGTCGGCGAAGTGCCGGTACGGCGCCGCGGCGCTGACCCCGGCGCGGCGCGCGGCCTCGGTCAGCGTGAACCCCTTGGGCCCCTTCTCGGCAACCAGCGACAGGGCGGCGCTGGTCAGCGCGTTCTTCAGGTCACCGTGGTGGTACGTCGTGCGGGCTTTCTGCACTGCCATGTTGACGACATTAACATTACGGACTATGTTAAAGCCATTCACATCGAACACCCGAGGGAGGGCACCATGACCACCCAGCTGGACACCACCGCCACGCTCGCCGGCAACCGCGACCGCGAGAGGACCGCCGATCTGCTGGGCCAAGCCCTCGCGCAGGGCTACCTGCAACTCGACGACTACGACCAACGGCTGCAGGCGATCTATCAGACCCACACCGCCCACGAGCTGCGCCAGCTCCTGGGCGACCTGCCGCTGGACCGCATTCGGCGTCACGATCCTCGTCGCCGCGCCGCCCGCATCGCCGCCGCCCGCCGCGGCGTGCGCGCCCACCTCGCCGCGTACCTCGCCATGGTCGTCATCGTGCTCACCGTGTGGGCCGCCGTCGCCCTCACCACCGATGCCACCTACTTCTGGCCCATCTGGCCCATCCTCGGCGCCGGAATCGGCCTGGTCAGCCACGCCGTCTCCATCCCACGCTGCCATAAAGCCCGTTGACAGCCGTTGACCAAAAGCATTCGAGGAGAAGCTATGAACGCCAACTGGGCAGTCGTCACCGGAGCCAGCTCGGGCCTGGGCGCGATCTTCGCCGAACAACTGGCCCGGCGCGGCCACTCGCTCATCCTGGCCGGGCGTGACGAGGCGCGGTTGCAGCAGGTCAGGCAACGCATCACAGCCAACACCGAGATCGAGCTCGTCGTCGGTGACCTCGGCACCGACGCGGGCGTCGAGGGCCTGATCGCGCGCCTCGACGGCCGCGCGGTCGACGTGCTGGTCAACAACGCGGGATTCGGCACCTACGGCCCATTCGCCGACGTCGACGCCCGGCGCGAGCACGAACTCGTCGCGGTCAACGTCGACGCTCTGGTCCGCCTCACCCACGCGGTGCTGCCCCGCATGCTTGCCCGCGGTCGCGGTCGCATCGTTAATGTGGCCTCCACCATCGCCTTTCAACCCGGCACGTACCAAGCCACTTACGGCGCCTCGAAGGCGTTCGTGCTGTCCCTCAGCCAGGCGCTGTGGGCCGAGACCCGCGGCACCGGCGTCACCGTCACCGCCCTGTGCCCGGGGCCGACGCGCACCGGATTCGTCGACGCGCTCGACGCCGACGTCTCCCACACCGCCATCTACCGGCACCTCGCCGCGCCCGAACCGGTCGTCGCCGCCGGGTTGCGCGGCCTGGACCGCGGCCGCGCGGTCGTCGTCCCCGGGTTGCGTTTCCGGCTGCTGGCCACCGGCGGAAAACTCATGCCCGGCTGGCTTGCGGCGCTGGTGAGCGGGCGACTGCTGCGGCCGGCCGACACGGCCAAGGCCGCGGCCGGAACGGCCACTTGACCACCGGTCAAATGGGGTCCATGGTCTCGTGTATGAGCATCGACGAGCCCGTCACCACCCTCGACGACCTCAAGACCGACCTGGCGGGCCGGCACAAGTGGACCACGACCGGCGGCGCGTCGGTCGACCCCGCGATCGTCGACGCCGACATGGCCGCCCTCGACCGCGACGGCTACGTCGTGTGGGAGAACCTGCTCAGCCCGGACGAGTGCGCGCAGATCCGCGACGTCGTCGGGCCGTGGCTGGGCCACACCGGGCGCAACGCCTTCGAAGGCCGTCGCACCCAACGCATTTACAGCGTGCTCAGCCGGACCCGGGTCTGCGACCGGCTGGCTGACCACCCCCGAGTGCTCGCGGTGCTCGACCGGCTGCTGATGCCCAACTATCTGTTATCGGCGTTGCAAGCCATCAACATTCAGCCGGGTGAGTCCGCGCAGCTGCCCCACCATGACGACGGCTTCTACCCGATCCCGCGGCCGCGAGACCCGTTGGCCGCCGCCACCATTTGGTCCATCGACGACTTCACCGCGAACAACGGTTCCACCGTGCTGTACCCGGGGAGCCACCGGTGGGGCCGGCGCCCACCCGGGCCCGACGACCCGTCGCTGCCGGTCGTGATGCCCGCCGGCTCGTGCGTGTTCTTCGTCGGCACCCTGTGGCACGGCGGTGGCGCCAACACGACCGATCGCGCGCGCCTGGCCATCACCGCCCAGTACTGCCAGCCGTGGCTGCGGCCGATGGAGGCCTACACGCTGTCGATTTCGCGCGAGATCGCCCGCGCGGTCTCCGAAGACATTCGCCGCATGATCGGCTACAGCATTCACCCGCCGTTCGTCGGCGCGGTCGACGGCCTGCATCCGCTGCGGCTGTTGCAGGATTCGTGAGGGGCCTGCGCCATTCCATGGGGGTCTGGGCCCTGCCCTGACGGGTAGCGAAGTGCCCGCCTCGCAGCGACAAATCTCCACAGCGCCCCGTTGTCGCTCTGAGGCGGGCACTTCGGATGCACCCCAAGACAGGGGCGCACGTGACGCCTGTGACTCCGACGCCCACAACTCACAACACGAGGTTGTGTCCTCACAACAGGTGACCTCTACTGGCATCCCGGTCCGCACGGCAGCATGGGAGGCGTGACCCGTGGGTCCAGCGACGTACACACGGGTACGCGCACCATCGACGGGTGGCGCCCAGCCCCACGACAGCCCGGCGCCAGGAGTACATCACCATGACCACAGCACGCCCCGCCAAGACCCGCGTCGAGGGCCAGTGGGCGCTGGGCGATCGCGAACCCCTCAACGACGCCGAGAAATTCAAGAACGACGACGCCCCACTGAACGTGCGCGACCGCATCGTCAACGTCTACGCCAACGAGGGCTTCGACAGCATCGCGCCCACCGACCTGCGCGGCCGGTTCCGCTGGATGGGCCTCTACACCCAGCGCGAGCAGGGCTACGACGGCAGCTGGACCGGCGACGAGAACATCGAGAAAATCGAGGCCAAGCACTTCATGATGCGGGTGCGCACCGACGGCAAAGCCCTGTCGGCGCAAGCCATCCGCACGCTCGGCCAGGTCTCCACCGAATTTGCCCGCGACACCGCCGACATCAGCGACCGCGAAAACCTGCAGTATCACTGGATTCGCATCGAGGACGTGCCCGAGATCTGGCGCCGCCTCGAATCGGTCGGCCTGCAGACCACCGAGGCCTGCGGCGACTGCCCGCGCGGCATTCACGGCTCGCCGCTGGCCGGTGACTCGCTGGAGGAGGTGCTCGACCCCTCACCCGCGATCGACGAGATCCTGCACCGCGCGCTAAACAACCCCGAATACGCCAACCTGCCGCGCAAATTCAAGACGTCGATCTCGGGCCTGCAGGACGTCTCGCACGAGACCCACGACGTCGCCTTCGTCGGCGTGCACCACCCCGAACACGGCCCCGGCATGGACCTGTGGGTCGGCGGCGGTCTGTCCACCAACCCGATGCTGGCGCAGCGCCTGGGCGCGTGGGTCCCGCTCGACGAGGTGCCCGACGTGTGGGAGGCGGTCACCGCGCTGTTCCGCGACTACGGATATCGGCGGATGCGCGCCAAGGCCCGGATCAAGTTCCTGGTCAAGGACTGGGGCGTCGAGAAATTCCGCGACGTCCTGGAGACCGAATACCTCAACCGCCGGCTGATCGACGGCCCGGCCCCCGAGCCCCTCAAGCAGCCCATCGACCACGTCGGGGTGCAACGAATCAAGAACGGCCGCAACGCCGTTGGGGTGGCCGCGGTCGCCGGACGGGTGACCGGCACCATCCTGTCCGCGGTGGCCGACCTGATGGAGCAGGCCGGCTCGGACCGGGCCCGCTTTACCCCGTACCAGAAGCTGGTCATCCTCGACGTCCCGGACGACAAGGTCGACGAACTCGTCGCCGGCCTCGACGCGCTGGGCCTGCCGTCGCGGCCGTCGTCGTGGCGCAGGAACCTGATGGCCTGCACCGGCATCGAATTCTGCAAGCTGTCCTTCGCCGAAACCCGGGTTCGCGCACAGTCGTTGGTGCCCGAGTTGGAACAGCGCCTGTCCGACGTCAACGCCAAGCTCGACGTGCCGATCGCCGTGCACCTCAACGGGTGCCCGAACTCGTGCGCCCGAATCCAGGTGGCCGACATCGGCTTCAAGGGCCAGTGGATCGACGACGGCGAGGGCAATTCGGTCGAGGGGTTCCAGGTGCACCTCGGCGGCGGCCTGGGCGAGGCGAGCGGCTTCGGCCGAAAACTGCGACAGCACAAGGTGACCAGCGACGAGCTCGGCGACTACATCGACCGCGTCACCCGCAAATTCCTCGACCAGCGCGACGACGGTGAGCGGTTCGCCGCTTGGGCCCTGCGCGCCGCCGAGGACGACTTGCGCTAGGGGATGACTTGATGAGCCGGGGGCTCACCCACTTCACCGAGGAACAGCTGCGCGAGATCGCGTCGCGCGGCGCCGCCGAGATGGAGGGTCGCAGCGCCGTCGACATCCTGCGCTGGACCGACGAGCACTTCGGCGGCATCGGCGGGCCCCGCGGCTGGGCCACTTGCAAGTGGGTGGTGACCAGCACCATGCAGGACGCGGTGACGGTGTCGCTGGCGTCCAGCGTCCGGCCCGGCGTGCCGGTGGTGTTCCTCGACACCGGCTACCACTTCGCCGAGACCCTCGGCACCCGCGACGCGGTCGACTCCGTCTACGACATCCACCTGCTCAACATCGCCCCCGAGCGCAGCGTCGCGGAGCAGGACAATCTGCTCGGCAAGGACCTGTTCGCCCGCGACCCCAACGAATGCTGCCGCCTGCGTAAGGTCCTCCCGCTGCGCCGCGCGCTGCGCGGCTACGCCGCCTGGATCACCGGCCTGCGCCGGGTCGAGGCGCCCACGCGCGCCAACGCGGCGCAGATCAGCTACGACGAATCCTTCGGCATCATCAAGGTCAACCCGATCGCGGCCTGGACCGACGAGGACGTCGACGCGTACATCCAGGCCAACGGCGTGCTGGTCAACCCGCTGGTCGACGAGGGCTACCCGTCGATCGGCTGCGCGCCGTGCACCGCCAAGCCGGCCGAAGGCGCGGATCCCCGCAGTGGACGTTGGCAGGGACGCGCCAAGACCGAATGTGGGCTGCACGCCTCATGAGCACCCTGATCCTCACCGCCCACGGCAGCCGCGACCCCCGCTCGGCCGCCAACGCCGCCGCCGTGGCGGACCGACTCACCAGCATGCGTCCCGGCCTCGACGTGCGGCTGGCGTTCCTGGAACTCAGCGCGCCGAGCTTCGCCGACGCCCTCGCCGGCCTGCACGACCCCCGCCAGGCGGTCGTCGCCCCGCTCCTGCTGGCCAGCGCGTACCACGCCCGTCGCGACATTCCCGAGCAGATCGCCCGCGCCGGCGCGCACGGCATCCGCCAGGCCGGGGTGCTCGCCGAGGACGCCCGGCTGGTGTCGGTGCTGCGGGAACGCCTCGCGGAGATCGGGGCGTCGCCCGACGACGAGGACCTGGGCGTGCTGGTCGTCGCCATCGGGTCGTCGAACGCCGCGGCCAACGCCCGCACCGCCCAGGTGGCGTGCCGGCTGGCCGCGGGCACCCGCTGGGCGGGCGCCGGCACGGCGTTCGCCACCCGGCCCGAGGCGTCGGTGACGCGGATCGCCCACCAGCTGCGCGGCCGCGGCGCGCGCCGCCTCGTCATCGCGCCGTGGTTCCTGGCGCCGGGACGCATCACCGACGGGGTGTCGGCCTATGCGCGCGAGCACGACATCCCGATGGCGGCGCCCCTGGGCGCGCATCGTCTGGTGGCCGAGACGGTGCTGGACCGCTACGACGAGGCCCGCGCCGCCGACGCCGCGGCCTGAGCTATCGCGGTGCGCCGCTGAGGATGTGGGCGAGGAAGTCGCGGATCGCCCCGGCGGGCGGGGTGCGCCCGCCGACCCAGATGGCGCGAAAGTTGCGCCGCAGGTCCAACCCGGGAATGGTGATGGCGCGCAGCCGGCCGACCGCCAAGTCGTCGGCCACCGCCAGCTGGCTCATGGCCGCGGGCCCCGCGCCGGCGAGCACCGCGGCCCGCATCGCGGCGGCCGACGTCAGCTCCAAGACGGGCGAAGCCTGTTGCATGTCGTCGTCCAACGCCACCCGCAGCGCCGCCGTCAGCGAATCGCGGATGCCTGAATGGGGTTCACGGGCCACCAACGGCGTCTGCGCAAGCTCGCGCGCCGTCACGGGCCGGGATCGCCGCGCCCACTTGTGGCCCGGCGGCACCACGATCACCAACTCGTCCTCGGCGACCACGCAACACCCTAAACCCTGTGGCGTACCCGGACTTTCGATGAATCCCAGATCGGCGCTGCCGTCGCGCACCGCGGCGATCACGTGCTCGCTGTTGGTCGCGGTCAGGATGACCCGCGGGACGCTGACGCTGCGCCGCGTCGCCTCGGCCTGCAACGACAGCAACCAGTGCGGCATGAGCTGCTCGGAGGTCGTTTGGCTGGCGGCGACCCGCAGCCGCTCGCGGCCCTCCTTCCGCAACGAATCCATGCCCGCGTCAATCTCTTTCGCGACCTCGAGGAGCCGTGCCGCCCAATCCGCGACGATCAGGCCGGCGGGCGTGAGCTGAGAGCCGCGCGTCGTGCGGACCGCCAGCGTCACCCCGACCTGGGCCTCCATCGCGGCGAGTCGCCGCGACACCGCTTGCTGCGTCAGGCCAAGCTCTCGGGCGGCGCGGCCTAGGCTGCCGGTCTCGGCGATCGCCAAGAACGCCTCGAGGGAGGCGATATCGGGCATCCGGGCGCTGAGCGGCATGGGCAACGGCTCACAATCGACTCGTGTGACACAACATTAGCTTGTGAGGGCACGACACCGAAATCTTTAGCCCGACCCCGAAGGTGGTTGACCGAGAACGGCCCCCTTAACTGCGGAAACTTGAGAGCTCGGGCCAGGCCGTCACAAGCCGCCCTACCAGTCGAAGCCGGACAGCCCGAGACCGTCGCTGAGTCGACGGCCCGACAACTGCTGCACCACCCATTGGTTCATCGACACGCCCTGCTCGGCGGATTCGATTGCCAGGCGGCGGTGCAGCTCGACCGAGGTCCGGATGACGATGGTGCCGCTGTAGCTGCGGTCGGCCATCGGCGTCGGCGGTGTCTCGCCGCCTTCCCGCATCACCTCGACGTGCTCGTCGACGGCCGCCTCGATCGCCAACGTCGCCTCCTGCGCGGTCGGCGCCGCGCAGCTGAGAAACGGCATCTCGAGGCAGGTGCTGGCGTACTTGTCGTCCGCCGGTGACCAGCCGACTCGATACGTGTAGTGGTTCACGGCGGATTGGTAGCACGGGCGCTAGCGGATTCGAAAGTCACACATCCCCAGGACAGAGCGCCCGCCGAGGACCCCTAGGCGCGCACGGAATCAGCTAGTGCAGGCGCTAGCGGATCGGCGATCACCTCCTCGTAAGGTGAGCGGATGCGGACAGCTCGGCTCGGCCACCACCTCCGGCAACTCGCCTCCCTCGCCGTCACCGCGGTGACGGCGGCGACCACCGTCAACGCCTACCGGCCCCTGGCGCGCGGCGGGTTTCCCTCGTTGTACTCGTGGATGTTCGGCCTGGCCGTCACCGAACTGCCGCTGCAGACGCTGGCGGTCCAGCTCGCCGGGCTGGCCGCGACGGGCCGGCGCCTGACCCGCCCGGTCCGCATGCTGGCGTGGCTGGTGACGGGCGCCTCGGCGCTCGGGCTGCTCAACCTCAACCGTGCCGGTCACCAGGCCGACGTCCCGCTGCGCGAGGCGCTGAACAACGGGCTGGGCACCAATCGGCGCACCGACTCCGCGGACCTGTGGCGCCGCCCGGCCGGTGGCGGCACCGCCAAGGCGCCGGGCCTGGTGCGCATGCTGCGGATCTACCGCGACTACGCCCACGACTCCGACATCAGCTACGGCGAATACGGGAGGGCAAACCACCTGGACATCTGGCGGCGCCCGGACCTCGACCGGGGTGAGAAGGCGCCCGTCCTCTTCCAGATCCCGGGCGGCGCGTGGACGACGGGCAACAAACGGGGGCAAGCACATCCGCTGATGAGCCACCTCGCGGAGCTGGGCTGGGTGTGCGTGGCGATCAACTACCGGCACAGCCCCCGCAACACCTGGCCCGACCACATCGTCGACGTCAAGCGTGCCCTCGCGTGGGTCAAGGCGCACATCGCCGAATACGGCGGCGACCCGGATTTCATTGCCATCACCGGCGGCTCGGCCGGCGGGCACCTGTCGTCGCTGGCCGCGCTGACGCCCAACGATCCGCAATTCCAGCCCGGCTTCGAAGACGCCGACACCCGGGTGCAGGCGGCCGTGCCGTTCTACGGGATCTACGACTTCACCAAGTTCGACAAGACGCTGCACCCCATGATGCCCGGCCTGCTGATCAAGTCGATCATGAAGCAACGGCCCAGCACGCACCAGAAGACCTTCGAGGCCGCGTCGCCGGTCTACCGCGTCACCCCAGACGCTCCCCCGTTCTTCGTACTGCACGGCACCAACGACTCCCTGGCCTACGTCGAGCAGGCACGGACCTTCGTCGACCGCCTGCGCCAGGTCAGCCGCCAACCCGTCGCCTACGCCGAATTGCCGTTGACCCAGCACGCTTTCGACATCTTCGGTTCCGCCCGGGCGGCGCACGCGGCCGTGGCCGTCGAGCAGTTCCTCGCCGAGATCTACGCCCGGCGTCGCCAAGCCGCGGTCGCCTAGCCGCGACGGTCTACTGCACCGTCACGTTCGCCGTGTACGTGCATGCCGGCTTGGCGTCCTTGCCCACGAAGCTGGTGTAGGACGTGGTAATGGTCGTCGAGCCGGGCTTGAGCGCTGCGAACTCCCACACCTCGGTGCCCGGCGCGCCGAGGGCCTCGGAGCTGGGCTGCACGAATTCGTGGCTGATCTGCTTCAGGACGCTCGGGTCGGCGATCTTCATGTCCGGCGCCCACCGGTACGGGGTGGTGTAGTTCGAGCCCAGCTTCACGTACAGCGTGTTCCCGACGGCCAGGGCGATGCTCTGGGTGATGGCGTCCTGCATCAGGACGTCACTCATGGAAGCCTGCAGGGTCTTGGTGGACGGCGGGTTTCTGGAGCCGAAGTGGCAGGCCGGTAGGAACAGCGAGACAAGCACGGCGACTGTTGCCAGCAGCCTGATCTTCACTGCGGATCTCCCCTCTCTTCGGCCCGCCGCCTGGCGGCTTACCCGCTGCGCACCAAGCCACTCGATCCTAGATGCCGCGCCCCGAGCGACGGCACCCCCACCGCGCCCACAACGAGTTCAAAGAACCGTGTGAACGCCCCAAGCGGTGGGTATAGGACGACTCAGGCCGGAACCGCGCCGTCGGGTGTAACGGGATACACCCAGCGTTCGATTTTGGTAGTCCACTACCCCGGCACTTTCATCAACTTCGTTCCTGGCACGGGACTTTGGGGGTCGGCTCATGCTTTCTTTGTCGTGCGCGAAAACGGTTCGGCTCTCATGATATTCGGGGAACCCGCCGCACCGACGGGCCAAAGCGCAAGCGTCGCAATCGAACAGCGGTGAACACCGCGACACACGAGATCTCGGCGGCCAGGCGGTGGTCGATGCTGACGGTCTCGCAGCTGGCGACGCTGTGCGCCAATGTCTTCATCAACGGCGTCGCATTCCTGATACCCGCGCTGTCCAAGCACGGGGCGAGCCTCGTCGAAGCGGCGCTACTGGCCTCGATGCCCAGCGTTGGCATGATGTTCACCCTGATTCCGTGGGGCTTCCTGCTGGACCGCGCCGGCGAACGGGTGGTGCTCTCCCTGGGCCTGGGGCTTACCGCCGCGGCCGGGGTGGCCGCGGCGGCGATGGACTCTCCGCTGGCCATGGGCACGTTCCTGGTGCTCGGCGGCATGGCCGCGGCCAGCTGCGTCCCGGCCAGCGGCCGGCTGGTCACCGGCTGGTTCGCCGTGCGCCAGCGCGCGCTGGTGATGGGGGTGCGCCAGACCGCGCAACCGCTGGGCATCGCTGTGGGGGCGCTGGTGCTTCCCGAACTCGCCAAGCGGAATTTGTCGGTGGCCCTGCTGTTCCCGGCGGTCCTGTGCGCCGTGGCGGCCGTGGCCGCCGCGGTGGGCGTGAGCGACCCGCCGCGGCCCGACCGGACGGGCGTCCACATGGGCGAGCTCGCCGAGCTGTACCGCGGCACACCGTTGTGGCGCATCCACTTCGCGTCGACGCTGCTGATGGTGCCGCAACCGGTCGTCCTGACCTTCATGCTGGTCTGGTTCACCGGCAAGCACGGCCTGTCGATGGCGTGCGCCGGCCTGCTCGTCGGGGTCTCCCAGGGCCTCGGCGCGTTGACCCGCGTCGCCGCGGGCCGGTGGGCGGACCGGATCGGATCGCGGATGCGGCCGCTGCGCAAGATCGCGGTCGTCACCGCCGGGGTCATGCTGGTGCTGGCCCTCACCGACCACCTGGGATGGCCCGTCGCGGTGCCGGCCATGGTGCTCGCTGCGGCCGTCACGGGAGACAATGGCCTGCCCTTCACCACCATCCCCGAGATCGCCGGGCCGTTCTGGTCGGGGTGGGCCCTGGGCACGCAGAACGCGTTCGAGCGCCTCGTCGTGGCCGTCGCGCCGCCGGCGTTCGCGGAGGTCATCGTGGCCGCCGGTTATCCGCTGGCGTTCGGGCTGTGCGGGCTGTTTCCGCTGGCCGCCATGCCGCTGATCCCGTTGCGCGGCGCCCGGGATCCCGCCGCGCCGGAGCCGTCGACGGTGGGCTGACGCCGGCGGGGTGCGCTCCCCCGCGGCGCGCTGAGCGGGCGAGTCCGGCAGGATGGGCTGGTGTTCGGCCTCGTCCTCATCGTTGCGCTGGTGTCCACCGTCATCCTGGGGACGGTCATCGGTCGGCGCTACCGCGTCGGCCCCCCGGTTCTGCTCATCACGCTCGGCGCGCTGCTAGGGCTGATCCCGCAATTCGCCCACGTCCACATCAACGGTGAGATCGTGCTGCTGCTGTTCTTACCGGCGATCTTGTACTGGGAGGGCCTGAACACCAGTTTCCGGGAGATCCGCGCGAACGCCCGCATCATCGTGTTCCTCAGCGTCGCCCTGGTGATCGCCACCGCCGTGGCCGTGTCGTGGACGGCGCGGGCGTTGGGCGTCGAACCGCACGCGGCGGCGGTGCTGGGGGCCGTCCTGTCACCCACCGACGCCGCCGCCGTCGCGGGCCTGGCCAAGAAATTGCCGCGCCGGTCACTGACCGTCCTCAAGGCCGAGAGTCTGATCAACGACGGCACGGCCCTGGTGTTGTTCGGCGTCACCGTGCACGTCGCCATCGGCGGGGCCGCCATCACCCCGATCGACCTGGTCGGGCGGTTCATCGGTTCCTATCTGGGGGGCGTCGCCGCCGGCCTGCTGGTCGGCGGGGCGGTCACGCTGCTGCGCAAACGGCTCGACGCGCCTCAGGAAGAAGGCGCGCTGAGCCTGCTGACGCCGTTCGCCGCCTTCCTGCTGGCGCAATCGTTGGACTGCAGCGGCGTGGTCGCGGTCATGGTGGCGGCCTTGGTGCTCGCCTACGCGGGGCCGGTCGTCATCCGGGCGCGGTCCCGGCTGCAGTCCTCGGCGTTCTGGGACAGCGCGACGTTCCTGCTCAACGGCTCGCTGTGGGTGTTCGTCGGCGTCCAGATCCCGAACGCGCTGCGCGGGATCGACCACGTCGACGGGGGTATCCGCCACGCCCTGTTCGTCGCGCTGGCCGTCACCGGCGTGGTGATCGTGTCGCGGATCTTCTGGGGTGAGATCACGACGGTGCTCCTGCGGGTGATCGACCGGCGCGAGGTGCAGCGCGCCCGCCGCATCGACTGGCGCCAGCGCTTCGTCACCGTCTGGGCGGGCTTCCGCGGCGCGGTGTCCCTGGCCGCCGCGCTGGCCATTCCGACGACCACCCTGAGCGGCGCGCCGTTCCCGGACCGCAGCCTGGTCATTTTCATCGTCACCGTGGTGATCCTGGTGACCGTCCTGGTGCAGGGCAGCACGCTGCCCGCCATCGTGCGTTGGGCGCAGATGCCGCAAGACGTCGCCCACGCCGAGGAGCTGCACCTGGCCCGCGCCCGCGGCGTCCAGGCCGCGTTGCGCGCCTTCCCCGAGGTCGCCGACGAGGTCGGCATCAGCGAGGAGCTGCGCCGCCGGCTGCAAAAAGAATACGAGGAAAAAGCCGCGCTGGTGCTGGCCACCGAGGCCGGCTCCCCCAACCAGCGGCTCGTCGTCGGCCGGGAGAAGGTGCGCCAGGTCCGCCTCGGCGTGCTCGAACACAAGCGCCGCGAGATCACCTCGCTGCGCAATCAGAACCTGATCGACGACATCGTGCTGCGCGAGTTGCAGAACGAAATGGACCTGGAGGAAGTGCAGCTGCTCGACGCCGGCATCGACGACGCCGACGCCGACGTGGACGCCTAGTCGGTCGCCGACCGTACAGTCGGCTCCATGCTGCAGACGGTCGCGATCCGCGGGTACCGCTCGCTGCGCGACGTGGTGCTGCCGCTGAGCCAACTCTCGGTGGTCACCGGGGCCAACGGTGCCGGCAAGTCCTCGCTGTACCGGGCGCTGCGGCTGCTCGCCGACTGCGGCCGCGGCGAGGTCATCGCCTCGCTGGCCCGCGAGGGCGGCCTGCAATCCGTGCTGTGGGCCGGCCCCGAGCAGCTGAGCGGCGCGCACCGCACCGGCAAGGTCGAGGGCACCGCCCGCACCCGCCCTGTTTCGCTCGAAATGGGCTTCGCCGCCGACGATTTCGGTTATTTGGTGGATCTGGGCCTGCCGCAGTCGGCCGGTCCGCCGGGGGCGACGGAGCCGTCGGTGTTCAACCGCGACCCCGCGATCAAACGCGAGGTGGTGTTCGTCGGGCCGGTGCCGCGGGCCAGCGCCACCCTGGTGCGCCGCACCCGCAACTTCGCCGAGACCAGCGCGGACTCGGGCCGCGGCTTCGACGAGCTGTCGCGGTCCCTGCCGTCGTATCGCAGCGTGCTGGCCGAATACGCCAACCCGCGAGCCCTGCCGGAGCTGGCGGCCGTGCGCGAACGGCTGCGCGGCTGGCGGTTCTACGACGGCTTCCGGGTGGACGCGCTCGCCCCGGCGCGGC
>NZ_LZJC01000025.1 GCF_001666755.1 Mycobacterium sp. E1214 | reverse complement strand
CCCGCGCGCTGCCGGCGCCGGACTACTCCGACGCCGACCGCTACCGCGCCCCGGACAACGCGGTCGAGGAGCTCCTGGCCGGCATCTATGCCCAGGTCCTCGGGCTCGAGCGCGTCGGCGTCGACGACTCCTTCTTCGACCTCGGCGGCGACAGCATCTCGTCGATGCAGGTGGTGACCCGCGCGCGGGCCGCCGGCCTGACCTGCCGCACCCGCGACATCTTCGTCGAGCAGACGGTGGCCCGGCTGGCCCGGGTCGTCGAGGTGGCCGAGGACGGCGCCACGGCCGACGAGGGTGTGGGCCCCGCGGTGGCCACGCCGATCATCCGGTGGCTGCAGGACGTCGAAACCGCCGGCGGCGACATCGACCAGTTCAACCAGACGATGCTGGTGCAGGCCCCCGCGGGCGTCACCGAGCCCGACGTCGTGGCCGTGCTGCAGGCGCTGCTGGACCGGCACCCGATGTTGCGGCTCTACGTCGACAAGGACGCGGGGGAGTGGGCCCTGCACGTCCCCGAGGCGGGTGCGGTCGACGCGGCCAGCTGCCTGCTCACCGTCGACGCGCTGTCCGACGACGCGGTGGCCCACGCCCGGTCGCGGCTGAGCCCCGCCGCCGGCATGATGCTCAGCGCCCTGTGGGCGACGTCCACCAACCAGCTGGTGGTCATCGTCCACCACCTGGCCGTCGACGGCGTCTCGTGGCGAATCCTGTTGCAGGACCTCAACATCGCGTGGGCGCAGCGGCACGCCGGGCAGCCGGTGGCGCTGCCCGCGGCGGGCACGTCGTTCGTGCGGTGGTCGGCGCTGCTGGCCGAGCACGCGCAGCACCCGGACGTCGTCGCCCAGGCCGACGCCTGGCGGCGGGTGACGGCGACGCCGGCCGCCCTGCCCGCGGTGCGGCCCGAGGTCGACACCTTCGCCGCCGCCGGACACCTGTCGACGGAGCTGGACGCCGAGACCACCGGCATGCTGCTCGGCGCGGTGCCGGCGGCGTACCACGCCGGGGTGCAAGACGTTCTGCTCATCGCGTTCGCGTTGGCGGTCGCCGAGTTGGTCGGCGCGCCCGACGCGCCCGTCGCCATCGACGTCGAGGGCCACGGCCGCCACGAGGAGCTGCGCCGCGACGTCGACCTGTCCCACACCGTCGGCTGGTTCACCACCAAATACCCGGTGGCGTTGCGGGTCGGCGGGCCGACCTGGTCGCAGGTCGTCGCGGGTGGCGCCGCGCTGGGCGCGGCGCTCAAGGACGCCAAGGAACAGCTGCGGGCCCTGCCCGACCCGCTGACCTACGGGCTGCTGCGCTACCTCAACACCGACGTCGACCTGGGCGGCGCCGAACCGCCGATCGGGTTCAACTACCTGGGACGCCAGGGCGCCACCGCCGAGCTCACCGACGACATGTGGCGGCCTCAACAGGACGGCTGGTCGGCGACCCGCGCTGCCACCGACATCGCGATGCCGCTGATGCACACCCTGGAGCTCAACGCGGTCACCGTGGACACCGCCGCCGGACCGCGGCTGCACGCCAACTGGACCTGGGCGCCGTCGGCCCTCGACGAGGCGCAGATCACCCGCCTGAGCCGGCTGTGGTCCGAGGCCCTCGCCGGCATCTGCGCGCACGTGCGCAACGGCGGCGGCGGGCTGACGCCCTCGGACGTCGCCCCGGCGCGCCTCACTCAGCGCCAGCTCGACGAGCTCGCGAGCCAGCACGACATCGCCGACGTGCTGGCGCTCACCCCGGTGCAGCAGGGCCTGTTGTTCCACGCCAACACCGTCGCGGCCGGCGACGACCTGTACGCGGGACAGCTCGACATCAGCATCTCCGGCCCGCTCGACCCGCAACGCCTGCGAGACGCCGTGCGCGCCATGGTGATTCGCCATCCCAACCTGGTCGCACGGTTCTGCGACCAGTTCGCCGAGCCGGTCCAGATCATCCCGGCCGCGCCCGAACCCGCCTGGCGCTACGTCGAATTCGACGGCGCCGAGGCGCAAATCGCGCAGCTGTGCGCCGAGGAACGCGCCGCGGTCTGCGACCTGGCGGGCCAGCCGTCGTTCCGGGTGGCCGTGATCCGCACCGCGCCCGAGCGGCACCGGCTGGTGCTGACCAACCACCACATCGTGCTGGACGGCTGGTCGATGCCGATACTGCTGAGCGAGATCTTCGCCGGCTACTACGGGCAGCGGCTCCCCGCGCCGGTGCCCTACCGCGACTTCGTCACCTGGCTGGCCGCGCGGGATCACGACGCCGCCCGCGCCGCGTGGGCGCAGGTGTTCGCCGGATTCGACACCCCGACGTTGGTGAGCCCGCAGGACCGCGCCCAGCCCGGCCGGCAGCACGACGAATCCTTCACGCTGTCCGCCGAACTCACCCAGGCCGTCGGCGAGCTGGCCCGGTCGCGGCACACCACCGTCAACACCGTGCTGCAGGCCGCCTTCGCGCAGCTGCTGTGCGGGTTGACCGGCCAGCACGACGTCACCTTCGGCACCACCGTCTCCGGCCGGCCGGCCGAGGTCGTCGGGGCGGACGCGATGGTGGGCCTGCTGATCAACACCGTGCCGGTGCGCGCGCACCTCACCGCGACCACCACCACCGCCGACCTGCTGGACCAGCTGCAGGGCGCCTACAACCACACGCTGGACCACCAGCACTTGGCGCTCAACGAGATTCACCGCATCACCGGGCAGGACAAGTTGTTCGACACCCTGTTCGCGTTCGAGAACTATCCGATCGACGCGAGCGCGCTGTCGGGCGAGAGCGAGCTGGCGATCACCGACATCGCCACCCGCGAATCCACCCACTACCCGCTGACCATGCAGGCGCAGCCGGGGCGCGAGCTGCGGCTGCGCGTGGAGTACGACGGTGACGTCTTCGACGCGCAGGGCATCGCCGCCCTGATCGAGCGGTTGCGGCGGGTGCTGACGGACATGACCGCCGATCCGCAGCGCCCCCTGGCGTCGCTGGACGTGGTGGACGCCGCCGAGCGGGCCCGCCTCGACGGCTGGGCCGGCCGCGCGGTGCTGACGGAGCCCGCCACGCCCGTGTCGATCCCGGCGCTGTTCGCCACGCAGGTGGCCCGCAGCCCGCGTGCCGCGGCCGTGACCTTCGAGGGCCGGTCGATGAGCTACCGGCAACTCGACGAGGCCTCGAACCGGTTGGCGCACTTGTTGATTCGTCGCGGCGCCGGGCCGGGCGAAACCGTCGCGCTGCTGTTGCCCCGGTCGGCCGACGCGATCGTGGCGATCCTGGCGGTGCTCAAGACGGGGGCGGCCTACCTGCCCATCGACCCGGCGCTGCCCGAGGCGCGAATCGCGTTCATGCTCACCGACGCCGCGCCGTTGGCCGCCGTCACCACCGCCGCGCTGGCCGGCTTGCTCGACGGGCACGACCTGACGGTCGTCGACATCGCGCACCACACCGTCAGGGCCCAACCGAAGACGGCGCTGCCGGCGCCGGGCCCGGAGAACGTCGCGCACGTCATCTACACCTCCGGCACCACCGGTATGCCCAAGGGCGTCGCGGTCAGCCACCACAACGTCACCCGGTTGTTCGACGCGGCCGCGGTGTGCGTGGAGCTGACACCGGACCAGGTCTGGACCCAATTCCATTCGTACGCTTTCGATTTCTCGGTCTGGGAGATCTGGGGTGCGCTGCTGCACGGCGGCCGCCTGGTCGTGGTGCCCGACTCTGTGGCGCGTTCGCCGATGGACTTCCATGCTCTGCTGGTGTCGGAGAAGGTCACCGTCTTCTCCCAGACCCCGTCGGCGGTGCGGATGCTGTCGCCGCAGGGGCTGGAGTCGGCGGCGCTGGTGATCGGCGCCGAGCCCGTCCCGGCCGAACTGGTGGACCGGTGGGCGCCCGGGCGCGTGATGGTCAACGTCTACGGGCCGACCGAGAGCACCATCTTTGTGTCGGCCAGCGCGCCGCTGACCCCGGGCGCCGGCGCGCCGCCGATCGGTTCGCCGGTCCCCGGCGCGGCGCTGTTCGTGCTGGACGGGTGGCTGCGGCCGGTGCCGACCGGCGTCATCGGCGAGCTGTACGTGGCCGGTCGCGGCGTCGGCTACGGCTACGTGCGCCGCGCCGGCCTGACGGCGACGCGGTTCGTGGCGTGCCCGTTCGGGCAGCCGGGGGACCGCATGTACCGCTCGGGTGACCTGGTGCGCTGGGGCGCCGACGGGCAGCTGCAGTACCTGGGCCGGGCCGACGAGCAGGTGAAGATCCGCGGTTACCGCATCGAGGTCGGCGAGGTGCGGTCGGCGCTGGCCGCCCTCGACGGGGTCGACGAAGCGGTCGTGATCGCCCGCGAGGACCGGCCCGCCGACTTACGGCTGGTCGGCTACATCACCGGATCCGGCGACCCGGCCGAGCTGCGCGCCGAGCTGGCCGAGCGGCTGCCCGCCTACATGGTGCCCGCGGCGGTGGTGGTCCTCGAGACGCTGCCCATGACGGTCAACGGCAAGCTCGACGTTCGGGCGCTGCCGTCGCCCGAGTATTCCGCGGGCGGCTACCGCTCGCCGACCACGCCCACCGAGGAGATCCTGGCCGGCGTCTACGCCCACGTGCTGGGCGTCGACCGCGTCGGCGTGGACGACTCGTTCTTCGACCTCGGCGGCGACAGCATTTCGGCCATGCGCGTGATCGCCGCGGTCAACTCCGCGCTGGACGTCGGCGTCGCGGTGAGCGCCATCTTCGAGGCGCCCACCGTCGCCCAGCTCGCCCTGCGGGTCGGCGAGAGCACCTCGCGCCTGGAGCCGCTGGTGGCCGGCGAACGCCCGGCGGCGGTGCCGCTGTCCTTCGCGCAGACCCGGCTGTGGTTCCTCGACCAGCTGCAGGGGCCGTCCCCGGTGTACAACATGGCGGCGGCCCTGCGGATGCACGGGCGCCTCGACGCCCGCGCGCTGGGCGCCGCCCTGGGCGACGTCGTGGCCCGCCACGAGAGCCTGCGGACCGTGTTCTCGGCGCCCGACGGGGCGCCGCAGCAGGTGGTGATCGCCGCCGAGCGGGCCGACTACGGCTGGCAGACCGTCGACGCCACCGGCTGGACGGACGGCCGGCTGCACGAGGCCATCGAGACCGCGGCCCGTGGCACCTTCGACCTGGCGGCCGACATCCCGTTGCGCGCCTGGCTGTTCCGGCTCGCCGACGACGAGCACGTCCTGGTCTTCGTGGTGCACCACATCGCCGCCGACGGCTGGTCGTTGCGGCCGCTGGTGCGCGACCTGGGCCTGGCGTACGTGAGCCGCAGCGCGGGGCACGCCCCCGACTGGGAGCCGCTGCCGGTGCAGTACGTGGACTACACGCTGTGGCAGCGCGACCAGTTCGGCGAGCTCACCGACGCCGACAGCCGCATCGCCGGGCAGGTGGCCTACTGGGAGAAGGCCCTGGCGGGCATACCGGAACGGTTGCAGCTGCCCACCGACCGGCCCTACCCGCAGCAGGCCGACCACCGCGGGGCCACCGTGGACGTCGACTGGCCGGCCGACCTGCAGCAGCAGATCGCCGGGCTGGCCCGCGAGTACAACTCGACCAGCTTCATGGTGGTGCAGGCCGCGCTGGCGGTGCTGCTGTCCAAGGTCAGCGCCAGCAGCGACGTGGCGGTGGGCTTCCCCATCGCCGGGCGGCGCGACCCCGCCCTCGAGGATCTGGTCGGGTTCTTCGTCAACACCCTGGTCCTGCGCGTCGACCTCGCCGGGGACCCGTCGTTCACCGAGCTGCTGGCCCAAGTCCGCAGCCGCAGCCTGGACGCGTTCGAAAACCAGGACGTGCCCTTCGAGGTGCTCGTCGAGCGGGTGAACCCGGCCCGCAGCCTGACCCATCACCCGCTGGTGCAGGTGATGCTGGCCTGGCAGAACTTCGCGGGGCAGGACGGCGACGCCGGCACCGGGCTGGTCCTGGGCGGCGACGTCCGGGTCACCTCGATGCCCCTGGACACCCAGGTCGCCCGCATGGACCTGGTGTTCTCGCTGACCGAGCGCTGGACGGACACCAACGAGGCCGCCGGCATCGGCGGCCGGGTCGAATACCGCACCGACGTGTTCGACGCCGCCACGATCGAGGCGCTCGTCGCCCGGTTCCAGCGCGTCCTGGCCGCGATGACGGCCGACCCGACGCGGCCGTTGTCGTCGGTCGACCTGCTCGACGTGCGCGAGCGCGCGCGCCTCGACGCCATCGGCAACCGCGCGGCGCTGACCGCCGCCCCGGCGCCCCAGTCGATCCCGGCCGCGTTCGCGGCGCAGGTCGCCCGCACACCCAACGCGGTGGCGCTGACCTGCGGGGAGCGCACGTGGACCTACCGCGAGCTCGACGAGGCCGCCGACCGGCTGGCCCACCGCCTGGCCGGCCACGGCGTCGGCCGCGGCGAGCGGGTGGCGCTGCTGTTCCCGCGCTCCGCCGAGGCGATCGTCGCGATCCTGGCGGTGCTCAAGGCCGGGGCGGCCTACCTGCCGATCGACCCGGGCCTGCCCGCCGAGCGGATCGGTTTCATGCTCGGCGACGCCGCACCGATGGCGGCGCTGAGCACCGTCGAGCTGGCCGGGCGGCTGTACGGCCACCACGTCGTGGTCATCGACATCGGTGACCTGGAGGCCGCCGGTGCCGCCGACGCGCCGCCGGCGCCGCTGCCCGGCCCGGACCCGGACGACACCGCCTACCTGATCTACACCTCGGGCACCACCGGCACGCCCAAGGGCGTGGCCGTCAGCCACCGCAACGCGACCCAGCTGCTGGCGTCCGGCGACTCCGGCCTGCCGCGCGCGGGCGTGTGGTCGCAATGGCACTCCTACGGCTTCGACGTCTCGGTCTGGGAGATCTTCGGCGCGCTGCTGGGCGGCGGCCGGCTGGTCGTGATCCCCGACGCGGTCGTGCGGTCGCCGGAGGACTTCCACGCGCTGCTGGTCGCCGAGCAGGTCACCGTCGTCAGCCAAACCCCGTCGGCCGCGCAGGCGCTGTCGCCGCAGGGGCTGGAGTCGGCCACCCTGGTGGTGGCCGGCGAGGCCTGCCCCACCGAACTGGTGGACCGCTGGGCGCCCGGGCGGGCGATGATCAACGCCTACGGCCCCACCGAGGCCACCGTCTACGCGGCGGTCAGCGCGCCCCTGGCGGCCGGATCGGACGTGGTGCCGATCGGTTCGCCGGTGCCTGGCGCGGCCGCCTTCGTGCTGGACGAGTCGCTGCAGCCGGTGCCGCCCGGCGTCGTCGGGGAGCTGTACATCGCGGGTGCCGGGGTGGCCAACGGGTATTGGCGCCGCGCGGCGCTGACGGCGGCGCGGTTCGTGGCCTGCCCGTTCGGGCAGCCCGGCGCGCGCATGTACCGCACCGGTGACCTGGTGCGCTGGGGCGCCGACGGGCAGCTGCAGTACCTCGGCCGCGCCGACGAGCAGGTCAAGATCCGCGGCTACCGCATCGAGCTCGGCGAGGTGCGCGCCGCCCTGGCGGCGCAGGACGGCGTCGGGCAGGCCGCGGTCGTCGCCCGCGAGGACCGGCCCGGCGACAAACGCCTGGTCGGCTACGTCACCGGCACGGCCGACCCGGTCGAGATCCGCAGCCGGCTGGCCGACCAGCTGCCGGCGTACATGGTGCCGGCCGCGGTGGTGGTGATCGACGCGCTGCCGTTGACCCCCAACGGCAAGCTCGACGTTCGGGCCTTGCCGGCGCCGGAGTTCCGCGACGCCGGCCGCTACCGGGCCCCCGGCACCCCCGTCGAGGAGACGTTGGCCGGCATCTACGCGCAGGTGCTCGGCGTCGAGCGCGTCGGCGTCGACGACTCCTTCTTCGACCTCGGCGGCGACAGCATCTCGTCGATGCAGGTGGTGACCCGCGCGCGGGCCGCCGGCCTGACCTGCCGCACCCGCGACATCTTCGTCGAGCAGACGGTGGCCCGGCTGGCTCGGGTGGTGCAGGCGGCCGACGGCGACGCCGTCGTCGACGAGGGCACCGGGGAGTTCCCGGCGACGCCCATCATCCGCTGGCTGGAAAGCGTGCCCGGCCCGATCGACGAGTTCAACCAGACGATGGTGCTGCAGGCCCCCGCCGGGGTCGGCGCCGGTGACGACGCCGCCGTGACGGCGGTGTTGCAGGCGCTGCTGGACCGGCACGCCATGCTGCGGCTGCGCGTGCTGGGGGCGCCAGGGGAGTGGTCGCTGCAGGTGCCGGAGGCCGGCGCGGTGGCCGCCGGCGACTGCCTGCACACCGTCGACGTGCTGTCCGACGACGCCGTCCTCGAGGCGCGGGCGCGGCTCAACCCGGCGGGTGGCGTGATGCTCAGCGCGCTGTGGGTGCGCTCCACCGGGCAGCTGGTGCTCATCGTGCACCACCTGGCCGTCGACGGCGTGTCCTGGCGCATCCTGCTCGAGGACCTCAACATCGCGTGGGCCCAGCACCTCGCCGGCCAGCCGGTGGCGCTGCCCCCGGGCGGCACGTCGTTCGGCCGGTGGGCCACGCTGCTGACCGGGCGCGCCGGCGCCCCGGCGATGGTCGACCAGGCCGCCGCGTGGCAGCGGATCGCGGCCACGCCGTCCGCGCTGCCCGCCGTGCGCCCCGACGTCGACACCTACGAGACGGCCGAGCACCTGTCGGTGACGCTGGACGTCGAGACCACCCGCACGCTGCTCGGCGAGGCGCCGGCGGCGTTCCACGCCGGGGTCAACGACATCCTGCTCGTCGCCTTCGCGCTGGCCTGGTCCGAACTGCTCGGCACCCCGGGCGCGCCCATCGGCATCGACGTCGAGGGCCACGGCCGCCACGAGGAGCTGGCCGCCGGCGTCGACCTGTCCCGCACCGTCGGCTGGTTCACCACCAAATACCCGGTCGCCCTGCGCGCCGGCGAGTTGAGCTGGGCCCAGGTCGCGGCCGGCGCGCCGGAGCTGGGCGAGGTGATCAAGGCCGTCAAGGAGCAGCTGCGGGCCGTGCCGGACCCGCTCAGCTACGGCGTGCTGCGCTACCTGAACCCCGAGGTCGACCTCGACGGCGGCGACCCGCCGATCGGCTTCAACTACCTGGGCCGCGTCGGCGGCGCGGCGGCCGAGATCTCCGACGCGTTGTGGCGGATCAGCGCCGACGGCGCCTCGGCCACCGGCGTCAGCACCGCGGTGCCGATGCCGATGATGCACACCGTCGAGCTCAACGCCGGCACCGCCGACCTCGACGGCGGCCCGCAACTGCACGCCAACTGGACGTGGGCGCCGTCGGCCGTGGATCGGGTCCAGATCACCCGGCTGAGCCGGCTGTGGTTCGAGGCGCTCGCCGGCATCAGCGCCCACGTGCGCCGCGGCGGCGGGGGCCTGACCCCGTCCGACGTCGTTCCGGCCCGGT
>NZ_LZJC01000024.1 GCF_001666755.1 Mycobacterium sp. E1214 | reverse complement strand
CGGCCCCGGTGCTCGACGTGCTGGCCGGCCCGACGACGCCGGTCCAGATCTGGCCGTTGGGCTTCGAGGCGTCGCTGAACTTCACCTCGTAGTAGGACGCGCTGCCGCTGATCCCGTTGGCGCCGGTGAGCGGGGTGGCGTCCTGGTTGATCCGGGTGCCCGGATACGGCATGAAGAACTCACCCATGTCCGAGCCGAGCCGCACCGCGGCCTTGGCGTTGTTCGGCTCGGCGCTGGCGTAGAGCTTCTGGTCCAGCCGGCCCATCACGATCCGGGTGTCGTTGGCGACCGGCGGGGGCTGATCGGGCGTGGGCGCCGGGCCGGTCGTCTTGCTGAGCAGGGCCGAACCGTAGTCGAGGTGCGAGGCGTCCGACTCGACCCAGCCGGGTGGAAGGACATAGCTGAAGCCCCCGACGGCGTTGTTGATGCGCCCGGCGTTCGGGTCCGGCGGCGGCGGGGGCAGCGGCGAGTTCGGGTCGAAGGGCGGCGGCGGCGCCCCGTTCGGGTTGGCGGGGGGCGCGGCGTTCGGGTCGCCGGGCGGGACCGGGGCCGGCGGCGCGGGCGCGGGC
>NZ_LZJC01000023.1 GCF_001666755.1 Mycobacterium sp. E1214 | reverse complement strand
CCGCCACCGCGAGCTACACGAACCACGGCCCGGTGGGCCACTTCGGCCTGTTCTTCCTCGGGGCCGGTGACCAACTCTTCCTGAGCACCGCGGGACCGGGCCAGCCGTTCGCGAACTTCGGCGTCGCCGACCTCGCCGAACGCCTGCAGCAGATCCTGGCCGAGATGACCGCCGACCCCGAACGAGCGTTGGCCTCCGTGGACCTGCTCAAGGCCGACGAACCGGCCCAGCTCGACGCGTGGGCCAACCGGGCGGCGCTGCAGGAGCCGGACGCCCCGTGGGTGTCCATCCCCGAAGCGTTCGCGGAGCACGTCGACGCCACCCCCGACGCGCAGGCGCTGACCTTCGCGGGGCAGACGCTGACCTACCGGGAACTCGACCAGGCCGCCAACCGGCTGGCGCACCACCTGGCGGGCCACGGCGTTGGGCCCGGAAACTGTGTGGCGCTGCTGTTCCCGCGATGCGCCGACGCGATCATCGCGATGCTCGCCGTGCTCAAGACCGGGGCGGCGTACGTGCCGGTCGACCCGGCGCATTCCGGGTCACGCATGGAGTTCGTGCTGTCCGACGCCGCGCCCAGCGCCGTCATCACCTCGGCGGACCTGCGCTCGCGGCTCGATGGGCGCGACCTGCTGGTGGTCGACGTGCACGACCCCGCCGTCGAGGCGCAATCCAGCGACCCGCTGCCGGCGCCCGATCCCCGTAACGTCGCCTACGTCATCTACACCTCCGGGACGACTGGCACCCCCAAGGGCGTGGCTATTGCCCACCACAATGTCGCCTGGCTGATCGAGTCCCTCGACGCGGGGCTGCCGCCGGGACGGGTGTGGACCCAGTGTCACTCCTCGGCGTTCGACTTCTCGGTGTGGGAGATCTTCGGTGCGCTGCTGCGCGGCCGTCGGCTCCTGGTGGTGCCCGAGTCGGTGGCCGCCAACCCCGAGGACTTCCACGCCCTGCTGGTCGCGGAGCAGGTCAGCGTGCTGACCCAGACGCCGTCGGCGGTCGCGATGCTGTCGGCCGAGGGGCTGGAGTCGACCGCGCTGGTGGTCGCCGGCGAGGCGTGCCCCACCGAGGTCGTCGACAAGTGGGCCGCACCCGGCCGCACGATGATCGACGCCTACGGCCCGACCGAGACGACGGTGTGCGCGACCATGAGCACGCCGCTGACGCCGGGTTCCGCGGTGGTGCCGATCGGTGCGCCGATCGCCGGCGCCGCGGTGTTCGTGCTGGACAAGTGGCTGCAGCCGGTTCCGGCCGGGGTGGTCGGGGAGCTTTACCTGTCCGGCCGCGGCGTCGGGATCGGTTACGTCGGCCGCGCCGGTCTGACCGCGTCGCGCTTCGTCCCCAACCCGTTCGGTGGGCCGGGGGCCCGGATGTACCGCACCGGCGACCTGGTGTGCTGGGGTCCCGACGGGCAGCTGCAGTACCTGGGTCGCGTCGACGAGCAGGTCAAGATCCGCGGTTACCGCATCGAGCTGGGCGAAATTCAGTCCGCACTGTTGAGTCTGGACGGCGTCGACCAAGCCGCCGTGATCGCGCGCGAGGACCGTCCCGGGGACAAGCGGCTGGTCGGGTACATCACCGGCACCGCCGACCCGGCGGAGCTGCGCACCGCCCTGGCCGACCGCGTGCCGCCGTATATGGTGCCCGCCGCCATCGTGGTGTTGGACGCGATCCCGCTGACCGCCAACGGCAAGCTCGACAAGCGCGCGCTGCCCGCGCCGGAGTACTCCGCCGGCGAGTACCGCGCCCCCGCCGACGCGGTCGAGGAGATCCTGGCCGACATCTACGCACAGGTCCTCGGCATGGAGCGGGTGGGCGTCGACGACTCGTTCTTCGACCTGGGCGGCGACAGCATCCTGTCGATGCAGGTGGTGGCCCGGGCGCGCGCGGCCGGGGTGATCTGTCGGCCGCGCGACGTGTTCGTCGAGCAGACCGTGGCCCGCCTGGCGCGGGTGTCCGAGGTGGCCGCCGAGGGCGAGTTGGGCGCCGCCGACGAGGGCCTCGGGCCGGTCGTCGCGACGCCGATCATGCGCTGGCTGGCCGGCATCGAGGGGCCGGTCGAGCAGTTCAACCAGACGATGGTGCTCGCCGCCCCGGCCGGGGTGAGCGAATCCGACGTGACGGTGCTGTTGCAGGCGCTGCTGGACCGGCACGCCATGCTGCGGGTGCGGGTCGACGACGACGGCCTCGGCGGCTGGTCGCTGCAGGTGCCCGACGCCGGCTCGGTGCGGGCCGGCGACCTGCTGCAGTCGGTCGAGGCGTTGTCGGACGAGGCGCTGGTGGCGGCGCGGGCGCGGCTGAACCCCAGCAACGGCGTGATGCTCAGCCCCGTGTGGGCGACGTCGACCAACCAGCTGGCGTTGATCATCCACCACCTGTCGGTGGACGGGGTGTCGTGGCGCACGCTGCTGGAAGACCTGAACATCGCCTGGGCGCAACACCACAACGGCCAGCCGATCGAATTGCCGTTGCCCGGAACGTCTTTCGCCCGCTGGTCGTCGGTGTTGGAGGACTACGCGCGTCGCCCCGAGGTGGCCGAGCTGGCCGAGCGGTGGCGGCAGGTCGCCGCGACCCCCGCCGTGCTGCCGGCGGTGCGTCCGGACCAGGACACCTACGAAACCGCGGAGCAGCTGGCTGTTTCTCTCGACCCCGAGACCACGCGCCTGCTGCTGGGCGAGGTGCCCGCGGCGTTCCACGCCGGCGTGCAAGACATCCTGTTGATCGCGTTCGGCCTGGCGTTCACCGAATTGCTGGGCACCCGCACGCCGATCGGCATCGACGTGGAGGGCCACGGGCGGCACGAGGAACTGGCGTCGCGGGTGGACCTGTCCCGCACGGTCGGATGGTTCACCGCCAAATACCCGGTGGCGGTGAAGATCAACGGGCGGCTCGACTGGTCGCAGGTCGTCGCCGGCGACGGCGCGCTGGGCGCAATCGTCAAGGACGCCAAGGAACAACTGCACGCGCTGCCCGATGCCGTCACCTACGGGCTGCTGCGCTACCTCAACCCCGACGTCGACCTGGGCGGTGCCGACCCGGTCATCGGGTTCAACTACCTCGGCCGGTTGGGCGCGGGCGCCGACCTTTCCGACGAGATGTGGCGCATCGGGACGGACAGCCTGGCCGTCAGCGCCGTGGCGACGGCCGTCCCCATGCCGTTGGCGCACACGGTGGAACTCAACGCCGGCACGATGGACACCGACGCGGGTCCGCAACTGCACGCCAACTGGAGCTGGGCGCCGTCGGCGTTGACGCGCGAGCAGGTCACCCGGTTGAGCCAGCTGTGGTTCGAGGCGCTCGCGGGGATCTGCGACCACGTCCGCGGTGGCGGTGGCGGTCTGACGCCGTCGGACATCGCCCCGGCCCGGCTCGATCAGCAGCAGATCGACGCGCTGTGCGCGCAACACCAGGTCGCCGACGTGTTGCCGCTGACCCCGGTTCAGCAAGGGTTGTTGTTCCACACCAGTTTTGGGCAGGCCAGCGACGACCTGTACGCCGTGCAACTGGGCATCACGGTCACCGGTGCGCTCGACGCGCAGCGGCTGCGTGAGGCCGTGCAGAGCGCCGTCAACCGCCACCCCAACCTGGCCGCGCGGTTCCTGGAGGACTTCGGCGAGCCTGTGCAGGTCATTCCCGCCGATCCCCAGATCGCTTGGCACACCTACGAATTGGCTGCCGACGACGGCGTCGACGAACGGGTCGAACAGATCGCCGCGGCCGAGCGCACCGCCGTGTGCGAGTTGGCCACCCAGCCGACCTTCCGCGCCGCGCTGATCCGCACCGGCGCCGACCGGCACCGCTTCTTACTGACCATTCATCACATCGTGGTCGACGGGTGGTCGCTGCCGGTGCTGTTGCAGGACGTGTTCGCCAGCTACTACGGTCAGCGGTTGCCCGCGACGCCGGCGTACCGCAATTATCTGACGTGGCTTGCCAATCAGGACCACGCCGCCGCGCGGGCGGCGTGGGGCGAGGCGCTCGCCGGGTTCGAGGCACCCACGCTGGTGGCCCCGCCCGGCAAAGCGGGACGACGCGGCGTCGCCGCCTACACGGTGTCTGCGGACACCACGCGCGCGGTGGGCGAGTTGGCGCGGGCGTGCCGCACCACCGTCAGCACGGTGCTGCAGGCCGGTTGGGCGCAACTGCTGATGTGGCTGACCGGCCAGCACGACGTGGCGTTCGGCACCGCGGTGTCGGGGCGCCCGACGGAGCTGCCGGGCGCGGACGCGATGGTGGGTCTGCTGATCAACACCGTGCCGGTGCGCGCCAACATCGCCGCGGCCGGCACCGTCGCCGACTTGCTGGAGCAGGTGCAGCATTTCCACAACGAGACGCTCGAGCACGAGCACCTGGCGCTCAACGAGATGCACCGCGCGACCGGGCACGACCAGCTGTTCGACACGCTGTTCCTCTACGAGAACTACCCGATCGACGCGGGCGCGCTGCTCGGGGTCAACGAGTTGGCCGTCACCGACTTCAGCAGCCGCGAATTCAACCACTACCCGCTGTCGGTGGTGGTGACGCCGGGTCACGAGCTGAGCCTGCGGGTCGAGTACGACACCGAGGTGTTCGACGCCGCCGACGTCGAGAGGCTTGTCGAGCGGTTGCGCCAGGTATGGGCGGCGATGAGCGTCGATGCGGCGCAACGGTTGTCCGCGATCGATCTGCTGGACGCGGCCGAGCACCAGCGGCTCGACGAGTGGGGAAACCGGGCGGTGCTCACCCAGCCCGCCGGCGCCCACGAATCCATCCCGGAGCTGCTGGCCGCCCAGGTGGCCCGCGCGCCGGAGGCGGTCGCGATCAGCTGCGGCGACCGGTCGCTGACCTACCGCGAGCTCGAGGAGTCGGCAACTCGCTTGGCGCACTTGCTGATTGGCCAGGGCGCCGGCCCCGGGGAGCGCGTCGCGGTGGTGCTGCCGCGCTCGGCCGAGGCGATCGTCGCCATCTTCGCGGTGCTCAAGACCGGCGCCGCCTACGTGCCGATCGACCCGAGTGTGCCCGCCGCGCGCATGGAATTCGTGCTCGGCGATTCCGCGCCGGTCGCGGCGGTGAGCAACGCCGACGTACGGTCGCGCCTCGACGGATTCGACCTGCTGATCGTCGACTACGACGACCCGGCCGTGCACGCGCAATCCACCGAGCCGCTGCCGATTCCGGCCGCGGACAACATCGCCTACATCATCTACACGTCCGGCACGACCGGCACCCCCAAAGGCGTGGCCATCCCGCACCGCAACGTCACCCAATTGCTCGAGTCGCTGGACGCCCAGCTCGGGCTGGGACAGGTGTGGACGCAATGCCACTCGCTGGCCTTCGACTTCTCGGTGTGGGAGGTCTTCGGTTCGCTGCTGTACGGCGGGCGTCTGGTCGTGGTGCCCGACGCGGTGGTGCGGTCGCCAGAAGAGTTGCACTCCTTGCTCGTTCGCGAACAGGTGAGCGTGCTCAGCCAGACCCCGTCGGCGTTCTACGCGCTGCAGAGCGCGGACGCGCTGGCGCCCGAGCTGGGTCAGCAGTTGAAGCTGCAGACCGTCGTGTTCGGTGGCGAGGCGCTCGAGCCGCAGCGGCTGTCCACCTGGCTGCACGCCCACCCCGGCTTCCCCCGGATGATCAATATGTACGGCATCACGGAGACGACGGTGCACGCCTCGTTCCGCGAAATCGTGCAGGCCGACATCGACGACAACTCCAGCCCCATCGGCATCCCGCTGGCCCACCTGGGCTTCTTCGTGCTCGACGGCTGGCTGCGCCAGGTGCCGGCGGGCGTGGTCGGGGAGCTGTACGTCGCCGGCGGCGGCCTGGCCGCCGGGTATGTCGGCCGCTCCGGGTTGGCGGCGTCCCGCTTCGTGGCCTGCCCCTTCGGCGGCCCGGGGGACCGGATGTACCGCACCGGTGACCTGGTCCGCTGGGGTGCCGACGGCCAGCTGCAGTACCTGGGCCGCGCCGACGAGCAGGTGAAGATCCGCGGCTACCGCATCGAGCTCGGCGAGGTGCAGGCGGCCCTGGCGGGGCTGGCCGGCGTCGACCAGGCCGCAGTGATCGCCCGCGAGGACCGACCGGGCGACAAGCGCCTCGTCGGCTACGTCACCGGGACCGCCGACCCGGCCGAGGTGCGCGCGCGGCTGGGCGAGACCCTGCCGCCGTACATGGTGCCGGCCGCCGTCGTGGTGCTCGAGGCGCTGCCCCTGACGGTCAACGGCAAGCTCGACAGCCGGGCCCTGCCGGCGCCCGAGTACTCCGACGTCGACCGCTACCGCGCCCCCGCGGACGCGGTCGAGGAGATTCTCGCCGGTATCTACGCCCAGGTGCTGGGCGTCGAGCGGGTGGGCGTCGACGACTCGTTCTTCGACCTCGGCGGCGACAGCATCCTGTCGATGCAGGTGGTGGCCCGGGCCCGTGCGGCCGGGGTGATCTGCCGGCCGCGTGACGTGTTCGTCGAGCAAACGGTGTCGCGGCTGGCCCGCGTCGCCACGTTGGGCACCGGCGACGACGGCGTGGTCGACGAGGGAACCGGTCCGGTGGTCGCCACCCCGATCATCAGGTGGCTGGCCGCCATGGAGGGCCCCGTCGAGCAGTTCAACCAGAGCATGGTGGTGCAGGCGCCCGCCGGGGTCGGCGAGGAGGACGTCCTCGCCGTGCTGCAGGCGTTGCTGGACCGGCACGCCATGCTGCGGTTGCGCGTCGACGACGACGGCGCCGGCGGTTGGTCGCTGGACGTTCCCGAGGCCGGCACGGTGCAGGCCAGCGGATGCCTGCAGACGGTCGAGGCGCTGTCCGAGGACGCGCTCGTCGCCGCGCGGACCCGCTTGGACCCCGCCGCCGGCGTGATGCTGAGCGCCGTCTGGGCGTCCGGGACCAACCAGCTCGGCCTGATCCTGCACCACCTGGCGGTCGACGGTGTGTCGTGGCGAATCCTGTTGGAAGACCTCAACATCGCCTGGGCTCAGCACCACACCGGGCAGCCGGTGGAGCTGCCGGCCGGTGGCACGTCGTTCGCCCGGTGGTCGTCGCTGCTCGAGCAGCACGCCAAGCGTGCCGACGTCGTCGCTCATGCCGAGGCGTGGCGGCAGGTCGCCGCGACGCCGGCGGTGCTGCCCGCCGCGCGTCCCGAGGACACCTACGTCACCGCGGGTCAGCTGTCGGTGTCGCTGGACGTCGA
This sequence comes from Mycobacterium sp. E1214, assembly GCF_001666755.1. GTDB lineage: Bacteria > Actinomycetota > Actinomycetes > Mycobacteriales > Mycobacteriaceae > Mycobacterium. The sequence goes on along the minus strand of NZ_LZJC01000023.1, from coordinate 12,866 downwards.
CACCACCCGTTTGCTGTTGGGGGAGGTGCCCGCCGCGTTCCACGCCGGCGTGCAGGACATCCTGCTGATCGCCTTCGGCCTGGCATGGACGCAATTCGTGGGCACGAACGCGCCGATCGCCATCGACGTGGAGGGCCACGGGCGCAACGAGGAGCTCGGGCCGCACGTGGACCTGTCGCGCACGGTCGGCTGGTTCACCAGCAAATACCCGGTCGCGCTGCGCGTCGGCGGCCTCTCCTGGGGCCAGGTCGTCGCCGGTGAGGACGGGCTGGGCGCGGTGGTCAAGGACGCTAAGGAGCAGCTGCGGAGCCTGCCCGACGGCCTGACCTACGGGCTGTTGCGCTACCTCAACCCCGACGTGGACCTCGGCGGGGCCGACCCCGCCATCGGGTTCAACTACCTGGGCCGGTTGGGCGGCGGCGCCGCGGAGCTCTCGGAGGAGCTGTGGCGGCTCAGCCAGGACAGCTTGCCGATGGCCGGAGCCGCGTCGGTGGTGGCGGTGCCGCTGCCGCACACCGTCGAGCTCAACGCCGGCACCATGGACACCGAGGCCGGCCCGCACCTGCAGGCCAACTGGACCTGGGCCACCTCGGCGCTCAGCGACAAGCAGATCGGCCGGCTCAGCGAGCTGTGGTTCGACGCGCTGGCCGGGATCTGCAACCACGTGCGCAGCGGTGGCGGCGGGTTGACACCGTCCGACGTCGCGCCGGCACGCCTGACGCAGGCCGACATCGACGACATGCAGCAGCGCTACCCGGTGGCCGACGTGCTGCCGCTGACCCCGCTGCAGCAGGGGCTGCTGTTCCACACCGGGACGGCCCACGGCAGCGACGACCTGTACGCGGTGCAGCTCGACATCACCGTGACCGGGGAGCTGGACGCCGACCGGCTGCGTCAAGCCGTGCAGACCGTCGTCAACCGGCAACCGCACATCGTCGCCCACTTCACCGACGAATTCGGCGAGCCGGTACAGATCCTCGCCGCCGAGCCGCAGCTGGCGTGGCAGTACCTCGAGCTCACCGGCGACGACGTCGAGGCGCAGGTCGAGCAGTTCAGCGCCGGCGAGCGCGCCGCCGTGTGCGACCTGGCGGGCCAGCCGCCCTTCCGGGCGGCGCTGCTGCGCACGGCGGACGCGGGCTACCGGTTCGTGTTGACCAACCACCACATCGTGCTCGACGGGTGGTCCAAGCCGCTGCTCCTGCAGGAGATCTTCGCCAGCTACTACGGGGTGCGGCTGCCCGCGCCGGTGCCGTATCGCAGCTTCATCGCCTGGCTCGCCGAACAGAACCGCGAGGCGGCCCAGGCGGCGTGGCGTGAGGTGTTCGCCGGATTCGACACTCCGACCTTGGTGGGCCCGTCCGGCCGGCTACGGCTGGGCGCGCGGGGCGTCGCCGAGTTCACCGTGTCCGAGGACACCACGCGGGCGCTGGGCGAGCTGGCCAGGTCGTGCAGCACCACCGTGAGCACCGTGCTGCAGGCCGCCTGGGCGCAGCTGTTGATGTGGCTGACCGGTCAACACGACGTCGCGTTCGGCACGGCGGTGTCCGGTCGCCCGACCGAGCTGGCGGGCTCGGACTCGATGGTCGGCCTGCTGATCAACACGGTCCCCGTGCGGGCCAGCATCGGCGCGGAAACCACCATCGCCGACCTGCTCAACCAGCTGCAGGGCGCCTACAGCGACACGCTGGATCACCAGCATTTGGCACTAAACGATATCCATCGTGTAACGGGACATGACCAACTTTTCGACACAATGTTCGTGTACGAGAACTATCCGCTCGATTCCGCCGCATTATCGGCCGTCGGCGAGTTGACTATTAACCGGTTCACGAACCGCGAATACAACCATTACCCGCTTTCGGTGCAAGCCGTGCCCGGCCAAGAACTGGGGCTGCGCGTCGAATTCGACACGGACGTGTTCGACGCGCAGAGGATCGAACGTCTAGTTGAGCGGCTAAAACGGGTATTGGTAGCCATGACCGCAGATGTGGAGGAGCAGTCATGACCGTCGGTGCAGGACGGCGATTGTTGTCGATCGATTTGCTGGATGGCGGCGAGCACGACCGGCTCGACGAGTGGGGTAACCGGTCAGTGCTGACCGCCCCGCCGGCCAAGCCCGTGTCGATCCCGAGCATGTTCGCGGCGCAGGTGACACGGGCGCCGGAGGCGCCCGCGCTGACCTTCGACGGCCGGACGATGACGTATCGCGAGCTCGACGAGGCGGCGAACCGGCTGGCGCATGTGCTGGCCGACCAGGGCGCGGGCCCCGGTCGCTGCGTCGCGCTGCTGTTCTCCCGCTCGGCCGACGCGATCGTGGCCATCCTGGCGGTCCTCAAGAGCGGGGCGGCCTACCTGCCGATCGACCCGGCGCTGCCGGCGGCCCGGATGGAGTTCATGCTGGGCGACGCCGAGCCGATCGCCGTCGTCACCACGGCGGGCCTGCGGTCCCGCCTGGACGGCACCGACCTGCCGATCGTCGACGTCGCCGACCCCGCGATCGAGGAGCAGCCGAGCACCGCGCTGCCCGGCCCCGCGGCCGACGACCTCGCGTATGTGATCTACACCTCGGGCACCACCGGGGTTCCCAAGGGCGTCGCGGTCACGCACCGCAACGTGGCCTCGCTGCTGGCCTCCCTACCCGCCGGGCTGTCGTCTCGCCCCGCCCAGGTGTGGTCGCAGTGGCACTCGCTGGTGTTCGACGTCTCGGTGTGGGAGATCTGGGGCGCGCTGCTGCACGGCGGCCGCCTGGTCGTCGTTCCCGAATCCGTGGCCGGCTCTCCGGAAGACCTGCACGATTTGCTGGTCGCCGAGCAGGTGACCGTGCTGCACCAGACCCCCTCGGCCGTCGGCATGCTGTCCTCGGAGGGCCTGGAGGCGACGGCGTTGGTGGTGGCCGGCGAGGCCTGCCCCGCCGAGGTCGTGGACCGGTGGGCGCCGGGCCGCGTGATGATCAACGCCTACGGCCCGACCGAGGCCACCGTCTACGCGGCCATGAGCACGCCGCTGAGCGCGGAGAACGGCGCGCCCCCGATCGGTTCGCCGGTTCCCGGCGCCGCGCTGTTCGTGCTGGACAAGTGGCTGCGCCCGGCCCCCGAAGGCGTCGTGGGAGAGCTGTACGTGGCCGGCCGCGGCGTGGCGACGGGGTACGCCCGCCGCGCCGGGCTGACCGCGTCGCGTTTCGTGGCGTGCCCGTTCGGCGCACCCGGCGGTCGGATGTATCGCACCGGCGACCTGGTCCGGTGGGGCACCGACGGGCAACTGCAGTACCTCGGCCGCGCTGACGAGCAGGTCAAGATTCGCGGCTACCGCATCGAGCTGGGGGAGATCCAGTCCGCGCTGGCGGCGCTCGAGGGCGTCACGCAGGCGGCGGTGATCGCGCGCGAGGACCGTCCCGGCGACAAGCGGCTGGTCGGCTACATCACCGGCACCGCGGACCCGGCCGAGATTCGCGCCCAACTGGCCGAGAAGCTGCCGTCGTACATGGTGCCGGCCGCGGTGGTGGTGCTCGAGACGCTGCCCCTGACGGTCAACGGCAAGCTCGACAAGCGGGCGCTGCCCGCGCCCGAATACCAGAAGCGGGCCGGCCAGTACCGCGCCCCGGCGACCCCCACCGAGGAGACACTGGCCGCCATCTACGCCCAGGTGCTGGGCGTGGAGCGGGTCGGCGTGGACGACTCGTTCTTCGACCTCGGCGGCGACAGCATCCTGTCGATGCAGGTGGTGGCCCGGGCCCGGGCGGCCGGCGTGATGTGCCGCCCTCGTGACGTGTTCGTCGAGCAGACCGTGGCCCGGCTGGCCCGGGTGGCCGGCGTCGTCGACGACTCGGAGAACCTGGTCGACGAGGGGATCGGTCCGGTGGTGGCCACGCCGATCATGCGGTGGCTGCAGACCGTCGACGGGCCCGTCGACCAGTTCAACCAGACCATGGTGCTGTCCGCCCCGAGCGATGTGACCCAGGACGACGTCCACGTGGTACTGCAGGCCCTGCTGGACCGGCACGCCATGCTGCGGTTGCGGGTCGACGACGACGGCGCCGGTGGCTGGGCCCTGCAGGCGCCCGAGGCCGGCTCCGTGCACGCGGCGGAGTGCGTGGACACCGTCGAGACGCTGTCGGACGACGCGCTGGTCGCGGCCCGGTCGCGGCTCAACCCGGCCGCCGGGGTGATGCTAAGCGCGGTGTGGGCGTCCTCGACGAACCAGTTGGCGCTGATCATCCACCACCTGGCGGTGGACGGGGTGTCGTGGCGGACCCTGCTCGAGGACCTCAACATCGCGTGGGCGCAGCACCACAGCGGGCAGCCGGTCGCGCTGCCGACCGGCGGGACGTCTTTCGCCCGGTGGTCGACCCTGCTGCAAGAGCACGCCGGCCGTCCCGAGGTGGTCGCGCTGGCCGAGCGGTGGCGTCAGGTCGAGGCAACCCCGGCCGCGTTGCCGGCGGTGCGCCCCGACCAGGACACCTACGTCACCGCCGAGCAGCTGTCCGTGGCGCTGGACGTCGAGACCACCCGGCAACTGCTGGGCGAGGTGCCCGCGGCGTTCCGGGCCGGCGTGCAGGACATCCTGCTGATCGCCTTCGGCCTGGCCTGGACCCAGTTCAAGGGCGCCGACACGCCGCTGGGTGTCGACGTGGAGGGCCACGGCCGCCACGAGGAGCTCGGCTCGCACGTCGACCTGTCGCGCACCGTGGGGTGGTTCACCACCAAGTACCCCGTCGCGCTGAGCATCGACGGGCTGGATTGGGACCAGGTGGTCGCCGGTGCGGCGCCGCTGGGCGCCCTGATCAAGAACGCCAAGGAGCAGCTGCGGGCCCTGCCCGACGGCCTGACGTACGGCGTTCTGCGCTACCTCAACGACGACGTCGAACTGGGCGCGTCGGACCCGGCCGTCGGGTTCAACTACCTCGGCCGGCTGGGCGCTGCCGCCGACCTGCCCGGCGAGCTGTGGCGGCTCGACCCGGACAGCCTGTCGCTGTCCGGAGCGGCCGCGGCCGTGCCGATGCCGCTGATGCACACCCTCGACCTCAACGCCGGGACCATGGACACCGAGTCCGGGCCGAACCTGCACGCCAACTGGACCTGGGCGCCGTCGGCGCTGGACCGTGAGCAGGTCACCCGGCTCAGCGAGCTGTGGTTCGAGGCGCTGGCCGGGATCTGCGCCCATGTGCGGGGCGGCGGCGGCGGGCTGACCCCGTCCGACATCGCGCCCGCGCGGCTGAACCAGCAGCAGATCGACGCGCTGGCCGCCGAGCATCAGATCGCCGACATCCTGCCGCTGACTCCGCTGCAGCAGGGCCTGCTGTTCCACGCCAGCTTCGCCCAGGACCCGGGCGACGACGTCTACGCCGTGCAGCTGGGCATCACCGTGACCGGCGCTCTGGACCAGCACCGGTTGCGCGACGCCGTGCACACCGTCGTCAGCCGGCACCCCAACCTGGCGGCCCGGTTCTGCCCGCAGTTCGGCGAGCCGGTGCAGGTCATCCCGGCCGACCCGGTCTCGGCGTGGCGCTACATCGAGCTGGGGGGCGAGGACCTCGACCCCGATGAGAAGGTCGAGCAGCTGTGCGCGGCCGAACGCGCCGCGGTCAGCGACCTGGCGCACCGGCCGGCCTTCCGCGCCGCGCTGATCCGCACCGCCGACGACCGGCACCGCTTCGTGCTGACCAACCACCACATCGTCATGGACGGCTGGTCGCTGCCGATCCTGCTGCGCGAGATCCTGTCGCACTACTACGGCGAGCAGCTGCCCGCCCCCGCTACCTACCGCAGCTACCTGACCTGGCTGGCCAGCCAGGACCGGGCCGCCGCGCAGGCGGCGTGGAGCGAGGTGCTCGCCGGTTTCGACACGCCCACCCTGGTCGGCCCGCCGGCACGGCTGGGCCTCGGCCGGCGCGGCGTGGAGTCCTACCGGATGTCCGCCGAGCACACCCGCGCTCTCGGCGAGCTGGCCCGCGCCTGCCACACCACCGTGAACACGGTGCTGCAGGCCGGCTGGGCGCAGCTGTTGATGAGATTGACCGGTCAGCACGACGTCGCCTTCGGCACCGCCGTGTCCGGGCGGCCCGCCGACCTCATCGGCGCCGAATCGATGATCGGCCTGTTGATCAACACGGTGCCCGTGCGGGCCAGCGTCGGCGCGGACAGCACCGTCGCCGACCTGCTCAGCCAGCTGCAGCAGCACCACAACGACACGCTGGACCACGAGCACCTGGCGCTGAGCGACATCCACCGCGTCACCGGGCACGACCAGCTGTTCGACACCCTGTTCCTGTACGAGAACTACCCGATCGACACCAGCGTGCCGCTGGGCTTCCACGAACTGGCCATCACCGACGTCAGCAACCGCGAGTACAACCACTACCCGCTCTCGGTGATGGCGTTGCCGGGCCGGGAGCTGGGCCTGCGGGTGGAATACGACACCGAGGTGTTCGACGCCGCCGGCATCGAGACGATCATCGAGCGATTCCAGCGCCTGCTCGCGGACCTGACCGCCGACCCGGCCGGCCGCTTGATCGCCATGGACGTGGTCGACGAGCGCGAACACGCCCAGCTGGATCAGTGGGGCAACCGGTCGGTGCTCACCGCGCCCGCCGGCGCGGCGTCGTCGATCCCGGAGCTGTTCGCCGCCCAGGTGGCGAAGACCCCCGATGCTCCCGCGCTGGCGTTCGACGGCCGCTCGATGACCTATCGGCAGCTGGACGAGGCCGCCAACAGGTTGGCCCATCTGCTGGCCGGGCGGGGCGCCGGGCCGGGGGAGCGGATCGCGCTGTTGTCCCCCCGCTCGGACAAGGCGATCGTCTCGATCCTGGCGGTGCTCAAGACCGGCGCGGCGTACGTGCCGATCGACCCGGCGCTGCCCGCCGCGCGCATCGAGTTCCTGCTCGAGGACGCGGCTCCGGTCGCGGTGGTCACCACCGCGGAGTTGGGCGCCCGCCTGGACGGCGCCACCGTCGTCGACGTCGACGACCCGGCCCTGCACACGCAGCCCAGCACCCCGTTGCCGGTGCCCGCCGCCGACGACCTGGCCTACCTCATCTATACGTCGGGCACCACCGGCGTGCCGAAGGGCGTCGCGGTCACGCACCGCAACGTCGCCCAGCTGCTGCAGTCGCTGCACGCCGCGCTGCCGGAGGGCGGCACGTGGGCGCAGTGGCACTCACTGGTGTTCGACGTCTCGGTGCACGAGATCTGGGGTGCGCTGCTGCACGGCGCCCGCCTGGTGGTCGTGCCCGAGTCGGTCGCGGCCGCGCCCGACGAGCTGCACGAGCTGCTGGTCGCCGAGCAGGTGACCGTGCTGCACCAGACCCCGTCGGCGGTCGGGATGCTCTCGCCGGAGGGCCTGGACGCCATGGCGTTGGTGGTGGCCGGCGAGGCCTGCTCGGTCGAGGTCGTGGACCGGTGGGCGCCGGGCCGCGTGATGATCAATGCCTACGGCCCGACCGAAGGCACCGTCTACGCGGCCATGAGTGCGCCGCTGCAGGCGGGCACCGGTTCCGCCCCGATCGGCGCCCCGGTTCCGCAGGGCGCGCTGTTCGTCCTGGACAAGTGGCTGCGGCCGGCGCCCGCCGGCGTGGTCGGCGAGCTGTACATCGCCGGTCGCGGCGTGGCCACCGGTTACGCGCGCCGCGCCGGCCTGACCGCGTCCCGCTTCGTGGCGTGCCCCTTCGGCGCGCCCGGCGGCCGGATGTACCGGACCGGTGACCTGGTGCGCTGGGACTCCGAGGGCCAGCTGCACTACCTGGGCCGCGTCGACGAGCAGGTCAAGATCCGCGGCTACCGCATCGAGTTGGGCGAGATCCAGGCGGCCATGGCCGGCCTCGACGGGGTGGACCAGGCGGCGGTGATCGCCCGCGAAGACCGCCCCGGCGACAAGCGGCTCGTCGGCTACATCACCGGCACCGCCGAGCCCGCCGACGTGCGGGCGCAGCTGAGCGGGTTGCTCCCGGCGTACATGGTGCCGGCCGCGGTGCTGGTGCTCGAGGCGCTGCCGCTGACGGTCAACGGGAAGCTGGACAGGCGCGCCCTGCCCGCCCCGGAGTACCAGAAGCGCGGCGGCGAATACCACGCGCCGGAGAACGAGACCGAGGAAATCCTGGCCGGCGTCTTCGGCCGGGTGCTCGGTATAGACCGGGTTTCGGTGGAGGACTCCTTCTTCGAGCTCGGTGGGGACTCGCTGTCGGCCATGCGGGTGATCGCCGAGATCAACACCGCCGCGGACGCCGCCCTGTCGGTGCGCACCCTGTTCGACGCGCAGTCCGTCCGGGCCCTGAGCCAGCGGCTCAACGACGGCGGTGACGGGGCCGGCGCGGCCGGTCCGGGCTTCGCCGCGGTGCACGGCGCCGACGCCAAGGAGGTGTACGCCCGCGACCTGACGCTCGACAAGTTCCTCGACGAGACGACGCTCGCCACGGCGCCCACCCTGCCCGGCCCGAGCGCAGAGGTGCGGACGGTGCTGTTGACCGGTGCGACCGGCTTCCTGGGCCGCTACCTGCTCCTGGAATGGCTCGAGCAGCTGGAGCTGGTCGACGGGACGCTGATCTGCCTGGTGCGTGCCAAGTCCGACGAGGACGCGATGCGGCGCCTGGAGAAGACGTTCGACACCGGCGACCCGGACCTGCTGCGGCACTTCCACGAGCTGGCGAAGGATCACCTGCAGGTGGTCGCGGGCGATAAGGGACAGGCCAACCTCGGCCTGGACGAAGCCACCTGGCAGCGGCTGGCCGACACCGTCGACCTGATCGTCGACTCCGCGGCCGTCGTCAACGGTGTGCTGCCCTACGCCGAGCTGTTCACCCCCAATGTGGGGGGCACCGCCGAGCTCATCCGGTTGGCGCTCACCACCCGGATGAAGCCCTACGCGTACGTCTCGACGTCGGACGTGGGCCGCCAGATCGAGCCGTCGGCGTTCACCGAGGACGCCGACATCCGGGAGATCAGTGCGACTCGGGTCATCGACGGCAGCTACGCCAACGGCTACGGCAACAGCAAGTGGGCCGGTGAGGTGCTGCTGCGGGAGGCGCACGACCTGTGTGGCCTGCCGGTGTCGGTGTTCCGCTCCGACATGATCCTCACCGACACCCGGTTCGCCGGGCAGCTCAACGTCGCGGATGTGTTCACGCGGATGATCCTGAGCGTGGTCGCCACCGGGACGGCGCCCAAGTCGTTCTACCGGCTCGACGACGACGGCAACCGCCAGCGCGCGCACTTCGACGCCCTGCCGGTCGAGTTCGTCGCCGAGGCCGTCGCGACCCTGGGCGCCCAGGTCGTCGAAGGGTTCGAGACCTACCACGTCATGAACCCGCACGACGACGGCATCGGCCTTGACCAGTTCGTCGACTGGCTGATCGAGGCCGGTTACCCGATCGAGCGGGTCGACGACTTCGGCGAGTGGCTGCAGCGGTTCGAGGCCGGGCTGCGGGCGCTGCCGGATCACCAGCGGCAGAACTCGGTGATGCAGATGCTGCTGCTCTTGCTGCAGGACCCCAAGAACCTGCAGCCGGCCGAGCCCGCCCACGGGTCGTTCGCGCCGACCGACCGCTTCCGTGCCGCCGTGCAGGAAGCCAAGCTCGGACCGGACAACGACATTCCGCACATCACCGCCCCGGTGATCGTCAAGTATGTGACGGATCTGCAGCTCCTCGGGTTGCTGTAAGTCCAGCTGCCGGTCGGGCGCGCCTCACGGAACCGCGCCCGGCCGCGCACGCCCCGATACCGCCGCCGGCGTACCGCAGGTTGTGGTAACCGGCTGAGTCAGTACCTGCGGTATGCCCAAAGTTCATCTGCTTAAACAGCGGCTATTTTTCTCGGAAAGTTCTGTTCAGTCGGTCTGTTTTGTCGGCCATTCTTTTGCGCTGCGTTGAGTGTCGGATTCCGGTTTCCCGCGCCGGATCTACGCCGCCGAATGGCGTGTCTCCACTAGCGACGCACGCCATTTCTTCTGCCGGCGCGAATCGCCGTCAGAACAACGGCGGCCTAGCTCCTGCCGGTCGTCCACCGCACCGCTGGAAAGGCGTCGTTTGACAACGCCTTGGGACGCCCCGGCCGGGCGGTTGCCGACCCCAGGGGCTGCGGCCGGGGTCGGGTGTGCGGACTAGGCGGGCCGGGTAGTCAGACGGTGCCGTTCAGCCCACGAAAGGCCCACACGATGACTACAGCGCGCGTGCCCGCTCTGCCGCCCGAGGAGGCGAAGGCCGCCGCCGACGAAGCCGCCGTGCCCAATTACATGGCCGAGCTCTGCATTTTTCAGGTGCTGCTCAACCACCCGCCGCTAGCCCGGGCGATCAACGACCTGCTCGCCACCATGCTGTGGCACGGCACCCTGGATCCGCGGTTGCGCGAACTGGTGATCATGCGGATCGGCTGGCTCACCGCCTGCGACTACGAATGGACGCAGCACTGGCGCGTCGCCACACGGCTGGGGGTCAGCGAGGCCGACCTGCTGGGCGTGCGGGACTGGGCGACCTACGACGGCTTCGGCCCCGCTGAACGGGCGGTGCTCGCCGCCACCGATGACGTGGTGCGCCAGGGCGCGGTCAGCGCGACCAGCTGGGCGGCGTGCGAGCGCGAACTGGGCGGTGCCACAACGGTTCTCGTCGAGTTGGTCACCGCCATCAGTGCGTGGCGCATGGTCGCTTCGATCCTGCGAAGTCTCGACGTGCCGCTGGAGGACGGTGTCCCGAGTTGGCCGCCGGACGGCCAGGGGCCGCGCGTCGGATCCCAAAGTCATTGACTTGCCAGTCGATAACTCCTAGCGTCCTGCGGATGCGGACCAGGGTCGCCGACATGCTCGGCGTCGAATTCCCGATATGCGCCTTCAGCCATTGCCGTGACGTGGTTGCGGCCGTGACCAACGCCGGCGGTTTCGGGGTCCTCGGGGCCGTCGCGCACAGCCCCAAGCGCCTCGACAGCGAGTTGACCTGGATTTCGGAGCAGACCGGCGGCAAGCCCTACGGGGTCGACCTGCTGCTGCCGCCCAAGTACGTGGGCGCCGACGCGGGTGGCATCGACGCCACGCAGGCCCGCACCATGTTGCCCGACGAGCACCGCGCCTTCGTCGACGACCTGCTGACCCGCTACGGCGTCACCGCGCCGCCCGCGCCGCCGCGGGCGTCGGCGGGCGGCCTCAACATCTCGCCCAAGGGCTACGAGCCGCTGCTGGAGGTCGCGTTCGCCCACGACATCCGGCTGATCGCCAGCGCGCTCGGGCCGCCGCCGGCCGACCTCGTGACGCGCGCCCACGACCACGACGTCCTGGTGGCCGCCCTGGCCGGGACCACGCGCCACGCCCAACGCCACGCGGCGGCCGGCGTTGATCTGGTCATCGCGCAAGGCACCGAGGCCGGGGGTCACACGGGCGAGGTGTCCACGATGGTGCTGGTCCCGGAGGTGGTGGACGCGGTGGCGCCGACGCCGGTGCTGGCCGCCGGCGGGATCGCCCGCGGCCGCCAGATCGCCGCGGCGCTCGCCCTGGGCGCCGAGGGCGTGTGGTGTGGGTCGGTCTGGCTGACCACCGAGGAAGCCGAGACGGCGCCCGTCGTCAAGGAAAAGTTCCTGGCGGCCAGCTCGTCCGACACGGTGCGGTCCCGGTCGATGACCGGCAAACCGGCGCGGATGCTGCGCACCGCCTGGACCGAGGAGTGGGAACGCGCCGAGAACCCCGATCCGCTGGGGATGCCGCTGCAAACCGCGCTGGTCACCGAGCCGCAGGTGCGCATCAACGCCGCGGCGGCGCACCCCGACGCCAAGGCCCGCGAGCTGGCTACCTACTTCGTCGGGCAGGTGGTCGGTTCGCTCAACCGGGTACGGCCGACCCGGGCGGTGGTGCTCGACATGGTGGAGGAGTTCATCGATACCCTCGGGCGGCTCGAGGGCCTCGCCGACTGAGGCAACCCGCCCCGCTAGCTGGCCGAACGCTGTGCACTTTCCGGGCGTAAACGTAAAGATCGTGACACGCCGGCGCGGAGATTTGACCATGTCAGGGGCGTCGTGCATGATCGGTCGGGTAAGCACCTCGTTAGGTGAGGCGTCTACACGAATACAGGCCACTGACCCCGAACGTCGAAAGACGCCCCGGGTCAGGACAGCTCCTCCCGGCTTAAGGGTTGAGCCCAGGTGGCTTCCGGATTGTCGGACACGTCGTGTGGTGCCGAAGCTCTGACGAGAGGGGTGCGGTTTCTCCGACGGTGGTCGGGTTTCTGCTCCTTTTGCTGCGCATGGATCGTGCGGAACAGTCGCACGGCCGCGACCGCGAGGAGGTGAGGGACAGATGAGTTCTAACGACAGTCCGGACCGAAGTCCGAACGGCGTCTCGTCCCGATCCGATCTTTCGGAGCGACCCTCTTCCTGAGCGCTCGCAACGCAAACCGCTTGAGCGGCTGAGCGTTTCAAGATCGGAACCGGCACGGGGCCTCGACACGTCAGTCCAGGTAGTTCTCGTTGCCAATCCTGCACAGGAGACGATCATGACCGCAGCTCTGTACGACGAAGTGGTGACCGTAACCACCGTCCCCACCCTGACGGTGGTGCGCGACACCGACACCGTCGCCGAAACCTTCGCCCCGACGATCCAGACGGCCCCCACCAAGGCCACCCCCCGCGCCGACGCCGCGCCGTTCGGCTCGGGCGGCGACCCGCTGGTCGACGGTGCCGCCCGGCTGCTGACCATCGGCATGCGCCACGTCTACGCGGCGCTCTGGCGAGTCGGCGTGCTCGACGTCCAGGCGTAACTCCCATGGAGTGCGACCAACGCTTCGTGGGGCCCCAAGGGGCTACCCGGCCGCAGGGTCAACCCTGAGGCCAGGTAGCCCCTTGGGGCGCGCCGTTCGTAGAATCGTTTAGTGGCGTCGATCCGGCCATCACCGGGGAGCTTTC
>NZ_LZJC01000022.1 GCF_001666755.1 Mycobacterium sp. E1214 | reverse complement strand
CTCGAGCCGTTCCCGGCGCCGCCGAACACCACGACCCCGGACGCCACCACCGACCAGGCCATGGCCGTCTCCCGGGCTGCCACCGAGCCCGCAGGAAATGTCGCACACGCGGCGTCCAACACCGGGTCTCAGCTTGGCGCGGTCGCACCGATGCAGCAACTCGCCACAACCGCTGCCGCGGCCGACGACCCAGGGCCATTCACCTGGCTGCAGAACCTCATTCAGGACCTTATCGGGTTTGGACTTCCCACACCCAACAACAATTTCTTGGGCCTGAATCCCACGTTGTACAACGTAATTTTCAAGCTGACGTCGGGTCTGGCGTACTTCTCGAACGGTATCGCCAACTTCGGCTGGTCGATCGGTCAGCAGCTGACGTACGGTCCCGGTGGTGCGACGGTGGGTGCCGGTGGTGCGTGGTTCCCGACGCCGCAGTTCGCGACCTTGGGGCTGGGCAACCTGGGCGCCGGCGTGGGTCATGTCGGCGGGGGAGCGGCGGCGGCGGCCGGTCAGGCGGCCCGGGTGGGCATGTTGTCGGTGCCTCAGCAGTGGGCGACGTTGACTTCGGCGGTGACGCCGGCGGTGGCGGAGTCCGAGGGGGCGTTGGTGCCGGCCGGGGCGGCCGGTGCGGCGGGGGCGAACTCGCCCAACGCCTTGCTGCGGGGCATGCCGATGGGGGGCATGGGCCGCCGCGGCGCGACCCCCGGGTATGTCAACAAGTACGGCTTCCGCTACAGCGTCCTGACCCGCCCACCCTCGGCCGGATAACGGCGGCAATGGAATCCACGTTCGAACACACCGCCCGATCTCTAGGCGACGCGACTCGACGCCCACGATCTCGGGCTCTTCCGTCCGCGCGTCACTGCGACCGCGACGCCGCACCAGTGTTCATCAACTTTCGGGGCAGCAGCCCCGAGATGTCTGTGCTGATCGAAGCGGCCGTCGTGGCCGCGTGGAACTAAGGAGCCAAAGATGTTGGACTACGGGGCAATTCCGCCGGAGATCAATTCGGCACGGATCTACGCGGGCCCAGGCCCGACCACGTTGATGACGGCCGCATCGGCCTGGAGGGCGCTCTCCGCGGAGTTGACCAGCGCGGCAACCGGTTACGACAACGTCATTACTGCGCTTAGCGGCGAAGAATGGCTGGGCACCGCGTCACAAACCATGGCGCAGGCCGCCCAGCCCTACGTTACATGGTTGACCACGACCGCGGCGCACGCGGAAGAGGCTGCCACGCAGGCTCAAGCCGCCGCTGCAGCCTACGAAACGGCGTTGGCCGGGTCCGTGCCGCCGCCACAGATCGCGGCCAACCGCGCTTCCGTGACGCAGCTGAACGCCACCAACGTGTTGGGCCAGAACACGCCGATGATCGCGCAACTGGAGACGCAGTACGGTGAATTCTGGGCCCAGGACGCCGCGGTGATGTATTCCTACGCCGGTCAGTCGGCGAGCGCCTCCAAGTTGACGACGTTCAAACACGCGCCGCAGGTGGTCAATCCGTCGGGTCAGGCCAACCAGGCGGCCGCGACGAGCAACGCGACGGCCAACTCCACCGCCACCAAGACCACGAACGCCCTGCAGGCGTTGGCGCAGCCGGCATCGACCAGCACGACGCAGGCAGCCCAGGCGGCTGCGCAGACGGACCCCTTGACCGAAATCTGGTTCCTGCTCACGGGACAAACCACCTTCCCGACCAACCTCGGTGCTCTGGTCAACGGTTACAGCCCGTTCGCCAGCCTCTTCTATAACTCCGAGGGTCTGCCGTACTTCAGCGTCGGTATGGGCAACTTCGGTGTGCAGATGGCCAAGTCGCTGGGTGCGCTCGGCGGTGCGGCGCCCGCGGTCGCCAAGGCGCTGCCGGGGTTGGGTGGGCTGGGCGGCATGCTCGGCGGTGGCGCGCACCCGGTCGCGGCGATCGGAAGCGCGGCCTCCCTGGGAGGCAGGCTGTCAGTGCCCGTCGCCTGGACTGGCGGCCCGAGCGCCGCCGCCACGCTGGCGCACGCCGTCCCGGTGAGCAGCATCAGTGCGGCCCCGGAAGCGGCTGGGGGAGCGGGGAATCTGCTCGGCGGCATGCCGTTGGCCGGCGTGGGCACCGGTGCCCAGGGCGGCGCCGGACCGAAATACGGTTTCCGCCCGACCGTGATGGCCCGCCCGCCCTTCGCCGGATAATGCCGACGTGTCACACCGCTCCCGAGCAATCGGGAGCGGTGTGACACCCCAGAGGCTCTCTCCGACGCCCTGTTTCAGCCGAGACGGTGCGAGACCGGCTCACGCTCGGTGGCCGGTGTGGCGGCCGCTGCGGAGCGGCGCTGTCGACGTTGGTGTGCCTGGTCGGAGGCGGTCACCGGGGCGGAGGCGATCAAGTCGGCAGCCTTTTCGGCAATGGCGTACACCGTCGCCGCGGTGCCCGCCGTGGGCAGCGACGGCATCACCGAAGCGTCGGCCACGCGCAGACCGCTCGTGTGGTGCACGCGCAGTTCGGCGTCGACGACCGCCATCTCGTCGGTCCCCACCTTGCAGGTGCCGACATAATCGAATGCCGGACGAAGGTTTCGGCGCAGGAATGCGTCGACCTCCGACGAATCGTTCGGCGCGACTTCATCATCGAGATCGGCTTCGCTGCCGCGCCACGTGTCCAAGGCGGTCTGGGTGGCGATGCGTCGTGCCAGGCGGAGCCCATGGCGCATGAGGGCGACGTCGGCCCGCTCGTCGAGATACCTCGGGTCGACGATGACGCCCGGCCCACGATCGGCGCCGGTGAGGGTGACCGTGCCACGGCTTCGGGGCGCCGTCACCGAGAAATGAATGCTGAACCCGTCAGTCACCGCTGCATCGTGATTCGGGTAGCACGCAGTAGTCATGGTGAACTGCAGGTCCGGCCATGGGTCAGGCGAACTGAGCAGGTACACGAAGCCCATGGCCTCACCGATGGGGCTGCGGGGGTCGACGGCAATGGGGATTTTGGAGTGGTACGTCAAGACGCCGACGGGGTGGTCTTGCAGGTTCCGCCCGACTCCCGGGAGATCCAGCCGCGGCCGGATTCCCGCGCTTCGGAGGTGCGCGCTCGCGCCGATACCGGACAGCATGAGCAAGCGCGCAGACCCGATGGCGCCCGCAGCGAGCACGACTTCGCGAGTACAGTAGGCGGTGCCCACGCCGGCAGCGCCGACGAATTCGACGCCCTCGCAACGAGTTCGCGTGAACAGTAGACGGCCGGCCTCGGTGTCGGTGCGCACCTCGAGGTTCGCGCGCCCGCGGGCAGGCCTCAGATAGGCGTCGGCGGCGCTTTGCCTGCGGCCACCGACGATGTTGGCGTCTGGCCACCCGAATCCCGCCTCTAAGCCGCTGCTGGGATCTGCCGCGTAGGCGTAGCCCGATTGCAGTGCGGCGGTGACAGCGCCGACGATCATCGGGTTGCGCAGCGGCGGTGGACCCACGATCAGCGGCCCCTCGTGTCCCCGGATGTGGCGGACTCCGTCGCGGGCCATCTCCGAGCGGCGAAAATAGGGAAGGAGGTCCAGGTAGCTCCACCCTTTGGCGCCGTTCTCCGCCCAGTCGTCGTAGCGCATGTGGTGGCCGCGCACGAAATTCATGGCGTTGATGCTTGATGAACCGCCGAGTCCGCGCCCGCGCGAGACCGCCAGGGCGTTGCCCGAGAAGCCGTTCGGCACAGGCGGATCGCACCAGTCGGCGATGCTTCCGACGAGGCTCGGCCACTGCCGGGGCTCGGCCATCGCCGGTAGCTGTTGCCCTGGGCCCGCCTCGAGCAGCAGGACTCGTCGCCGCGGGTCTTCGGACAACCGCGACGCCAGCACGCTGCCGGCGGTGCCGCCTCCCACGACGATGTAGTCGTAGTGGTCGTTCACCGTTGTGTGTGTGCCGTCGGTCGCACGTCTTGGGCGCAAACTCGACGGGGTTGTGGCCGTTGGCGATCCGCTACCCGCACCGTTTCGACACGGTATTCCAGACGCGCGATCGCTCATGGCCGGCATCCCATGCCACCCATGATGCAGCTGCGGAACCGTTGTGGGCCAGTACTTGTCGCCTATCAAGCGTTAGGTGGCCGTTCGGTCCGCCGGGTCGTGTGTCGCCGTGGGTTGCGGGTTGCCCAGACCTATCCGGTGGATTCGGTGCGCGTGGTGCCGAGTTCGTCCGAGAAGAAGTCGAGAAGCCCATATGGTGCTCGATCACCAAGGAAGAGCTCTAGACCTTGTCGCGCTTCGCTCGCCGATGCGGCGCCGCGCGGGAACATCGCACTTTCGTATTCGGCGAGCGCGCTTTCCGTATCGTCGGGATGCTTCGCGATCGCCTGCGCGAGTTGCGCGGCATCGAGCATGGCCAGATTCGCTCCTTCGCCGTTGGGCGCGGTCAGGTGCGCAGCGTCACCGATGAGGGTGACCCCTGGAACGCGTTCCCACCGATGGCCGTCCGGAAGTGCATACAACGGTCGCGGCACCGGCATCGCGTCGCCGTCGGTGATCATCGCGCCGAGGTGTTCTGCCCAGCCGGCGAATTCAGCGGCTATACGTGCCGTCGCGGTGGCTACGTCCGTGAAGTCGATGCCGGCGATCCACTCGGCCGGCCGGTTGATCGCGATGTAAGCGTGCAGTACGTCGTCAGGCTCGCGGTGGGCGAAGATTCCCTTGCCGGGTGCGAGCGCGAAGAAGGAACCCGCGCCGACAGCGGCGGCCGTCGCCGGATGCCGCCGCTCGGCGTCATGCAGGTAAGTTTCTACGAACGTTGTGCCGACGTACTCGGGTGTCGCGTCGGACACCAGCGGCCGGATTTTCGACCAGGCGCCGTCGGCGCCGACGAGCACGTCGGCAGTTATCGCCGACCCGTCATCGAATGCAACTTCATGCCGACCGTGATCCAGCCGTCGCACCGTGGTGACCTTGCGCCCCCAGTGGACTGTTCCTGCGGGGAGCGAGTCGAGCATGATCTGTCGCAGGTCGCCCCGCAGTACCTCGGGACGTGTGCCCGTGCCGTCGTCGGGCTTGTCGAGCAGTACCGCGCCGTGTCGGTCGGCCAACCGGTAGGCCTGGGCGCCGTGGTGGATGATGGCGCGGAATTGCGGGGTCAATTTCGCCGCTGCGATCGCGGCCTGCCCGTCCTCCTCGTGAATATCCAGTAGTCCGCCCTGGTTTCGGCTTCCCGCCGACGGCTCAGCCTCGTAGACCGTTGCGGCGATACCGTGCACGTGCAGAACCCGCGCTAGCGTGAGCCCCGCGATTCCCGCGCCGACGATAATGACTGGCCTCCGCACTATCGGCACCTCCCGGTTGGAACGACGTTCCACATCTTGGAACAACGTTCCAATCATGTCAAGATGTAGCCATGGCCACGACCAAGCAGCCCGTTGAGCGGCGCGCCGATGGACTGTCCAAAGAGCACATCGTCAGGACCGCCATCGACATCCTGGATGCCGATGGCGAAGGCGCGCTGACGTTTCGTGTCCTCGCGACGCGACTGGCGACCGGACCCGGCGCCATCTATCACTATGTTTCCAGCAAGAGTGACTTGATGGCCGCCGCCGCCGAAGAGGTCATCGGCAGGCTGCTGATCGTCGCCATAGACGCGGAGCCGCGGGAGGCGATTCGCTCTCTCGCGCTCGGGGTCTTCGACGCGTTCACTGCTCATCCCTGGGTGGGTGCTCAGCTCGCCCGTGAGCCGTGGATTCCGGTGGTTCGGGTCTTCGAGGCCATCGGTGGCCAGATTCAGGCGCTCGGCATTCCCGAAGCCGCGCAGTTCAACTCGGCGTCGGCGGTGCTGAATTACATGCTCGGGGCTGCGGGGCAAAATGCCGCGAACGCCCGACTGGTTCCACCTGGAACGGAACGGTCGGTCTTCCTAGAGGCCGTCACCGACAAATGGCTGCAGCATCCGCCCGAGGAGTATCCCTTCGTGCACCAGGTCGCCGGACAGTTGCGGGACCATGACGACCGCGAACAATTCCTCGCCGGCATCAATTTGATCCTGGCGGGCGCGGAGGCGTTGCGTCGCTAAATGCGAGGCTCCCTGGTCTCATGCTTCTTGTCTTTACGAGTCAGGCTCCGCGAGCCCGGCCCCACGAGCGTAAGCCCGCTGCGATTCTTTGCCCGAAATTCCGCAGTGGCCTTACGGTCGCGATCTCAGTGGCAAGCTAAGTATTCGCTCACGGCTGAGCGAATTAACTCCCAACGGACACACAGTAATTCGTCACTGTGACGTTTTGGCGTCCGGCCCGGTCGTAACGGGGGTGGCCGACAGGAAGTTAATCCGCCGTGAGTTCAAGCACCGATGGATCGGGCGCCGGCACAAGCGCCATCCAGACGGTCGGATGATTCGATTTTCACTCGAGCGCCGACAATAGCTTCTCAAGGCGCGTGGCTGGTCGATGCCAGGGCGGCGATAACGCCCGTGTGCTGCGCAGACGTAAGAGTCGCAACCAGGGCGCAAGGCCTTCCGCCGGTAACTCGGCATTCGTCTTGTGCCGATAAGCGACATTATGTCAACTTCGAACGGCGTCTCACACCTACCCTAGGGGCCAGTTATCGTGTGCATCTTCGGCCCGCCGCAAACTCGAAGAACAGCGGAATCGTTTCTCGGGCGCGCCTTGGCTCTCCCCGCCGGAACTGTCCGGCGTCGCGCGACGATATCGCCCTGGAAAGCCACCTGAGGGACTACGGCAACGACCCCGCCGTGATTACTAGCGACGACAACGTGGTGTCAGTTAACCCCGCCGTCGGTTGGACCTCACAGCGTGGGCTTTGCGGGGTTTAGCCGATACCTACGACACGCAGACCACGGCCGCGATGTTGCCCTAGCTTGACGGACGATCGCGCGTTATGGCGGCATGGCGGCGCCGATATTGCACAATGACGGGATGAGCGAGGCCGAGGAAGTGGTCGTCCCGCCGTTGACCGCGTCGTCGCGGCCGCTGTCGCCGGGTATCAAGCCGTTGCTGGTCCTGGCGAAAATCCGCGGGATCATGGACGCGTTCACCCTGGCCGAGCCGGAATTGACCCTCGGCGAGATCCGGGCGCGCACCGGCTATCCGACCTCCACCGTGCAACGGCTGGTGGCCAACCTGGTCGCCGAGGAATTTCTGGATCGCGTCGGCGACCGCTTCAAAATCGGGGCCCGCGTGGCCTATTGGGCGGCGCCGGTTTCCAGCAGCATGGGCATTTTGGATGCGGTGTCACCGGCATTGGAATCGTTGCGTGACGCCAGCGGGGAAACGGCCTGTTTCTTCCGCCGCGAGGGCCCGTACCGGGTATGTGTCGCGATCGCGGAGACGCGTCACGCGATCCGTCGTGAGATGCACGTGGGCAAGGTGGTTCCGCTGCACGTCGGCTCGGCCGGCCGCATCCTGATGGCCTGGGATGATGACGCGTTGCAGCAGGTGCTCGCATCGGACTTGGCGCGGTTCACCGACGCTACGGTCACGGACCCGGAAGTGTTGCGCGCTAACGTCGACGAGGCTCGCCGGATGGGATTCGCCGTGACCTCCGGCGAGCGCGACGAGGGCGCGACGGGCGTCGCGGCGCCGGTATTCGATTCTCGCGGCCGAGTTGTGGGCGCCCTGATGATCAGCGGTCCCAGCTTCCGCTTGACGCATGAGCACGCCGTGAAATGGGCGGAGAACGTCGTCGGGGCCGCTGACCAGGTGACCCGCACCCTCGGTGGCCGGCTCCCCTACTAACGAAGCTACCCGGCGGCCGGAGGCCGGGCCACGACCGTGGGACGCACGCCATACCGGGGTGCCTTGCCGGAGCCCGCGTCGCTGGCGCCGGCCCCAAATGGCATGCCGCCGAGAATGTTTCCGGGCCGGGCATCCGGCGCTTCCCTGATGTTGCTGACCGGTGGCAGCATCGCCCCGTGGTGTGGCTCTCCCATCGTGTTCTGGGCCCACACGGTGGGGACCGACAGACGGCCGACGGTAGCCGCGCTACCCGAAGCTCCTGCAACCGAAGCTCCGCCCAGCCCGACCGTGGTTGGAACCACGACCGCCGGTGGGGTTGCGGCCGCCGCCGGGACGGCCGCGGTGGCAGGACCGCCCAACGCCCCCGCGGACTTTGCGATCGAGACAAACGTGTTGGCGATGCCTACGGAGAAAAAGGGCAGGCCCTCGGTGTTGTAGAACGTGGTGGAAAACGGCGCGTAAAAGGTGAAGATGTCACCCAGCCATTCCAGCAGGCCCGAGGACAGCGCATTCTTCACCGGATCCGCCGGCGGGGCCGCCGGATCGGCGGCCTGCATACCGGTGGACAGCTTTCCCAGCACGGAGGTGATCTTGCTCATTGCACTGTGCAACGTGTTTTGGGCGGTGCCCGCCGAGGTCCCGGTGACCGCGGCGCTCTGCTGGGCCGTTCCGGCCGGGTTGGTCATCTGGGGCGCCGAGGTGAACGGCTTGACCGCGGAGATGCTCGCCGATCGACCCGCGTAGTTGTACATCGTCGCCGAATCGGTTGCCCACATCTCCCCATACTCCGCTTCCAAAGCTGCAATCGCCGCGGTGTTTTGGCCCAGCATGTTGGTCGACAACAGCTGTGCCAGATTGACCCGGTTGGCCGCGATGGCCGGCGGCGGCACGATGGTGGCACGCGCCGTCTCGAAGGCCGTGACCGCGGACATGGCTTGGCTCGCGGCATGCTCAGCCGCGGCGGCCGTGGTGCTCATCCATTCGACATACGGGCCGACGGCCTCCGCCATCGACGCCGAGGCCTGTCCTAACCACTCCTCGCTGGCCAACGTGTTCACGACCCTGCCGTAGGCCAAAGCAGCCGAATTCAGCTCAGCGGCAATAGTGTTCCATGCCGTGGCCGCGCCCATCATGGACGCCGAGCCCGCACCCGCATACATCAGCCCCGAGTTGGTCTCCGGTGGCAAGGCCCCAAAGTCGAGCATCGCAAGGCCCTTAGCCGGCGGCGACCGCGTTGGCGGCTTCGGTGGCTGCGTAGGATCCCGAGCTGAAATCCAGGGCGCCGACGAACATCTCGTGGATCGCCAGCGCCTGGGCGCTGACCTGCTGATACAGTTGCCCATGGGCTGCAAACTGCGCCGCGGTCAATATCGACACTTGGTCTGCGGCCGCGGGGATCACCCCAGTCGTCGACGCTGCCGCCGCCGCATTCTGAGCCGCAAGCGCAGAGCCGATAGCTCGCAGCGCGCCAGCCGCCGACGCCAACGCTTCTGGGTGCGTAGTAATAAATGACATATTGCCTCCTATTTCAATAACCTTGCGGCTCAACGAACCGCAAAGGGCTTTCGCTACCGACAAACGAGCTAGTCGCACCCTGGCGACCACGCTCGAAGGCTTCGACGTTTGAGTTGTGTTGCCAGAGCAGTTATCCGGCTGAGGGAGGGCGAGCAATGATGCGCGGGCGAAATCCGTATTCGCGGGGCGGCAAGCCGCCCCGGTCACGTCTGCCGCGAGCCGGCGGTAGTTGGCGCAGCATCGTCTCCGGTCCGGTCGATTGGCTGTCGAGACCTTCGGTGCCGATCGCCCGAACGCCGAACTCCTCAGCCGCTGTAGGTGCCGTCGCCACCCAGCCCGTAGGAACCGATAGCGGACCGATCTTGTTGGAAGAAGCCAGGTTTGCCGCGATCGAACCACCGCTGAGGCCGACCGGCGCCGCGAGCGCGGGCGTTGCGGCTAAGCCGGCTGCGGCCCCCCTCGCGAGATGCTCGGGCCACAGCACGCCGATCTGCGAAAAAATCAGAGAACCCAGGTAGGTCATCGGCCAGAACGTGACGTCCAGCGCGCCGAACAGGAGCCCCTTGATCTGACTGGACAAGCTATTGATCATGTCGTTGATCGCCGTCTGCGTCGCCGACGGTCCGCCGGTCCCTGCCGAGGCCAGGGTGACCGCCGCTTGCTGTTGAGCCAGGCCGGCCTGGTCGGTGGTCGGAGTCGGCTCGACGAACGGGGCCAATTGCGACGCCGTCGACGCAGCGGCATAGCCGTACATGGCGGTGGCGTCCTGAGCCCACATTTCGGCATATTGGGCCTCGGTCGCCGCGATCGCGGCGGTGTTCTGTCCGAAGAAATTTGTCGCGATCAGCGCCGCCAACGTCGCGCGGTTCGCGGCGATCGCCGACGGTGGGACCGTCATCAAGAACGCGGTCTCGTAGGCCAGCACGACCGCCCTGGCCCGCGCGCCCGCCGCATCGGCCAGAGCGCCGGCGGCGCGCAGCCAGTGAATGAAGGGTGTCACTGCTGCCATCATCGAGCGCGATGCGGGACCCAACCACGGCGCGCCGGTCAGCTCGGCGGTCACCGTCGAGTAGCCGGCGGCGCTCGATCCCAGTTCGGCCGCCAGATCCTCCCAGGCCGCCGCCGCCGCGGTCATGGGGCCCGCTCCAGCGCCTGCGTACATGCGGCCGGAATTCACCTCCGGCGGCAACGCCCCGTAGTCGATCATCGGTCTGCCTTCAGTGAATGCCATTCCGATGCAATTGATTCCGGGTTGATGTCATCGAGGCTGCGGCGCGACGTGCGGGGCCCCAGGGAGAGGACGGCAACGATGACGACAGCCAACGCCCCGGCGACGACGGCAAACATAGCGCCCGCGCCATAGCGGTCGAGGACCGGGATGAGGACGAACGGCGAAGCGGCGCTGGACAACCGGGATAGCGAGTACGTCCAGCCGACCGCCGTGGCGCGCACCGCGGTCGGGAAGATTTCGGCCTGGTAAAGGTGGTAGACGTTCGAGAAGACATTGCTGGTTGCCGTAGTCAGGAAACCGAAAAGCACGATCAGCGGCGCCGACGATTGCGTCGCGAACATCAGGCCGAACCCGGCGACCGCAACGATCGAGCCGACCAGCAGAAATTTGCGTTCGAACCTGGCCATGAGCGGGATGGCCATCGCTGAGCCGAGGGGGTAGCCGAGAAACGAGACCGCGCTGAACAACATGGACGAGGTGATGGGGTAACCGCGGTTCACCAGCACCAGCGCTGCCAAGGTGCCGAACCCGTAGTAGCCGAACGTCTGGAACAGGTGAAAGATCACCAGCATCACCAGTCGGCGGTTGTACGGCGCGCGGCGCAGCGCCCTTAGCTGAGACCGTGGCGAACCCGTCGGCGTCGGCGGGGCGTCGACTTCCTCGCGGTGGTGCACTTCGACTTGCGATGCGCCCACGAAGCGGGCCAGCACCCGGTGTGCCTCGTCGAGGCGACCCGCGCCGGCAAGCCAGCGCGGGGACTCCGGCAACCAGCGGTTGAGGACGAAGACGACCGCCGGGCCCGCTCCCCCGAGGGCCAACAACCAGCGCCAGCCCGCGATGCCCAACGGTGCCCGGCCCGTCAACCACACCGAGAGGAATCCGGCCAGCGGCACCGCCAGGTAGGAGCAGGTGTAGGCGTAGGCGGCCAGCCGGCCGCGCCGCTCCTTAGGCAGGACATCGGCGAGGTAAGAGTCGGCCACGGGATATACGGCGCCGATGCCCACCCCCGCCAGGAATCGCGTGGCCAGAAGAAGCGGCGGAGACGGCACGAACGCGCCGAGCAGCGAGAACGTCGAAAACCAGCCGAGTCCCACTAAGAAGGCCTTGCGGCGTCCCACGCGATCGGCAAGACCTCCGAGCAGCGCCGCGCCGAAGAACATGCCGAGAAACGAGGATGCCAGGACCAGCTCGAGGACGGTGCCGCCCACCCCGAATTCGCGGCGGAGGGCGGTGCTGACGGTGCTGGACAGGAAGATCTCGTAGATCTCGAAGAACAGGCCGAGTCCGACGGCGATGACGATTTTGCGGTGCACGGGCCCTACCGGTAAGCCGTCAAGCACGTCGTCGACCAAGCGCTCCCCCAGGGTGCTGGGAGTGATCTCGGTCGATTGGGACTTCTTGGCCGATAACAGCACGCCGCCCTCGCCTCGCGTAGTGGTTCACCGCTTGCTATGTGATTCGTTCAACACCTGCCGACTGTAGTGGATTCGATCACAGTACGGAAGGCTTGAGCACCATAATGTAGGTATAGATGCACAATGTGGTTGAAAGGTGAGGTCGATGGATAGATTCAACGGCGGACCGCTCGACGGAGTGCGCGTCCTGGAGCTGGGCAATTACATCGCCGCCCCTACCGCCGGGCGGTTGCTCGCCGACTTCGGCGCGGAGGTGATCAAGATCGAACGCCCCGAAACCGGCGACGAGCTGCGACGCTGGCGTCTCTACTCCGGTACGACCTCGATGCTCTTCCGCACCATCAACCGCAACAAGAAATCGGTGATTCTGGACTTAAAGAGTCGGGGAGGCCAGGCGGCGGTTCGCGAACTGGCGCGATCGTGCGACATCGTCCTGGAAAACTTCCGGCCCGGCACGCTCGAGCGATGGGGCATCGGGCCGCAGGAGTTGTGCGTCGACAACCCCGATTTGATCGTCGTGCGCGTCTCTGCTTACGGGCAAACCGGACCGCGCAGCCGTGAGCCCGGCTTCGCCGCCGTCGCCGAGGCGATGGCTGGGCTGCGGGCGCTCACCGGTGAGCCGGACCGGCCGCCGTCGCGGACCGGCGTGTCGATCGGCGATTCCTTGGCCGGCATCTACGCCGCCTTCGGCGCCCTGATCGCCATGCATCAGCGCCACAAGGACCGCATCGCGGGGCGGTATACGCAGATCGCTGACCGCACCGTGGACGTCGCCCTGACCGAAGCCATCTTCTCGGTGATGGAATCGCTGGTCCCCGAGCACGACGCCTACGGCGTCACGCGCACTCGGTGCGGCGGCCGCCTGGAGGGGGTAGCCCCCTCGAACGCCTACCCGTGCGCCGATGGCCGATGGGTGGTGATCGCCGGCAACGGTGACGCCATCTACCGCCGGCTGATGCGGCTGATCGACCGGGCCGACCTCGCCGAAGATCCGCGGCTAGCCGACAACGCGCTGCGTTGGCAGGCGCGCGACGAGCTCGACGACGCGATTGGCGCGTGGACGGCGCGGACGCCCGCGGCCGAGGCCCTCGCCGCGCTGGCCGAAGCCGCGGTCCCGGCCGGCCCCATCAACACCGCGGCCGACATCAAAGTCGATGAGCAATTCCTGGCGCGCGGCATGATCCAGCGTTTGCCAGTGTCCACTGGGACCGAGGACCTGCCCGATGTGGCGTTCCCCGGCATCGTTCCGCGCATCGGCGACCGTCCACGCGGAATCCAAAGTCTGGGGCCCGATTTGGGTGAGCACACCGAAGAAGTCCTCGGCGCGCTCGACGGGTATCCCGGAGGCCTCGGAGTCGAGGAGCTGATCGGATGACCGCCCCGGTGCAGCTGCGTGACGTGACCCTGCGCGACGGTCTGCAACTCACGGGCAAACTCCTGGACACGGCCAGCAAGGTTGAGTTGGCTCGGCTGCTGTTGAGCGTCGGGTTCGACGCTGTAGAGGTGGGCGCCATGGCGCGGCCCGATGTGGTGCCCCCGATGGCCAACACCCTCGACGTCGTCGCCGCGCTGACCGCCGAGGAGCTGCAACGCTGCTGGCTGTGGGCGGCGACGCCGCGGGGCGTCGCACGGGCGCTCGACGCCGGCGCCTGCAACTTCCAGTACTGCTTGTCGGTGAGCGACCAGCACAACCTCGCCAACATCGGGCGGACCACGGCCGACAGCATGGCGGCATTGCCCGAGGCGGTCGAACTGGTCGCGGCGGCCGGCGGCGAAATGCAGCTGACGCTGGCCACCGCGTTCACCTGCCCCTACAGCGGTGCCGTCGACCCGCACCGCGTCATCGAGCTCGTCACCGACGACCGGGCGGCGACCATTCGCAGCGTCGTCGTGTGCGACACCCTGGGCCAGGCCACACCGGGCGAGGTCCGCGCCCTTCTCGGACGGCTCCGAACCGCCGCGCCCGGGCGTCGCATCGTCTTTCACGGACACGACACGTGGGGCTTGGGAGTCTCGAACACCCTGGCCGCGATCGACGCCGGCGCCGCCATGGTGGACGGGTCGCTGGGCGGCCTGGGCGGCTGCCCGTTTGCCCCGGGCGCCAGTGGCAATACCGCCACCGAGGACCTGTTGTTCGCGCTGCGGCCCGAGTGGTTGACCCCAGCAGTCTTCGCGGACATCGTCACCGCGGCGGACCGCCTTCTGGCGAAGCTGGGCGAACCCAACAGGTCCAAAGCCGCTCAGGGCGCCCGGTCCACCGGAACGGTTTTCCCCTGGGCGGTGGCCGAGCGGCTGTCCGCCTGATCCCCGTCACGGCGCCGGCGCGAACGATGCCCCAGCGCCCGCCGTCTCGCCGGACCGAGCCCGCGAGCTCCAGCATCGCCAGGGGCCCCAGCGCCTGCTCGGGCGCCAGGCCCGACCCGACGGCGATTTGCTCGACCGCTCACCGCGCCGCGGCCGGGCAGCGCCTCGTACACCCTGCGTTCGGCGTCGCTGAGCTCGTCCAACGGGGTTGCGGGGCCGCATTCCTTGGCCCCAGGTCGCCGATGCGTCCCATCAGCTCGACCACGTGCTCGGCCCGGGTGACCAGTTGCGCGCCGCAGCAGCGCGTGGCACCCCGCGGACGCCGACGACGTCACAGGACCGCCATCAGCCGATTCCTTGCAGGTGGGTGCGCCGCCGCCCGATCAGCACGCTCTACACCGAGGCCAGGAAGCGCACGAGTGTCAGGCCTGCTTGCCGGTTCGGGTTTCGAGTCGCGCCATCAGCAGTAGATGTAGTTGATCGTGTGCACCTCTTTGAGGCCGACGGTGACCGTGGTGCTGTCGGGACCGGGGCGGCTTTGGGTAATTTGGCGCGGCTGGCCCATTCCGGCGTTGGCATACAACCCGACCATGCCGACATAGGCCGCGACGAGGATGAGGGCTCCCACCACGATGACCGTTTCGACTGAAGGCTTTCCGATCCGAACCGACCTAGCCGACACCTATGCCTCCTCGTGCTGGAACGACGCCTCGCAGCAGCCCAACGCGTCGAGGTCATCGTCGTCTTGCGGTACAGCGCGTTTCGCGGGTGGCCAGCGGAAGGCGTCGGCGCCCGCAGTCCGGGGTCGGCGGAATAGCCGACGGTACCGTCACGCGCGCCACTATGAACGCTGGAGCGGCATGGGCGGTGCGTTTGGTGTCGGCAAGGGGTCAGGTCCATCACTTCACCTACGCCTCGGGTGCGGGTGTGCGATTCAGTGCCCGTTGTCGGCTAGTTCTTGGCGGTTAGCTTTTCCAGATACGCAATCATGCAGAGCCAGAAGGGGTTTGGGTGCCCACCAGTTGGTCTTGCCGAGCAGTGTCATGAGTGCGGGGACCAGGACGGCCCGGACGATGGTGGCGTCGAGGAGGACGGCTAGGGCGGCGCCTAGTCCGAGTTCTTTGACGAAGACGAGGCGAGACAGCAGTAGTGCGCACATGGACAGGCAAAGAAGCGCCGCCGCTGAGGTGACGATTCGGCCGGTGTGCTCGATGCCGGTCGCGACCGCTTGACGGTTGTCGTGACCGAGGTCGTGGGATTCTTTGATGCGGCCGAGCAGGAATACGCCATAGTCGGTGGACAATCCGAACGCCACGGCGGCGAGCACGATCGGCGCGGTGGAGTCCAGGGCACCTTGTCCTGTGGCGGCGAGCAGGCCGGTGAGGTGGCCTTGTTGGAAGACGAACACCACGCTGCCAAGGGCGGCACCAAGTGACAGCGCGTTCATGAGGACAGCTTTGGCGGGCAATACGATTGATCTGGTCATGGCGAAGAGGACTAGCACCGTGGCGGCCATCAGTGTCCCGGCAGCCAGCGGCAGGTGCTGGCGCAGGCTGGTGTTGAGCGCCAACGCGTCGGCGGTGGGCCCGGTCAGGCGCACCTTGCGCGGGAACTGCAGGTGTTGGATGCTATCGAGGGTGGCGCGGGAGGTGCTCGAGATGGGTTGGCCGCTAAGGGTGATGGGAATCAGCCAGCGGGTGTGATCGAGTATCTGTGGTTGTCCGACTGCCGCCACCCCGGTAATGGCTTTCACCGTGTTCGCGACTGTGGTGATGCTGGCCTGGTCGGCCGCAGGGGCGTCGATCAACAGTTGTTCCTGGTCGCTGATCGGGGCGGGGAATTCGCGGCTCATCACCTGGGCGACCTGGCCGGCGGAGACGTTGGCGGGCAACGTGTCTGCCGTCAGCACGCTGGTGAATTGCACGCCAAGCAGTGGGGACGCCAGTACCAGCAGGGCACCGGCGGCCAGAATTGCAGACAGGGCGGGTCGGCGCATCACCGCAGAGGCGACGTGTCGCCACCGCGCCGCACTCGGGTCCTGGCCGCCTCGCTGGGCGTTCTGGGCGTACGAATCGAGTCGCTGGCACCGTCACGCTGGCAGCGGCGGGCCCAGCGAGGC
>NZ_LZJC01000021.1 GCF_001666755.1 Mycobacterium sp. E1214 | reverse complement strand
CTCACGAAAATCGCTCACTACACGTCTACACCCCGTGACAGTCAAACAGCCCTTCGAGACCATCGTCTCCGACCACGGCCGGACGGTGCTGCGGGTGTGCCGCGCCGTCCTGGGACCCGTGGACGCCGATGATGCGTGGTCGGAGACGTTCCTGTCGGCGATGACCGCCTACCCCGACCTACCCCTCGACGCCAACATCGAAGCGTGGCTGGTGACCATTGCCCACCGCAAGGCCATCGACATCACCCGAGCCCGCACCCGGCACCCGATACCAACCGACACCCTGCCCGAGGCGCCCAGCGTGCCACCCACCGAACCCGACCACGATCTCGCCGCAGCGCTGGCCCGCCTGCCCACCAAGCAGAAGCACGCAGTGGCCTACCACTACCTGGCCGGGCTGCCCTACGCCCACGTCGCCGACATCCTCGGCGGCACCACCGCGGCCGCGCGGCGCTCCGCCGCCGACGGCATCGCCGCACTTAGACGCACTTACCGCCGTAACCCCGAGGACGGCACGTCCAGGAAAGGAGACACCTGATGAACGACGGCACCGACGAGCTCATCGGCGACCTGGCGCGAATGACGGACCCCACCGCCGACCAACTGACCGCGTTACACGCCCGCCTGGCGGTCGCCGCGCAAGGCGAGGGCATCCTCGACGTTGCCTACCGCGTCCTCGACAGCCCCGTAGGCCCGCTGCTGTTGGCGGCCACCGACCACGGTCTGATTCGGGTCGCCTACGCCATCGAAGGCCACGACGCCGTCCTGCAGGCGCTGGCCGATAAGGTCAGCCCCCGCATCCTGCTGGACCCCGCCCGGCTCGATGTCGTCGCCGGCCAACTCGACGAATACTTTGCCGGGCAGCGCCGCAGCTTCGACGTCCCCCTGGACTGGAGACTGTCGGCGGGGTTTCGCGCCGCGGTGCTACATCGGCTGCCCGACATCGGCTACGGCCACACCGCCAGCTATGCCGCCGTGGCCCGGCTGGCCGGCAACCCGAAGGCCGTCCGCGCGGTCGGCAGCGCCTGTGCTACCAATCCCCTACCGGTCGTCGTGCCATGTCACCGCGTGGTGCGCAGCGACGGCGCCCTAGGCGCCTACCTCGGCGGCGTTGAGGCCAAACGCACCCTGCTGAGCCTGGAAGCCGCGGCATGAGCCACATCCGAAAACACCTGTGCCCACGTGAGCAGGACGACGACCATTTTCGATCAGCGGCAATGGGACGGAGTTCAGGCTGGCGACGCCCAGCGGGATTCTTGGGCGTCTACCGCGTGACGCCGCGGCGCGCGGGACCGGATTGCGTGTGAACCGATCGTGGTGGGGCACGCGTTGCTGTTCCAGATAACGATTGTCCAACGATCCGCCGGGCATGCCGATTCGGCCGACTCGGGAAAAGCGTTGCAAGAAAACGGGATTCACCGTATCTGGGTGTTCGGTCGGATAGTCGACGGTTCCGGCCGATAGCTGACCGATACATACAGTGCTTAGCCTCAATAACCGTTGGGGGCGGATGTCCGAGGAATTCTTACAGACAGGTACGACCATGAAATTGAGACAAGTGGTCGGCGGTTTCACGCTGGCCGGCGCCGTTGGCGCGGCGGCGATGGGGGTGGGAGTCGCCGTGGCGCAAGCTGATCCGGCATCGGCGCCGCAGGCTCCAGGACCGCACGATCCGGGCGGGCCCGCCGGTCCCCCGCCCGGCGGTCCTGGGGGCCCGGGCGGGCCAGGCGGCCACGGCCCAGCCGGACCCGGCGGGCCAGGTGGCTTCGGCGAGCATGGGCCCGGTGGGCCAGGTGGCTTCGGCGAGCGCGGGCCCGGCGGCCCGGGCGGTCCGGCCCCCCACGGGCCGGGTGGCCCCGGCCAGTTCGGCGGACCCGGCGGGCCTGGAGCCCGCGGGCCCGGTGGCCCCGGCGGTCCTGGCGGACCCTGGCACGGAGATGCCCAACGCGGCTACTTTCGCGGCGCACCCTGGGGCGATGGACCGGCGCCGTGGGGTGCGGGGGAACCGCCGAGACCGGCTTGGGGCGGGCCGATGCCCCCACCCGGGGGCCGGTGGACGGGTCGCCCCATCAACTACTGGGGATACCAGGAAACACCTATGTGGAATCAGGGCTTCAACCAGTGGGGCTTCAACTTCTTCGGCGTCTGGATTCCACTGTAAAGAGCCATGTTAGACGGTGCCCGCCGCTGGGCAGGAGCAGCGGGCACCGTGGCTCGGCGCATCGAAATGCGTCGCGCAGCTCCGCCGCTGTCAGGACGGAAGTCTCATCGGAGGCGGCCGTCGAGGCGGTGGCTCGTCGACGGCAGGTGGCCGTCGGCGCGTACCGCTGCCCCGCTGGGCGACGGACACCCAAGCAGAGTGGATCGACTTGCGCGACAAGACATTGCGACCGGGGCCGCAGTATGCGCGTCAGGCGTCGTCGAAGAAGGCAACGCCGATCCATCGTCGTGTGCGCATGCGGATGAGGACCGACGAGAAGCCGTGATTTCGCCGAGCTTGCTCCGGTCCTTATATCTGCCACCCCGATCGCGTGGTGCAGTCATGAAGACGCCGCCGTGGGATGCGGGCCGACCGGCACGGGAGGACCGCCTCGTCGTCACGACCTACACCGTCGGCACCGATCCCCCGTCCACCACCACGTCGGCGCCCACGATCGAGGATGCGGCGTCCGAGACCAAGAACGCCACCACTTCGGCGATCTCTGCGGGCTGGGCGGGGCGGCCCAAGGGGATCCCGCCGAGCGCCGCCAGCAGAGATTCCAGCGCCGATTCGCGACTGCCAGCGCCGGCCGCGGCGATCCGGTCGATCAGGGCGTCTGCCGCAGCAGTCTGGATGAATCCCGGTGACACGGTATTGACCCGAATACCTTTGGGCGCCAACTCGTTGGCGAGTCCCTTGCTGTAGGCGCGCAACGCGGCCTTGGCCGCGGCATACCCGAGCGTCCCGTCGTAGAGCGGCAACCGACTCTGAATCGATCCGATGTGTACGACGGTGCCGGCGCCGGCTTCGACCATCATCGGCAGCAGCGCTCGGTCCAGGCGGACCGCGGCCAGCAGGTTGAGGTTGAGCTCGTCGGCCCAATCCTGGTCCGTCATCGCGGCGAACCCACCCGACGGCGCAGCGGACCCGCCGGCGACGTGAACCAGGATCTGTACACCCCCGCGGTCACGGACATGGGCGGCGACGGCCCCGACGTCCGCTGCCGAGATGAGGTCGGCGGCGACGAAATCGTCGGCGGCCGCGTAATCATCCGCGGGACGATGACGGGCCACGGCGGTCACATGCGCTCCTGCCGACCGCAGCCGGGCGACGATCGCGGCCCCGGCGCCTTTTGTCCCGCCGGTCACGACGGCGCGACGGCCCTGCAGCGCGTTCACGCGTCGGCCCGAAAGACCGGCCAGCACAGCGTGGTCACCCACTGTGCTGAATCGTCGGTGTCCCAGGAGAATACGTCGTAGTACTCGCGCAACGGGCCCTCGACGCTGATCTCGTGACGGGTGGCGTACTCACCGAGTGCGCTGTAGGCGAGATCAACATCGTCGTGGGGACCACAGTGGTGTACGACCGCCAGCTCGGCAGCCGGAATCATCGCGGACCGCACTCGGCCGACTGGCCGCACCTCACCGTCGACCGGGATGAAGACTGTCGCACTGCCTCGGTCGCGGGAGAAGATGTCGAATCCGAACAACGCCCCGGGCGCGCCGGTGGGGGTCAGCCGAGTGTCCGCGGTCACCGTCCCCCGCAACTCCCCCACGGCGCCCTGCCACCACGGCAACAGTTCGTCGCGATCGACGGTCTCCTCGATCACGGCGGCGGATGCTGCTGCGACACTCCGATGTTCGACGTGTGCGGCCGGGCGCTCCAGGATGGCCCGCAGTGACTCGACGGCGCTGCGCGTGGCGGCGAGCTCAGTCTCCAGCCGTTTCAGGTGGCCGCCGATCAGTGTGTTCCGGTCGGCCGGCGCGGCACTCAGCACAGCGCGCACGTCGGCGATGGGCATGCCGAGTTCGCGAAGCCGCCGGACCACTTGGGCGGTGGCAACCTGTTCGGGTGCGTAGTACCGGTAGCTCGTGGCCGGATCGACCCGGTCCGGCTCCAACAGCCCCACCTCGTGGTAATGCCGCAGCGTCTTCACCGACAGTTGCGTCATTCGGGAGAAGTCGCCGATCGACAGTGCAGTGGTCACCGGTTCAGTGTGAAGTCTCTCCCCAGGGGAGGGTCAACACTTGTGTGCCGGCTTTGACTCGCGGGTCGGGACGAGTCGTGGCTGACGACATGACCACGACTTCCGGGTTTGCGCGGCACTCGCCGCGCTATGTCGGCGACGTCACCGAGCTCACGCAGACGGCGAATTCATCGGCACCGTCGATCGAATGGCCTGTGCCACAGACAAATGACGAGGCCATCGACTCGCGGAACAATGCCGCCTTCGACCGGAAGAGATAGAGGACCATCGCCGGATCCACTCGCGCATCGTCAGCAATGGCTCGCAGCGTCGTCTTGTCGTAGCCATGCACAGCAAATTGCCGCTTCGCCGCGCGAAGGACCGCGTCGCGCGATACCGGCTCCCCTTGGCGCCTGCCCCGACGCTTGATCGCTTTTCCGGGCGACGGCACCCGCGAACCATATCATTTCAACGGCGTTGAAAAGGCTGGCCTACAGCTATATGGTCCGCGATCTGCGCTCACGCGCCCCGACTCCCCCGCGCTTCGCGATCGCCAGAGTATGGACGAATCGAATGTGCAGGGTTAACAGTCGAGACCGTGCTTAGCAGCAATGAATCTCGCCACCATTGCTCGTGTTGCCTCGGCGCTCCGGTGGTGGCCGTCGCCCGTGGCTCGCGGAGGCAACGCCTATTGTCATCGCCGTCGGATCCATGGATTTCACCTGCTGGCAACCTGCCAGGCGTTGGGTTTCGTCAAGGCGACGTGACCACGACGCGGCGGAAAGATCGAGGGAGTAAATGACGACGACGCAACCAACCCGGCGGGAACGACGGGGAATCATTCAACGGTTCACCGGGCTGTGCGTCCGCTACGTCGAACGGCTTATGCCCGACCCGTACTTATTCGCGGTCATCCTCACCCTCATCGTCGTCGGGCTGGTGGCGCTGCTCGTGCGGGGCGCGACCCCGTCGGGCGTCGTCAAGGCGTGGTACGGCGGTGTCTGGGGCCCGCAGAACATCTTCACGTTCGCGTTCCAGATGGTGCTCGTCCTGGTGACGGGGTACACGCTGGCCGAGGCGCCCGTTCTGAAACGGGCGATCGTCTCCATTGCGAGCAAGCCCACCAACCAGGTTCAGGGTGCGCTGCTGTGCTTCGGCGTCAGCACCGCCTTCTCGCTGCTGAACTGGGGGCTCGGCCTGGTCGGCGGTGCGCTCGTCGCGCGCGAGGTCGCCAAGCGGCTCGAGGGTGCGCACTTCGGCTATCTGATCGCGACCGGTTTCATGGGTTACCTGGTGTGGACGCAGGGCCTGTCGTCGTCCATCGCGCTCGCCAACACTGATAACTCCAGCCCCATCAATGTGATTCACAAGATCACCAATATGACGGTGCCGCTGTCGCTGACGGTCTTTCAACCCTACAACTGGGTCGCGGTGCTCGTGGTCGTCGGTCTGCTCTCCCTCGGGATCTGGCGCATGGCCCCGTCGGAGGCTCTCGAGCCGGACCCCGCGGTCTTCGAGGAGGAGCCGCAGGCCGAGGCGCCGACCGGCAAGCGCACGCCCGCGGAGTGGTTGGAAAATCTCTGGATCCTCAACGTCCTGGTCTTCGTCGCGGGCATCGCGTATTTCGCGCTGAGCGGCTTCGCGCTCAACATCTCGTCGATGATCATGCTGTTCACCGTGACCAGCGCCCTGCTGCACGGCACGCCGATCCGCTTCATCCGGGCGTTCTCGAACGCGGCCAGAGTGTCGGGCCCGTTGCTCCTGCAGTATCCCCTGTACGGCGGGATCGTCGGTCTCCTGGGTTATCTGCCGACCGGATCCGGCAAGGCGTTGCAGACGGTGCTGGCCGAGGCCGTGGTGCGCGGCGCCGACCAGTACACGCTGCCCTTCTTCACGTTCCTCGGCTCCGTGCTGATCTCGCTGTTCGTGCCGTCCGGCGGCGGGCACTGGGCGGTGCAGGGCCCGATCGCGGTGGACTCGGCGCTGGCGGTCGGTCAACACTCGCGGGCCTACCTCGGCCTGATGTCGATGGCGGTCGCCGACGGCGAGGGCGTCGCGAACATGATCCAGCCGTTCTGGCTGCTGCCGGTGCTCGCCATCGCCAAGCTCAATGTCCGCCAGGTCATGGGATTTACGGTGATCGCCTTCCTGATCGGGTTCGCGGTATCTAGCGCGGCGATCCTGATCGCGCCTCATGTCCTCTGACTCCCCCACCTCACGCGTCGCGGCCGCCTACCGCAGGATCGCGGAGGTAGGGCGGCCCGAAATCTGGATCGCGCTGCGTGACGAGACCGACGCGCTGGCCGACGCCGCACAAGTCGAACGACGCCTCGCCGCCGGCGACGACCTGCCGCTGGCGGGACTGGTCGTCGCCGTTAAGGACAACATCGACGTCGCGGGCCTGCCGACCACCGCCGGGTGCCCCGAGTTCGCCTACCGGCCGTGCGCCACCGCCGCCGCGGTCGAGCGGCTGCAAGCCGCGGGGGCCGTCGTGCTCGGCAAGGCCAACCTCGACCAGTTCGGTACCGGCCTGGTCGGAACCCGCAGTCCCTATGGCGCCGTGCGTAACTCACGTGACCCGCAGCTGATCGCGGGCGGGTCCAGCTCCGGGCCGGCCGTCGCCGTCGGGCTGGGCATCGCGGACATCGGCGTCGGCACGGACACCGCCGGGTCGGTGCGCGTGCCGGCCGCGCTGAACGGGATCGCCGGCGTCAAGCCCACCCTGGGGATCGTTCCCACCCACGGGGTCGTCCCTGCCTGCGCCAGCTTCGACGCCGTCTCCGTGCTCGCGGCCGACGTCGGCCTCGCGGCCACAGCGGCCGCCGTGATGGCCGGACCGGACGCCCGCGATCCCCGCAGCCGCGCCTGGCCCGCCGACCTTCCGCTCGCGGCGCCCGACGCACCGCGCGTGGCCATCCCGACCGCCGCCAATCTGTCCGCCCTCAGCGATGGCTATCGGGACGCCTTCGAGCGCACCGTCATGCGCGCCGCGGAGGCGGGGTTGACCGTCGAACCGCTCGACATCTCGATTCTGCTCGACGCGGCCCTGCTGTTGTACGACGGTGCCTTCGTCGCCGAGCGGTACGACGCGGTCGGCAAATTCCTCGACACCGCTCCCCCGGGTGCGGATCCGGTTGTGCGACAGGTCATCACGGCGGCAAGGTCCGTCACCGGCGTGGCGTTCGCCGCGGACCTGAACGCGCTGGCGTGTGCGCGGTCGGCGGGTGCGCGGCTGCTGGCCGGCTTCGACGGGCTGCTGCTGCCGACGACCACCGAGCACCCGACCCTGGACGAGGTGCGGGCCGAGCCTCATGCGATCAACCGGCGGCTCGGGACGTACACCAACTTCTGCAACCTCCTCGACATGGCCGCGGTCGCGGTCCCGGGCGAGCCGACGGTGCGCGGGACCCCGTTCGGGGTGACGGTCGTCGTCCCGGCCTTCCACGACCAGGTCGCCGTCGACCTCGCTGCGCGGCTGAGCGGTGTCGCACCGGCGCTGCTGGTGGACAAGGGATGCGAAGTGGTGGTGTTCGACCTCGACAACTTCCCCCGGCTCGAACAGTTCGGTGGCCGTCACCTTGGGCCGGTGCACACCGTCCTGCGGCGCGGCGAGTTGTTCCGGATCTCCGAGGCCGGACTCGGCCGCCTGGCGGCGGTGCTGCCGACCCACTCCAGGATGGCCGGCATGGAGATTGCGGACGGGCGCCGCGTCGTCGGGCTGATCGCCGAGGCTCAGTAATCCGGCATTCAGAACAATGTCGCACCGAGAATGATTTCGTCGCCCGGTGCGCGTGATGGATGGCGCGCTCGGGCGCCTGCATTCGAGCATTCGAATATCGAGTTAAAAATGCGCCTTCGTTGAACGGTGCGCGAGCCAAGTTGGGTTTTGAAAAGCCGTCCTTTGGATAGAACTCAAGTTGTAGTCAGCTGCCGCTCTCGGACGGCCAGCGCATCACGAAGGGAGCTCACCGTGGCGTTCTCACACATCGCATGGAAAACGACGGCCGCGACAGCCGTACTGGCGGCGGCCGCAATCGTGCCGGCGGCGCCGGCTTTCGCCGACCCGCAAGTGCTGCAATTCGGCCAGATGGCAGAGATCTCGAGCCTGGGCGGCACGATCGACTACACCGTGAGCAACTTGCAACCCAGCGGCCACAACGACGGCGTGTGGTACTCCGACGTCACGGCCAAAGGTGTGAGCGGGAACGCGACTCCCAACATCGCCGACTTCAACGCCCGGGCCGTCAACAGCTCCACGTTCGCGGTGTTGAAGGGTAACCAAACCGACGGCCTCCCTGAGGGTCCACTTCCCTTGGGCACCCCCGTGACCGGGCGCCTTTACTTCGATGTCCGTAACGGGACGAGCCCCGACAGCGTCGTCTACCGGGACGCCGGAGGGTCGGACAAGGTGGTGTGGAAGGCCCCGTAATTCGCCGCATCCCCACTTTCTCCGGGAATCAATTAGCACCTGGTAAGGGCGGCACCTTGCCGTAGGTGAACCGCCACTAAATTCGCCAGTGTCAATAATTGCGCTGGATCGGTAGCCGCCGGTCAAAGCGGCTACCCACGTTGGGGGCCGAGTCCTGGTCGCGCTCGCTGAAACAACTGCGCGCCGCCCCGCCCGTCTGGTGCGCCAGGTAGCCCGGCCGCGGCGAGCGCAGGTGGCTCGGCAAGTATGGGCAACGGAGGAATGCCGGTGGCAGGCACGAAGCGCTGCTGGACCTCAACGGCCTGACGCGAAGGAGAACGCGACAATGTCAGCACAGATATTGACCGATGCTGAAAAAGCGATGCTGGCTAAACCCAATCCGTCCGTGATCAGCACGATCCGCAGTGACGGACAACCGGTCTCGGCCGCAACGTGGTACCTGTTGCGCGACGACCACATCCTGGTCAACATGGACACCGGCCGAAAGCGGTTGCAGCACATACGGAAAAACCCGAAGGTGTCGCTCACCGTGCTCGACGAAGCCGACTGGTACACCCACATCACCCTCATCGGCCGGGTCGTCGATATCTATGACGACGAAGGCATGGCCGATATCGATGCGGTGTCTCGGCACTATCGGGGACAGCCCTACCCGCGCCGAGATCGGGCACGCGTCAGCGCTCTGATTGAGATTGACCGAGTCCATGGCTGGGGTGCGTACAAAAACAACGACCAGGCTTGAGTCGGCGGTCGATGCCCGGCCGCGGCCAAGGATGCTGGGTGGTCCGTCGAGCACGCGCTGCTATCTAGTCGCTCAGGACTGAGCGAGTAACCCGATCCCCGAGCGAAAGGGCCGGCTGCTAACCCATAGTCAGGATTGCGCTCGCGGCGACGCCGATCACCGCCATGAGCGCTACCAATATGACCGTGATCGCCGCACGCAAGATCTCTTCTTCCGTGGCTCGCCAGCGCGGCTGGACGTCGGTGGCCGTGGCCTCTCGACCCGCGACCGCGTTCAACATCGCGACCGCCAGCGTGACGTCGTCATGTGCCTGGGCCGGGTAGTTCTCGACGGTCTCGCGCGCGGCGATTGCGGTCGTCATACCAGCCCCCTTGGCTTCCGAGATGCCGAACAACGTCGAGTCGATCGTTCGAATCCCATGATAAGAGCGCGCATATCACGGTTGCGGTAACGATTTCTAACGGTCACAGCACATTGTGCTTTCCGGTTGGCCACGGAATCAGCCGGGCGGCGTGTCTGCGGAGTCCCCTGCTCGTCGCCCGGCTTCCGCGATGTCGTTGCGCCACAGGGTGGTACGGGTTACGACGGCGATCGCTGGTCTGAATGTACCCACGGTTGCTGCCGCGACGTGCGTCATTGTGCGCATATTCGGGCGCTCGTTGGCCGCACTTGCCACCCGCGGGAATGACTTCTGCGACAGCTGAAATGCCGATCGCGCCGCGGTCACCGCTGGGTATCCATTTGCAAACGCAACGGAGTTCAAGGCAGCCAAGGGGTTCCCGCAATCGAAGTCACATCGTTAACATCGCGCGATGCACACTTTGCCCCCGGCGGCCAGCCATGGGCTACGGCGTACGATTTCCCGGCGTGACGCGTTGCGCTACGCCACCGCGTTGGCCGGTGTGGGCGCCGCCGCTGTGGCCTGTGGCATGCCCACGGCGACCGCTGCCCCACCCCGGCTGATCGACTTCGCCGCGCGTCAAATCCCGGCGCAGGCTATCCGGGCCGCAGGCTATAGCGGGGTCATCAACTACGTTTCCACGTCTCGCCCCGGCGCGTCATTCGGTGCCAAGCCCATCACGCGGTCCTACGCCGAGTCACTGGCGAACGCGGGCTTGGTGATCGTCAGCAATTACCAATATGGCAAGCCAGGTGCGTCGGCGCCGTCGGACTTCACGCGAGGCTACGCCGGTGGCGTCGCGGACGCGCGCACCGCCTGGCAACTGCATACCGCCGCGGGGGGCGGGCAGAGCGCGCCAATCTTCTTCACCATCGACGAGGACATCAACCGCGATACATGGAATCGTGTTGCACTGCAATGGTTTCGCGGGATCAACTCGGTCCTCGGAGTCCAGCGCACCGGGGTATACGGAGGCATCAACGTCTGCCAGTGGGCCGCCGCCGACGGTGTTATCGGCTCGTCGAGCACGGCCGGCCGGCGGTGGGCTTGGCAAACTCGCGCCTGGTCGGGCAACCAGGTAGACCCTGCCGCCGTTCTCTACCAGCGCATCGTCAGTACCGCTTCCAATCCCGGTCCGCTTGTCGGCGGACTCGCCGTCGATGTCAACGACGTTCTGGCCCCGGATTGCGGCCAGTGGAACCTGCATGGCGGTAGCGGTCCGAACGCCAACCAGCTCTAGGCGGCGCGTTCGCGCGGACGGTGTGCGGCGCGCCCGACAGGTGGCCTTCACGATTGTTGCGGGCCGGCGACTTCCCAATCTTTGACGGTCGCGACGGGTCCGAACAGGTCGGCGGGCAGGTCGGGCGACAGCGGTTGACCCGTTCGCACGCGGCGTGGCCAATCGCGGTTGGCCAGGGCTGGCTTGGCGAGTGCGACGACGTCGGCGGTGCCGGAGCCGACGATCGCGGCGGCGTCGGCAGGGTCGTCGAGGTGCCCGTTGGCGATGATCGTCAGGCCGCTGTATCGCTTGGCCAACGCGGCCAACGGTGCGCTGTCGTTGTCGAATGCCGGTGCCAGAGCCCGATATTCGGTGGTGTGAACATAGTCGATGCCGGTGTTGGCCAGCGCGGTGAATATGGTGGCAGCGTCATCCTCGCGGCCCGCCCAGCGGTGCCCGTTATCCGACACCTTGCCTTGCGAAATCCGAACACCGACCGCGACGTCTTGACCGACCGCCGCGGCGACGTCACCGCAGACCTCGGTGATGAGCCGGACGCGGTTGGCGACGCTGCCCCCGTAGGCGTCGGTGCGGGTGTTCATGTAGGCGGTGAGGAACGCGTCGAGCAAGTACCCGTTGGCGCCATGGATCTCCACACCATCGAACCCCGCGTCGCGCGCCAACCGGGCGGCACTGACGAAAGCCGCTCGGACTTGATCGATGTGCTGAGCGGTCATCACTTCAGGAATTGGAAACGGGCCC
The DNA here is from genome assembly GCF_001666755.1 of Mycobacterium sp. E1214. GTDB lineage: Bacteria > Actinomycetota > Actinomycetes > Mycobacteriales > Mycobacteriaceae > Mycobacterium. The sequence continues at coordinate 131,279 of NZ_LZJC01000021.1, read as the reverse complement.
GAACCTCGGTACATGGCCAGCTGTTCGCCCTTGGGCCGCACTGCCGAAGGCCCCCACGTCGTCGCGGTGCGGGGGTTGCCTTGTGACTGGCTGCCGGCATGCATCAGTTGGGCAAAGAACTTCCCGCCAGCGGCATGCACGCCGGCGACAACTGGTTCCCACGCGGCGACATGCGCGTTGTTCGCGATGCCCGGTTGGAAGAGGTAGCCCTGGCTGGTCTGGCCGTCGATGTACAGACCTTCGGTGATCAATAGGGCGAATCCGCCGTCGGCGAAAACTCGGTAATACCGGCCGATTCGATCGGTGGCGAGACCGTCGGCGGTTGCGCTCACTCGCGTCATCGGTGCCAACGCGATGCGGTTGGACAGGTCAACCCTGCCGATGGATGTCGCCTCGAAAAGGGCCTGAAACCGGGAAGGCTCTGAATGCGACATCGAATTCATTGTGGTCGCCGACTGGGATTGGCGAGCGGAAACGGGCGTCCTGGGCGGCTCGGTTACCGACATGCGTTGGGCCCCTGCGCACTGTCCCCCGGCGTGGTGCGCGCCGGCGCGGGCCGCGGCGAGCCACAGCATGCTAGCCGGCTCATCGGGCGTCCGGGTGCTCGCTCAGATAGCGGAGGAAGCCGACCACATCGTCGACCACCAAACGGCCAATGGCGCCGCTGGAGTATACGGCGAGCCGCACCGTCCCGTCGGGTGCCAGGATGAATCCGGTCGATTGCAGATAGTGCGGGTTGTCGTTGACGTAGGCACCCGTCGTCGCGGCGACCTTGTCGGCATCGGCACTGTGGCCGACCGGGAAGCGCAGGCCGCGCTTGGCGACAAGCGCGGCGGACGTTTCCTCATCGTCGACCGAGAGGGCGACAACTTTCGCATTGACCTCGCTCAGGGCGTCACTGCCACGGGAGAAGGCGCTGAGTTGGGCGTTGCAGTACGGACACCAGGACCCGCGATAGATCAGGACCACCCCATAGGAGCCGGCGAGGTCGCCGGGCAGGGAGATCGTGCCGCCGCCGACGGCGGGAACGTCGAGCGGGGGGAACGGCTGGCCAAAGTGCAGTCGCGACATCGGCGTCCTCTTCCACGGCGGTTCGGTGACTTGTACCCGGTCATCATGATGAGACCAAACTGGACTGGCAATCCCAGTTCGGGCGTGCCGCGGCCGTGGCGTCACACGCGGGGTGGGACGGAGCCGACCTGTCGGGCATGGCCCCGATCGGGATGCGTTTTCGTTCATCCCCGCGCGCCGCACGGCAACGCCGGGCCGACCAACCTTGGCCTCGCCGTCAAACGAGCGCTCACGTCAGGGATTTCGCGGGATACCTCGATAGGGTCACAAAAACTGCGTTCGCCCGGCCGCGACGCGATCGTTGTCCTCGACTGTGGCCGTCACTTGTCTCGGCGCGGACGGGCTGCGACGCCGGTCACGGGTTTGCCCGCCCCTAGGCGTGACGAATCTGGATTGACAGGTCCAATTCCGATAGGTTTCGGCGGTGGCGTCTAGAGATGACCGGCCTTCCGCCCAGCTGACGGCGCGCGGCGCCGCCACCAAGGCTCGCATCGTGGCCGCCGCGGCCGCCCTGATCCGGGAACACGGCGTTGCGGGCACGAGCCTGGAGTCGGTCATGACCGCCACCGCCACCAGCAGGTCCCAGCTGTATCACTACTTCGCCAATAAGGACGCCTTGGTCGGCGACGTCATCAAGTCGCAATTGGGCGCCGTGATCGCCGCCCAGGAGCCGATGCTCAGTCAGCTTTCGTCATGGGATGGGCTGCAGCGCTGGTGTGATCATCTGATCACGATGGTCCGCGAGACGCAGGGTATTGGCGGCTGTCCCCTCGGCTCGCTCGTCGGCGAACTGGCCGACCGCTCCGAGTCCGCGCGACGCGAGCTCGAGCGTTCGTTCGCGGCATGGCAAGCGTATTTGTCCACCGGCTTCGCGGCCATGCGCGACAACGGTGAGTTCGCCGCAGAGCCCGACGTGGACGAACTCGCCTTGACCATGATGACCGCGCTCCAGGGTGGCCTGCTCATGGCGCAGACCACGCGCAGCGCCCGCCCACTCGAACTCGCTCTCGACATGGCGCTCGGACACGTGGCCGGGTACCGGGGCGGCTCGAGTCAACAGGCACGACGCTGACATCGGTTCTGTTAAGAGGACTTTCGCGTCTACCACGGTGAGCGGTGGCCATGGGTGTCCGGGTGCCGGCGCACATCGCTCGACGTGCACACCGCGACCCTCGGGCCGCGACGCGGCACGTTCACAGCAGCTTGTCGACGGTGATGGGCAGGTCGGTGATGCGCTTGCCGGTGGCGTTGAACACCGCGTTGGCGATCGCGGCCGGTACGCCGACGATCACCAGTTCACCTAGACCTTTCACCCCGATCGGATCGGCGATGGTGTCCTCGGCGGGCAAAAAGGACGCGTCCAGGGCCGCGATGTCGGCATTGACCGGGACCAGGTAATCGGCCAGGTTGGCGTTGACGATCCGCCCGTCGCGGTCGTCCAGCTCGGTGGCCTCCAGTAACGCCATCCCGATCCCGCCCACCATGCCGCCAATGGCCTGGCTGTGTGCGAGCTTCGGGTTGATCACGCGGCCCGCGTCATAACACGCGTAAACCCTCCTGATCCGCACCACGGGCAGTTCCGGGTCCACCGCCACTTCGGCGAACACCGCGCCGTAGGCGTACATCGAATAACGCTTGTCGGCGTCATCGGGAGTCCATGTCTGTTCGGATTCCGCTGTGCGCCAGCCCCTGCGCCGTAGCAGGTCATGGTACGACTCACCCCGGTCGGGGGCCGCGCTCGACGACATGAATCCGTCGACGACGTTGACGGCGGCCGGGCTCAACCCGTGCAGGGGCGACTGCGGATCCGTGACAGCGATCCGAATCAGCTTGTCACGCAACATCGTGGCGGCAGTGTGGACGGCCGAGCCGACACTGGCCATGGTGCGTGATCCCGAGTGCGACGGCGCCGGCGGCAGCGTGCTGTCGCCCAGGCTGAACCGCACGCGGTGCAGCGGCAAGCCCAGCGCGTCGGCGCCCACCTGCGTCATCGATGTGTAGGTGCCGGGTCCCATATCGCTGGTGGCGCTGGCGATGTCGGCGCTGCCGTCGGCGAGTAGGGTCGCCCGCGCTGCGCATTCGGAGCGCTGGGTGTGGTAGGCGGCCGCGGCTACGCCGAGACCGACGAGTACATCACCGTCGCGGGTGGCGCCGGGCGTCGGGTTGCGCCGTGACCAGCCAAAGGTTGCGGAACCCGCCCGCAGGCAGTCGCCGAGCCGACGGGTGGAGAACGGTGTGCCGCTGGTCTGGTCGACGTCGGGCTCGTTGCGCAGCCTCAGCTCGATCGGATCCATCCGCAGCCGGTGCGCGAGATCGTCCATCGCGGATTCCAGCGCGAACGTCCCGGTGACCGCGCCGGGGCCTCGCATGTAAGTGGGGAGATTGACATCCAGTGGCACCACGCGATACGTCGACCGCACGTCAGGGACGCGATACATGAATCGCGGGTTACCGACCAATCCGTCTTCGTAGATGCCGTAGCGGGCCGTCTCCGTGCGCCCTTCGTGCACAAGCGCGGTGAGTCGCCCCGACTGCTCGGCGCCCAACGCCAGCCGCTGCCGGCTGGTCGGCCGGTATCCGATGCCGCTGTACATCTGCTTGCGCGACAACACCAGCTTGACGGGTCGTCCCACCCGGCGGGCCGCGTAAGCGGCCAGTATTTGGTGCGGCCAGGTCTGGCCGGCGCTGCCGAACGCGCCGCCGACAAACGGCGAGATCACTCGGACGTGGTCGGCGGTGATACCCAGCGCGGTGGCGTAGGCCTGCCGTGCCGAACCGATACTTTGCACCTTGTCCCACAACGTCAGCCGATCGTCATCCCACCGGGCGATCGTGGCGGGCAGTTCCATCGGGTTGTGGTTGTTGCGGGCGATCGCGAACTGCAAGTCGGTGACCACCGGTGCGCGTCGCAGCGCGGCCTCGGCATCCCCGCGCGAATAGTCACGATTGGTGTGCCCGGGCTGGGGCAGCGCTCGGGGCGCGTCGATGGCGACCTGCACCGGCGGGCTGGAGTAGCGGACTTCCACCAAAGATGCCGCGTGCGAAGCGGTTTCGGCGGTGGCGGCGATCACGACAGCGACGGGCTGACCGAAGAATGCCGCCCGCGCCGGGTCGAACGGCAATCGCAGACCGAGGAATTCGGTGAGCACGGCGACGACGCCCGCCGCGCGGCGTGCCTCCTCCCCACTCACCTGCACTGAGGCGCCGCCGGCCGCGGCGCTGCACACCAACGCCGCGTAGGTAAGGTCCGCGATGGGGTTGTCGGCGGCGTATGTGGCCTTCCCGGTGACCTTGAGCTGACCGTCGACCCGGGTGACGGGTTGGCCGGTGACCGGCAATGCGGCCGGCAGCGGGCCCGTCATGGCAGCGCCGCCACCGCGGACAGCTGCCGCGCGACGGTGCGCTTGAGGAGTTCAACTTTGAAGCCGTTGTCACGCAACGGAGTTGCGCCGTCCGCGGCCAGCGCTGCCGCCTCGGTGAAGGCGGCTGCGTCGGGCCTGCGACCCCGCAGAGCCGCCTCCACCGCGGGTAGTCGCCACGGCACGGTCCCTACTCCCCCGACGGCCACCCGGGCGGAGCGAATGACCCCGGCGTCGATGTCGAGCGCCACCGCGGCCGAGGATAAGGCGAACTCATAGGACTGCCGATCCCGCACCTTCAGGTAGCCACAGCGTCGGACCTCGGAGCCCAGCGGAACCTCGATGCCGACGATCAACTCGCCGGGGCGCAAGGTGAATTCGCGATGCGGGCTGTCGGCGGGTGGGCGGAACAGTTCGGCCACCGGGATCCGCCGCTCACCGGTGGTGTCGCGGGCCACGACCACCGCATCGAGCGCCCGCAGCGCCACCGCCAGGTCCGACGGGTGCGTCGCCACGCAGGCGCCACTGGTGCCAAGGATCGCGTGGGTGCGGTTGCGCCCGTCGATCGCCCCGCAGCCCGCACCTGGCGTGCGCCGATTACAGGGCGCGGACACGTCGCGGAAGTACAGACAGCGGGTGCGCTGCAACAAGTTACCGCCGATGCTGGCCATGTTGCGCAGCTGCGCCGAGGCGCTCAACTCCAATGCCTCGGTGATCATCGGGACCCGTTGGCGCACCGCGGGATGGGCGGCCAGATCCGCCATCCGCACCAACGATCCCACCCGCAGCAGCGTCGGGCCCACCTCAATGCCGGTGTACGGCAATGCGTTGATGTCAATCAACGCCTTCGGCCGTTCCACCGTCTCGCGCATCAAGTCGACCAGCGTGGTGCCGCCGGCGAGGTAACGGGCACCGGCCGCGCCTGCGCGCAGCGCCGCTTGCTCGTCGGTGGCCTTGCTGTAGGCGAACGTCTGCACGGGCTAGACTTTCCGCGCCGCCGTCGCCACGGCGTTGACGATGTTCGTGTAGGCGCCGCAGCGACAGATATTGCCGCTCATCCATTCTCGGATCTCCGCCGCCGACCCGGTGTGTCCTTCGGCGATGCAGGCTACCCCGGACATGATCTGGCCGGGCGTGCAGTAGCCGCATTGAAACGCGTCCTCGTCGATGAAGGCCTGCTGCAAAGGATGCAGCGTGCCGCCGCCCGCCAAGCCTTCGATGGTGGTGATGTGCGCCCCGTCATGCATGACGGCCAGGGTCAGGCACGAGTTGATCCGGCGACCGTCGACCAGCACCGTACATGCACCGCACGCACCCTGGTCGCATCCCTTCTTGGTCCCTGTCAGCCCCGCCCGCTCACGCAGCATGTCCAGCAACGACGTGCGGTTGTCCACGGGGACCTCCCGCTGTTCGCCGTTGACCCAAGCCCGCACCACCGCGTCACTGTGCGGCGCGGAATGAGGGCGCTCGGTGGCGTCGACGCCCGGTCCGGCAGCCACCGCTCCCCCGACCGCCAGCGCGCCCCCCACGAATGTTCTGCGTGTGACGTGCATGCCGCGACTGAATTCCACTTCACCACTGTAGAGCGGATCCAGCACCGGCAGAGGATGCTGGAAGGATGACCGACCTACAGCCGGCGACGGCACGAGCGTTGACCGTCAACGGGCAGTCCCACGCTGTCCACGCTGACGCCGACACCCCGCTGCTCTATGTGCTGCGCAACCATCTCGGCCTCAAGGGCACCCGGTTCGGCTGCGGGTTGAGCCTGTGCGGGGCGTGTTTTGTGCTGGTCGACGGCAAGCCGACCTATTCCTGCCAAACACCGCTGTGGGCGGTGGCAGAGAAGGCCGTACAGACCGTCGAGGGGCTCAACGACGGCGACCGCCCGCACCCGGTGGTCCGGGCCCTCATTGCGGGGCAAGCCGCCCAATGCGGGTACTGCATGTCGGGCATCGTGATCGCCGCGGCGGCACTGCTGGCGGATAACCCCGACCCCACCGAGGAGCAGGTGCGCACCGCCCTCGATCCCACCTTGTGCCGATGCGGTTCACACAACCGAGTGGTGCGCGCCATTCTTCGGGCCGCCGCCGATATGCGCGGGCCTGCCACCGGGGCCGATGATGTCAACCACTGAGCTGCCACCCTCCCTGGCCGCGAACCCCGCCCTGGGCCGCTGGATTCGCATTCGCGCCGACGGCGTGGTCGAGGTGCGTTCGGGCAAAGTCGAATTGGGCCAAGGCGTGCTGACAGCGCTGGCGCAAATCGTCGCCGAGGAACTCGATATCAACCTGACCCGAGTGCGGATGCTCGCCACGGCCACGGACGTCAGCCCCGACGAGGGGTTCACGGCAGGCAGCCGTTCCATTCAGCAGTCCGGGGCGGCGTTGCGTCAGGTGTGCGCCGAGGTGCGGGCCATCTATGTGCACGCCGCTGCGGACAAGCTCGCCGTCGCAGCCGAAGAATTGGAGGTGCTCGACGGCGTGATCCGGCGGCGCGCGGAGCCCCGCCGATCCGGCATCAGCTACTGGGACCTGGCCGACGACACCCTGCTGGACCGCGAGGTTACCGGGCAGGCGCGCCCGAAGGCCGAAGGGGACTACACGCTGGTCGGTAGCAACGCCGCGCGCCTGGACTTGCCCGAGAAGCTGACCGGCGCGCCGCGTTTCTTGCACGACCTGGCCTTGCCCGGGCAGCTTTACGGCCGAGTCCTGCGCCCGCCGTCGCCCGGGGCGCGGCTGCGCGACGTCGAGCTCGACCCGACCCGGGGCCTGCGCGGTGTCGTCGCGGTGGTGCGCAACGGCGACTTCGTGGGAGTCGTTGCCGAGCAGGAAGAGATTGCGCTGCGCGCTCGCGACCGGCTTGCCGGTGACGCCGACTGGCGGGAGTGCCCCACCCTGCCCGACGAGGCGGACCTGCCCGGTTTCTTGCGGTCGGCGCCGGCCGACACGACGGTGCTCGGCGATCGCGGCTTGGCGGATCCGGCCTCGGCTCCCCGGCCGGCGCGGACCCATTCGGCCAGCTACCACCGCCCGTATTTGTCCCATGGGTCGCTGGGCCCGTCGGCGGCGGTCGCGCTCGCCCATCCCGACGGGCGCCTGGAGGTGTGGTCGCACAGCCAGGGCGTGCACCAGTTGCACCGGGAATTGGCGGCCGCGCTCGGCATCGATCTCGACCGGGTGGTGGTCCGGCACGTGGAAGGCGCGGGCTGTTACGGGCATAACGGCGCTGACGACGCCGCGCTGGACGCCGCGCTGCTGGCCCGCGCCGTGCCCGGGCGGCCGGTCCAGGTGGTCTGGTCCCGGCCGGACGAACTCGGTTGGGCGCCTGTGGGTCCGGCCGGGCTCGTCGAGCTCAGCGCCGATTGCGGGGCGGCGGGCGAGGTACTGGCCTGGCGCCACGAGATTTTCAGCGGCAGTTACATGGGCCGGCCCGGCACCACGGAAACCAATGCGCTGCTGGCTGCCGCCCACCTGACCGGGGGGCAACCGATTCGCGCCGGCGGTGAGCCGCCCCCGGAGTCGGGGGGCGGGGCCGGCCGTAACGCATTGCCGGGCTACGACTTTCCCGCCTACCGGGTGGTCAACCACCTGGTCAACGTCATGCCGCTGCGGACCTCGGCGCTGCGATCGCTGGGTGCGCACCTCAACGTCTTCGCCGCCGAGTCTTTCTTGGACGAGCTGGCCGCTGCCGCCGGGCGCGACCCCCTGGAATTCCGGTTGGCCCACCTGTCCGACGCGCGCGGGCGGGCGGTGCTGGAGCGTGCGGCGCGCCGTGCCGGGTGGGCGCAGCGCACGCGCAAGGACTCGGTGGGGCACGGTATCGGCTATGCGCGCTACAAAAATTCGTCTGCCTACTGCGCGGTGATCGCCGAAGTGCACGCCGTCGCCGAGGTCCGCGTTCGCCGGCTGACCCTGGTGGTGGACGCCGGGCTGGTCATCAACCCCGACGGCGCGGCGAACCAGATCGAAGGCGGCGCGATTCAAGCTACCAGCTGGACGCTCAAGGAGCGCGTTCGCTTCGATCGACTACGGGTCACCAGCACCACCTGGGAGACGTACCCGATCTTGCGCTTCTCCGAAGTGCCCGCTACGGACGTAGAACTGGTTGCCGCACAAGGCAATCCCCCGCTGGGGGTGGGAGAATGCGCGCAGGGCCCCACCGCGGCGGCGATCGGTAACGCTGTCTACGACGCGCTGGGCGTCCGGGTGCGCACTCTGCCGCTGACCACCGAGCAGCTGATCGCGGCGATGCCCACCTAGCGAAGCGGCGCGGCAGGCACCCGGGTCAGGGCCGCGTCCCGCTGGTTTCGGGATGATCGCCGACCGGGTGGTCATGGTGAATTCGCCCGGCCAAACCGGTCAGCGGCCTGCCGCCTCCGCCGTAGCGGCGGCCGATGATGTCGGCGGCAATTGACACCGCGGTCTCCTGCGGGGTCCGGGCGCCGATGTCGAGTCCCAGCGGGCTGGACAAACCGGCCAGCTCACCGTCGGTCAGTCCTGCCGCTCGCAGCCGGACCATCCGTTCGTGATGCGTTGGGCGCGATCCCATTGCCCCCACATATCCCACCGCGTCGAGGCGCAGCGCGATCTGCAGCACCGGAACATCGAACTCGGCGTCGTGAGTGAGGACGCAGATCACGGTGCGCGCGTCGATGGCCCCGCGCGCCACCTGTTCTGCCAGGTAGCGGTGCGGCCAATCAATTACTACCTCTTGCGCGTCGGGGAACCGGGCCGTCGTGGCGAACACCGGGCGGGCATCGCACACCGTCACCCGGTAACCCAGTAGACGACCCTGCTGCGCCAGCGCCGCGGCGAAGTCGGTCGAACCGAAGATCAGCATGCGCGGCCGCGGCGCGGCGCTGGACAGGAAAACCTGCATGCCGCTCCCCGGGCGTTGGCCCTCGGGCCCGTATTCGCGGATCGCGGTGCAGTCCACGGCCAGGAGCGCACGAGCATCGTCGATGGCCGCCGCATCCGCGCGCGGCGAACCGAGCGTTCCGATGATCGAATCGGAGGTCACGACGAGCCGCCGGCCCAGCCTCGCGGGGTCAGGGTGAGCGATCACGGTCGCGACGGTGACTGCGCGGTCGGTCGCGAGGCGCTCGGCCAGCTGGTCCAGATGCGGAAAGGTGGCCGGCGATATCGGCTCGATGAAGATGTCGAGGGCACCGCCGCAGGTCAATCCCACTTCGAACGGATCTCCGGTCGCGGCTCCGTAGCGTTCCAGTCGCGCGGTCCCGTCGTGCGCCACCGCCGCCGCCGAGTGATAGACGGCTCCTTCCACGCACCCACCCGACAGCGACCCGCTGACCGCGCCGTCCGGCGCGACCAACAAACACGCCCCTGGCAGTCGGGGCGCCGAGTGCTCGGTCCGTACCACGGTGGCCAGTCCCGCAGTGCCGCCCGCCCGCCATATCGCCATCAGCTCCGCAAGCACGTCCTGCACGCGTTCCACGGTAGGCGCAGTTGGCCTGTCTGTGGACGCGACCGCGCGGACAGCACCCGTCGACCCGCGCGCAAGCCAGCCACCTCCCGGCTACCCGGGGTGGTGCGGATGCGGTTCGTCGATGTCGTGACCGTCGGCCAGATCACCGCACTGCACCATGACGAGATCGGTACGGCCCCGCAGAAAGGCGGCGGCGCCGGAGTCCCCGGACAACGAAGCCAACAGAGCGGGCCAGTGTTGGCGGGCGACTACTACCGGATGCCCGGGACGCGCATCGAAATACGCTCGTGCCAGCCCACTTTGGGCCCGCACCGCTCGGCTCAGCACCCGCGCCACTACAGCCGCGCCGACGTCGGGTGTGTCGATGACATGTAGGACCGCGTACTCTCCGCCCGAGCGCTCGGCCTGCTCTAGGCCAGCACGCACCGACGCACTCAATCCTTGCTGCCAGTGCTCGGCGACGACCGCGGTAACACCCGGGGGTGGCGTCACCTCAGCCGCGCCCAGGACCAGCACCACCTGCGTGCAACCGCCGTCGCGTAACGCCCCGACGGCGGCATCCAGCCAGCCGGGCACCAGTACCTTCGGCTTGCCGTAGCGGCGGCCCGCACCGGCCGCCAACAGCACCCCGACGCAGCGCGGCGATGCCGATCTCGAGCGGGCCCGCCAGGTCGTCCTCGGTGTCAACGTGCGCCGGATTCTCCGCCGCGCCGGGCACTGGATCGCCCTGCCGCCGAGGCGCTTTCGCCGCCATTGGCCTGGGCCGCGGCACCCGAGGTGGCGTTGTCGACGAGGACGGCCGCGATGGCCGCGGCGGCGGCGAAGGTCTCGTCGTTGAGGACCCGATTGCGTGCCGAGGCGCCATCCAGCAACAGCGCCAGTTGTTCACCAAGCTGCTCGGGGTCGGCGGCGCCGGCTTCGCGGGCGGTGTCGGTGAGGCGCGCGGCGAAGGCCTTCTTGTACTCGCGGGCATGCAGCCGTGCCGGGTGGGCCGGGTCGTGGATTTCGACGGCCGCGGCGATGAACGGACACAGGGGCCCGTGGATGTCGAAAGCGGCGAGGAGTCGTTCGCGGGGTGTGAGGTCGGCGCGGTCGAACACCTCGGGCAGCAGATCGGGATCGAAACGGCGTAAGTGTTCGGCGATCAGCTCGTCCTTGCTCGTGAAGTGTTGGTAGAACGTGCGTTTGGACACCTGCGCCACGGCGCACAGCTGGTCGAGCCCGGTGCCGTTGATGCCTTGGTCGCGAAACAGTTGCCGCGAAGCGTTCAGGATGCGCTCTCGCGCTCCCCTGCCGCGCCGCAGGCCTTGAGGCCCCTTCTCCAATTCCGCCATAGACCCAGCGTAGGCCATTTGGGTACTGATCGGTGTGCATAACTTGATATTGATGTGACAGCCCTCTACGCTAAGCACACAGATTGGTGTACATAACTCAAGTGGTAGCGCAACAGGAACGGGAGTGATCGTGGGAAAACTCGACGGCAAGGTCGCGGTGATCACCGGTGCGACGACCGGTATGGCGTTGGCCGGCGCCAAGTTGTTCGTCGACGAAGGCGCGCACGTGTTCATCTCGGGTCGCCGGAGGGACGCGCTAGACCAAGCGGTCGAACGCATTGGTCGCAACGTGACCGGCGTGCAGGGTGATGCGGCCGACCTCGACGACCTGGACCGTCTGTTCGACACGGTGAAGCAAGAAAAAGGCGCGATCGATGTGCTGTGGGCGAGTGCCGGGACGGGCGAGCAGAGTGCCCTTGGTGAGATCACCGAGGAGCATTTCCATGCCGCCTTTTGGTTGAACGCACGTGGCACGCTGTTCACGGTCCAGAAGGCGCTGCCGTTGTTCAACGACGGCGGCTCGATCTTCATGACCGGGTCGAACGCCTCGCTGAGGGGCTATCCCAATTGGAGTGTGTATTCCGCCAGTAAGGCCGTGCTGCCGGCCTATGCGCGCGTGTGGGTATCGGAGTTGCGGGACAGAAACATTCGGGTCAATGTGCTGACCCCGGGTCAGGTCGCCACTGCCAAACAAGAGGAGTTGTTCGACGAGGAGACGAAGGCGCAGTTCGAGTCGCTGATCCCACGCGGCAAGATGGGCCGTCCCGAGGAAATCGCCTCTGCCGCGCTGTTTCTCGCCTCGGACGACTCGAGCTACGTCAACGGCATGGAGCTGGTTGTCGACGGCGGAACGACGGCGGTCTGAGCGCTGCGCCGCCCGCATCCGGCTGTCGGACCCGCTCACTTGACGAATCGCCGACCGAACCGCCAAACAGGTCGGCGCGGGTGAGGCAAGTGAAAGAAGACGACAAGGAGTAATCATGACCACCGTGGCCCCCCACCGTGAGACCGTGGAAGCGTTCGTCGACTGCATGCACGGCGGCGGCGGCGACGCGCTTTCCGGCCTCCTTGCCGGAGACGTCGTGCTGTCCGGACCTCTCAACGCGGAACCACTGACCGGCCGCAAGGCGGTGCTGGACGCTATTCGGGCCCTCAGCACCGTCGCGACCGATCTCGCCTACGAGGAGATCCTCAGTGGGTCGACGCACCACGCCGCCCGGTTCCGGCTGCGGATCGACGACACCGTAGTCGACGGTGTGGACTTCTTCCGGCTCGATGAGGACGGCAACATCGGCGAGATAACGATATGGTGGCGACCGCTACCCGCCGGCGTCGAGATGCAGGGGCGCGTTGCGGGTGTTCTTGGCATGCAGCCTTGGACGCTGCTGACGGGCGTGCAGTGACGTTGCGCCGCAACACTTTCCCGACCATGGACGTCGGCCGCACCGAGGAGGGCTCGGCGGCAGGCTAGGGGGCGAATACGTCAACTTACTGGGTGGCGGACGCCGTGCGCGGCGGTCGGAATCGGTCCCCCGTTCGGTCGATGGACGATTAGGCTGTCCCCCAGATCGGAGGAGGCGCGGATGACCGTTGAGCGATCGAGAACCCTCGGGGTGTTGCGGTGACGCCGCCCCGGCGCAAGCCGCCTCAACCCGAACCGGTTTGGCTCGACGACGATCAACAGCGGGCTTGGCGTCAGATCCTGTCGCTCATCATGGAACTCCCGGCGGCCTTGGAAAGCGATCTGCAGCGCACCACCGGATTGACGACATTCGAGTACCTCGTGTTGGCCAATCTCTCCGAGGCCGACCGACGGACACTGCGGATGTCGGAGCTCGCCTCGCGGGCCAACTCTTCGTTGTCGCGGTTGTCGCACGTGATTCGGCGCCTGGAAAGCAACGACCTGGTAGAAAAGCGAGTGTGTCCTGATGACGCCAGAGTGAGCGTCGTCGAGCTCACCAAAGCGGGAATGAAGAGGGTCGTCGACGCGGCACCCGTGCACGTCGCCAAGGTGCGCGAGTTGGTGGTGGAACCGTTGACCAAGGCGGACCTGATGCAGCTCGGCAGAGCGGCCGAGGCCATCACCGACCGGATTGCCGAGCGCAGCTAGCCGCGGCGGTATGCCGATGCCGGGCGAACCACTCGGATGCGGCGAAAGACGCGGCAGCTCGACGGCGAGGCGGAAGTTGCAGGGCCGACGCTCAGCGACGCTTTTTCGGAAAACGTTGTGAATTCGACATGTTCGATGTCGGTCACCGCGACAGGGCTGCCGGCGCACCTCCTACATCTGAGTTGCAAAGAACTACTCAGGGTGTTAGCGTCGCACTGGTTACCGAGCGAGAGGACCAAACTATGCCGATGATCGACGCCTTCATCCCCGCAAACACTCTCGAGCCTGACGCCGAAAAAGAGCTCGTGCGCAAGGTGACCGACCTGATGGTCGGCCACGAGTTACGTCGCATCGTGGACCTGATGGACGATCCGGCGGAGGTGAAAGCCAGCCATGCACGCGCCATGGAAGTGGCATGGCTGTTCGTGCACCGTACCGACACATACGTCGCCGGTCAGTCGACGACGGCACCGTTCTACAAATTCCACGTCAGCGTCCCGGAAGGCCAGGCCGACATGACGTTTCGCGAGTCGATCGTCCCCGACATCACCCGCGCGGTGGCCTCGGCGGAAAACGGCAAATGGCGGCACGTCGCCGCCCGCGTGTGGGTGTTCGTCCACGAGGTGCCGGACGGGAGCTGGGGCGCGGGCGGCGCACAATTCTCGATCGGACGCATCGTGGGCTACGTTGCCCCCGGCCTGGCCGGACAGGCCGAAGAGCGTCTCGAAACCCAGCGCCGTGAAGAGGCGCGCGCGACGGTGAGGCTGGCGTCGGGTGAGGCGTCCACGGTATGAATTCCCGACTGCAGCTGCAGGTTTACAGCTGACCGGCCCGCGAGCTGGCCGGCGGCGAGGGCACTTTCTCGCCAGTTACCTCGACGCTCATCTTTGGCCCCTGAGAGGCGCTCCTCGTTGACGCGCAGTTCGTCGACGACGGCATCGATGTGGGTGAACGTGATGCGCGAGCGCTGTCCGGGTCACGGAAATTTGACGACCCTCGTCGCGTCCGCGGCGTCGGCAGTGCGCAAGGACCGCGTTGTCCAACGATGAAGATCGCCGGGTCGAGAATCCGACGCCGTCCCGGGCCGGGGCGCCGCCAAGTCACGATTTGTCGCCGCGGCATTGCAGACGATCGCGACGGCTGGCCGCCCCGATCGTCAACCCGCACGCCGCGCGCCCGGCCCCGGCCTGGGAACGGTGTCGCGGGCGGTCAGTCCTGTGTGGTTGGCCGAACAACGGAGATCGGCCTTGACGAGTTGGCCGCAGTCTCGATGGGTGATTTCCACGGCAGGGCCCTCGGGGTCGGCCACCCAGCGGTCGCCCCATTGCATCAGCGCGACCAGCGCGGGGAACAGATCGATACCCGCCTCGGTCAGGCGGTATTCGTTGCGCTGACGGGCACCGGGCTCCTGGTATGGCGAACGCTGCAGCAGGCCGTGTTCAACCAGCGTATTGAGCCGGTCGGTCAAAAGGTTTCGGGCGCATCCGATGCCGGCGTGAAACTGCTCGAAGCGACGCGCTCCGTAATACGCCTCGCGCAGCACCAAAAACGTCCACTTCTCGCCGACGATCTCCAACGTGCGCTTGGCCGAGCAGTTCTCGCCGCTCCACTGTGAACGATCGAAATCCATGGCGGTAGTCTAGCTAAGTTTAAGATCGCTATCGAGCTACGCGGGTGGCGGCGACACCGACGGCGGAGGAATCCATGAGGGCACTGCACTTCATCGCCAAGCGGACCATCGAATGGCGAGAACATCCCGACCCGCAGATCGAGGCGGCGACTGAGGCGAGCGACGAGCGCGACCGGCGTTGCGCTGCTACGCCACCCATCAGCCCTACTGGTATGTGCGAGCGCTGCAAGGCATCCCGGACGGACGACACCGTCGACTCGACGTGCCGCAATTCCGGCCGTTATCGCCGCGGCAGGTGCTGAATCTCGCTCAGCTCCGTCGCCCGGCCGAACAGGTGGCCTTGCGCGAGCCCACATCCGGCCGCGAAAACGGTCTGGGCCTGCTCCGCGGTTTCGATCCCTTCCGCAATCACGCTGAGGCCCAGCGCTTTACACAGTCCCATCACCGAGCGATACAGCGTGAGATTTCGACTGGGCTCGACGCCCATCGCCAATCCGCGGTCCAGTTTCACGATTTGAACCGGTAGCTCGTGCAGATACGTCAGCGAGTTGTATCCCGCACCGAAGTCGTCCAAAGCCACCCTGACGCCCAGATCGTTCAGGCGCCGAATCGCCGCCGCACCCTCGAAGAGATCAACGACGGGAACCGTTTCGGTGATCTCCAGGACGACCCGTTGCGGGGACAGGCCGTGGCGGGCCAGGGTGCGGCTGATGAGCCGTTCCAAGTCCGAGCTGCCCAAGCGGGCGGCTCCGATGTTGACATGGACGTCGACCGCGAGGCCGGACGCCTGGATATCCGCACATGCCTGGTCGAGCACCAGCGCGTCGAGCTCCGCCCCCAGACCGTTGGCTTCGGCCAGCGAGACAAAGGTTTGGGGAGGAATGTGAATCCCGCTGGGAGTGGTCCAGCGGGCAAGCGCCTCCACGGCGACCGGGGTGCCCTGTGGTAGGCCGACGATCGGTTGGTAGCGAAGCCTAAAGCCTTGGGGCGCGTGACCTTTCGCCTGCCTGAGCGCGGTGGGAAAGTCCTCGATTACGCTGAACGCCGGCCGGTAGACCACCGCGGTATCCTTGCCTAGCCGCTTTCCGGTGTACATCGAGATATCGGCCTGCCGGAGAAGATCGTCGGAGGTCTGCCGCACCCCATCGGTGGCGGGACTGACCAACCCCATACTGGCGCGCACCCGCACCGAAGTGCCGTGTATCGAGAAGGGGCCGCGAAGCGCCACTCGTAGTCGATCGGCGACCAGCTCGGGCGCCGCCACGACACCGGCGATGAGGATCGCGAATTCGTCGCCGCCGATGCGGGCCAGTGTGTCCTCGGCGCGAAGGCAACTGCGCAGCCGCGCGCTGACCGCGCACAGCAACTCGTCACCGGCGGCATGTCCGAATCGGTCATTGACCTCTTTGAAGTCGTCGATGTCGACGAAGATCAACACGAAGGGCCCGTCGCGTATCGCGTCATCCAGCCGCTGAGCCAATAGCAATCGATTGGGCAGGTCGGTCAGCGCATCGTGGTGCGCTTGATGGGTCAGTCGCTGTTTTGCCTCGATGAGCTGTTTGGTGAGCGTGCGCTGCACCCGCATCGCCACCCAGTACCGGGTCGACACGAGCACCGCCATCGCGACGTAGGTACCGATGAACGTGGGGTCGACGCGGCGTCCGATGAGTTCGTGAAATGTGACCAGAGCGGTGCTGCCCATGAACCCGACGTAGGGCAGGGTGAGCTGCGCCCAGTTGGTGGGCGTCTCTTCGCCGGACTCTGCGACAGGTCGGGCACCGAAATCCGCGAGGCTCCACGCGATGAGCAGCGGAGCGAGGACAAACCCGGTGCCGACCCAGAGGTCCAGCCGCGTCACTTCCACGCTGCGGAGGTAGGCCAGCAGGCGGTCCGACGAGGCCAGGGTCATGACCGCTCCCGCGAGCAGCACGTAATTGGTCCGCCCCGGCCGATCGAGCGGGTACCACATGGCCACGAGAACAGCGGTCACCACCACGACCAGCTCGACCGCTGCGATACCGACCACGACTGGAGCGTTGGTCGACCGCGGCAGCGCGGCGCCGTGCATGGCCCCCAACCGAGCCACATAGACCAGGTGAAAGAACGCCAATGCTGCCAACGTTCCGTCCAGGCCGACGGTGACGATGCCCTGCCGGCCCCGCAGCGCCGGGCCCGCCCCATGGCCGGATCGGACGAGGCACACCAGCGCCACCGCGAACAGCAGTCCCGCCACGAAATAGCCGACGACGGCCGCTATCGGCGCGGTGGCACCGTCATCGGCTATCCGGACCGGTTGGGAGACAGCCTCGGCGGCAAGGAATACCGCGATTGCGGCGAGCAAGCTGACTCGCCACCACCGCGCCAAGCCGCGCACCCGCCGAACGACGCGAAGCCCGACCAGCATTGCGGCGACGCACACGGTCGCTTCGAGACCGAACTGTGCCCGCTGCGCCATCGCGGTCCCCCACAGGCCGAGCGCATTGAACGCTGCCGTAACGACGACCACAGCAGACAGCGCGCCGCAGAAGCGGCGGCTCAGAAACGACAACGCGCCCCCTCAAGCCCGCGGTAGATCGTGCACATCCTGGCAGAACGGCGCGGCACCGGGACCGTTATCGGCAGATCAGGGAATTCCGTACCGCCGCGCGCAGCCGCGCCGCCGGCATCCTTGGCTCGGTGAACCGCGACGCAGCGCCCTAAGCCTGTGGCAGGATCGGGCCGTGACCGCCGGGGGCGTGCGAAAACCGATCGCCGGCAGCCGCAACTGTGTGCGGGGGTGGGTGTCCCTGCTGCTCGTCGCAGGCTTTGCCACGGGCTGCACCGCAATCGTCGGCGGGGCGGCGCGGCCCGCGCCGGGCCTCGTCCCCCGTCCGCTCACCGGCCGGGAGGTCGAACGGGCCCTTCTCGACAACGCGGAGTTGAACCGAGCTTTCGGGCAATCGTTCAAGACCGATCCCGATCAGCCCGGGGGTTTCGGCGGTAGCGAGCTTCTGCAGGAGAACGCCCAGACGCCTCCCGATTGCGGCGGCGTGGTCGATCCGCTCCTCAAGGACAGCTATGCGGGTTCGGAGGTGCGGGCGGTTGCCACCAGCGATTGGATGTATTCCAGCCCGAACCCCGCGGCGATCGCCGTGCAGGAGGCGGTAGTGGCGTTGCCCGACGCACGGGCAGCCGACGCCGCATTCAGCGCGTTGGCCCGTCGCTGGCGTTCGTGCGGCGGTGCGACGATGACCATCGGCGGTGACCCCAACTTCACCTCCCGCGTCGGCTCCATCGCCGAAAAGAATTCGGTGCTCTCCGCCCCGATCGACGACATCAGCAGTTACATGACGATGCCGGAAGCGCGAGCCGTCGGTGTGCGGGTCAATTGCCTCCTGGAAGTGAAAGTCGTCTATTACGCCAGCGCGGACCGTGACGGCTCGTCTGCCCACACCGCCACCGCCGTCGACGTCGCCCAGTTGCTGATGGGAAAGGTCAGCTCTCTGACGTGAATAGGCCGCGCATGGTGACGAGGCGCCGCAAAGAGGGTGACGGTGTCCGCGTGGTGTCCGCTACGCCGTAGGAACGTGCCCCGCGATCTTCTGGGCGATTTCAGCGCCCCGCTGACCGACGTCATCGGCGCAAGCGCTCACGTCGATGACGATGTTGTTGGCTGCCGTCAACGCCCGTTGGCACGCCCATCCGCGCCCGTTTTCCTGGGTCCGCGTGATCGTCAGGACGCCGTCGCGGGCGGTGGCCTTACTTAGCTCCCAGTAGTGGGGACCGGTATCCCCGGGGTCATGAAGATCGACACGCCGGTTGTCGCATCGTGACCAGCTGGTCACCTGGCCGGCGTAGAAGTTGTTGGCGCCGAGCGCTTCTGGGAACGCGATCACGGCCTGATAGGCGATATGGTCGGCGTTGTCACGGCGGTCCTTGAGTACCTCTTCGCGCATGGCGGTCCATCCGCTGCCTTGGTAGTTGTAGTCCTGCGCTTCTGCCCACACCAGGCATCCGTCGTCGAGCGGGGCATTGGTGTACATCGTCTTTCGGGAGTCGACGACCTCCAGGCGGGCACCCATGATGGCGTCGAAATCGCGGTTGTCGAGCAGCAAACCCGATAGTGCGGACGCCGGCAACGGCCGGGGAGCGTGCCCGAGCGTCGGTGCCGCGACACCCCTGCCGACAGTGGTAACCGTGCATCCCGTCACGACGGCACTCCACGCGATTACTAGCAGCGCCTGCCATGACGTCGCTGTCCGCTTCACAACCTCCACCCCCACGCCGCTGCATTCTCAACTCGGCACTTTATTGTCGACCCACGATGCCTGGTGCACGATGTGTTTCGGTGAGCCGGCCGGTCGATGACTCGCAGAACGGCTAGGTGGTCAGGGCTGGTGGCTGCGCCGGGGAGCACCCGGCAACCCGACGCGCTCGAGGGAGCCCGGAATGACCGTGTGGACGCCTGGCGCGACGCTGTTCGGCAGAATCCTGCTCGCCTTCTGCGCAGCGGCGTGGGGACTGGCTGCCGACGTGTGCGGCGAACAATCTCGCGCCGACACCGCGTCGGTCTACCACTTCTCCTGCGCGTGGGCCTCGTTGACGGCCGATTTCGCTGATCGCGACAACCTGCCGCAATCGCCGGATCCCCCGGCCGAGTGGTACCGCACCGACGCCGACGGCCGCTACGTCAATCACGGATGGGGGCCGAACGCCAACGCCCTGCCGGCACCGGCCGTCCCGCAAGGTGCGGGCTGCGATTCCGCGACATGGCGGCGCGAACGCATCGTCGCGGTGTCCCTGCGCTACGTCAATACGCCCGGTAACCCGCTGGCGCTGCAGTATCGGCATCACCACATCCCCGGGTGGGACCCCTCCTTCGCGACCTACGCGGGCGCCGCCCCGGAGAATCTGGACCCGGACGCCCCGCCCGACTCGACCGCCTGGGCCGCCGGGGCCGGCCTGGACTGTTCCAACTTCACCGCCTGGGTCTACAACTACGGCCTCGGAATCAAGTTCGGCGGCAATGTGCATCGGCAGTGGGAGGGAACCGCCGGCCCGATGGGCCTGCGGATCTCCGCGGCGGGCCCGTTCGAACCCGGCGATCTGATATTCCTGCACCCGAACGGCGACCAGAGCCAGGCATCGCATGTGGTCATCTACATCGACGAGGAACACATCATCGACAGCCGGGTCAGTGCCCAAAGCCTGGCCGGGGTGCAGGTTCGCCAGCGTCGCGGCTGGTATCGCGACGCCGTTCTTGGCGCCTGGCGTCCGATCGACTGACGCAAGCCAGCGTTGTCGTCGGCGGGCGCCGGTGAAAGCGAACGCTTCTGCTTGAGGAATCGTCCTCAAGGTGAGTAGCTGAACAGAGCTGCGCCCGCGCCTGAATGGAGTGACCATGACCGAGCCCGCCTTTCCCGACGTGCGGTGGGGCCGCGACCCCGGCCCCGCCGTCATGAAAGTAATCACCGGGTTTCTCGGATCGAAAGGCGGCGCCTGGCTCCTGCGTCACTTCACGTCAGTTGACGCTAGGGTCCTGCGGAACACCGCGGGCCGGCGTACCCTGCTGGGGCCGTTCGGGGTTCCCCTGCTGCTGCTCACCACCACCGGGCGAAAGTCGGGACGCCCCCGCCAAATCGCCCTGACCTACCTGCGCGAGGGCGACCGCCTGTTCGTCGTCGGCAGTAACTTCGGCCAATCGCAGCACCCCGCGTGGACGGCCAACCTGCTCGCTGAACCGAACGCCACCGTCGCCATCGGGGGTCAGGAAATCCCGATTCGCGGAACGCAACTCGCGGGCGCCGAGGCGGATCGCATCTATCAGGAATTCGTCAGTTACGCGGGCAACTACGGCGCCTACCGGGACCGCGCCCGCCGCGAAATCCGCGTCTTCGCGTTGGCACGGCGGTAGCCGTCGAGCGGCGCGGTCAGCGGGCTTGTCACCAAGGCAGCTCTGAGTGGCTGTTGACGAAGCTCCCGGTTGGGCCGTCGGCACCGATCTGGGCCATCCTGACGATCGCCTCGGCGCCCTCGGCCACTGTCTGGGTGCCCGTGTTGCCGTTCAAGTCCGTTTTGGTGAATCCGGGGTCCACCGCGTTGATCCGGATATGCGGCAACGCCTTGGCGTACTGCACCGTGATCATGTTCAACGCGGCCTTCGACGCCGGATAGGCCACTCCGGGATACAAATCCGGCGGAGCGGGCGCCAACAGCGCCACCGATCCCAGGCCGCTGCTGACGTTGACCACCACCGGTGCGGCGGACCTCTCGAGCAGGGGAAGGCACGCGTGCAACATGCGCACCGTGCCGAACACGTTGGTTTCGAACGTCTTTCGCACCACCTCGGCGGTGACGTCGCGCGGACCGATGATCGCGTTACCGTCGGCGCGTTCCTCCACGGCCGCGTTGTTGATCAGTACGTCCAGGCCCCCGTCGGCTTCGATGACCTGAACCGCGGCCCGAACCGATGCCTCGTCGGTGATGTCCAACTGGATGGCTCGCCCGCCCACCTGCTCTGCGGCTTGGTGGCCGCGCCGAAGATCGCGACTGCCGAGGTACACCGAGTGCCCAGCCGCCGCCAACTGTCGAGCGGTTTCCAGGCCGATACCTTTGTTGGCACCTGTGATGAGTGTTGTCGTCATGCGTCTACCGTGCGCCGGGGCTCGGTACCCTTGCCAGCCGCCTCGTCTTCCTAGGATTGCGAATACCAGGACGTCGCGAGGCGACAGGCGCACAGTAGAGGCATGGCGACCGCGGAATTCGGGCTGGCCCTGCGGCGATACCGCGACCGGGTGAGCCCGCAGGACGCGGGGCTTGCGGTCGGGGGGCGTCGACGCGCCAAGGGCTTACGCCGCGAGGAACTGGCCCAGTTGGCCGGGATCTCGGTGGACTACATCACGCGTCTGGAACAGGGCCGGGCCGTCAATCCGTCAGCGCAGGTCATCGAGGCGCTCGCTCGTGCGTTGCGGCTGTCGGCTCCCGAACGGGGCCGACTGTTCAACCTGGCCGGTCGGGTGCCCCCCGGCCAGGGCACTGTGCCGGCGTATATCCCGCCCGGGGTGCAGCGGATGCTCGACCGGCTCCGTGAGACGCCGGTGGCCGTCTTCGACGCCGCGATGACACAGCTGGTGGCCAGCCCGCTTTACATGGCGCTGATGGGCGAACACGTCGGCGATGAGCGTAATGCGGTGTGGCGCAATTTCGTTGGGGCGCCCGGCCGGGTGCGGCATACGGCGGAGTCGCTGCTCGAGCTGCGGGCCGCTCAGGTTTCGACGCTGCGTGCGACCGCCCAACGCTACCCCGCCGACCAGAACGTCCGGCGACTCATTGACGAACTGCGTGCGCGAAGCGAGCTGTTCACCGAATTATGGGACGCCGAGGTGGTTGCGCCGCACCAGCTTTCGTCTCACAAGATCATCGACCATCCGCAGGTCGGTGCAATCACCCTCGACTGCGATGTGTTGACGGTGCCCGGCGCTGACCTCACGATCATGGTGTACACCGCCGACCCGAGTTCCGATGATGCCGAAAGACTGGCGCTGCTCGCGGTCGTCGGGACTCAGCCGTTCGCCCGTTAGCTCTCGGCGCGTCAGACGCGGCCGGGAGCCGGCGGGTCACCGGCCGCGGGCCGCTCCGCGACCGTCGGCGGCGGTGGTATCTGCGGTGGCCCCCCGCTATAGATATCGAGGTAGGGCGCGGCGTAGGGGTTTCGCCACGGCCGCACGCCGGCGCGGCG
Organism: Mycobacterium sp. E1214; assembly: GCF_001666755.1. Taxonomy (GTDB): domain Bacteria; phylum Actinomycetota; class Actinomycetes; order Mycobacteriales; family Mycobacteriaceae; genus Mycobacterium. The sequence goes on along the minus strand of NZ_LZJC01000021.1, from coordinate 108,613 downwards.
CTTGCGGGCGTACGTGATGATTACGACGCCGCAGCCGACCACGAGAAAGCTCAGCAACAACACCTTGCCAATGAGCAGCAGCGTGTCCATGAGGGGATTTTAGCCGCGGCGGCGGTCATCGGGGTGTGAACGAAGGGACGCTGCCCGGCCGGCGGATGACCGGAGCGGCGCGCCCGGACGTCATTCCCGTTGGTACTGCTGGGGTCGGAGGAGTTCATGTGGCGGCTGTGACTGCGCCACCCCGAACCGTCCCCCGACACCCGACCCGGTGAACGCGGTTTGTCGTCCGCGTGCCCTATGTTGGACCGTCCGAGCTATGACCGACAGGAACGGAGGGCACGTGCTGGACGACGACACCACGCTGTCGCCTGCCGACCTGCTCGAGCTCAATCGCGGCCTCCAGGGCTCCCCCACGATCCGCCTCCTGGCCGCGCTCAACCTCAACCTTTACGCCAGCCTGATGGAGCGTCAGCTCAGCGGCGGCGTGGTGCCCGAGACCGACCTCGTCGTGCGCCTCGAGCGCGACCTGGCCGCGCTCGATCCGGCCGGCGAGCAGTCCGGGCTGGCGCTGATCAAGTCATGGGCCAGCCAAGGCTGGCTGCACCGGGTGGCCGACCAACGCTCCGGGATCGAGCGCAACCTGTGCTACCTGACCCAGGAGGCGCGCCGGGCGCTCGACTTCCTGCGCGGCATGCGGCGACAGGACACCATCGCGACCGGCGGCTCCATCAATGGCATCGCGGCGCGGCTCAAGCAGGTCGCCCTGCGGGTCGGCAACGACCCCTGCCGCGTCCGCGCCGGCATCGAGGCCGAAATCTGCGCGCTGCAAGCCGAACTCGATGCGCTCGATGACGCCGGACGCCCGGACGACCACGACGTCGACCTCACCGACGCCTACGATGAAGCCCACGCCATCGCCTTGCAGATGGAACGCCTGATCACCGACATCGGTCAGTACGGGACCATGATCGAGCGGGCCACCGCGGCCCTTGACGAGCCGATCGACAGCAACGTGGAGTACCGCGATCGGCAGCGTCGCATGTACGCCGACTACGAGGCCGCGTGGGATTCCCAGGGGCGCGACTCGCACCGCGCATTCCTGCGGATGATCAACGATCCCGACCACCGCGCCGAGTTCGAGGCCGATGTCGCCGCGGTCGCCGAAGCCCTGCCCGCCCTCGACCCGGCGCTGCGCAAGGTGATGGCCGGCTTCTTCGAGTTGGTCGGACACCAGATCGACGAGGTCGAACGCATCCAGCAGCGCTGCGCCCAACGCATCAAACGATTCACCGCCTTCGGTACCCTCGAACAGAGCCGCGGCGTGGCCCGTCAGCTCAACGAGGCTATCGGCGCCGCCCGCAACCTCCTGAAGTCCTCGCTGACCGATTCCCGGCTGGATATCGAGCTTCCCCTGGCCCGCCACGCCTTCACATCCGTTGGCGCGCTGAGCTTTCGGATTGGCGACCTCTCGAATCCCAAGCCCGCGCACGCGGCCGAGGGCGAGGTCGACCTGACCAGTTTCGCCGCCCTGACCACCCAGGTGGACGCGCCCGCGATGTCGGAGATGATCAATACGGCTATCGGCTCCGGTGCCGCGGTGTCGCTGCCGGACGCGGTGGCCATGCTCGAGTCGGCCTACCTCGGTCACATCATCGTGCTGTGGTCCTGGGCGCTCAAACAACCGGACTCCGGCACCGTGCCCGGATCGGCCACCGTGCGGTTCCGGTCACTCGACGGGCGCGACCGTGAGATGGAGGTGCCGCGCTTGCTGTTCACCGAACCGGTTTCCACCCCGCAAGGAGCGAGTGCATGACCGTCGATGAGATCGCGGACTACAGCGGCTTTTCGGCGCTGCCAGACGTCGACCAGACCGCGCGTGCGCCGCACCAGCGCCGGCCGCGCTTCGACGGCGACGTGTCCGAACTGCCCGACCGCGCCTGCTGGGCCTTACAGCAGCTGCTGACCCGCCGCTACCTCAGCGCCGAAACCGACCGCGACGTCTACACCTGGGTCCTGGAGTACCGGGCCCAGCTGTGCGTCAGGTTGTCCGAACTCGACCTGTTGCTCCGCGTCGTCGAGGGCGCGGACGTGGCGTTCGTCGAACAGGCCCGCTACGAATCCGCCAGGGGCGTCAAGCTGTTGCGCCGCGAACCGCTGGGCACCTACGACTCGATTCTGGCCCTGCACCTGGCGCAGATGATGCGCGCCTCCGGGGACCAGGCCGTGGTGATCAGTCGTGACGAGATGCACGGCTTGTTCTCCGGGGTTCTCAATGACGTCGACCGCGACACCGTCACGTTTTCGGGGCGCATCGACGGCGCCATCGCGCGGCTGGCGTCGTTGGAAATTCTGCGCAGGACCCGCGACGACGAGGACAGCTACACGGTCAGCCCGGTCATCAACGCCGTGATGACGGCCTCGGTGATCGCCGAGCTGCAGCAGCAGTTCGAGATCCTGTTGGGCGGCGGCGCCCCCGACGGGGCGGTTCTAGATGACGAGGGGGAAGCGGCCGATGACTGAACAGTTCCACCTGGCGCGCCTGCAGGTCGTCAACTGGGGCGTCTTCGACGGATACCATTCGATCCGGTTCAGCGAGGGCGGCGCACTGATCGCCGGCGCCTCCGGTAGCGGCAAATCGTCACTGCTGGACGCCATTTCGCTGGGCTTTCTGCCGTTCAACCGGCGCAACTTCAACGCCTCCGGTGACAACACCGCGGCGGGTTCGGGCGCCGGCCGACGCACCGTCGACAAATACGTACGCGGGGCGTGGGGGCAGCGCAGCGACGCCGGCACCAGCAAGGTCATGTACCTGCGGGGTGACGGCACCGCCTGGTCGGCGGTCGCCGTCACCTACCGCAGTACGACCGGTCGCACCGTCACCGGGCTCGTGCTCAAGTGGCTGACCGGTGAATCGCGATCGGATTCCTCGAGCCGATATGCGCTGGCCGACGGCGATCGTGACATCGAGGACGTGTGCAACCGGTGGGCGGCCGGCCGTTTCGATGCGGCGGTGTTCAAAGACGACTGGCGGTTCTCCACCAAGGTGGAGTCGCAATACCTCGCGCAGCTCTACGCCACCATCGGCATCCGCGCCTCCGACGCAGCCCAGCAGCTGCTCGGCAAGGCGAAGTCGTTGAAAAGCGTTGGCGGGCTGGAGCAGTTCGTCCGCGAGTTCATGCTCGACGAACCCGAAAGCCTGGCCCGGCTGCCCGAGGCGCTCAAGCAGATCGACCCGCTGGTGGAGGCTCGCGAGCTGCTGGCCGTCGCGCAACGCAAACGCAAGATCCTCGGCGACATCGAGAAGATCCAGCAGCGCTACGCCTCGGAGTCGTCCGATCTGGGCATCATCGACCTCGTCGATCAGCCGATGGTCCGCGCCCACACCGATCACGTTCGACTGGCCCAGTGCCCGGTTCAGATCGCATCGCTCGACGCCACCATCGACCAGCTCGGCAACGAATACGAAGACGTCACCCGCCAGCTCAATCTGGCCAAGGCCGAAGGTGATTCGCTGAACGCGCAGATCAGCGGGTCCAGCGCCAGCCTCGGGCCGCTGCAATCCCAGGTGGCCGCCGCCGAGGCGCAGGCCGAGCAGGTGGCGCGCCGACGCGGCGCCTACGAAGCGATGCTGAACGCGCACGGCCTCGACGCGCCCGACACCGCCGAGGAGTTCTGGAACCTGCGCGAGGAACTCGGCACTCGGGCAACGGAATTGCTCGCCAAACTGGATCGCGGCCGCGAAGCCTCGACCGACGCGGAGTACGCGCAGAAGGTCGCCCGCATCGCCCGCGACGACGCGGCCAAGGAACTCAGACGCGTCGAGCACGTCGGGTCGGCACTTCCGGAGTTCGCGTTAGCGATGCGCGAACACATCTGCGCCGCTGTCGGGACCGACCCCGGCGAGCTGCCCTACATCGCCGAGTTGATGGACCTGCGGCCCGAGCAGAGTCGCTGGCGCGTCGCCGTCGAGAAAGTGCTGCGCGGGGTGGGCCTGCGCTTGCTGGTCCCGGACACCCACTACGAGGCGGTGTTGCGGTTCGTCAACGACACCAACATGGGCGGGCGGCTGCAACTGCATCACGTCCGCGCCAGGTTGGTCGGTGCCGAAGTCACCGAGGCCGACCCGAACACGTTGGGCGGCAAGCTGTTCGTGGTTGACCCGGGCCACGACTGCGCGGCCGAGGCCGCCGACGTCATCGCCGCCGCGGGGGATCACGTGTGCGTGGACACGCCGGACCTGTTCCCTCGGTTCCGGCGCGCCGTGACCGACACCGGGCTGTACAAGGACTCCGAGCGACTGGCCATCAAGGACGACCGTCGCCCGCTCAAACAGTCCGATTACCTCTACCAGGGCGACGTCGCCGCCAAGATCGACGCGCTGACCGTGGAGCTGGCCAAGGCGGAGGAGGCGTTTCGCCGGGCCCGCAGCGTCGCCGATGACATCGCCGCCCAACGCCAGCAGTGGCGGGATCGCGTCGCCGCGTTCAAGGCGATCTGTGATCAGTTCGAGCAGTGGACCCACGTCGACACCGAAACCGCCGACGGGCATGCCGATCGGCTCCGCGAGCAGTTCGAGTTGCTGCTGGCCGACAATCCCGACATCGAGGCGCTCACCGCGCGCGCCGAGGAGTGCTGGGAGCAGATCCAGGCGCTGATGACCCGTCGCGGCGCCATCCAGACCCGCCGCGACGACCTCGACGCGCGCCGGACGCGTCTCCTCGAGTTGCAGGAGCGGCTCGCACCGGCCTTCGTGTCCGAACCGCTGACCGAGCTGCTCGATCGCTATGCCGCCGACATACCCGTGTCGCTGGACATGCTCAACCCCGAACCGCACCGCGACGCGGTGTTCACCGCAATCCGGCGCGAACGCGAACAACTCCGCGAGAGCCGCAGGCGCTCCTACGATGAGCTCGCGCGAATCCTCAACACGTTCGACACCGCGTTCCCCGACGCGATCCCCAACGACAGCGACGTGTTCGACGAACGCGTCCACGACTACGTCGCGTTGTGCCGCCATATCGACGAGCGGGAGCTGCCCGAGGCCTACGAGCGGATGCTGCGGCTGGTCACCGAGCAGGCGCCCGACGCCATCCTGACCCTGCACCGCGTCGCCGAGCAGGAGGCCCGACGCATCAGCGAACAGATCGAGCGCGTCAACACCGGGTTGGGCGCGGTGGAGTTCAATCGCGGTACCCGCCTCACCCTGCGTGCCACGTCGCGCAGCCTCACCGCGGTCGCCGAACTCACCGAGATCGTCCGTGCCATCTCGCGGCGCATCGCCGAGGTCGGCCTCGGTGACAAGCAGGCCATCCTGGACCAGTACGCCGACATCCTGCGGCTGCGCAATCGATTGGCCTCGACCGCACCGGAAGACAAGGCCTGGACTCGCGACGCCCTCGACGTCCGCAACCGGTTCACCTTCGACTGCGCCGAGTGGGATGTCAGCACCGGCGAGCTGATCCGGACCCACAGCAACGCCGGCGACAACTCCGGCGGGGAACAGGAGAAGCTGATGGCGTTCTGCCTCGCGGGGGCGCTGAGCTTCAACCTGGCCAACCCCGAAAGTGCGGACAACAGGCCGGTCTTCGCGCAGTTGATGCTCGACGAGGCGTTCTCCAAGTCCGACCCGCAATTCGCGCAGCAGGCGTTGCAGGCGTTCCGCAAATTCGGCTTCCAGCTGGTCATCGTCGCCACCGTGCAGAACGCCACCACCATTCAGCCCTACATCGACAGCGTGGTGATGGTGTCCAAACGCGAAGCGACCGGCCGCGGCGCCCGCCCCGTGGCGACCGTGACCACGAAGACGATCACGGATTTCACCGCCCTGCGCCACACGATGCGGGCCACCGCAACCGAGCGAGTGCCCGCCAGCGTGTGACCGCCCCGCGGCGCTACATCGGCGCGGGGACGTGCGCCTGCCAGCGGGCGCGGCGCTCGCTGTCCGTCTCTTCCCACCACGGCGGAGTGCCGCGCTCCCCCAACGCGACCTTCGCGGCGTGCACGCCCGCCCGGGCCTCCGACTCCCGAGCGGTGCCCCGGGTGCGGCGCACCTCTCGGCGCCACGCCATCAGGATCCGGACGAGTTCCGAGCGACGATCGTCGGGGATCGATGGGTCGGTCGCGCGCCATCGTCGGCCGGCGATGACAACGTAGCGGCCGTCGTCGGCGCTCGGTGGGTCGGGCATCGGCCGATCGTAAGCGGCGGCGGACGCCGCTCCCGGTGCGTTGGTGCGCCCACTCAGAGCCGAGGACACGATCGGGGCGCACCGCAGCGGCCCCGTCGCCCACGGTTTCGTCATCGCCACCCCCGCAGAGTCGGGTGTTGCGAACGCGCGGCGAACGGACGGTGGCGACCAGTGTCCAGATCGCGCACCCCGCTAGCACCCACTTCGACACCGGCAACGGCATCACGCAGAATCGGGGCATGACCGCAAGCCCTCGTCTCTGCGCCACGGCGCCGCCGCCCGCCCCGTCATCGTGTCGCCCGTGGGCGTCGACGTCAGCCTGGGCCGCGTGATGGCCCCCGCCCCGCTGAACGGTCTGTCGGACATTCGCGCGTTCTTCCACACCAACAAAGTGCCGCTCTACTTCATCTCGCCGACCCCGTTCAACCTGTTGGGCATCGACCGTTGGGTGCGAAACTTCTTCTACCTCACCTACTTTGACTCCTTCGAGGGCACCCATTCGCGGGTGTTCGTGCCGCGACGACGCGACCGCCGTGACTTCGACTCCATGGACGAAGTGTGCAGCCATCTGCTCTCCGATCCCGAGACGCTCGAGTTCATCGCGGGTCGAGGCCCCGGTGGCAAGTGCTGCTTCGTGATGATGAACGAGGAGATTCAAGCCCTCGCACGCCAGGCGGGTCTGGACGTCATGCACCCGCCGATCGAGTTGCGCAATCGCCTGGGCTCGAAAATCGTGATGACGCGCCTCGCCAACGAGGCGGGGATTCCGAGCGTGCCGCATGTCATCGGGCGGGCGGGCTCCTACGACGAACTGCTGGCGCTGGCCGAAAGCGCCGGACTGGGCGACGATCTCGTCATCTCGATCGCGTATGGCAACGCCGGCAGCGGGACGTTCTTCGTGCACGGCCAGCGCGACTGGGACGAGCACGCCGCCGAACTGAGCTCCCAGCCCGAATTCAAGGTGATGAAGCGCATCCGCAACGTCGAGGTGTGCCTCGAGGGTGCCGTGACCCGCCACGGCACCGTGATCGGACCCGCGATGACCAGTCTCGTCGGATACTCGGAGCTGACACCCAGCCGCGGCAGCTGGTGCGGCAACGACATTTGGCGTGAAGTGCTGCCGCCGGCGCAGACGCACGCCGCGCGGGAGATGGTGGGCAAGCTGGGCGACGTCATGCGCCGCGAGGGCTATCGCGGTTACTTCGAGGTCGACCTCCTGCACGACCTCGATTCCAACGAGCTCTACCTCGGCGAGGTGAATCCGCGGCTCTCCGGGGCGAGCCCCATGACGAACCTGACGACCGAGGCCTACGCCGACATGCCGTTGTTCCTCTTCCACCTGCTCGAATACATGGACGTCGACTACGAACTCGACATCGCGGAGATCAACGCGCGTTGGGAGCGGGGCTATGGCGAGGATGAAGTCTGGGGCCAGGTGATCATCACCGAGACGTCGCCCGACCTCGAGATCTTCACCGCCACCCCGCGCACCGGCGTCTGGCGCATCGACGACGAGGGGCGGGTGTCCTTCGCCCGGTCCGCCAACGACTGGGCCACGCTGCTCGACGGGTCCGAGGCCTTCTACATGCGCGTCGCCGCCCCGGGCGACCTGCGGTCCCAGGGTGCGCAACTCGGCGTGCTCGTCACCCGCTCACACCTGCAGACCGACGACTATCGGCTCAGCGAGCGCTGCCAGCGCTGGGTCAAGGGCATGAAGGCGAAATTCGTCTCGACGCCCCTGACGCCGGCCGCGCCAATCGTCTCGCGGCTTGTCGCGCGGGCGTGAGCAGGGCCGAGTGAGTCGAATCCCCGCCGGCATTTCGCTCGACAACTGGCTCGCGGCGCCGTACTCGCGGTGGTCGTTCCAACACGTCGAAGAGATGGTGCCGACGGCGGTCATCTCGCGCGGAGCGGGGCCGGTCGCGGAGCTGCCGGCGGCCGCCACCGCGGTGGCCGACATGCCGGTGACCAACGTCGGCGGGGAGTCCACCACCGTCGCCGCGGTGATGGCGGCGACTGCGACCGATGGCTGGGCCGTGGCCCACCGCGGGTCGATGGTGGCCGAGGAGTACCTCGACGGCCTGGAACCCGACAGCCGGCACCTGGTGTTCTCCGTGAGCAAGTCACTCGTGGGCGCCGTCGTCGGGGCGTTACACGGGGCCGGCGCGCTGGAACTCGACGCGCCGGTCACCGCGTTCGTGCCCGCCCTGCGCGACAGCGGCTACGCGGGTGCGACGGTGCGACACCTGTTGGACATGAGGTCGGGCATCGCGTTCTCCGAGGACTACCGCGACCCGGGCGCCGAGATCCACCTGCTCGACCAGGCGATGGGCTGGGCGCCCAGAACCCGTCCCGATGCCCCGGCCACCCTGCAGGAGTTCCTGCTCACCCTGCGGCGCACGTCGCCGCACGGCGGCCCGTTTCGATACCGCTCGTGTGAATCCGACGTCCTCGGCTGGGTCAGTGAGGTGGCCGGCGGCGCGCGGATGCCGCAACTGATGTCGGAACTGCTGTGGGGCCGCCTCGGCGCGCGGCGCGACGCCAGCATCGGTGTGGACGCGGCCGGCACCGGATTCTTCGATGGCGGCGTCAGCGCCTGCCTGACCGACTTGATCCGGTTCGGTTCGCTGTTCCTGCGCGACGGCGTGTCCCTGACCGGACATCAGGTGCTGCCGCCGGCGTGGGTGGCCGACACCCTCGAGGGCGGACCCGATTCGCGCGAGGCGTTCGCCGCCAGCCCCGACGACAACGAGATGCCCGGCGGGATGTACCGCAACCAGATGTGGTTCCCCTATCCGGGCAACAACGTCGTGCTCTGCCAGGGGATGTGCGGTCAGATGATCTACGTCAACCGCGCCGCCGAGGTCGTCGCCGCCAAGGTGTCCACCCAGCAGGACTCCCACGAACCCCACATGCTCGACACCTTACGGGCTTTCGACGCCGTCGCGCAGGCCTTGGCCGTCACCGCGAGCTAGAACCGCGTCGACGCGGCGCGGGCTCTCCGGAGGAGCACGACGGGAGGGCTGTAGCGTGACGGCCGTGACAGCTCCCCGGATCCGCTCGTTTCTCGCCGTGTCCGCCTGCGCCGCGACGTTCGCCGCGCCGTTCGCCGCGTCGGGCACCGCGACCGCGGCCGATTCGTGCCCCACTGCCGCACCGCAGGGCGGCGGCGCGACGGATTGGACGCTGACGGGCGCCACGGGCAGCGTCGCGGTCACCGGGTCCACGGACACGGCGGCGCCGGTGATCACCGTGACGACGCCGTTCAGCGTGACCCAGACGCAGGTGCACACGCTGCGCGCCGGCAGCGGGCCGGTGGTGGCGCCCACCGCGCGCGTGTCCGTCTGCTACATGGGCGTTAACGGGCGGGACGGGTCGGTCTTCGACAACAGCTACCAGCGGGGTGCGCCGGTCGACTTCCCACTGGGCGGCGTCGTGCCCGGTTTCCAGAAGGCCATCGCCGGGCAAAACGTCGGCTCCACGGTCGCCGTCGCCATGACCGCCGCGGACGGCTACCCCGAGGGACAGCCGAGCGCGGGGATTCGACCGGGCGACTCCCTCGTTTTCGCGATCAAGATCCTCAGCGCGACCGGCTGAGTCGCAAACCCCGCCGCAGCTGTTCCGGTTCGCTATTCTGCTTGTCAGTGCTGGCCGTCGCGTGTCGGCGGCCTTGCTCACGCGGACACGAAAGGGAGCCGGATGTCCTCATCTCGCTGGCCGGCACGGTTGGCCGTCTTCCTTGCCGCCGGCGCCGCGCTGATCGCAAGCGCCGCGACCGCAAGCGCCACCACCCCCGCCGACGACGCCTACCTCGCGCAACTGCGCGCCGCCGGTCTCACCTGGCCGCCGCAGACGGAAGAGGCGCTCATCGGGGAAGCCCACCTCATCTGTTACGACCTCACGTGGGGGTGGACGCCGCAACAGATTGCCGACGACATCCACGCGCACCTCAACGCCCGCGGCGTCACGCTCCTCGAGGTCGGGTCCATGGTGAACGCCGCGCACTCGACCTATTGCCCCGGAAACGTGTGCGACGCTCCCACGCTGTGCACCTGAGGGCCGGCTCGTCACAGCTCGTGCCGGATGCGGCCATCCATCATGGTCAGCATGACCCGGGCCGCGTGAATGTCGTGCGGGTCCGTCCGCAGGATGTTGCGATCGAGCACGATGAGGTCGGCCCGCTTACCGCTCTCCAGCGAACCCACCTTGTCGTCGAGCCGGAGCTGATAGGCGGCGCCGAGGGTGTTGGCGTGCACGGCCTCGGCGACCGACAGCCGTTGGCGCGCCGGGGCGAGCACCGCGGCGCCGGCGTCGCCGATGAGTTGCCGCGTGACCCCGATCTGCACTGAATCCAGCGGCCGATACGTCGAAAAATAGCCTGCCGCCGGCCAATCGGTGCCCAACGAGATCCGGCCGCCCGCGTCGAGCACATCCTTGGGCCGGTAGAGCAGATCCCGCCGCGGGCTGCCATACCGCGCGGCCATGGTCTCGACGGTGTCCGGGTCGGCCGACATCCAGTTCGCCGAAAACTGCGCGATCACACCGAGTTCGCCGAACCTGCGGTTGTCGCTGTCGTGTACGAACACCAGATGCGCGATGCTGTGCCGACGTTGCCGCGGCGGGTTGTGCGCGACCGCGTGCGCGATGCAGTCGAGCGCTGTCTGCGTGGTGCGTTCACCACAGGCGTGCACGTGGACGTCGAAGCCGGCGGCGTCGACGTCGGCGACGAGCTGCCGCCACTGGGCCTCGCTGAAGGGCGAAGCGCCGGTCGAATCGGGTTGGTCCGCATAGGGTTCGGTGAGCCACGCCGTGTATCCGCCTTGCGTGCCGTCGCCGATGATCTTCACGACGCTCGCCTGGACCAGCTCACTGGAAATTCGCTCGCGAACGCCGAGCAGTCCGGGCACGACCTCGTCGACGGGTGGGGCGTTGACGGTGTAACTGGCGACGACCCGAAACGGTAACTCGTCGGCGCCGGCCAGCTGCACATAGAGGTCGAGGATCGCGGCTTGGTCGTCGCCGATCGGTGGCACCCCGGCGTCGAACAGTGAGGTGATTCCCGCGGCGGCGGCTTTCGGCAACCAGGACCGCAGCAATCTGCCCATCGACTGTGTGGAAATCGGTTCGACGGCGTCGACGACGGCCAGCACCGCGGCCACCTCGAGCACGTAACCCGTTGGCTCGCCGTCGTCGTCGCGGGCGTAGTAGCTGAACCCTGGAACGGGGTCGGGGGTCTCGCGCGTGACCCCCGCGATCTGCAACGCCTTGGTGTTCGCCCACAGGCTGTGCCCGTCGATGGCGAAGAAGAAGCCCGGCCGGTCGGGCAGAACGCGGTCCAGGTCCTGGCGGGTGGGCCCCTGCGGCCCGAACATGTCCACGCGCCAACCGAATCCGCGGACCGGGCCGTCGGTGTGCGCGCCGGCGTAGGCGGCGATGGCGTCGAGCGCGTCGGCGGCGGTCGGCACCTGCAGGTCCACGCCCGACGTCAAGAAGGCGCCCAAGAACGGGTGGATGTGGCCTTCGACGAAACCCGGCATCAGCAGCCGGCCGCCCAGATCGACGACGCGGGTGTCCGGTCCGGCGAGAGCCATCGCGCCCGCCTCGTCTCCCACGTAGGCGATGGTGTGACCTCGGACCGCCAGCGCCTCAGCCCACAGCGTCGGCCCGGCGACGGTGTAGACGGGGCCGTTGCGAAAGACGAAGCTGGCGCGCTCGGGGTCGGCGTCACCGCCCCCGCTCCCCCGCGAGCCGGCGTCGAGAGCCGAGCGTTGCGCGGCCGCCCCTGTCGCGCCGCCGCGCGTCGAGAAGTGCGGACCCCACTCACACGCGGTACACATCAGAACCCCCAATGAGGTTGTCCGGCCAACAATTTCTTTCCGGCGGACGACGGCATGGTGAACGACGCTGCGCGGGTCAACCCGGCTTCGCCGGCTCGGGTTTCAAGTCGCGCCACCAGCAGTAGATGTAGACGCCCATTGACAACGCCAGCACCACGATCACCCACAACACGACTGTGACGTCGACCCACCATCCGATGGGCGGAGAGTCGGGAAGCGCGTTGCGTAGGGGCACGATGGCGAACAGCATCGCCGCGTACCACGTGGTCATCGGCGGCTGAAACTTGCGTCGGCCCCGCAGCGTCTGGACCGCCACGAACGCCCCCAGCGCGGCCAGGAGAACCAGCACGCCCACCACGGCGGTGGCGAAGGCCGCGGTGGTCGGTGAGCGTTGCAATTCCACGCGATACGGGGCCGGCTCACCCCCCTGATCGGCCCCAGCGACGTTGACCCGCCAGCCGCGAAGGCGGTCGACGAAGGTCACCGACGCGCGTTGCGGCGGCCCCGCTCCCCGGAAGATCTCCACCGAGACGGGACCCGAGTGGTAGTTGTCCAACGGCCAGTGCCGCACGTCGCCGATGAGGTTCAGCGGAATGGGAAAGACGCCGGGCAGCATGCCTTTTGACCAGGTGCGCTTGCTGGGCGTGACCGCGGACGTCACCACCACGCTGAGGTCTTGGGTCAGGTCATGAGTCACCGGGTCCAGGATGCCGGGGCCGGGTGCGACGGCGACGTCGGCGACGAGCTCGCCGTCGATCGTGTGCACCTCTTTGAGGCCGATGGTGACGGTGGTGCCGTCCGGACCGGGTCGCCCCTCGGTGACCTGACGGGGCTGCCCCATCCCGGTGCCGGCATACAGCGACACCATGCCCACATACGCCGCGACGAGGGCGACGACTCCGGTCACAATGACCGTTCTGACTGAAGGCTTTCCGATCCGAAGCGACCCAGCCGACAACTATCCCTCCCACCTTCGCAGCGACGCCCCGCAGCAGCCTACAGCGTGCAGCCCGCCAACGCCTTGCGGCGCAGGACGTTTCGTGAGCGCGGTCAGGGCGAGTCGTCGAGAGCGCGTAGTCCTGGGCCGGCTTCGAGCTGCACGTCGCGCGCGGTGACCTCCTGGCCGCAGCGGTCACAGGCGAGGTGCACCTCGGTTCCACCGCCGCAGTCTCGATGCCGGTAGTGCGCGAACGGCCCCAGGGGGGCCATGTACTTGTCACCCCAGGAGCGCAGGGCCATCAGCACCGGATACAGGTCCATGCCTTTTTCGGTGAGGCGGTACTCGTGACGGGTCCGCCGGGAGTCGCGGTAGGCCCGCTGCTCGAGGATGTCCGCGTCGACCAGGCGGCCGAGCCGTTCCGCCAGCAGCGACCGGCTCAGCCCGAGGCCCGAGTGGAAGTCTTCGAAACGACGAACCCCCGCGAACGCCTGCCGCAGCAGGACCAGTGTCCACCGGTCCCCGAGCAGGCCGAGTGGCCGCAGGATGGAACAGGGTTGCGATTCGAGTTCGTCGTGGCGCATTCGACAAGCCTACGGTATTGCGTTCTGAATCAGAACCCAGTTATGGTCGGCGCGTGGACTCTGAACTCGAGCGGTGGAAATCCCGCGGGCAGTACTTCGACTATCTGGGATTCAATGTCTTCTATCGGATCGACGGCAGCGGTCCGCCGCTGCTGCTGATCCACGGTTACCCGTTCAACTCGTGGGACTGGGCCCCGATCTGGCCGGAGTTGGTGCAACGCTTCACGGTGATCGCCCCCGACATGCTGGGAATGGGGTTCTCCGACAAGCCATTTGGTTACGGCTACTCGGTACTCGATCACGCCGACATGCACGAGGCGCTGCTCGCGGAGCTCGGGCTGCGGCACTGTCACATCCTGGCGCACGACCTCGGCAACTCTGTGGCGCAGGAACTGCTCACCCGCCACGACGACGGGCGGCAGTTACAGGGGCCGATGCGGATCGACACGCTCACGTGGTTGAACGGGGGTCTGTTCAACGAGGCGTACCGCCCGCGGCCGATCCAGACGCTGCTCTCGCAGACACCATTCGGCGCGGTGGCGAGCCGGTTTCGGCGGGTGTTGTTGTCGAGCCGCGCGCTCGACCGATCCATCGACGAACTCTTCGGGGCCGACACCAAGCCGTCCCGCGCGATGCGTCGCCAGTTCAACGAGATCCTCGAATACAACGACGGAAAGCGGGTCACCCACAAGGTCGGCGGTTTTGTCAAAGACCGTGTGGTGCACCGCAATCGATGGGTTCGAACCATGCGGGAAACATCTGTGCCGCTTCGCTTCATCGACGGCCCTGCCGATCCCAACTCGGGCCGCCACATGGCCACGCGCTACCGGCAGGTCATTCCCAACGCGGATGTGGTGCTGCTCGACGACGACATCGGCCACTGGCCCCAGATCGAAGCGCCCGACGCGGTGCTGGAGCACCTGTTCGCTCACATCGACGGCGCCGCAGCGACACCCTCGTAATCGGGCGCCGGGCGACGTCAGGGACGGCGCACGGTGACGATGGTGACGTCGTCGTCGATGCGGTCCGACGCCATCGCCGCCCAGATCCAGGAAGCCTGCGCGTCGCTCGTGCCCGAAAGCACTTGGGCGAGCCGGTCGAGACCGTCGTCGATCACCTCACCGCGGCGTTCCACGAGCCCGTCGGAATAGAGGACCAACCCGTGCCCGGGCTCGACGGTGAACGTACTGGGCGCGAACGTCACACCACGGACTCCGATCGGCGGCGAGAGTCGGATGGGCGCATAGGCGACTGTCGAGGAGTTCGTCACGTACGGCATCAGGTGACCGGCGGACGCGGCCTCCACCGCCCCGGTGTCCAGGTGGATCCGCGCGGCGATCACGGTGGCGAACGCACCCGGCAACATGTGGATGCAGAAGTCGTTGAGCTGGTTGAACGCCTCTGCCGGGGCGGCGCCGGCGAACAGGTGGGCGCGCAGGGCATTGCGCAATTGGGCCATGGTTCCGGCGGCGGTGATGCCGTGCCCGGCGACGTCGCCCAGCAGCACCACCAGGCGCCCGTCGCGTAGGTGAAACGCGTCGTACCAGTCGCCCCCGACGTTGCCGCCCGCCGCCGGCTCGTAATGCGCGGACAGTTGCCAGCTACGCAACAGCGTCGGGATGGATTCGGGCAACAGGCTTCGCTGCAGCGTCTCGGCCACCCGCAAGGCGCCGCGGGTCCGGCGGTACAGCGATTCCACCAGGTGGCGCCGCAACGCCTCGGCCGACTCGGTCTCGCTGGGCGCCCACGGTTCGCTGCGCTGATGGACGACCTCGCGCCACCGCTCGAACGACTTGCGCGGGCTGAGCCGCGCCTCCCGGCCGTCGACGCCCTCCCGGATCTCGATCGCCTTGTTGTGGGGATCCCCACCCCAGTCCACCGAACGCAGCACCTCCCGCCGGAACCACACGGCGTACTGCCCGTCGGGCAGGTTCAGCGCGAGGGCGCCGGCGGCCAGCTGCGGCGCGAGGTCGAGGTCGG
This sequence comes from Mycobacterium sp. E1214, assembly GCF_001666755.1. GTDB lineage: Bacteria > Actinomycetota > Actinomycetes > Mycobacteriales > Mycobacteriaceae > Mycobacterium. The sequence goes on along the minus strand of NZ_LZJC01000021.1, from coordinate 93,090 downwards.
GGACGTCGCGCGACAAGCACTCGGTGCTCGCGATCTCTTCGCCCGCACCGCGCGCCCAGGCCACCACGGCGGCCACAACGTCCGGTGGTGGAACCGACCCGAGGACCCGGCGCTCCGCCTCGATGTCGACCACGACCCCGTCGGCGGGCACCAGGTCGAGCAGGTCGGGAGCCCCGAGCAGCGCCGCCGCGAGCGGCTCCCCGTCGTAGAGCGTGGCGCCGGTGAGCTTGGCCAGCACCGCCTGCGCGGCGAGGCGCTTCTGCAGCAAGTCGCCCTCGAACCGGTCGACGAGTCGCAGCGACAGCGTCGAGCCGAGGAATTCGGCCGCCACCCGGGTGCCGAACGGCGGCAGGTGCGGGCCGGCGTAATGGTGGCAGGCGATCAAACCCCATAGCCGCCCGTGCCGCAGCAGCGAGATCGACATCGAGGCGTGCACGCCCATGTTCTGCAGATACTCGATGTGCATCGGGGAGACGCTGCGCAGCGTCGAATACGTCAGATCCAGCGGGGCTCCCCGCTCCGGGTCGACGGCCGGCACCAGCGGTGCGGGCGTGTAGTCGACGTCGGAAATCAGCCGCAACCAGTTCTTTTCGTACAGCGCCCGGGCCTGCGCGGGGATGTCGGTAGAAGGATAGTGCAGGCCGAGGAAGGAGTTGAGGTCCTCCCGCTTGGCCTCGGCGACAACCTCGCCGTTGTAGTCCTCGTCGTAGCGGTACACCATGACGCGGTCGAATCCGGTCAATTCCCGGACCGCGCGGGCGGCGGTGTCGTAGAGCTCGGTCAGGGTGTCGGCCCGGTTCAGCTCCTCCACCGAGTTGCGGACCGCCTGGTAGGTATTCGGGAAGGAGAACGGCCGCTCCCCGTAAGCCATTTCGAACTCGACGAGCAACACGCCGGCCGGGTCGCGGTGCAAGATGGCGTCGAACGGACGCGACTCGCCGCCCACCTCTACGACGCACTCCACCGGGTTCCGTCGGCTTAGGTTGCCGAAGATCGCGGCCGCCTGCTCGATGCGCGCGGACTGCTCGGCGCCGATCAGGTCCGAGAGGTGCCGTCCCAGGACGGCCTCCGCCGGGCGACCCAGCAACTCCGCGACGTTGGCGCTGACCTGGCGCACCTCGAAGCCGGGTTCGCGGACGACCGCCAGGACACCGCGGGGCTGGATGCTGCCGGGGATGTGGATGGGCTCGCGAGCGCAGTTGTCGAGGTCGATGGGCGTGCCGACCGGAAGCAGATCGGGCACCGCGTCGGGGATCGTGCCCCCGAAGCCCGCTGCCCGGCCGCCGCCGCTGGTCAACCGATCAGCCCCAACGGTGCGGGGAGGGCTGGGCGGCAGGCCGATGCCGAGGCCAGCACCCTGTTGAGGTGGCCCCGTCGTCGCTGAGTCGATTCAGCCGCGATCTGCGTTCCCTTTCGGATTCGCCCGACTGGCGACGTCGGGCACGTCTACAAGCATTGTCCTCGCCGCACGGCGAGACCCGCGAAGCGACACTTGAGTGCATATGACAACAAATGATCTTGAACGTTGTTTCCGGCTGGTCGTCACCGCCCCCGCGGCGTCTACCAGTGTAATCTGGCAGGCCATGTCCCCGACCGCCGTCCGTCCAGCGCGCCGCCTTTCGGTGGCGATGAAGGAGGGGTCGGCGGCGGAGCACGAGGCCGCGGAACAGAGCGTCTTCGTCACCGAGTTGCTCGCGGGCCGGGTGGCCGCCAGCGGCTACGCCGACTATCTGCTTCGGCTGCGCCCGGTGTACGCCGCGTTGGAGGAGGCCGTGCGCGCCCGCCGCGACGACCCCATGGTGCGCGCCGTCTACGACCCGGCCCTGGAACGGGTTCCCGCCATCGACGCCGACCTCGCGTACTGGAGCCGCGGCGGTGCCCGCGTCGCCCAGTCGCCCGCGGCGGCAGCCTATGCCGGGCGGATCGCCGGTTCCGGCTGGGGCGGCGCCCTGGTGGCCCACCACTACACGCGCTACCTGGGCGACCTCTCCGGGGGCCGGATGCTTCGCAACGCGCTGGACCGGGCTTTTGACCTGCGGGGCGCCGGCCTCGCGTTTTACGAATTCCCGGTCCGGCCGAAGCCGTATAAGGACGCGTATCGGGCCCGCCTCGATGCGCTGTGTCCCCGGCCGGAGGACACGGATCGCATCGTCAACGAGGTCAAGGCCGCGTTCGGCCTGAACCGGGCGCTGCTCGACGAGCTCGCCGGCAGCGCGGCCAGTCGACCCCGCTGACTTCAGGGCCGTCGCCACCGCACCCGCGCGGCGACGAACCAGGTGCCGTGCAACAACACCTCGCCGCCGAGTTCGTCCGCCAATTGCCGGCCGGTGAGATAGCGCTTGTACACGGCGTGGCGTGAGCCGTCGTTGAGGACCCGCTCCTGCCACTGCTCCGGTTCGACGCCGGCGCGCAGCGCCGAATCGATCACGATCAACTCCCCCGACACCCGTCGGGCCTCCCCGAGGAACGCCCGGCGTTCGTCGGTGGGCAGGTGCCCGTAGAAGTGCCCGGTCAGCACCCGGTCGAAAGAGTGCGCGGCGAACGGCAACGCCAACGCGTCCGCCACGACCGCCACGCCGTGCGGCAATCGCGACTGAGTGAGCGCCACCATGGCTGGGCTCTGATCCACTCCGACCACGAGACCGCGCAGCTGCCGCGTGAGAAAGCCGGTGCCGCAGGCGACGTCCAGCGTTCGGGCGGCGGGCAGCGCGGCAACCAGCTCCACCACTTGCGAGACTTCGGCGTCCCATCCGGGGCGGTCACGCTGGGCGAACTGGCCTTGGCCGAGGTACCACTCGTCGTATTCGGCGGCGCGTTGGTCGTAATAGGCTGCGGTGCCCGGGTCACGGGCGAAGCGCGGCAACGGCATCACCCGAGTCTTGCGCGGCGCGCCCGGGCGCCGCCACCCATTTTCGCGCCGTGGGCTCAGCCTCGACTGTTGGCGAACGTGAACAGCACCTTGCCGTCTCGCTCGCCGGCCCGGGCCAACGCGACGGCGTCACGCCAGTCGCTCAGCGCGAAACGCCGTTGCACACGGGCGGACAGCGTGCCGTCGGCGATCAGCGCGATCAGCTCGCCGTACGCGGCTTGGACCTCGGCGTGCGAGGCCCGGCGCAGCCAGTTCATCAGCCAGAAGCCGGTGAGGTTGAGGTGATTGCCCATGAGGTCCGCCCCGGCGATCGCCGGCGGTTGGCCGGACAGGGCGGCGTACGACACCAGGGTGCCGCCGAAACGGAGGTGATGGGCCAACTGGGTGCTGGCAGGACCCCCGATGCAGTCGACCGCCAGGTCCAGGCGGTTGCCGTCGAGCGCGCTCCCCAGATCGTTGGACAGGTCGGGGCCGTCGACGATCACCAGATCACCGCCCGCATCCAGGACCGACTGGGCGGCCTCGTCCCGTCGCACGATGCTCACGGTGTGGTGCCCGAAGTGCTTGGCGAGCCTGACCACATATTGGCCCACCGCGGAGTTTCCGGCCGTTTGGCCGATCCACCGCTGCGGCGCGTCCGGATCCCCGTAGTCGCGCAGCAGCAGCAGCGCCGTCATCGGGTTGATGCCCAGCATCGCGGCCTGCTCCACGTCCAGGGTGTCGGGCACGACGATGACGTCGGTCACGGCCGCGACCGTGTGGGTCGCCCAGGTTCCGTGTCCGTAGGTGGGCAACAACGCGACCCGGCGCCCGCGCAACCCTTGGTCCACGCCCGGGCCGACGGCCACTACCCGGCCGACACCCTCCGCCCCCGCCGGTGCGCCCGGCTTGGCCGGAACGAAGTAGCGCCCGCTGATGAACAGGAAGTCCGACGAATTCACGGTGGCGGCTTCCACCGCGACCAGCACCTGGTCGGGCCCGGGCGTCGGGGTATCAAACTCGGTCAGCGTGAGGGCCTGCGTGGGATCGCCGGCTTGAATGAGCTCCAGTCGCTGCATGGTGTTTCCTTACGTGATCGGTGCATCGTTGACAGGTGAACGCATGCGCCGCAGCCACTCCGGAGTGCCGCAGCGATCGGCCCCGGCGCATGACAGCCAAAGCGTCATTTCCGTGTCGCCTATTCCGCGGCCGCCGAACGTCATTGACGTAACATGCATTCAGTTACATTCGCCTGCAGCATGTTTGGATGCAATGACACACGGCGGTTGCCGCCGCGGGATCCCCCCGCGGCGCCCGCTCATCGGTGTCGAGTTCAGACCTGGTTGAAACCGCCGTCCGCGGTGACCGTGGAGCCGGTGGTGAAGCTGGACAGGTCGCTGGCGAGAAACACTGCGGCGTTGGCGATTTCGGAGGGATCGGCGAATCGCCCGAGCGGTATGGTGGCGATGCGGGCCGCGCGGAATTCCTCGATCGAGGCGTCCGGATCGGTCTGGGCCGCCAACGCGTTGCTTCCCGGGGTGGCGGTGGACCCCGCGACGATGACGTTGACCCGGATGTTGCGGGGGGCCAACTCGTTGGCCCAGGCGCGCGCAAGCGACCGGACGGCGGCCTTGCTGGCGGCGTAGATGCTCAGTCCCGCGCGCCCACGATCAGCGGTGGTGGACCCGGTCAGGATGATCGAAGCGGCATCGTTGAGCAGCGGCAGTGCCTTCTGCACCGTATGCACCACCCCCTTGACGTTGGTCGTGAGGAGGGCATCCAGGTCGTCGTCGCTGATCTCGCCCAGCCGGGCCACCCGGGTGGACCCGGCGTTGGCCATCACGATATCGAGGCCGCGGCCGGCCGCCGCCACCTCGGCATAGAGGCGATCCAGATCCGCGGGCATCCCGACGTCGCCGGGGACAGCGGTGGCGCGGGGCCCCAAAGACCTTGCCGCGTCCTCCAGTTCGGGTCGGCGCCGACCGGTGATGAACACCCGCTCGGCCCCTTCGGCGATGAATTGCTGGGCGGTGGCCAGGCCGATGCCGGAGTTGGCACCCGTGATGACGGCGGTCTTGTGGTCGAGCAGTCCCATCCAGAGCTCCTGACGTCGGCGGTGGGTGAAGGCCCTATCGATCAAGCGCGCGGGGTCGCGCGCCGCCACACCAGGCGGCCGTTGCGTGGCTGTCCCTGGATCAGCACCGGTTCGGTGGGGCTGAGTTGGAGCCTGGAGTCGCCGATCTGGGCGGCGCGATACTGTGTCCCGCCGATCCAGTTGGGCAGCAGGCTGACGTCGACGTGATGCGCGACGACGTTGTTGTCGAGCACGCTGTACGGCCCCGAATAGGCAAGGTATCCGCTTGCCGCCGAGGCCAGTTCGCTGTCTTCGGCGGCCTGCAGGTCGCCCCGCCGGACGGGAGCCCGGTCGGTCCGCATGATCTGCGCCGACATGTAACCGTCGGGGGTGTACATGATGATCCCCTTGGCGTCGGGGCCCAGTGGGTAGCGGACGTCGGACCCGTCGAGCGCGCTGCTCTGATAGGACTCGAGCGTCCACGCTCCCACGAGGTAGTCGCGAAGGGTCTGGATGTCAGTGACGGTCATGATGGCGTCCTCCCGCGGTGGGTGTTGTCGTTACCGGTGCGCACCGACCGCGTCCTGCGTGGCGGCGGTCAGCACGGTGATGGCCGTATCGAAGGGTTCGGGATTGCGCAGGGCGCGGCTGAGGATCAGGGCTCCCTCCATGGTGGTGACGGCGAGGGTCGCCAAGCTGCGCGCAGCTTCCTCGGGGACGGACTTCTCCGCCAGGCGTGCCGCAACCGTGGTGATGACGTCACTGAAGCCGCGCCGGGTGACGTCACTGAGCGGGGCCGAGGCGGGCGTGCATTCGATGACGATGGGCGCCACGGCGCACCCTTGTCGATAACCACTGCCCACTATTTCGTCACGGAAGTGGGCCATGAAACCGGCGATGAACTCCTCGGCCGAATCGGTGTTGCCCGCAACGCGATTCACGTGGGCGATGACCTCGGAGGAGTGCAGCAGGCTCACCTCGGTCGCCAGTTCATCCTTGCCGCCCGGGAAGTGGAAGTACAGCGAGCCGCGCGGCGCTGCGCTTTCGGCGATCACGTCGGACAGCGCGGTGCCCAGGTAACCGTGCTCACGAAAAAGCCGGCGGGCGGCTGCGACCATCCTCTCTCGGACATCAGTACGACGTACCATGACGATCATCATACATGTCGTTGTGCAACTACAGGACATATCGGGCGTATCCCGCGCTATGGTAGTATGACGTACGGCATAGCTTGCCGGGTAGCGCGGCTTGGTGCACCCCGTCGATCGCAGCTCGGCGAGCGCCAGATAATCTCTGCGCGTTGCAGATTCGCATGTGGATTATCAAACGCGCAGTGCAGCAACATGATTCGATCTCCCACTCTGGAGAATCAACGCCACTTTTGAACCGGTCCGCCGAACGGCTCGTCTCCAAGGTGTATCGACTGTGCTGGTTGCGAGCCGGTGGGAGATTGATTCGTGGACAACGCATTAAAGGCCGGGTACGACGTCATCGTGTGTGGAGCCGGATCGGCGGGCGCGGTGGTCGCCGGCCGGCTGGCCGAGAACCCCGCCGTGCGCATCCTTCTGCTGGAGGCGGGCGGCACCGACAACGTGCCCGGTGTGACCGAGGCCGCCCAATGGCCGTCGAACCTCGGTAGCGAACGGGACTGGGTGTTCGCCTCCGAACCCGACCCGCGCCTGTTCGGGCGCTCCATCCCGTTCTCGATGGGCAAGGTGCTGGGCGGCGGATCCAGCATCAACATCATGATCTGGGCCCGCGGGCACCGCGACGACTGGGATCTGTTCGCCCGCGAATCCGGAGAGCCGGCCTGGGCATACGATCACGTGCTGAGCCTGTACCGCGACATCGAGGACTGGCACGGCCGCGGCGAACCCGCTCACCGCGGGCGGGGCGGCCCGGTGTTCGTACAACCGGCACCCGGCGTCCATCCGCTCGCGCCGGCGACCGTCGCGGCGGCGCGCGCGCTGGGGATCCCCACCTATCAGAGCCCGAACGGCAGGCTGATGGAGGAGATCCGCGGCGCCGCGATCACCGATCTGCGCTGCGTCGACGGCAGGCGACTGTCGCTGTTTCGCACCTATACCGCGCCGCACCTGGGCAAGCCGAACCTCACCGTGGTGCCCGACGCGCTGGTGACGCGCGTGGTATTCGACGGGGACCGGGCCACCGGGGTCGAGGTGGTTCACGACGGTGAGGTCCACCGGGTGGCCGCCGACACCGAGGTAGTGCTGTCCCTCGGTGCGGTGCAGACTCCGAAAGTGTTGATGCAGTCGGGCGTCGGCGACGAAACCGAGCTGAAGCGCGCCGGGGTGCCGACCCGCCAGCACCTGCCCGGCGTCGGTCGAAACTTCCACGACCACTACGGGTTCGACTGCGTCTGGGAGTTCCCGGACGGTGTCCGGGGCAACTTCCAGGCGGGGGCGACGCTGTTCTGGGATTCCGGAGCCGCGGACATCGCGGTCCCCGACCTGTTCGCCTGCCTCGGGGACTTCCCCAAGGCCACCTCCGAGAATGCGGCGAAATACGGTCTGCCGAAAAACAGTTGGATCTTGTTCGGCTCGCCCACGCATCCGAAGAGCCGCGGTCGGGTGCGACTGTGCGGCGCTGATCCCGCGGATCCCCCGCGCATCGAAGCCAATGCGTTGTCGCATCCCGACGACCTCAAGGCGTCCATCGCCTGCATCGAAACCCTCCGCGAGATCGGCAATTCCGCCGAGCTGCGGCCATTCGTCAAACGCGAGGTGATGCCCGGTGATCTCAGCGGAGCCGAGCTGGAAACCTACCTGCGCAACGCGGTGAGCACCTACTGGCACGCGTGCGGGACCGCGAAGATGGGGCGGGACGCCATGTCGGTGGTCGACGGCCGGCTGAAGGCCTACGGCTTCGAGAACTTGCGCGTCGCCGACGCATCGATCATGCCGCGGATCACGTGTGCCAACACGATGGCGCCGTGCGCGATCATCGGCGAGCGGGCCGCGCAGTTCATCTCCGCCGAACACCGGTTCTAGCCGCGGCGGCACTCCCCTGGGCCGACACGGCGTCGCCCAACTCGTATCCTCAGCGGCATGAACGACGCATCGGTCGCGGCCCGGCCGGCCGTCCTCGTCCGGGTGCGGGCGGCCGGCGCGGCCGCCCGCTAGGCCCAACACCGGTGCTAACCCTCGTCTTTGCGCTGGTAGGACTGGCGCTGCTGGACTCGTTGAACGTCCTCAACGTCGGGGTGGTATCGGCCGTCATCTTCGACAGCCGCTTGTGTCGCCGGTCCCCGGTCCCCGGCGCGATGAGCTACATCGCGGGTGTGTTCACCATCACGACGGCCTTCGGCCTGTGCACGGTGCTTGGTCTGAGCGCCCTCACCACGCTCCTCGATTTCCACATGACCCCGACGATTCGGTTCCGCGGTGAACTGGTGCTCGGGCTCGTCCTGGCCGGTGTGGCGTACTTCCCTCTGACCGCGCAGTCCTCAGCCCCCGGGTGGGCCCTGGCCGCCATGCGGCGACGGCCGTGGCTGCTCGGCTTCCTGGGCCTGGCGGTCGGCACCGGCCAAGCCCCGACCGCCGTGCCCTACCTGACCGGGCTGGCCATGCTCGCCGCCCTGCATCCGCGGCCACCACTGTGGCCGTTGGTGATCATCAGCTACTGGATGATCGCGCTCGCTCCACCGCTGCTCATCCTCGCCCTGTCCATGCGGAGGACCATCCGAGCGAACCGCATCCAGCGCCGGCTGGTGCGCATCCTCACTCGCTATGGCCCGTTGTCGGTCCGGCTGCTGTTCCTGGTCTTCGGAGTGGGGCTGGTCGCCGACGCGCTGGTCAACCACAGCGCGCTGTGGTGAGACGCGCCCCTTTCACATGCTTTGCACAGCCGGCTGAATTACGTTGGCGCTGTGACTGATCGTCGAGAACGTGCGATGTCGTTCGGCGCAATCGCCGAGGATTACGACGAGCTGCGGCCGCAGGCCCCACCGCAGGCGGTGCAATGGTTGCTGCCGGCCGGCTGCGATGTGGCCGTCGACGTCGGTGCGGGGACGGGGCTGTTCACCCGCGCGCTCGTCGGCCGGGCGGCACGGGTCGTCGCCGTCGAGCCGGACCCGCGGATGCGGGCGGTGCTCGCGCAACGGTCCCCCGAGGTGCGCGCGGTCGAGGGTAGCGGTGAGGCGATTCCCCTGCCCGACGAGAGCGCGGACGCCGTGTTCGTCTCGTCGGCGTGGCACTGGATGGATTCCGAACGCGCCGTTCCGGAGATCGGCCGGGTGTTGCGCGACGGTGGCCGCTTCGGGCTGATCTGGACCAGCCGGGACCGCGACGTGGACTGGGTGCGCAACCTCGAGGTGTTGCCCGGTGACGCCCCGACCGAGCTGGACGCGCCCGACCGATTCCGGCGGCGCCACGAGAACGTGGTGTTGCCCGATCCGCAGATCTTCCACCATGTCGAGCGCGAGACCTTCGCGTTCGTCCGGACCATGACGGTCGACAACGTGGTGGCGATGCTCGCCACCTACAGTCGGGTCATCGTCGCCGACCCGCAGGACCGTGACCGGCGGCTTGCCAACGCCCGCGGGGTCCTCGCCGACCGGTTTCCCGGGGCGCAGACCATCGACGTCCCCATGCAGTCGCGGTGCTGGCGCGCGGATCGGATCGCCCGCGGCGGCTAAGCGCGGCGCTTGCCCGCGGCGCGCGTCGATGCCGTAGACAGCGAGAGGTTAAGCGCGTAACTTCGGCCGCATCCCTCGACGAGGAGGTCAGGCATGTCGGTGCAAGCTGTGCTGGACGAGGTGCGCAACCGCCGCGGCACCGGGGACGTCATCCCGGTCTTCGACCCGGCGACCGAGGAACAGATCACCGAATTCGCCGACTGCGGCGTGGACGCCGTCGACGAGGCGGTCGCGCGTGCGAAGGCGAGCGCCGAGTCCGGGGTGTGGTCGGGCAAACCCGACTACGAACGAGCCAAGATCCTATGGCGCATGGCCGATTTGATCGACGAGAACGCCGAGCTGCTGGCCGAGCTGGAGATGCTCAACGCCGGCATGTATCCGGCCCAGGCCAAGATGCAGGTGGCCGTCGGCTCGGAGTGGTTCCGCTACTACGCCGGCTGGTGCACCAAGATCGACGGCATCGCCCGCGACGTCAACACCGGCGGCCTCACCGGTGTCGACTCGCACCTGCACACCTATACGCTGCGCGAGCCCTATGGCGTGGTCGGATTGATCTTCCCGTGGAACGGGCCGGTGTTCAATTTCTGCGCGAAGTTGGCTCCGTCGTTGGCCGCGGGCTGCAACAGCGTCGTCAAACCCGCTGAGGAGACGCCCCTTTCGGCGTCGGTCCTGATGCGGTTGCTGGCCGAGGCGGGGGTGCCCGACGGGGTGGCGAACCTGGTCAACGGCTATGGACATACGGTCGGTGCGGCCATCACCGCGCACCCCGACGTCGAGAAGGTCGCGTTCACCGGCTCCACCGAAGTCGGCCGGGCAATCGTGCACGCCGCGGCCGACAGCAACCTCAACAAGGTCACCCTGGAGCTCGGTGGCAAGTCCCCGGTGCTGATCTTCGACGACGCGAGCGTCAAGAAGGCCCTGACGCTGGCGGCGTTCGGCGCGTTCGTGCACTCGGGGCAGGCCTGCGTGTGCGGGTCGCGAATCTTCGCGCACCGCAGCGTCTACGACCGTGTGGTCGAGGGCATGACGGCGATCGCCGACGCCATGAAAATGGGCGGTCCCCACGAGGAAGGCACCATGAGCGGCCCGCTGATCAGTCGAAAGCAGCTCGACCGGGTGCTCGGCTACCTCGAGCAGGGCAGGGCCGAGGGCGCCGAATTCGTCACCGGCGGTTACCGATTGGACCGCAAGGGGTTCTTCGTGCACCCGACGGTGGTGACCAACGTGGACCCGGACTCCAGCCGGCTTTTCCAGGAGGAGATCTTCGGCCCCGTCGTGACGATCCTGCCGTTCGACGACGAGGACGAAGCCGTCGCGTTGGCCAACAACAGCTCCTACGGGCTGGCAGCGACCGTGTGGACCAAGGACCTCGGCCGCGCCCACCGGTTGGCCAAGCGGATCAAGGCCGGGACCGTGGGCCTCAACTGCCAGTTCCAGTACGACCACTCCATGCCGTTCGGCGGATACAAGCAGTCCGGCTGGGGCCACGAATCCGGCAAGGCCGGGCTCGAGACCTACCTGCAGACCAAGATCGTCTGGGCGCAGCTGTAGCGGGCCTACGCCTGCGGCCCCTCCGAGGGCGGCCAGTGCGTGCCCGGTGAAGCATCGCCCGGCAGCTCGTAGTCCCCGCGGGACAACGGCACCCACCGCTCGCTGGGGGCGGGCTGCTTCGACGACGGGAAGTCGCGCAGGCTGCCCGTCGGCTTGGCGTCCCACTTGGCGAAGGTCAACGGCGTCTGCAGCCAGGCGTGCAGCAGGTTGTACGCGGCCTCCAGCGATTGGATGTGGGTGCGCTCCCACCCGTGGCTGCCGTCGAGTCCGAAACCGACCAGCGCCGCGCGGGTGTTGGCGCCCGCCTCGATGGCCGCCGCGGCGTCCGACCGGTAATACCGAAACACGTCGCGCGCGAACGGGATTCCGCACTCCTGCGCGAGCCGGCACAGTTTGCGGGTCAGGTGATAGTCGAACGGTCCGTGCATGTCGGCCATCGGGATCGTCACGCCGTCCTCGAGGGAATGCTGGCCGGGCGCGCACACCGCGTTGTCCACCGACACCAGCTCGGCGACGTCGGCGGGCAGGCCGTGGCTGGCCCCGTGGCCGACCTCCTCGGTGATGGTGACCATGATCGTGGTGCGGTGCGGCAGCAGCACCTTGTTCTCGGCGAAGTTCTTGGCCAGCGTGAGCGCGATGGCCACGCCCGCCTTGCCGTCCAGGTGGCGCGAGACGATGAAGCCGTCGGCCGTGAGCTCCGGACTGGTGATCAGCGCGACGAAGTCGCCGACCTGCAGGCCCAGCCGGACGAGGTCCTCCCGGGAGGACACCTTGCGGTCGATGCGTACCTCGACGTGCTCCCAGCCCGTGGGTTGGGTGTCGATCTCGTCGCCGAACGCGTGCCCGCTGGCCTTCAGCGGCAGCACGGTGCCGGTGATGAACTCGTCGGGGTCGTCGATGAAGATGCGCACGCGGGCCCCCGCGGCGAAGCGCGCCGAGAAGGTACCGACCGGCACCAGCTCGAGGCGGCCGTTGTCCTTGAGCTCGCGCACCATGCAGCCGATGGTGTCCGAATGGACCACCACCGCCCGGTCGGTGGTCCGCGACTCGCCGGCCAGTTCGGCGGTCAGCGCGCCGCGCCGGGTCAGCGTGAACGGCACCCCGAAGTCGTCGAAGATGTCGCCGATCAACTGCATCACCGCGTCCGTGCGACCCGACGGGCTCGGGGTCTGCAGCAGCGCGAGCAGCGTGTCGATCATCCACGCGCGGTCGGCCTCGGCCATGGCCGCGGTTGGGCCCACGTCATCTCCTCTCGGGTCGTCGAAACCGCGTTCAACCTACCGTGTAGCCGACCGCGGCCGGTCGGCCCGGGTTCTCGCGGCGCGGCGGTCTCGCCTGTTCGCGATGGGGGAACGTCCCCGGTTACGACTGTGCAGTCGGCGCCGGGGCGGCGCAACCGCGCCCGCCGGTCAGGACTCGAGTTCTAGGATGCGCTCGGCGAGCGCGAGGATGCGCTGGGCGTCGCGCACGTGCAGGCTCTCGATCATGCGGCCGTCGACGGTGATGACACTGGTGCCCGCCGCCCGCGCCTCGTCGTAGGCGGCGACGACCTTGCGTGCGTGGGCGAGTTCCTGCTCCGAGGGGCCGAAGACCGCGTTGGCGGGGCCCACTTGGGACGGGTGGATCAGGGTTTTGCCGTCGAACCCCATCTCCCGGCCCTGCCGGGCCTCGGCGCGAAACCCCGCTTCGTCGGTGATGTCGTTGAACACCCCGTCCAGCACGGCCTTGCCCGCCGCCCGCGCCCCCAGCACGGCCAGCGACAGCGCGGCGGCGATCGGCGCGCGGCCCGGCACGTGCAGGCCGTGCAGGTCGTTGACCAGGTCGTTGGTGCCGATGACCAGCGCGGCGAGCCGCTCGCTGGCCGATGCGATCTCCTCGGCACGCAGAAACGACTTGGGCGTTTCGATCATCACCCACAGGTGCAAGGACTCCGGTGCGCCCAGGGCGTCGAGGGACGCGGCCAACGCCCGGACCTGTTCGCCGCCTTCGACCTTCGGCACCAGCACGCCGTGCGCTGCCGAACCGGCCACCGCCGCCAGGTCGTCCTCGTGCCACTCGGTGCCCAGGCCGTTGATGCGCACGACGACCTCGCGGGGCGCATAGCTGCCGGTGCGGACCGCCTCGCACACCGCGGCCCGCGACTCGGCCTTGGTGTCCGGTCCCACCGCGTCTTCGAGGTCGAACACCAGCACGTCGGCGGGCAGGCTCTGCCCCTTCTCCAGCGCCCGCGGCTTGTTGCCGGGCAGGTAGAGGGCCGATCGGCGGGGGCGCAGGCTCGGTGTCATGAAGTGTGCTTTCTCCTCGTGGCGTCGAGACCGACGTTATCGTGGTGCCGTTTCGGGCCGGGCCGCGCTAGCGTCGATCTCGACGGCCGCGGGGCCGCAACGCGCAGGAAGGGGAATCCATGTCACCGTCCGGAACGGCACGCAGCGAGGGCGACAGCTGGGACCTGGCCTCGAGCGTCGGTGCGACGGCCACCATGGTGGCGGCGTCGCGGGCGCTGGCCTCGCGGCAGCCGGAGCCGCTGCTCGACGACCGGTTCGCCGAGCCGCTGGTGCGCGCGGTGGGTCACCCATTCTTCACGCGGATGCTCGACGGGCAGGTCCCCCTCGACAGTGACGACATGCCGATGACGCTGCGGCAGCGGTCCGAGCAGATGACGGTGCGGACCCGTTTCTTCGACGACTTCTTCGGCGCCGCGACGGCCGACGGCGTGCGCCAGGCCGTCATCCTGGCCGCCGGGCTCGACGCGCGCGCCTACCGACTGGCCTGGCCGCAGGGCACGGTGGTGTTCGAGGTCGACCAGCCCGAGGTGATCGCCTTCAAGACCGAGACCCTGGCCGGGATCGGCGCCGAGCCGACCGCGCAGCGGCGCACCGTGAGCATCGACTTGCGCGACGACTGGCCGCGGGCCCTGCGGGACAACGGTTTTGACGATACGGCGGCCACCGCCTGGATCGCCGAAGGCCTGCTCCCCTACCTGCCGCCCGAGGCCCAGGACCGGCTGCTGGACAGCATCACCGCGCTCAGCGCGCCCGGCAGCCGGCTGGCCACCGAAAACATCACCGACATGGGCGTTTTCACCGACGAGCGCGCCCGGTCGATGCGCGCGGCCTGGCGGGACCACGGCCTCGACGTCGACGTGGCCGAACTGGTGTGGTTGGGCGCCCGTCGGCCCGCCGCCGATCACCTGAGCGCCACCGGCTGGCGCGTCACCCAGTTCCCCACCGAGCAGTTGTATGACCGCTACGGATTCGTGTTGCCGGACAACGAGATTCTGGCTTCCTTCCGGCGGGCGATCAGCTATCTGACCGCCGAACTGCAAGGTTAGCGCTTGGATTCCCGCCAGCCCCGCTCGAACGGGAGGCGCCACGCGTTCGGCGCGATGAGCTGGTGAATCGCGTTGGGGCCCCAGGTGCCCGGCTGGTAGAGCTTGGCCGGGGGCGGGTCCTCGAGCAGCTGTTCTGAACGCTCCCAAAGGGATTCGATGCCCTCGGCGGTGTTGAACAGCGTGTGATCGCCGCGCATCGCGTCGAGGATCAGCCGTTCGTAGGCCTCCAGGACGTCGACCACGGTGTCGATCTCCTGCGAGGAGAACTGCATCGACAGCTTGTCCAGCTTCATTCCCGGGCCGGGGCGTTTGCCGTAGAACGACAACGACACCTTCGAGTTGTCGGCCAGGTCGAAGGTCAGGTGGTCCGGGCCCTGCGTCCCCACGCCCGAACCCGGCGGGAACATGGTGCGGGGCGCCTCCTTGAAGGCGATCGAGATCACCCGGATTCCCTCGGCCATCTTCTTACCGGTGCGCAGGTAGATGGGCACCCCGGCCCAGCGCCAGTTGTCGATGCCGACCTTGAGCGCGATGAACGTCTCGGTGTCGGAATCCCTTGCCACGCCGTTCTCTTCGCGGTAACCGTAGTACTGCCCGCGCACCACGTCGGAGGGCTTGATGGGCAGCATGGAGCGGAAGACCTTGTTCTTCTCCTCGCTGATGGCGAACGGCTCGAGCGCCGTCGGGGGCTCCATCACCACGAACGCCATCACCTGGAACAGGTGGGTGACCACCATGTCCTTGTACGCGCCGGTCTCCTCGTAGAAGTTGGCGCGTTGGTCCAGCCCGAGGGCTTCGGGGATGTCGATCTGGATGTGGTCGATGAAGTTGCGATTCCAGATCGGCTCGAACAGGCCGTTGGCGAATCGGAACGCCAGGATGTTCTGCGCGGCCTCCTTGCCCAGGAAGTGGTCGATCCGGAAGATCTGGGATTCCTCGAAGGTTTCGTGCACGAAGTCGTTGAGGGCGACCGCGCTGGACAGGTCCGTCCCGAACGGCTTCTCCATGACCACCCGCGACCGTTCGACCAGCTTCGCGTCGCGCAGCATGGTGATGACGTCGCGCGCCGCCTTCGGCGGCACCGACAGGTAATGCAGGCGGCGCACGTTGTCGCCGCCGAGATTCTCCTCGGCTTGGGCGACCGCATCCGCCAGCGCCTGAGGTCCGGCGCCCTGCGGCACGTAGGTGACGATTTTCTCGAAGTTGGCCCATTGTTCGGGCGTCAGCTTGTGGGTGCCGAAGTCGTCGATCGCCTTCTTGGCCAGGTCGCGGAAGTCGTCGTCGCTGAGGTCTTCCAGCGAGGTGGCGACGATCTGGATGTGGGGGGCGAGCTCGGACTGGTCCAGGTAGGCCAGGCCGGGCAGCAGCTTGCGCTTGGCCAGGTCACCCGTGGCGCCGAAGAGGACGATGACGTGCGGGTCGAGCGGGTCGGCCTGGTGGCGGTGCGGGCGTCGGTCGGGAGCCGGGTACGAGATGGTCTGCGGTTTCTGGGTGGCCACCTCTGCGATACTTCCATTGCCGCGCCGCTATGTCTCGTCGTTCGGCGTCTCGCCGTTCCGCACGGCGGGCGCACTGCGACGTCCGTCGCAATCCGATTACCCGCGTTGCGGCGGGGTATGGGATGGCGGCGGATTTCAGCGGTGGGATCCGTGCCCTTGCCACTCCAGGAAGGCGATATGACAAAACCCGACGAAGACCCCGTGAGCCGCGCTCAGCAGCTGGAGAACATTGTCGACGAACTCGAGGAGAAGGTCGCCGACGACCGGGAGGCCGCGGATGTGCCGGGCAAGCCCAGCGAGCGTGAGAACACCGCCACCCGCGGCTCGGAGAACGAGCCCCCGGACTGAGGCCGCTCAGGCGTTGGGCAGGCTGACGGTGTGCGCCTTGAGCGCCGCCAGCGCGTCGGGCGTCGGCCATTCGGTGGCGCGGTACCTCACCGGGTTGAGCCCGACCACGGGCAGGATGCCCACCACGTCGACCACGGTGGCGAACGGTACCGAGAACGTGTCGGAGACGTTGGCCGGGTCGCCGGCCAGGAACGTCACGTAGTCCGTCTGCGGCAACTCCCACGGAATGCCCTGCCCCCAGACGGCGGTGGTCCGCATCCCCCAGGACGTCTCGACGATGCGCGCCGCGCCGACGTACTGCGGGAACATCTCGCGCTCGTAGTGCTCCCGAAGGAACTCGGTCTGCTGCCGATATTCGTTGGCGGCCAAGATCGTTCGTGCCCGCAGCGCCAGGTCACGTAGCGGGTGCGGGCCGGCTTGGTCGAACGGCACGATGGTGCTGCCCTCGAAGGTGTAGCCCTGTGGGGAGATCGGCACGGAGGCGTCCCGGTACATCTGCTCGGCGATCGAGAACAGCTCCGGGGCCACGTCGGGGGCGTCGGTGCCCAGGAGCAACGCGCCGTCGCCGGGGAAGAACACCAGGGGTCGCGGGCCGCCGGGGACGGACAGGGAGCCCAGCCAGCCGGTGGCCAGGATCATCGAATCGATGTAGGAGCTGCCGTCGGCGTCCTGCAACAGGAACCTTTCGCCCGGCGCGAACGTCTGTTGGCGGGCGGTGAGGTTCTCCCGGGCGACGGCGAACGCCTGCTCGCCGCTGATTCCCCACGCGGTGGTCTCCTGCGGGGTGACCATGGCGCGCGCGTCCGGCAGGTCCACCACCACCAACTCGCTGATGAACGGCAATACCTGGCGCACCCAGGGCTGGGCCTCGTTGTTGACCAGGTGGTTGACGTAGCTCTGCGGCCGCAGCACCGGGCGCAGCAGCGGCTGCGCCTCTGCCCACTCCAGCGGCGGTTCGGCCGGTTCGTCGCTTGGGATGTCCACCATGAGTGCTTCCTGGGAATTGATGAGCGAACACCGGCACGTTACACCCCGGCGGTCGCCGCGAGCCGTCGTTTGGTCGCAACCCGCCGGGCGCCGCGGGCGCGGCGGTCGCGGGCCCGGCCTACCCGGGGGCGGTGGTGGCACCGGGCAGGACGGCGACGCTGCGAAAGGCCTTGAGGTGCAACGCTATCGGCGGCTGAGCGAGCGCTCAGGCGTGGTCGCGTACCGCGTCGATCGCGCGGTAAATGCGCTGTTCGCTGACCGGGCGGGGCGTGCCCAGCTGTTGTGCCCACAAGCTCACCCGCAACTCCTCGATCTGTCGTCCGATGTCGCGCACCTCCGCGGCCGCCCTGCGCGCCGCGGGCAGGGTCGCGAGCAGTTCGGCGTAGGCGTCCTGCACGGCCCGCACCCGCTGCAGGCGTTCGCGGTCGGCCTGCAGCCCGTGCGGCAGCCGGTCGAGGCGGCGGCCGACCGCGGTCAGGTAGCGGGTGAGGTCGGTGAGACCGCCGACACCCGTGGCGGTGACGAAACCGGTTGGCAACAGCCGATCGAGCTGGGCGCGGATGTCGGCGATCGCCTCCTGCTGGGCGGGCGGCGCCTGTGCGGGCAGCGCGAGGCGGACATGCTGTGCGGCCGCCAACACGTCTTCGACGCGTCCCAAAACCTGGACGGTCTGCGGCACCAGGGCCGTCGCGACCCTGTCGCGAAGCGCGGCGAAGCCGGCGCGGGTCCACGCGGGTTCTGGCACCAACGCGTCCACCGCGGCGTCGGCGCAGTCCTCGATGAGCGCCGACAGCGACCCGTCGGGGTTGCCGCCCAGCCCCAGCCGGGTGCGCGGGGACAGTTGGCGCTCAACGGCTTTCACGGGTGACGGCAGGCTGAGCCGCAACAGCCGCCGCGTGCCGGATCCCATCGCCCGGGCCTGCTCGGCCGGCGTCGCGAACACCCGCAGCTCGACGGAAGACTCGGCGTCGACGAGGGCGGGGTACCCCCGCACCGTGCGCCCGTCGATCGTGCGCTCGACCGCGCGGGGCAGCTCGTCGACGTCGTCCGGCCACCCGCGCAGGCCCGTGCGCTCCAGCTCAGCCGCCACCGCCTGCGCGACGGCCCGGCGGGCCGGCGTGGTGAGCCGCTCCTGCAGCGCCGCCAGGTCCTTGCCGCGGTCGACCTCCGTGCCGTCGGTGGCCTCGACGGCGAACGTCACCCGCAGATGCGGCGGCAGCTTGTCGAGTCCGAACGCCTCGAGGGGAACGACAACCCCTGTGCGGCGGCGCAATTCGCGCTGCAGCGCCGGCAGCAGGGGTTCGCCCGCCGGGTCGATGTGGGCCAGCACGGCGCGGGCGGTGTCGGGGGCCGGGACGAAGTTGCGGCGCAGATCCTTGGGCAGCGAGCGGATCAGCGCGGTGACCAGTTCCTCGCGCAGGGCCGGCACCTGCCAGGCGAATTCGTCGCCGCCGAGGCGCGCCAGCACGTCGATCGGCACGTGCACCGTGACACCGTCGTCCGCGGCGCCGGGTTCGAACCGGTAGGTCAAGGGCAGCGCGACGTCGCCGGCCTGCCAGGCGTCCGGCCGTTCGGCGTCCGCGATGTCGGGCGAGCGCAGCAGGTCCTCGCGCGTGAAGCTGAGCAGGTCGGGGGTGCGGTGGCGCTGCTTTTTCCACCATGCGTCGAAGTGCCGGGCGGAGACCACGTCGGCGGGGATGCGGGCGTCGTAGAGCGCGAAGATCTCCTCGTCGCCGACGAGCAGGTCGCGGCGGCGGGCCCGCTCCTCGAGCTCCTCCACCTCGGCCCGCAGGCGCGCGTTGTCACCGAAGAAGTGGTGCCGGGTCTGCCACTGCCCCTCGACGAGCGCGTGCCGGATGAACAGTTCGCGCGCCGCCACCGGGTCGACGCCGGCGTAGCCGACGCGGCGGCGCGCCACCAGCGGCAGGCCGTAGAGGGTGACCCGCTCGTACGCCATGACCTCGCCGCGCTTGGCGTCCCAATGCGGTTCGCTGTAGCTGCGTTGCACCAGTTCGCCCGCGATCCGCTCGACGGCCTCGGGCTGGATGCGCGCCGCGGTCCGGCCGTACAGGCGGCTGGTCTCGACCAGCTCGGCCACCACGACCCAGCGCGGCGGCCGCTTGCTCAGCGCCGACCCGGGCGCCAGGACGAAGCGCGAGTTGCGGGCGCCCAGGTAATCCCGGTCGTCCTCGCGGCGCATCCCGATGTGGGAGAGCAGGCCGGCGAGCACCGCCGCGTGGACGCGGCCCGGGTCGGCCGGTTCGCCGGTCTCCTCGACGACGCCCAGATCGCGGGCCACGCTGCGCAGCTGCCCCACCAGATCCTGCCACTCCCGCACGCGCAGGTAATGCAGGAACTCCTCGCGGCACATCCGACGAAAAGCGTTACCCGACAACGCTCTACGCTGCTCGCGCAAATACCGCCACAGGTTGAGGTAGGACAGGAAATCCGAATGCTCGTCGGTGAAGCGGGCGTGCTTTTGGCGGGCGGCCTCTTCCCGGTCGTGTGGACGCTCACGCGGGTCGGGGATCGTCAGCGCCGCGGCCAGCACCAGCACCTCGCGCACGCACCTCTCGGATTGGGCCTGCAGAATCATCCGGCCGAGCCGCGGGTCGACGGGCAGCCGCGCCAGGCGGCGGCCGAGGTCGGTGATCGCCCCGCCGGCGTCGAAGGCCCCGAGTTCCTGCAGCAACTGCACGCCGTCCCGGACGCTGCGCCGGTCCGGTGGGTCGAGGAAGGGAAAGAGCTCGACGTCCCCCAGCTGCAAGGCCGCCATCTGCAGCAGCACGGCCGCGAGGTTGGTGCGCAGGATCTCGGGGTCGGTGTAGCGCGGTCGGGCGGCGAAGTCGTCCTCCGCGTACAGCCGGATGCACACCCCCGGGGCGATCCGGCCGCAGCGCCCGGCCCGCTGGTCCGCGGACGCCTGCGAGATGGGCTCGATCGGCAGCCGCTGCACCTTCAGCCGGCGGCTGTACCGGGAGATGCGGGCGTTGCCGGGGTCGACGACATAGCGGATGCCGGGCACGGTCAGCGACGTTTCCGCGACGTTGGTGGCCAACACGACGCGGCGCCCCGTGTGGGGCGCGAACACTTTCTGTTGCTCCGCGGTCGGCAGGCGCGCATACAGGGGCAGCACCTCGGTGTGCCGCAGGCCCGCTAACGCCTCTGCGGTGTCCCGGATTTCGCGTTCGCCGGACAGGAACACCAAAACGTCGCCGGGCGGCTCGGCCTCGAGTTCTCCGATGGCGTCGACGATCGCCTCGATCTCGTCGCGGATCTCGGTGCGCACCACCTCGTGGTCCGGGTCGTCGGGATCCCCGGAGTCGGGCGCGGCGGCGGCCGGCACGGCGACCTCGAGCGGCCGGTAGCGGATCTCGACCGGATACGTCCGCCCGGACACCTCGACGATCGGTGCGCCGCCGAAGTGCGCCGCAAAGCGTTGCGGCTCAATGGTCGCCGACGTCACGATGAGTTTGAGGTCGGGGCGGCGCGGCAGCAGCTCGCGCAGGTAGCCGAGCAGAAAATCGACGTTGAGGCTGCGTTCGTGGGCCTCGTCGAGAATCAACGTGTCGTAGCGCAACAGCCGGCGGTCCCGCTGGATCTCGGCGAGCAGGATCCCGTCGGTCATCAACTTGACCAGCGTCCGGTCGCTGACCTGGTCGGTGAAACGCACGGTGTAGCCGACGATGTCGCCCAGCGGGCTGCCCAGCTCGTCGGCGATGCGTTGGGCGACAGTGCGCGCGGCCAACCGGCGTGGCTGCGTGTGCCCGATCGTGCCGCGAATGCCGCGGCCCGCCTCCAGGCAGATCTTGGGCAGCTGGGTGGTCTTCCCGGACCCGGTCTCTCCGGCGACGACGACCACCTGGTTGCCGGCGATGGCGTGGGCGAGCTCCTCGCGGCGCTCGCTGACCGGCAGGTCGGGGTAGCTGATCGCCGGCAGCGCCGCGCGGCGCGCGGCGACGAGCGCCTCGGACGCGGCGACCTGGTCGGCCAGGGGCTGCAGCTTCTCCGGGGCGGCGCCGCGCAGCTGCTTGAGCCGCCGGCCCAGCCGGGCGGCGTCGCGAAAGGTCAGACCGTCGAGCCGCTCGCGTAACTGCACGACGGACGGTTCGGCCACCAGGCCACGATAGGCGCGGCCGCGAACCGGCGTTTGCTGTGACGACGGTCTCAATCCGAAAAACTGTGGGCTGACGTTTTTTTCGAGCCGCATCCGGGGAAGGCCTATGAGGCCCCGAGTTGGGCCCCAATGGCGTGAATCCCACCCTCCCCCACCCAGGAGCAGCCTTCGCTATGCCGAAAACGATCGTGCCCGAGACCTTCGCCCACACGGCCCTCAACGTCGGCTGGGTGGTGGGCGCCGTGGTGTTCGCCTACGGCCTCGGTGTCGCGTTGTCGTGGCTGTTGCAGCGGGTGAAGGGCCGCAGCGCGATCATCGCCGACATCGACGTGCTGACCCGCGGGCCCCTGCGGGCCACCTTCATGGTCATCGCCGCGACGAACGCGATGCATCACACGTCGGACTCGTCGGCGATGTGGCGCGGCTGGGCGGACCACCTGCTGGTGATCGCCGTCATGGCCACGGGCACCTGGCTGGTGGCCAGCCTGGTGTTCGTCGCCGAGCGGCGCGCCATCGCGCGGTTCGCCGGCGGCGAGGAAATCAGCGATGCCGACCGGCACCGGCGCAAGGTGCGCACGCAGATCACGGTGCTGCGCCGCCTGGTCGTCGCCCTGGTGGTGGCGTTCGGCCTCGCGACCATCCTGATGACGTTCCCCGCCTTCTCCAACCTGGGTAAGACGCTGTTCGCCTCGGCCGGGGTGCTGTCGGTGGTCGCCGGTCTGGCGGCGCAGACCTCCCTGGGCGCAGTGTTTGCGGGCCTGCAGATCGCGTTCTCCGACGCGATCCGGGTGGGCGACGTGGTGGTGCTGGAGAACGAGTGGGGCCGCATCGAGGAGATCACGCTGACCTACGTGGTCGCGCACCTGTGGGACGAGCGTCGGCTGGTGCTGCCGTGCACCTACTTCACCAAGACGCCGTTCCAGAACTGGACCCGCAACGCCACCGCGCTGCTGGGCACCGTGGAGATGGACGTCGACTTCAGCGTTCCGCTGGACGCGATGCGCGAAGAGCTGGACCGGCTGCTGCGCTGCAACGAGCTGTGGGACGGCCGCGCCGGAGTGCTGCAGGTCACCGACGCGGTCGAGGGCCGGGTCCGGGTGCGCATGCTGGTCAGCGCCGCCAACGCGGGCCTGCTGTTCGACCTGCGCTGCGCGGTCCGCGAGGGCATGGTCACCTGGCTGCATCGCACCCAGCAGGGCGCTCTGCTGCGCCACCGCGTCGAGCACTCGCAAGGGTCGCTTCCCGGCGTGCTGGACGGCGGCCAGCCGGCGGCCCCCGACGCCGCGCAATCGCGCGTGGACGCCGCCGTGTCGGGGACCTTCACGGGTAGCCCGGACGCCGAGGAGCGCGCCCGGGCCTTCGAGGGACCCCGCCGCGACGACGACCGCGCCGACGATCAGGTGTTGGCCAGGGCGCGTCGTAACGGCGGCTGATCGCGGCCGGCCCCGCTTCACCGAACCGATGTGGTTACGAGGCGGCCGCAATTGGGTATCACCCAGCGCATTGACCGGGCCTGTGGCCCCCGCGAAGAAAAGTGATCGGCGATGGTCGGTTGGCTGGATGACCTGCAGCGACGGAATCGGGCCGTTGGGGTGCTGGTGGCTGTCGTTTACAAGTACAACGACGACCAGGGCGGTTACCTCGCCGTCCTGATCACCTACTACGCGCTGGTGTCGCTGTTTCCGCTGCTGTTGCTGCTGACCACCGGCCTAGGCGTGGTGCTGGCCGGGCGGCCGGACCTGCAAGCGCAGGTCTTGCACAGCACGCTGAGCCAGTTTCCCGTCATCGGCAACCAGCTCCACCACCCCGAGGGCCTGAGCGGCGGGCCGACGGGCGTCGTCATCGGGCTGCTCGGCGCGCTCTACGGCGGGCTGGGCGTGGGCCAGGCGCTGCAGAACGCCATGGACTCGGTGTGGGCGGTGCCTAAGCATCAACGCCCGGATCCCCTGCGCGCGCGGCTGCGCAGCGGCCTGCTTCTGCTGTGCCTGGGGTCGGCCGCGGTCGCGGCCACCGCCTTGTCGGCCGTCGGGCACGCCACCGGCGCGCTCGGCGCCTTCGGCAAAATTGGGTTGGCCCTGCTCGCCGTGGCGATCAACGCAGTGATCTGTCTGATCGCGTTCAAGGTGACCACCGCCCGGCCCCTCACCTACCGCGAGGTGTGGCCGGGAGCCGTCGCGGCGGCGTTCATCTGGCAGCTGCTGCAGTGGTTCGGCGCCGGCTACGTGGCACACACCGTGAGGCGGGCGAGCGCCACCAACAGCGTGTTCGCGCTCGTGCTCGGGGCGCTGGCGTTCCTGTTCCTCGCGTCCGTCGCGCTGGTGGTGTGCGCGGAGATCAACGTCGTCCTGGTCGAGCGGCTCTACCCGCGCGCGCTGCTGGGCGCGTTCACCGACGACGTCGACCTGACCCCGGCGGACCGCAGGACCTATACCAAGAAGGTCAAGGCGGAGCGGGTCAAGGCCTACGAACGCGTCAGCGTCACCTTCGACGACATCAAACGCGCGGGCGAAAAGGGCATCGACCACCTCGGCGCCCGGCTGCACAACATGCACCGCCCCCACGTGCCGTGAGAGCTGCTGGCTAGCACAAGGCTTGCAACGCAACATGATTCGCGCGGCCTGTAGGCAGGCCGTGTTGCGTATCCTCGTGCTCATGCAGGAGTTCGACGACGAATTGTTCCGCACGGACGACGCGGCGCTGAAAACGTTCAACGACCAGATTGTCGACGAGTTCTACGCGACCGGCGGCAAGGTCGGGGGCGTCTTCGAAGACCACACGGTCCTGTTGCTGACCACCACCGGGGCCAAGTCGGGCCGGCCACGGTTGACGCCGCTCGCGTACTTCACGGTCGACGGGCGCATGACGGTGGTGGGATCGCGCGGCGGCGCCCCCAAAGATCCGGCCTGGGTGCACAACCTGCGCGCGCGTCCTTCGGCACGGGTCGAAGCCGGCGGGGCGGATTTCGCGGTGGTGGCCGAGGAGCTGCACGGGGCGCAGCGAGATGCCGTGTTCGACGAGATCGTCTCCCGTGCACCGAATTTCGGCGTGTACCAGAGCAGGACCAGCCGGGTCATCCCCGTCTTCGCGCTGGAGCGGCGCGACGGCTAGCGGGCACCCGCGGCCCCCGCAGCGGGCGCGGGGCGCAATAGGGTTCAGCCATGAGCCTCGTCACCTATGAGTTGCACGACCACGTCGCGACCCTCACGCTGAACCGGCCCGAGGCGCGCAACGCCATCAACGGCGCGCTGCGCCAGGAGCTCAACGCGGCCTGGGACCGCTTCCGCGACGACCTGGACGCCTGGGTCGGGATCCTCACGGCCAACGGCAGCGTCTTCTGCGCCGGGGGCGACCTGAAAGACGGCGAGGGTTCGGTCGGTACGTTCGGCGGCACCTTCTGGGAGAAGCCGACGATCAACTCGTTCGAGAGCGGGATGGAGTTGTTCAAGCCGACCATCGCCGCGGTGCACGGCCCCTGCATCGGCTACGGAGTGACCGGAGTCCTGTTCTGCGACTTCGTCATTGCCAGTACGGAGGCGACTTTCTGCTTCCCCGAAGTGTCCCTGGGTGTGCCGACGATCGTGGGCGCCATCCGGTTGCCGCAGCGGGTGGGCTGGGCGAACGCCATGGAGCTGCTGCTGACCGGAAAGCCGATGAGCGCCGAGCGGGCCAAGGAGGTGGGGTTGGTCTGGAAGCTGGTCGAGCCCGGCGACCTGCAGACCGAGGCGGCGGCCTGGGCCCGCACCCTCACCGAGGCCGCGCCGTTGGCCCAGCGGGCGACCAAGGAGGTGGCGTGGCGCGCCGCGGACATGGGCTGGATCGAAGCGGTGCGCTTCGGCGAGACCATGCGCAAGGTGGCCGGGGCGACCGAGGACGTCGCCGAGGGGCTGCGGGCGTGGGCCGAGAAGCGCACGCCGCGGTGGCGTGGGCGATGACGGTCAGAAGGCGTACCGCACCCGGCAGTCGGGCAGTTTGACCGCGATCAGGTCGGTGAGGTCCTGCACCCAGCGCCCCTTCCACGGGCTCTTGTAGCGCACGTTCCACTGCCCGCTCTGACTGCGCTTGAGCTGCTGCAGCTCCGGCCGCCACAGCAACTCCTCGCCCTTGGGGTGCCAGCCGAGGTTCACGTCGTGCAGCCCCTGGTTGTGCGTGAGGAAAATGATCTCGGCCGCCAACTGCCGCTTGGTCCGCTGGTTGGTGTGATCCGCGACCTGGTCGAGTAGCTCGGCCCAGTCGTCCAGCCAGCCGTCGTAGACGATGACCGGGCTGAAGTTGAGGTGCACCTCGTAGCCCGCCTCGACGAAGTCGTCGATGGCCGCGACGCGGTCGGCGATCTTCGAGGTGCGGATATCGACCATCCGGGACACGCCTGCGGGCATCAGGCTGAACCGCACGCGGGTGCCGCCCCGCGGGTCGTAGGCCAACAGGTCGCGGTTGACGAACTTGGTGGCGAAGCTGGCCTTGGCGTTCGGGATGCGGGCGAACAGGTCGACCAGGTCACGCACGTTGGCCGACACCAGGGCGTCCACCGAGCAGTCGCTGTTCTCGCCGATGTCGTAGACCCAGTCCACCGGGTCGCATTGGTTGGGTTCCGGTTTGACGCCCTGCCGTGCGGCGTGCCGCTCGAGGTAGCCGGTGATCTTGTCGATGTTGGCGAACACCGTGATGGGGTTGGCGTACCCCTTGCGCCGCGGCACGTAGCAGTACGAGCAGGCCATGGCGCAGCCGTTGGCGGTCGACGGGGCGATCCAGTCGCTGGACCGTTCGTTGCGGCGCGCCGACAGGCTCTTCTTCTCCCCGAGGACCAGCACCTCGCGCTTGTTGCGGACCCAGTCCTCGACGTTGCCCTCGCTGCCGTACAACCCCGGTATCGCCTGGTGCGACGGGACCTCGATCAGTTCGGCGCCGGCAAAGCGGTCGAGCACCTCACGGGCCCGCGCGAAGCGCTCGATGCCGGGCTCGTGGTAGATCCGCTTGATGTCGAGGAGCCGGCCGGCGAGGTCGGCCGGCGTCCTGAGGGCGGAGGTGTCGACGCGCATGCCGGTTCAACGGTCGCGCGTCGGTGGCGGTTCCGCGGACCACGGCCGCGGCCGGGTGTTGACTGGTGATATGGCTGACAGGATGCGCGCGGAGCTGCAGCGGGCGCTCGACGACGGCGGCCGGGTCGCCGAGGACGACGCGGCGGCCCTGGGCGACGGGCCGCTCCGCAGCCGGCTCACGTCGTCGATCCGCGCGCTCGCCGCGCACCGGGGCCGCCAGAGCAGCA
Source organism: Mycobacterium sp. E1214 (assembly GCF_001666755.1). Lineage (GTDB taxonomy): Bacteria > Actinomycetota > Actinomycetes > Mycobacteriales > Mycobacteriaceae > Mycobacterium. Next base: position 66,415 of record NZ_LZJC01000021.1, on the reverse strand, counting down.
TCTGCCCGTCGGACGCCGCCCGGGCCGTCGGTGGCGCCGACTGGCGGTCGCTGATGGACGACGCCCGCGACGCGGCGCGCCACCTCGCCCGCGCCGGTGAGGTGGAGATCGTCCAGCGCGGCCGCGTCCTCGAACCCGACGGCGACTGGCGGGGCGCCGTGCGGATCCGGCCCGCCGGCGGCTGACCCGGCTCGCCCTTCACCGCCGCCGTTCCAGCCGCGGGCGCGGCCGTGCGGACCGGTATGTCAGGATTTGGGCATGACCGCACGCGCAACTGTTCGGATCCTGGGTGTCTCGGCTGCGACGACGTGGGCGTTGCTGAGCGCACCCCTCGGCCCGCCCGCCGCCTCGGCAGATCCTTGCTCGGACGTGGCGGTGGTGTTCGCGCGCGGCACTCACCAGGAGCCGGGGCTGGGCAACATCGGGCAGGCCTTCGTCGACTCGCTGACCTCGCAGCTGGGCGGCCGGTCCGTGGACGTCTACGCGGTCAACTACCCCGCCAACGACGACTACCACAACAGCGCCAACGCCGGGTCGGCCGATGCGAGCTCCCACATTCAACAGACCGTCGCCAACTGCCCGAACTCCCGGCTCGTGCTCGGCGGCTACTCGCAAGGCTCGACCGTCATCGACCTGGCCACCAACGCGATGCCGGCGTCGGTGGCGGACCACGTCGCCGCAGTCGCCCTGTTCGGCGAGCCGACCAGCGGGTTCTCCACCATGCTGTGGGGAGGCCAGCCGCTGCCGACCATCAACCCGGCCTACGGCGGCAAGACCTTGAGCCTGTGCGCACCCGACGACCCGATCTGCTCGCCGGGCGGCAACATCATGGCCCACGTCTCCTACATCGAGGCGGGGATGACCAACCAGGCCGCGACGTACGCGGTCAACAAGATCAACCAAGGGCCCCCGCCGCGCGTCTGACCAGCGGCGTCAGTCGTTGGCCTTGCGTTCGCGCTTCTCGGCGTCGGCCAGCCCCTCGACCCGGTCGGCCTCGGCGCGCTTCGCGGCGGCCTCGCCCAGCTTGTCCTCGGCCTTGTCGATCTTGGCCGCCGCGGCCTCTGCGGCGGCTTTTTCGGTGGCCTGAGTCCGGTTCTCCACCTGGCGCCTGGTGGATTCGACCGTCTCCTTCTGCTTGGCGGCCACCTCGTCGGCGCGTTGCTTCGCCGCGGCGCTGGCCTTCTGGGCCGACTGGGCGGCGTCGCGCTTGCGCTGCTCGGCGGCGTTGCGGGCCTCTTTGATCTCCTGCTGGGTGGCCGCCTGCGCCTCCTGGCGTTCCTGCACAGCCTCCTCGCGAGCGCCCTGCAGTTTCGCGTCGGCCTGCTGCTTGCGGGTCGACGCCTTGGCGTCGAGCTGCGCCGCCCGCCCCAGCGCGTCGCTGCGCTCGACGAGCGCGGCACCGCGCTCCACCAGGTCCGGGTCTCCCAGCGCGTTTCCGACGGTGGTGTCGAGCATGCCGAGCGAGCGCTCGTAGAACAGCCGCGCGGGCGCCTCGGTGGGGATGCGGGTGATCACCCGATCCTCGATCAGCTGCAGTGGTAACCGCGCGAGCTGGTAGTTGAACCGCAGCACCGCCAGCGGAAGCTCGGAAATCCTCATGACTCTCTCCCTGTCTTCAGACCCGCCGTCAGGGCAGGTCGGCCTCGTCGGACACGTTCTCGGCGTGGCGGCGCAGCCGCGCGGCCTCCGATTCCTCGTTGTCGGCCACCTGCACCGAGGTCTGGTGCTCGGCGAGGGCGTCGACAACCTCCTCGGTGGCGTCGCGGATCTCCTCACGCTCCTCGGCCCTGGCCTGCTGCGCCTCGCGCTGCGCCGCGATCTCGGCCTGCGTCGTCTCGGCGACCGCGCGACGCTGCGCGGCCTGCTCGGCGGCGCGTTTCTGGGTTGCTTGCTGGTTCTCGATGGAGTCCTCGGCCGCCACTGCCTGCGCGTCGGCCGCCAGCCGCTGATCGGCGCCCGCCGCCCTGACCTCGGCGGCCTGGTCCTGCGCCTGCTTCGCTTGCGCCTCGGCGTCGGCCTCGATGGCGTTCGCCTCCTTGCGGTCGTGCGCCTGCGTCTGTTCCAGCTGACCCTCGGCGGTCAGCGATTCGTTGCCGGTCACGGCGCCCACGACCTCTTTGGCCTTGCCCTTGACCGAATCGATCAATCCCTTGCGTGCCTCGTCGGCCTTGTTCTGCTCACTCATCCCAAACGTCTCCTTGAGCCTGTCGCCTCCGACCCGGCGCGGGTCCTCGGTGTCCAGGCCCTGGCATTCCACGGATCCGGCCACCTAAACAACGCTGTGATCCCCGCCACTGCCGGCGGCGGGACTGATGGGCGGCTTGCCGTTGGAACGAAACATGTTACGGGCGAGGGCATTTCGCACCATCGGATCATGATTCGGACGGGGTAAACGCCCGGGCGGGTGCCGGTCGGCGGGCATCGACTACCGTCGACGCCATGTCCGAAGTCTCCGGCAACGACCCCATCGACGACGTCAGCCCAGGCGACATCGTCGCCGTCGACCGCGGTTGCGGCGAACGGCCCTACAAAGTGGTGTTCAAGGACGCGACTTCCGGGGGTTTCATCGTCACCTTCGAAGACGACAACGGTGAAACGTTCCAACTCGACCTGGCCGCCGGAACCGCGGTGAAGCGCTCCGCGGAGTCGAAATGGGAATCCGCGCAAAGCCCGACCCCGCACGTCGAAAGCTGATCGCCCGCCGAACGTTAGAGGCGCGGCGCGGCGGGTAGCCTCCCCTTGGGTCACTGGCGACGCCCCGCGCTCGGCACCGGCACCCCACTGTGGGTCGTACCACCGGGCGTCGCGACATGCGTTGCCCGGCATGACAGTTCGACAGGACCCACTGCGACGGAAGGGTCGGCACCGCTATGACCGCACAACCTCCCAACCCCGAGCCCGCGCGCACGCCGGGCCTCGAACCGGGCGGAGGCGCCACACCGGGAGACACTCCCCCGGCCGCGGCGCAAACCTCGGGTGCGATCGACCACCAAGAGCCCGCCACGGGCGGCCTGCGGCCAAGCGGCGTGTTGAGCGCGGTCGGCATCGGCATCTTCGTCCTTGCCTTCGTGGCCGTGGCGGTGCTGCTGGTGCTCAAGATCGCCGGCGTCCTGGGGTGAGGGTTCACACACGGTTACGCGGCTCCGTGGCGGGCACAGCTACGTCCACGACGGGCCGACGGCGCACGAGACGGGGAAAGTGATGACGGTCAACGCGAGTGACGTGCAGCGGCTGCTGGGCAGCAGCGACTCCGAAGCCGCCTTGGTTCTGATCGAAGGCCGAGTCGAGGTGGTGACACCGGACCAGCTCGCCTCGCCGGAATATCAAGGCGCTCTGCAAATCTCGACGCGCGGCGAGCTGGTGGCCCGGGCCGGAGACGCGCAACCCTCCGAGCGGCAGCTGGCCGAGCTCGCCGAAGACCTCGACACCGCCGTGCGCAACCTCGGCGGCTGAGGGACCAGGACGGCCGCGGCCGCCTAGGCCGGGATGCTCACCGGGTCGCCTACCCGGATGGTGCCTTGTTCGGCCACCGCGAGGTACGCCCCCGCGCACGGCTGCGCACCGTGGCCGCCGGTGTTGATCCGGTTTTCGGCCGCAGGCACGCGCAAGGCCTGCGGGGCTCGGGGCAACGGCCCGTGTTCCAGCGTGGGAACCACGCACCGCGAGGTTGCCGTCAGCGCGCGTAGGCGCGCCTCGCCGACCACGACCTGTGAACCGGCCCAATCGTTTTCGGCGTACGGCGGGTAACCCGGCGGCGTGGCGATCACCACGTTCGGCCGGTACCGCAGCGCTTCCACGCCGATGTGATCGAGGGTGGCGGTGGTGATCGCGTGCAGCGGCGCCTCGTCGGTGAACGACGCCCCCGGCGTGGCCTGAGCGATCGTCAAGATGCGCCCGCCCACGTCGGCGTCCAACCCCAGCTCCAGCAGCTGTTCCGGATCCGGGCGTTCCAGCGTAGCCCCGTCCGGGCGTTGGGCGACCAACCGGACCGCTCGCCCCGTCAACCGCGAGATCAGCTCGTCCACCGCAGGATCGTCGGCGCGCACTTGGGTGCCGTCGGGTAGCCGGATGCTCACCGGGCCGGCGGCCGCGCTGGCGGTGCAGGTCAGCAGGGCCCGCCACAGTCGCGGGTTCTTGGCGCTGGCGACGTGGCCCGTCGCCCCGTCGAGCAGCGCCAGCCGCCGGTCACCCGCGGCTCCCGTCTCGTCGACAAACAGGCTCTGCACGGTCTCGCCCAGCATCGACTTCACCGGGTAGCGGAGCAGAGTCTGGACCCGGAACTCTCCGCGGTCGTCGAGGTGCACGGTTGCCTGCCTGTGTCGAAACCTGTTGTCGGTGGTGTTCCACATCGTCGCAGAGTCCGCGGCCGCGATCACCTTGCGGCCCGGCAGGCGGACCGGCGGCTCGGGCCGCGCGAGCTCCCGGCACCTCAGTGCGGCAGTAGCCGCTGTTTCTGCTCGACGAACTCCGCCTCGGTGATGATCCCGGCGTCGCGCAGCGACGCCAGTTCCCGCAGCTCGGCGGCGATGCTCGTGATGGGTCCGCCCGGCGGCGGCGGGGTCTCGGTTGCAGCCTTGGCGGCCTTCCCGCCCCCGGCGGCCGCCGCCCGCTCGGCGCCGCGCGCGCCGGTGCCGGCCATCGCCCGCCCGGCCATGCCTGCCGCCGCCATCGAGCCGTACAAGCTGCCCGAGCCGGGCGCGACGGGCGCCGCGGGGGCGGCCGGCGCGGCGGCAGTGAAGGCGGTGGCGGGCAGCGCGAGGGCGGCCGGGCGGATCGCCGGGGCCGCCGCGGTCCACGTCGGCGGGACGGACAGGCTGCCGACGGTACCGGCCTGGCCGAGGCCCGCGGCGGCCGGCGCGGCCGATCCGCCCGCCAGGTTGGTGATGACCGGGAACGGGGTGGGCGGCACCGGGCCGTTGCCGGGGAAGGGTTGCACGCCGGCCCAGCCGCTGATGATGTCGTCGGTGTGGAAACCGGTCTCGGCGCCGACGATGTCGAACGGCAGGGCGACCGCGGCCGACGGCGAGTCGATGCCGAGGCCGGCGACGCTGGCGGGTGCGTCCAGGAACACCGCGATCAGGTCGCTGAGTTCGTCGAGACCGCTGATCGCGCTCGAGGGGTCGGCCGCGGCGGCGGGCGCCGCCGCGAGGTTACTCAGGGTGGTGGGCACCTGCGCGAACGCCTGCTGGGCCGACGACACGGCGTTCTGGGAGTTGCCCGCCGCGAGGCGGGTGGCCTGGTTGACCGCCGATGACTGCTCGGATCCGGACGTGCTGTTCTGCTGCGGCGGCGCGAAGGCGGTCAGCGTGGTCGCCGATGCCGCCGAACCGGCGTACCCGTACATCGCACCGGCGTCCTGGGCCCACATCTCGGCGTACTGCGCCTCGGTGGCCGCGATGGCCGGGGTGTTCTGCCCGAGCACGTTCGTGGCGACCAGACCGGCCAGCAGCGTCCGGTTGGCGGTCACCACCGGCGGTGGCACGGTCTCGGCGAACGCCGTCTCGTAGGCCGCGGCCGCGACCCGCGCCTGGTTGGCGGTCTGCTCGGCCTGGGAGGCGGTGATCCGCAGCCACTCGACGTAGGGGGCGGCCGCCTCGGCCATCGCCGCGGACGACGGCCCGAGCCACGGCCCGGCGGTCAGGCCGGCGATCTCGGACTGATATCCGCTGGCGGCCGAGTGCAGCGCGGCGGCCAAGCTGTCCCACGCCACCGCGGCGGCGAGCATGGGTCCCGAACCGGGGCCGGAATACATCCGCGCGGAGTTGACCTCCGGCGGCAGCACCGCAAAGTCCATGTCGCCTCCTCCCCTCGGCCTAGACCCGGGTAACCGAACACGACGCCGGCTGCGCCGACCGTCGTTCAGGAATAACCAGCTGGGCAGCAAACAAATCGCATTCCTTTACTACTGTGGGCACGGCGACCAGCGGGCCTGCGGCCCAGGCCAGGCAGCCGGCGCCGGTCGTGCGGGGGCCTGCAGCGTGGCCCCGCGGCGTGGCTGACCGCGAATCCAGGTTGCGGCTGGTTAACGCGTACGTTACAGCGCGTTCAGTTGCGCGCCCCGCAGCGGCAGGCCGATGTGAGCGGCCCGCTTTCGGGCGCCGTCCCGGGCGCGACCGTTGGCCGGGGCAAGCCCCAGGTCGCGCGGCCGCCGCGGCGGCGGCACGGTGCGGTCGTCGCGGTTCTGCTTGGATCTAGAGCGACACCGCGAAATGGGGCGTACATGAAAATTGTGCTGGCGGCCTACGGCAGCCGGGGCGACGTCGAACCGTGCGTCGCCGTCGCGCGCGAACTGCTGTCCCGGGGCCACGAGGTGCGGTTGGCGGTTCCGCCGGACAAGCTCGACTTCGCCGCGGCGGCGGGCCTGGTCGCGGCGGCCTACGGGCCGGACACCCGGGAGCGGATCGACCTCGCCACCCGGTTCGTCCAGCACGGCCCGAATCCCATGGACGTGCTGCCGCAACTGGCCGAAGACGCGTCCAGCGTCTGGTCGGAGAAGAACACCGCGTTGACGGCGCTCGTCGACGGCGCCGACCTGGTGGTGGCCGGCATGAACGAGCAGCGGCTCGTCGCCAACGTCGCCGAACGCTACGAGGTCCCGCTGGCCGCCCTGCATTTCTTCCCCGCCGAAGCGCTCGAACTCGGCGGCCTGCAGTCACACATCACCAACATCGCCGCCGGTGCCCAACGGATTCTCCTCGGGCTGCCCGAGGAGCCGGAACCGGCGCGGGCCCGCGCCCTGGAGATCCAGGCCTACGAAGAGTTCTGTGTGCCCAAGTTGGCCGCGGAGTGGGCGGCGTCGGGATTGCGGCGCCCCTTCGTGGGTTCGCTGACCCTGGAAATGCCGACCGCCGCCGACGCCGAGGTGCTGTCCTGGATCGGCGACGGGCCGCCGCCCCTGTACTTCGGCTTCGGCAGCACCCCCGTCACCTCCCCCGCGGAGACCGTCGCGGTGATCAGCGCGGCCTGCGCCCGGCTGGATGAGCGGGCCTTGATCTGCAGCGGCCCGAACGACTTCACCGACGCCGAGCAGCCCGCCCACGTCAAGATCGTCGACGCGGTCAATCACGCCACGGTGTTCCCGGCGTGCCGCCTGGTGGTGCACCATGGCGGTTCCGGAACCACCGCGGCGGCCATGCGGGCCGGGGTGCCGATGCTGATCCTGTGGCTGTGGCTCGACCAGCCGATCTGGGCCGACTCGATCCACCAGCTCGAAATCGGCATCGGCAGGCCGTTTTCGGCCAGCACGCTGGATACGTTGGTGGCGGACTTGCGCGCGGTGCTCGCGCCGCACTACCGCGACCGCGCCCGGGACGTCGGCGCGCGCATGACCCCGCCGGGCGCAAGCCTCGCCGCGGCCGCCGACCTGCTGGAAGCCGCCGCCGAGTCAGGCTGATCGAGCCGTCCGGGCCGCCCGAGCGGTGGTGGAAAGCCACGGGGTCGTGTAGAAGGTTCTCGTGCAGGATCCGCCGAGCCACCCGCCCGACCCCTCGGTGCTGCACGAGGCCTTGGTGCGGCGGCTCTATCGGCGTTCGGCGGCCGAGGGCCAGATCCGGGTGCCCGCGGTTCCGGCTCTGCTCGACGAATACGTCTTGCTGTGCGGCAACATCTGCGCCAGCCTCGGCGTCTGGTACACCCCGCAGCAATCGGCGCAGTTGCGTACCGTGCTGCGGGCCGAGCTGGCCAAGGCCTTCCGGGCGTCGTCCCGGTCGGACGTCCTCATCGCTTTTCACTCGCCGTTCGGAACGGGGGTCAACTTCCGCATCCAGGCGGACTGGCGGACCATCGAGGCCGACTACGAGCAGTGGGTGGCCGTGCGGCCGCCGCCGCTGTTCGGCACCGAACCGGACGCGCGGGTGCTGGCGCTCGCCGCGGAAGCTGCCGAGCCGGCCGCCTGCAAAGTGTTGGACGTCGGCGCGGGGACCGGCCGCAACGCCCTGGCGCTGGCCCGCCGTGGCCACCCGGTGGACGCGGTCGAGATGACCCCGAAATTCGCCGACGTGATCCGCAGCGAGGCGCAACGGGAGGGGCTGCCCGTCACCGTCGTGCAACGCGACGTCTTCACCGCGATGGAGGGCGTGCGCGACGAGTACCAGTTGCTCGTGCTCTCCGAGGTGGTCCCCGACTTCCGGACGGCCCACGAGCTGCGCGGCATGTGCGAACTCGCCGCCCAGTGCCTGACCGCGGGCGGCCGGTTGGTGTTCAACACGTTCGTGCCGCGCCCCGGCTATCTGCCGGACGAGGCCACGCTGCAGTTCAGCCAGCAGTGCAACAACATGATTTTCACCCGCGAGGAGGTGATCGCCGCGGCGGCCGGCCTGCCGCTCGAGCCGATCGCCGACGACTCCGCGTTCGACTACGAGAAGGCGCACCTTCCCGCCGAGTCCTGGCCCCCGACGGGCTGGTTCGAGGGCTGGGCGAACGGCCTGGACGTCTTCGACGTCGAACCCGCAGACTCGCCGATCGAGTTGCGCTGGATGGTGTTTGGGAAGTCGGGCTGAATCTCGCCTATCGTGGGATCAACGGGATCGGGAGGCGCGATGGCTGAGACGGACTCCAACCGGCGGGCGTTGTTGCTGGCGGCGCCGCTGCTGCTGGCGACGCTGGCGGCCACCGACAGGGCCGACGTCACGTCAACGGGCCGCCTGGGCGACATCGGACTCACGCCACCCCCGCAGGCCGGCCCCGACCCGGCCCAGACGTTCGTCGAGCCGTTCGACCAGATCAGTTTCCAGCCCTGGGGCAACCTGCCGCCGCACAGCGGCGAAATGGCAAAGCTGTACGGCGATTTCGACCGGCCGGGCCCCTACCTGGTGATGATGAGGTGGAACCCGGGCTGGTTCAGCGCGCCGCACACCTACGCCACCGACCGGATCCAGGTGGTGGTGTCGGGGACGTGGTTCGTCAACAGCGGCAACGATTTCGCCCCGCAGGACGCCGCCCCGGTGGGCCCCGGTGGCTTCGTGAAGCGCGCGGCTCGCACCCCGCACTACGACGGCGTGCCGGCCAACCAGCCCGAGCCGGCGGTGATCGCCGTCTTCGGGGTCGGTCCGGTCGAGCAGCGGCTCGCCGACCCCGCCCAGCCGTCGTGGCGTCAGGTTTAATCAGGCCCGCGGGGCGACGATCCGCGCCGCAGCGTTCAGCGCGACGAGGCCGTGAGGTCGCGGGTCGCCGGGCCCTCCAGCAGGGTGCCGTCGGGCGCGAAGCGCGATCCGTGCAGCGGGCATTCCCACGCCTTGTCCGCGTCGTTCCAGTTCACGATGCCCCCGAGGTGCGGGCACACCGGCGAGATCCGGTGCTCGGTGCCGTCGACGCGGCACCGCGCCTCCAGGTGCCACGGCGGCCCGCTCACCACGCCGCCCTCGTCGCCGGTGGGGTCGCGCCGGCCCGTGCGAAGCGCCGGCGTGACCCACCCCTTCGCCAGGTCGAAGCCCACCTCGAGGTTCGCCTGCAGGGCCGTGGTGATCCCCGACAGCTCGTGGGGGCTCCAGCTGGCGAACGCCCGAGCCCAGTCCATCCGGCCGCCCAGGATGCGGCTGGACAGGGCCAGCGCCGCGGCCGCGCCGTTCGTCATGCCCCACTTGTTGAATCCCGTTGCCACAAAGATGGTTTCGCTGTTCGGCAGGATCGGCCCGACATAGGGCAGTTGGTCGATGGGGGTGTAGTCCTGCGCCGACCAGAAGTGCGTCTGCTCGGCGCCCGGGTAGTGCTGACGCGCCCACGACTTCAGTTCCTCGAGGGCTTTGGTGGGGCTTTTCTTGCGGCCGACGGTGTGCCCGCCGCCGCCCACGATCAGCCGCTCGCCGTCTGCGGTCGGCGCGTAGCGCACCGAGCGGGTCGGTGAATCCGTGGAGATCATCATCGGCCGGGTGATGGTGCCGGGGACCTTGAAGGCGAAGCAGTACGAGCGACTGGGCTTCACGCGCGCGAAGTAGCCGCCGCGGTCCAGGATGGGAATGCCGGTGGCCAGCACGACCTGCGCCGCCTGCAGCTCGACGTCGCGCTGCGCGGCGTCGTTGACGCGCAACCGGACCCCCTTGCCGCGCCAGGAGACCCGGCGGACCCGTGTGTGCTCCACCAACCGACCGCCCCGCCCGAGCAACTCACTCACCAGCGAGTCGAGGAACGGCATGGGGTCGAACTGCGCCTGGTCGGGCAGGCGCACGCCGCCGTGGTACGAGAACGGCACGTCGGCGGCGTCGTCCCAAACCGCGGGCAACCCGACGGCCTGGCAGGCCTGCAATTCGGCGCGCGCCCTGGGCACGCCCTTGGCGGACTGCGCATAGGTGTAGGCGTCCTCGCGTTGCACCGCGATGCCATGGGTGTCGCAGTGGTTGAGGATCCAGTCCTGGCCCTCACGGTTGCCCTCGATGTAGGCGCGGGCCAGGTCCCGGCCGTGCCGCGGCACGATCTTGGACAGGTGGCTGCCCTGCAACAGGCTGATCTTCGCGGTGGTATTGCCGGTGGTGCAGGCGCCGACCGTGCGTGCCTCGACCACCAGCACGTCCTTGCCGGCGCGGGCCAGCAGAACCGCGGTCATCAGGCCGGTGATCCCGGCGCCGACGACGATGACATCGGCGGAGCGGGAGCCGCCGTCAAGCTGCGTCGCGTCCCACGGGCGTTCGGTTCGATCGGCCATCCATAAAGAGGTCACGGCTGTGCTGATACCCGGACCGATCGCCCGGAAACGCCCGGCGCCGGTCGGTGTGACTCAGGCCCGCCGCAGGTTCGCCTGCGCCTCGCGCAGCGATTGCGCGGCCGCGCGGCTGGCCCGCTCGGCTTCGGCGTGCTCGTCCTCGGCGCGGCCGAGCGCGCGCTCGGCAGCCCCCAGCGCCCGGCGCGCCTCCTCGTGGCTGCGCCGGGCCGCGGCCCGCGCAGCCTCGGCGCGGGCCAGCGCGTCGTCGGCCGCTTCCTGATGTCGCTGGGCGGTGGCGACGGCGGCATTCAACTCGTCGCGCCGTCGCGCGCGGTCCCGGTCGCGCGCCGCGGAGGCAGCCGCGGCGGTACCGGACCGGGCGGGGGCCCTGGGCGTGCGGCGGGGTGCGCGGCCCGCCCGGTCGGCCGCGGCCGGGCCGCCGAACCCCGACCATTGCTCCGGCCGCTCCAACCGGCCAAGGCGCCCCCGGACGTCGGGATCGGCGACCGCGGCCTGCAGCGTGCTGGTCACGTCGTCGCGCACGCTCGACGACGGCCGGTCGACGCCGGCGGCCCGCAGGGCGTCGCGGGCGAGCTCACCGATCAGGCGGTGTTGCTGCGCCGACAACTCCCGGATGCTCGCGCCGTCCATGGCGGCGTGCGCGTCGCGCAGCCTGTCCCCGAGCTCGGCCAGCCGCCCGGCGGTGTCCGAGCGGGTCAGCGCGAGCCGGTTGACGATCCACGCCGCCGTCGTCGGCTTGTGCGCCGCGCCGAGTCGTTTGGCCGCCGCGGCGTCGCCGCGCTTCTTGGCCGCGGCGGCCAACCGGGTGCGGTGGGCGGTGAATTCGGTTGGCGGCGCACGATACAAGTCGTCGAGCGCAGCCTCGAGTTCGGCGTCGGGCTTGGCGTCGGCTGTGTCTTCGGCCATCACGCCATGATCCACCCGCGGTTGGCCTGTGACGCGGCACGTGGCAGGTTTGCCGCTGCACGTCGCGGGCTATGCCCCTAACACCATCATCGCCGCTGGGCCGCAATGTTCGAGCCGGCAACCCAACATCGACGCAAGGATTCGCAAGTTTCATGATGCCTGAGACCCGTGAGCGGTTCGTCGACCGGATCCGGCGTATCGACCGGTCGCGCTGGTTGCTGCTGGCGGTGTTGGTGGTGGTCGCGGTGGCGGCGGCCGTGGAACTGGCGGTCTCCCCCGGGTGCTCGGGCGGCCCGTGCTTGCCCCACGACGCATCGAAAACCACTGGGCCCGCCGAGGTTTCGGTGACACCGGCCGGGGGCGCCCAGAACGTCGACCCGGTCGCCCCGGTCACGGTGCAGGCCAAGAGCGGCACGCTGACCGAGGTCCGCATGGTCAACGAGGGTGGCACATCGGTCCAGGGGGTGATGACCCCGGACAACACCGTGTGGAAGCCCACCGTCCCACTGGGCTACGGGCGCACCTACACCCTGACGATCGGCAGCCGCGGGCCCAACGGCGTTGTTTCCAACCAGGTTTCGACGTTCTCGACGCTGCGCCCGTCGAACCAGACCAAGGTGTCCTTCACCACCACGGCGCAGACCGCGCTGCGCGACGGCGGCACCTACGGTGTGGGGACGGTGCTCGTGGCGCACTTCGACGAGCGGATCGCCGACCGGGCCGCCGCCGAGCGTCAGCTGGCGGTCAGCACCAACCCGAAGGTCGACGGCTCCTGGTACTGGGTCGACGACCAGAACGCGCACTGGCGGCCCGAGCACTACTACGCCCCGGGCACCACCGTCACCGCCGAGGCCAAGATCTACGGGATCGCGCTGGGCGACGGCCTGTTCGGCCAAGACGACACCCGGGTGTCGTTCCGCATCGGCGACGCGCACGTGTCGATCGCCGACGACGCCACCCACCAGGTGAGCGTCTTCAGCAACGGCGCGCTGCAGCGCACCATGCCGACGTCCATGGGCATGGGCGGCACCGAGAACGTCGGCGGCAGAAGCATCTCGCTGTGGACGCCGTCGGGCATCTACACCGTGCTCGACAAGGGCAACCCGGTGATCATGGACTCCTCGACGTTCGGGTTGCCCAAGAACTCGCGCCTGGGCTACCGCGAAACCATCAACTGGGCCACCAAGATCAGCACCGACGGCATCTATCTGCACGAGCTGGACGCGACGGTGTGGGCGCAGGGCAGCCGCGACACCTCGCACGGCTGCCTGAACCTCAACGCCGACAACGCCAAGTGGTTCTACGACTTCTCGGTGCCCGGCGACGTCGTCGAGGTGCGCAACAGCGGGGGGCCGCCGCTCACGCTGGCGCAGAACGGCGACTGGACCCTGACCTGGGACCAGTGGCGGCACGGCAGCGCCCTCAAACCGTCCGAGTGACGCGTGAGTTCGTCGGCGACAATTGTGTTCTGGTTCACAACAAAGTCTTGACTCGTTCCAAATAAGTGCGCCATATTGGTGCGGTGTCATCGACGGCCGATCACGCGGAGCGGTTGCGTGTCGCCGACCTGCGGGTGACCCGGCCACGGGTTGCCGTGCTCGACGCCGTCGACGCCCACCCCCACGCCGACACCGAGACCATCTTCTCGGCCGTGCGCCGCGGCCTGCCCGAGGTGTCCCGGCAGGCGGTATACGACGTCCTCAACGCGCTGACCGCCGTCGGCCTGGTGCGGCGCATCCAGCCGTCGGGTTCGGTCGCCCGCTACGAGTCGCGCGTCGGTGACAACCACCACCACGCCGTCTGCCGGTCCTGCGGCGTCATCGCCGACGTGGACTGCGCGGTCGGCGAGGCCCCGTGCCTGACGCCGGCGGACGACGACAACGCGCTCGACGGCTTCGTCCTCGACGAGGCGGAGGTCATCTACTGGGGCCTGTGCTCCGACTGCTCGACCGCGACTTCCTAGACAACAGCCCAACCCCCCAAGAAAGGAATGCTGTGTCCTCCGATGTATCCCAGAGCCGTCCGCCGCAACCGGACGGCGCGACCGCAAGCAACAGCGAGAGCGAGAACCCGGCGATCCCGTCGCCCACCCCCAAGGTCCACGGTGCGCTGCGCAACCAGGACTGGTGGCCCAACCAGATCGACGTGTCCAAGCTGCACCCCCACTCGCCGCAGTCCAACCCGCTCGGTGAGGACTTCAACTACGCCGAGGAGTTCGCCAAGCTCGACGTGGAGGCACTCAAGGCCGACGTCCTGCAGGTGCTGACCACCTCGCAGGACTGGTGGCCCGCCGACTTCGGCCACTATGGCGGCCTGATGATCAGGATGAGCTGGCACGCCGCCGGCACCTACCGGATCTACGACGGCCGCGGCGGCGGCGGTCAGGGCCTGCAGCGCTTCGCGCCGCTCAACAGCTGGCCCGACAATGCCAACCTGGACAAGGCGCGCCGGCTGCTGTGGCCGGTGAAGCAGAAGCACGGCAGCAAGATCTCCTGGGCGGACCTGTTGCTCTTGGCCGGCAACGTCGCCCTGGAATCCTTCGGGCTCAAGACGTTCGGGTTCGCCTTCGGCCGCGAAGACGTGTGGGAGCCCGAGGAGGTGCTCTTCGGCGAGGAGGAGGAGTGGCTGGGCACCAACAAGCGCTACTCGGGCAAGCGTGACCTCGCGGAGCCGTACGGCGCGACCACCATGGGTCTGATCTACGTGAACCCGGAGGGACCGGAAGGCAAGCCGGACCCGGTGGCCGCCGCGATCGACATCCGCGAGACCTTCGGCCGAATGGCGATGAACGACGAGGAGACCGCCGCACTGATCGTCGGCGGGCACAGCTTCGGTAAGACCCACGGCGCCGGGGACGCCGAGTTGGTCGGCCCCGAGCCCGAAGGCGCCCCGATCGAGCAGCAGCAGCTGGGCTGGAAGAGTTCGTATGCCAGCGGCAAGGGCAAGGACGCCATCACCAGCGGCCTGGAGGTGATCTGGACCTCCACCCCGACCAAATGGGGCAACGGCTTCCTGCAGAACCTCTACGGCTACGAGTGGGAGCTGACCAAGAGCCCGGCCGGGGCGTGGCAGTTCCAGGCCAAGGACGGCGCCGGCGCGGGCACCATCCCCGATCCGTTCGGCGGACCGGGGCGCGCCCCGACGATGCTGGTCACCGACATCGCGCTGCGCGAGGACCCGATCTACCGGGAGATCACCCGGCGTTGGCTGGACCACCCGGAGGAGCTCTCGGAGGCCTTCGCCAAGGCCTGGTACAAGCTGCTGCACCGCGACATGGGGCCGATCTCGCGCTACCTGGGACCGTGGATCCCCGAGCCGCAGCTGTGGCAGGACCCGGTTCCGGCCGTCGACCACGAACTGGTCGACGAGCAGGATGTCGCGACGCTCAAGGCGACGGTGCTCGACGCGGGCCTGTCGGTCCCGCAGCTGGTGAAGACGGCCTGGGCGGCGGCGGGCTGCTACCGCAACACGGACAAGCGGGGCGGCGCGAACGGCGCCCGGCTGCGGCTGGAGCCGCAGCGCAACTGGGAGGTCAACGAGCCCTCCGAGCTGTCCAAGGTGCTGCCCGTCCTGGAGCGAATCCAGCAGGACTTCAACGCCTCGGCGTCCGGGGGCAAGAAGATCTCGTTGGCGGACCTCATCGTGCTGGCCGGTTCGGCGGCGGTCGAAAAGGCGGCTCGCGACGCCGGTTACGAGATCTCGGTGCACTTCGCGCCCGGCCGCACCGACGCCTCCCAGGAGTCCACGGACGTCGAGTCGTTCGCGGTGCTCGAACCGCGGGCCGACGGCTTCCGCAATTACATCCGCCCCGGCGAGAAGGGGCAGGTGGAGCAGCAACTGTTGGAGCGGGCCTACCTGCTGGGCGTGACCGGCCCGGAGTTGACGGTGCTCATCGGCGGGCTGCGGGCCCTCGGGGCCAATCACGGGGGCACCAAGCACGGGGTGTTCACCGACAGGCCGGGGAAGCTCACCAACGACTTCTTCGTCAACCTGCTCGACATGGGCACGGAGTGGAAGGTCTCGGAAACCACGGAGAACGTCTACGAGGGCCACGACCGGGTCACCGGCGCGCCGAAGTGGACCGCGACCGCCAATGACCTTGTCTTCGGCTCGAATTCGGTGCTGCGGGCGCTGGTGGAGGTCTACGCCCAGGACGACGCGAAGGGCAAGTTCGTGGAGGACTTCGTCGCCGCCTGGGTCAAGGTGATGAACAACGATCGGTACGACCTCGCCTGAGGCACGGCCGCACCTGGGACGGCACCCCGCGAGCGCGGCTCGCGGGGTGCCGTTTCGTCGTGCACAGCGGAATTACCGGTTGAGGTCCCACTGCCCGTAGTCGGCGGCCAGGACGTCGTCGACGTCGACGTTGATGCCCCCGAGCAGCGGGCCGGGGTTGCCCGGACTGTTGACGACCGTCTGATAAAGCACCGCGGCGGCCTCGCGCTCCCCGTGCGACCACGACCTCGTCTGCCACGCCCACCGGTGCCCGGCGCTGCTGGAGTGTCCGATCACGCCGTCCCTGATCGCCCAGCCGCAGGCCTGGGCGTGCCCGTAGATGCCGGTGCGCTCCACGCCCAGGGCCGAATTGAGGCCCCGAAACCATTGCACGGCAACGCCATTCCAGGTGTCGGCGTTGATGTCGTCGTCGACGCTGAAAAAAATCGGCGCCGAGTCGGGGCCGCCCGCCGCGGCGTGCAGCTGCATGGCGGTGCGCGCGTCCGCGACGCCCCCGTCGAAGCCGCGGGTGAAGTCCGAGGGGTCGGGCCAACCCGGTTTGCCGTACTGAAAGTTGCTCACGATGTGCAGCCCCGCCGCCCGCAGCGCGTCGGCGTAGTCCCGGGTGAGCGGCTTCGCCTCGAAGTTGGCACCCGGCCGCGACTGCGACACGTAGTTCACGACGCCGGCATAACCGGCAGCCACGATCTCGCTCGGTGGGATTCTGCGCTCGGCAAAGTCGATGAGCTGCACACTGGCGGCGTGGGCCCGCGCACTGCCGGCGCCCGCGCCCAGGCTCAGCAGCAGCGGTGCCGCCGCGAAGCGCAAGGCCTCGCGACGGCGCAGAACACGCCGGTCGCCGCCACCACCGGGGCTCGCCGATTCGCGCACCGCGCGATGGTAACAAAGCACCGCCCGCCGCCCCGGGCCCGTTTGGCGCGCCCGGTCGAGGGGTGCCCCACCGCCCGGCCGGCCGCGCCGAACCGGTCGGACAGGTGGCGGCTACGCGCTAGTGGCATGATCTTTGCGTGTCAGACATCACGCGGACCGAGTCGACGCGGACGGGTGGCGGCCCGGTTCGTTGCGCTCGATTAGGTCATCGAACTATAGTCTGGACACATGTCCAGTTTGCTGTCGCGGGGTTCGGGAGTCCGTTGACCGCGACGAAGTCGGCGCCATCGCGCGGTCATTCTCCAGCAAAGAAGAGTTGAGTATGCGAATTGCCCTGCTGTCCTACCGTAGTAAAACCCATTGCGGCGGACAGGGCGTCTACGTGCGCCATCTCAGCCACGGTCTGGTGGAACTGGGTCACGACGTCGAGGTGTTCTCCGGTCAGCCCTATCCCGACCTGCTCGACCCGCGGGTGCGCCTCACCGAGGTGCCGAGCCTCGACCTCTACCGCGAACCCGACCCGTTCCGGGTGCCCCGGCCGGGCGAGATCCGTGACTCCATCGACCTGCGCGAACTGCTGACCACGTGGACGGCGGGCTTCCCCGAACCGCGGACGTTCACCCTGCGCGCCGCCCGGCTGCTCGCCGACCGGGTCGCCGACTTCGACGTCGTGCACGACAACCAGTCGCTGGGCACCGGCCTGCTGCGGCTCGCCGGCGCGGGCCTGCCGGTGGTGGCCACGGTGCACCACCCGATCACCCGGGACCGGGTGCTGGACCTGGCGGCCGCACCCTGGTGGCGAAAACCGTTGGTGCGCCGCTGGTATGGCTTCCTGGCGATGCAGCAGCAAGTGGCCCGCCAGATCCCCGACCTGCTGACCGTGTCGTCGTCGTCGGCCGCCGACATCGTCAGCGACTTCGGCGTGGCGCCCGACCAGCTGCATGTGGTGCCGTTAGGTGTCAACACCGAGCTGTTCAAGCCGGGCTCGGGCCCGCGGCAGCCCGGCCGCGTCATCGCCATCGCCAGCGCCGACACCCCGCTCAAGGGCGTCCGCACCCTGCTGCACGCCGTGGCCCGGCTGCGCACCCGCCGCGACCTGGAGTTGCGGCTGGTGGCCAAGGTCGAACCCAACGGACCCACCCACAAGCTCATCGCCGAGCTCGGCATCTCCGACATCGTCCACGTCACCAGCGGGCTGTCGGACGCCGAGCTGGCCGGGCTGCTGGCGTCCGCCGAGGTCGCCTGCATTCCCTCGCTCTACGAAGGCTTTTCGCTGCCCGCGGTCGAGGCGATGGCCAGCGGAACCCCGATCGTCGCGAGCCGGGTGGGCGCGCTGCCGGAGGTCCTCGGGACCGACGGCGCCTGCGCCGAGCTGGTGCCGCCCGCCGACGTCGACGCGTTGACCGGGGCGCTCGGCGCGCTGCTCGACTCCCCGGAGAAGCGGCGCAGCCTCGGCCGGGCCGGCCGCGCCCGCGCGGTCAGCGTGTTCAGCTGGTCGGCGGTCGCCGCGCAGACCGTCGGCGTCTACGAGAGGGCGATCGCCCGCGGCGCGTCGCGCGGCGCCAGCGTCGGCGCGCAGGGCCACGCGCCGTGCTGACCGTCGATTTCGACCGGTTGCGGATCGGCCCGTCGAGCAAGGTCATCGACGTGGGCTGTGGCGCCGGCCGGCACGCCTTCGAGGCCTACCGCCGCGGCGCCGACGTCGTCGCCTTCGACCAGGACGCGGCCGAGCTGCGCAACGTGGACGCCATCCTGCGCGCGATGGGCGAGAACGGCGAGGCGCCCGCCGGCGCGTCGGCGACGGTCGTCGTCGGTGATGCCCTCCAATTGCCCTACGCTGACCAGACTTTCGACTGCGTCATCGCCTCGGAGATCCTGGAACACGTGCCGCAGGACGACGCCGCGATCGCCGAGCTGATCCGGGTGCTCAAGGTGGGCGGGACGCTGGCGGTCAGCGTGCCGCGCTGGCTGCCCGAGCGGATCTGCTGGCTGCTGTCCGACGAATACCACAGCAACGAGGGCGGCCACGTCCGCATTTACCGGGCCGACGAGTTGCGGGGCAAGATCGCCGGCGCCGGGATGGACTTGACGCACACCCACCACGCGCACGCCCTGCACTCCCCGTTCTGGTGGCTGAAATGCGCTGTGGGGGTGTCGAATACCGAGCATCGCGCGGTCACCACCTACCACAAGTTGCTGGTGTGGGACCTGATGCAGCGGCCGAGGATCACCCAGCTGGCCGAGTCGGTGCTCAATCCCCTGGTGGGCAAGAGCGTGGCGATGTACTTCGTGAAAAAGCCTGTGGCGCAGGACGCGACGACGCCGGGGTATTCAGTTGCGTCGGTCTGAGGCGCCGGCAGTTCCGGGCGTGCTGACCCCCGGGCAATGCCGGCAGACCGCGCGGTCCATCGCGGCCACGCAGGAGCCCTCCGGCGCCATCCCGTGGTCCGAGGGCGGGCACACCGACCCGTGGGACCACGTCGAGTGCGCGATGGCGCTCACCGCGGCCGGGTTGCTCGAGCCCGCGCGGGCGGCGTTCGAATGGAGCCGGCGCACCCAGCGGCCTGACGGCTCTTGGCCCATCCAGCTACGTGCCAGCGTCATCGAGGACGCCAACAGCGACAGCAACTTCTGCGCCTACATCGCCACCGGCGTGTGGCACCACGTCCTGGTCACCAACGACGCGGCGTTCGGCCACGACATGTGGCCCGTCGTGCGCAAGGCGATCGACTTTGTCATCGACCTGCAGACCGGGTACGGCGAAATCGGTTGGGCGCGAAGCGAAGCGGGGCCGCTCACGGAGGCACTGCTGACCGGGTGTGCCAGCGTGTTCCACAGCATCCGCTGCGCCCTGGCGCTGGCCGCCTTCGTCGGGGATCCGCAACCGGAATGGGAGTTGGCGTTGGGACGGCTGGGACACGCCATCGCCGCCCATCCCGAGGCGTTCAACGAGAAGGACCGCTACTCGATGGACTGGTACTACCCCATCCTCGGCGGTGCGCTGCGCGGTGCGGCCGCGACCGCGCGCATCACGCAGCGCTGGAACGACTTCGTCGTCGACGGCCTGGGCATCCGGTGCGTGAGCGACCGACCGTGGGTCACCGGCGCGGAGACCTGCGAGCTGGTCATGGCCCTGGACGCCCTCGGGCAACGGTCGGTGGCGCACCAGCAGTTCGCCGCCATGCAACACCTGCGCGAGGACGACGGCTCGTACTGGACCGGGCTGGTGTTCGCCGACGGCAAGCGGTGGCCCGAGGAACGCACCACCTGGACCGGCGCCGCGATGATCCTGGCCGCCGACGCCCTGTCCGACACCACCGGAGCCGCGGGCCTGTTCCGCGGCGAGGCGCTGCCGCTGGGCCTGCAGACCGACTTCGACTGCGAGTGCGTCGCCACCGGCCGCTGACACAGCGTGCGACGACATCGAGGCGGGCGCGTTAGCTGAGAGTGCCGCCGACATGACGGCGATCCCGGATCAGATCCGCTAGACCCGGTCCCCCGGCTGCCCGCCGACGCGCTGCAGCACCCGCAACGATCCGGTGGCCGACACCTCTCGGAATTGCCCGGAATCCACGGCGCGGCAGTAGATGTAGTAGGGCGGCCGACCACCGTCCTTGGGATCCGGGAAGACGTCGTGGATGATCAGCGCCCCGCCCGGGGCCACCCATTTCGCCCAGCCCTCGAAGTCCTGAGTCGCGGCGGCTTCGCTGTGACCGCCGTCGATGAACAGCAAGTCCAGCGGCGTCCGCCAGGCGCGCGCCACGATCGGGGACTTGCCGACCACGGCGACGACGTGCTCGTCCAGCGCCGCGGCGTCGAGCGCACGGCGGAACACCGGCAGCGTGTCGAAGAGGCCGGTGACCTCGTCGACCAGCGAGGCGTCGTGGAATTCCCAACCCGCCTGGTGTTCCTCGGAGCCGTGGTGATGGTCGACCGTGAACAGCACGCTGTCGGTCTGCTGCGCGGCGGCCCCCAGCAGCAGCGTGGATTTCCCGCAGTACGTACCGATTTCGACGCCGACGCCGCCGCGCAGGTAGCGCAGCGCGGCGTCGTGCAGCGCCCGCCCCTCGTCGGCGGGCATGAAGCCCCGCACCTGCTCGGCGAGCGCGAAGAGCTTCTCGGTGGAATTGGTGTCGGTATGCGTCACACCGTGAACCTATCGGGCGGTGCGGGCGCGCCGGCTGGCCGGGTTGGTGGCGGCCCGGCGATCGACTCAGGCGACCGTTTGCTACCCCGCCACGGTTCCCCAGCGGCGGCGTCACGGGCGTTTTACGATCGGGGGCGTGCCCGGGCGCGACGTACTGGTGATGGCCGTGGCGGTGGCCGCGACGGCCACCGGGCTCGCGGCGTGCCCGGTCCCGCCGCGGGCCGCGGCCGCGCGCTGCCCGCCGGTGCAGGTCGTGTTCGCCCGCGGCCGCTACGAGTCGCCCGGACCGGGCGTGCTCGGCAACGCGTTCATCGGCGCGCTGCGCGGCAAGGTATCCAAGAGCGTCGGCGCCTACGCCGTGCGCTATCCCGCCGACACCGAGGTGGACGTCGGCGCCAACGACATGAGCCACCACATTCAGGACATGATCGCCGACTGCCCGGACACCCGGTTGGTGCTGGGCGGCTATTCGCTGGGCGCGGCCGTCACCGACGTGGTGCTCGCGGTGCCGTTCTCCGCGTTAGGTTTCGACAGTCCCCTGCCGCCCGGCGCCGATCAGCACGTCGCCGCCGTCGCGTTGTTCGGCAACGGCAGCCAATGGGTGGGGCCCATCACGAACTTCAACCCCACCTACAACGACCGGACCATCGAGCTGTGCCACGGCGCCGACCCAGTGTGCAATCCGGCCGATCCGAACACCTGGCAGGACAACTGGCCGCAGCACCTCGCGAGCGCCTACGTCGATGCCGGCATGGCCAACCAGGCCGCCGACTTCGTCGCCGGCAAGCTCTGAACCCCGCACCCTGGCCGGCGCGGTCACCGTTTATCCCGGCGCGTTCGGGTACTAGGTACAGATGCCCGTGGAGCACCCGTCACCCACCCCTGCCGTGCCGGACGACCCGATTGTCGACCTCAGGTCCGCGCTGGCCCGGCTGGCGCGCCACCGCGGTCAGCTGATCGAGACCGACCACCGCATCGACCCGATCGGTGAGTTGGCCGGGGTCTACCGCCGTGTCGGTGCCGGCGGCACCGTCGAACGCCCCACTCGCATCGGGCCGGCCATGATGTTCAACGACGTCACCGGTTTCCCCGGCTGGCGGGTGCTCGTCGGGGTCATGGCCAGCCGCAAGCGGGTGGGCATCCTGTTGGAGTCCCCGCCCGACCGGCTCACCCAACGGATGGCCGAGGCCTACGACAAGGCGCTCGCTCCAACGGGTTTCACCGGTAACCAGGTGCCGTGTCAACAGGTGGTGCACCGCGCCGAGGACCCCGACTTCGACCTGCGCACGCTGCTGCCGGCACCCACCAACACCGACCAGGACGCGGGCCCGTACTTCTGCCTCGGCCTGGTGCTGGGCAGCGACCCCGAGCTGGGTACCGACGTCACCATTCACCGGTTGTGCGTGCAAAACCGCGACGAGATGACCATCTTCTTCGCGCCGGGCCGCCACATCGATGAGTTCCGGCAGCGCGCGGAGGCCGACGGCCGCGGCTTCGCGATCACCGTCAACATGGGCTTGGACCCGGCGATCCTGCTCAGCGCCTCGTTCGAGGCGCCCACGACGCCGCTGGGTTACAACGAACTCGCCATCGCGGGCGGCCTGCGCGGCAAACCGGTCGAGCTCGTCGACGGCGTCACGGTGGAGCAGAAAGCGATCGCCTCGGCCGAGGTCGTCGTCGAGGGCTACATCATCCCGGGCGAACGTCAGGCGGAGGACCAGAACACCCACACCGGGCGGGCCATGCCCGAATTTCCCGGCTACCACGGGCCGGCCAACCCGGCGCTACCCGTCATCAAGGTCACCGCGGTCACCACGCGCACCGATCCCATCCTGCAAACCCTGGTCGGTCCCGGTGAGGAGCATGTCAGCCTCGCCGGAATCCCCACCGAGGCAAGCATTTTCAATGCCCTGCAGGACGCCTTGCCCGGCTTGGTGAACGACGTCTATGCACACAGCGCGGGCGGCGGCAAGTTCCTGGCCGTCCTCAGGTGCACGAAGACGGGTGTCGCCGACGACGGCCGCGTCCGCCAAGCCGCGCTGGTGGCGCTGGGGGTGTACCGGGAGCTGAAGAACGTCATCCTGGTCGACGCCGACGTCGATCTGTTCGACACCGACGATGTGTTGTGGGCGATGCAGACCCGCATGCAGGGCGACCGCGACATCCTCACCGTCCCCGGCGTGTCGGGCCACGTGCTCGACCCCAGCCAGCAACCCGAATACGACCCCACGCTGCCGGCCAAGGGCACCACCTGCAAGACCATCTACGACGCCACCGCGCCCTACCGGATGAAAGCCCAGTTCGAGCGGGCCCACTTTCGTGACGTCGACCCCCGCCCGTACGCGCCCGACCTGGACTTGGAGTATCCCTGATGAACCAGCCCGACCAGCCCGGCCGCCTCATCGTCGGTGTCACCGGCGCGACCGGCATCGTCTACGGCGCACGCGCTCTCGATGTCCTGCGCAGCGTCGGCGTCGAGACGCACCTCATCGTCACCCGCGCCGGGCATCTGACCCGCGCCTACGAGACCGACTTGAGCCGCGAGGATCTCGAGGCCCGCGCCGACCACGTCTACAACGTCAACGACGTCGGCGCCCCGATGTCGTCGGGGTCGTTCTTGACCCGTGGCATGCTCATCGCCCCGGCCTCGATGCGCAGCGTCGGTGAGATCGCCACCGGCGTGTCCAGCTCGCTGCTGTCCCGCGCCGCCGATGTCGTGCTGAAGGAACGCCGCCGCTTGGTGCTGATGGTGCGCGATGCACCGTTCAACCTCATCCACCTGCGCAACATGGCCACCATCACCGAAGCTGGCGGCACCATCTTTCCGCCGGTGCCGGCGTTCTACTTCCGGCCCCACAGCATCGAGGACATTGTCGACCATTCCGTCGGGCGGGCCCTCGACCAAATCGGCATCCATACCGACGTCTTCCCGCGCTGGGACGACGCCTTGCGCCAGGCGGTCATGCAAAACGGGACCGAACAGACCCCGGCGGGGCATGCCTAGCGCAGGTTGGTGGGGTTGAGGTCCTCGGGCATCTGCTGCCCGGCGTCCTCGTAGGCCTTCTTGATCGCCGCCATCGCCGGCGCGCCGTAGTCCCGCTTCTTGGCGATCACCGTCTGGTAGCTCGTGCGCAGCGGATCGAGGTGGCCCCGGAATTCGGGAATCACGTATCGGCCCATCAATTCGTAACTGCGCAAAGTGTTTTCGCGGTCGGCCCAGTCACCCGCGAGCACCAGGAAGCCACCGAACCCGCCGGTGGCGCTCTGTAGCCGATGCAGCGCTTCGATCATGTCGTCGGGCGTGCCGACGATCGCGGCGTCCTCCTCGATCTCCTGCTCCAGCGTGTAGTCGTTCTTCAACCCGGCCACCCGCTTGAAGTAACCGACCCGCTCGGCCTCCCGGCCCTCGCGCACTTCGGCTTTCGCCTGCTCCCGGGTGTTGGCCAGGTGGGCGCGGATCACCAGCCGCCACTCCTCACGCCGCAGTTGCTTGCCGCTCTCGGCGGCGGCCTTCTCCCCCAGCGCCCAGTGCGCGGCCAGATCCTTCTTGCCGCCGATGAGGCCGGCGCCCAACGACAGCACGCCCACCCCGTGCGTGCCCGCGGCCACCATGCCCGACGGCGAGGTGCTCGAGGCGACCGCGATCGGCATCGCACCGTTGACCGGAAGCAGTTGCAGGCGGGCCTCTTCCAGCGTGAACCAGTCGCTGTGGTGGGTGACCGTCTCACCGGCGAGCAGACGCGTGATCACCCCGAGCGCCTCGTTCATCCGCGGCCGCTGGGTCACCGGGTCGATGCCCATCATCGTCGCGTCGGAGATCAAGGCGCCAGGCCCGACGCCCAGCATGGCCCGGCCGTGGGTGAGGTAGTCGAGTTGCACGAACCGGTCGGCCACCATCATCGGATGGTGGTAGGGCAGGCTGACCACCCCCGAGCCGAGCCGGATCCGCCGGGTTCGTTGCCCGGCCGCCGCCAGGAACACGGCCGGGTCGGCGATGTTCTCCCACG
The DNA here is from genome assembly GCF_001666755.1 of Mycobacterium sp. E1214. GTDB lineage: Bacteria > Actinomycetota > Actinomycetes > Mycobacteriales > Mycobacteriaceae > Mycobacterium. The sequence goes on along the minus strand of NZ_LZJC01000021.1, from coordinate 41,595 downwards.
CGGCCGAGTGGTGCTCACCGACCCAGGCCTCGTCGAATCCCCACCGGTCGCACCACTCGATCAGTTCGAGGTCGCGCTCGTAGGTGGTCAGCGGGCTCTCCCGCACGGGGTGATAGGGCGCGATGAAGGTTCCGAAACGCAGCATGCCGATCAGCTCCTATGCTCTACGTCAACGTTCATGTTCAACGGAGGGTGGCTCATGCTCGACGCGTACCGCACCATCGACGTCGCCGTCGACGCCGCGACGGGCGTCGCGGTACTGACGCTGAACCGCCCGGACAAGGCCAACGCCGTCGACGACGTGATGCACTCGGAACTGTCCACCGTCTTCGCCGCGGCCCAGGACGACCCTCGGGTGCGGGCCGTCGTGCTGACCGGGGCGGGCCGGGCCTTCTCTGCCGGCGGTGACGAATCCGGCGACCGTCGGTACGTGACGGCGACCGGGCGCACGCCGATCGAGGAGGCGCGCCACATCGTCGACGACATCGTCGGGTTGACCAAGCCGATGATCGCCGCGGTCAACGGGCATGCGATCGGGTTGGGCGCGGTGCTGGCAACGCTGGCCGACGTCTCGTACATGTCGGAAGCGGCGAAGCTGGGAGACCTGCACGTACACGCCGCCCTGCCCGCGGGCAACGGCGCCGCCGCGATCTGGCCGCTGCTGGTCGGCCTCAACCGGGCGAAGCTGCTCCTGATGGCCGGGGAACTGCTCACCGCGGCGGAGGCGGAGCGCTTCGGGCTGATTACCCGGGTCGTAGCGCCGGCCGACGCGCTGCCGTCGGCGATAGCGATGGCGGAGCGGCTCGCGGCGCTGGCGCCGCAGGCCGTCCAGGGCACCAAGGCGGCGGTCAATCGGTTGCTCGCGGCGGCCTGCGGCGCGGTCCTGCCGCTGTCGCTGGCGCTGGAGGCGGCCGCCATGGACCACGACGACTTTCGCGCCGCGATGGCGAAACTGGGCCGCACGTGAGGTCGCATCATCACGGACGTTAAGTGCCGACGGCAGGTTTGTCAACGTCAACGTTCACGTTGATAAATCGATTAAGCCTCAGGTCAGGCCGGTCGATACCGTAGATTGGCTGCAACGTTCACCCCCGCATCTCGAGGAGCCCGCCGATTCCCGCCGCACGTCAGCCGAGCGACAACGCTCGTCGCCGCGAGGAGCGACGCAACGCCGACCGCCGCTCCTCCAACGAGCGGTGGCAGGCCATCCTCAAAGGCGCGGCGGAGGTTTTTCGCCGGGAGGGTTTCGCCCGGGCGCGGCTCGAGGACGTGGCCATGGAGGTGGGCATCAACCGGGCCTCGCTGTACTACTACGTCGGCACCAAAGAGGAACTGCTCGTCGCGCTCATCGAACAACCGGCCTACGAGATGACCCGGCATTGCCAGGAGGCCCTCGATTCCGCGGAGCCGGCCGACGCCAAGCTGCGCCGAGCCCTGCGGGCCTACATCGAGGACCTCGCGACCTACCCCGAGTTGTTCTTGCTGTTCGGCGAGAGCCAGCACTTCGCGACGATCCCCGAGGCGCGGGGCATCGTCGACAACGCCGACGCCTACGGCAAGACGCTGCTGGCGATCATCGAAGAGGGCGTGGCCGCCAAGGCCTTTCGCGCCGACGTGGATCCGCGGCTCGCGATGCTGGGCATCCTGGGCATGCACAACTGGATTCACCGGTGGTATGTGCCGGGCGGGCGCAACTCGCTGGCCGAGATCGGCGACGCCTTCGCGGCGCTGGTGCTCGCCGGCCTGCGCCCCTGAGTTTCGCCGACTGTACGCAATCCGGAATTCGACGGCCGCGCGAGCTGCGTTGACGGCGCAACCAGGCCTGGGATTGAATGCAATCATGCCACGCCTGACGCCCATCCCCCGCGGCGAAGTCACCGACGACTTCACCCGCTCCATGTACGACTTCATGTTCGGCGATCGCGATCCGGTGGCCGAACCCGGCGCGGTCGGCGGCACCCCCGGCAACTGGTGGACCGTGATGGCGCAATCCCCCGCCGCGCTGCGCCACGCCGTGCGGGGCTTCCGGTTGTACCGCCAAGAGGTGAGCATCCGGCCCGACCACCGCGAACTCGGGCAGATCCGCGCGGGCTGGGTCGTGGGTAGCCAATTCGTCTTTTCCCAGCACTGCAAGGCCTGCCGGTCGGCGGGACTGTCCGAGGAGAAAATCCAGGCCATCCCGTCGTGGCAGACCGCGGACTGCTTCGATCACACCGAACGCCTGCTGCTCGCCTACGCCGATTGCCTTGCGGGACAACAGGGTCGGGTGCCCGAGCAGTTGTTCTCCCAGCTCCGGGAAGTCTTCACCGACACCGAGATCCTCGAATTCACCTACACCACCACCATGTACGTCATGCACGCGATCATGTCCCGCGCGCTGCGGCTGGAATTCGACGACGTCGACGACCCCGTGGTGGAGGTGGCCGACCCGGAGGGCGGCGGCGTCCTCGACATCGGGGCCGCGACGTCCGGGCGCGACTGACGTGGCCGAAATGGACGGCCGGGCGCAGCTGGCCTACCGACTCATCCGGCTCGGGATCGCCGAGGGCGACTTCGAGCCGGGCTCGCGCCTGGTCGAACAGCGCATCGGCGAGATGTTCTCGCTGTCCCGCACCCCGGTGCGAGAAGCGTTGCGTGCGTTGGCCGCCGATGGATTGGTCACGATCGAGCGCAACCGCGGCGCCATCGTGGCGACGATGTCCGAGACCGACATCCGCGACCAGTACGAGTTGCGCGCGCGGCTGGAGGCGCTGGCGGCCGAGCGCGCCGCGTCCCGGATGGGTGCCGAGGGCGTCGCCGCGCTCGACGCCGCCATCGCCGACTTCGACGAGGGCATCGAGCTGATGTCGAGCGGTTCACTCGACGTCGGCCTGCGGCGAATCACCGCGGCCAACAGCGCCTTTCATCAAGCCGTGGTCGCGGGGGCCCAGCATCGGCGACTGTCGGCGTTGCTGGAGCACGCCGTCGACATTCCCCTGGTGTATCAAGTGTTTCGTCATCAGACCCGGGCCGAGCGCGAGCGGTCCAATCTGTTCCATCGCATGGTGCGTGACGCGATCGCGGCCAACGACCCGCAGCGCGCGGCCGCGCTGATGGCCGAACACATCCTGCAAGGCCGCGATTCGCTGCTGGCGTTGCACGCGCGGCGCAACCGCGACACCGAGACCCACGCTTCGTGACGGTCAGCGGGCGGTTCCGGTTGGACGGCCGGGTCGCGGTGGTCACGGGCGCGACCTCGGAGCTGGGCGTGGCGATCGCCCGCGCGCTCGGCGGCGCCGGCGCCCGGATCGCGCTGGCCGGCCGGCGCCCCGACGACGTCGAGGCGCGCTGCGCCGCCCTGCGCGACGGCGGCGTCGACGCGGCGGCGTTTCGCGTAGACGTCGCCCAGCCCGAATCCTGCACCGCCGCAACGCGAGAGGTTGTGGAGCGGTTCGGTGCTGTCGATGTGCTGATCAACAACGCCGGCGTGGGCACCGCCGCGCCGGCGACCCGCGAGGATCCCGACCAATTCAGGCGCACCCTCGAGGTCAATCTCATGGGCGCGTACTGGATGAGCCAGGCCTGTGGGCGGGTGATGCGGCCCGGCTCCGCCGTGGTGATGATCAGCAGCATCCTGGGTTTGACGACGACGACTCTGCCGCAGGCGGGATACGTGTCGAGCAAGGCCGGGTTGTTGGGGCTTACCCGGGACCTGGCCCGGCAATGGACCGGCCGCAAGGGAATTCGCGTCAACGCCGTCGCGCCGGGTTTCTTGTCCACCGGCCTGGCCACGCTCACGCCCGACGGCTTCAATGACGACTTCGTGGCCGGCCGGGTGCCCGCGGCCCGGCTGGGCGAACCCGACGAGGTCGCCGCCGCGGTCCTGTTTCTGGCCAGCCCGGCCGCGTCATTCGTCAGCGGCGCGGTGCTGCCCGTCGACGGCGGCGCCCTGATCACCTGACCGGCGCGCGGACAACAGGCCGCCCAAATGGTCGAGCACCCGAGGATCGATCAACGCCGGCTCGTACAACAGCTCGGGCGGAAAATACAGCACGATTTCGTCGATGCCGACCTGCTCCCAGGCCGCCACCCAGTCGTCGAACGCCTGCACCGAGGACCAGATGGGGTCCGGCGTGGTCGCCGGGCTGCCGGCCAGGATCTGCCGCCGCACGGTGGCGGGGTCGCGGCCGCAGTCGGCGCAGAACTCGTCGAGGGCGTCGCCGCGGTCCCTGGTGGCGCGGATCAGCTCATGCGAGGACAGGCCCCACCCGCCGAACGAGCTCCAGATGTCGCCGAACCGCGCGACCAGCCGCAGGCTCGAACGCGCATGAGCGGCGACGCACAGCGGCGGTCGCGGCCGCTGAACCGGCGCGGGCCGCAGACGCACACCCTCGGCGCGGTAGTGCGCGCCGGCGAAGTCGACGGGATCGGCGCGCAGCAATGCATCGATCAACTCGACGGCCTCCGCGAACCGCTCGACGCGCTCGTCGCGGGGCCACCGATCGCCGCCCACCAGCGCGTGGTCGGTCGGCGCATAACCGGCTCCGAGGCCCAGCTGCAGGCGACCGCCCGACATCGCCTCGATGGTCGCGGCCTGCCGCGCCAACACCGCCGGGTGACGCAGGATGACGTTGGACACCAACGGCCCCAACAGGATTCGGCGGGTACAAGTGGCCAGCCCGGCCAGCGTGGTGAACGCCTCGAACCAGTTGGAGCGGGGTGCCTGGGGGTTGGCGCCGTGGTCGTCGATCCAGAGGCTGCGAAAGCCGAGCTCTTCGGCGTGTTCGCAGCGGTCCACCAGCGTGGCCCACGGGGCGTTCGGGAAGAGCAGCGCCCCGAAGTCGGTCACCGGCCGGCGGGCAGGGTCTCGGTCTGAACCTGTTCGCGTTCGGCGCGGCGGCGCGCGTCCCGCTCGTCGAGAAACTGCTGAGTGGCCCCGACGATCGCATTGGTGATGTTGCCCATCAGCGTCTCACGATGGAAGATCGTCCAGTCCCGGCTGCGTTCCAACGGCTCGAGGGAATCCTGGAACACCGGCATGACGTAGCGGCTGATCAATTCGTAGGACCGCAGCGTGGCCTCCCGGTTGGCCCACTCGTGCGCCATCAACAGGTAGGTTCCGAAACCGCCGGATTGCTTGTGCAGACGACGCAGTTGCTCGACGGCCATCTCCGGGGTCCCGATCACCCCGACGCCGGTGTCGTTGACCGCGGCCACGATGTCCTCGCCCGGGTCGAAGTCGCCCAGAATCGGGATGGCGCCGACGTTTTGGAAGTAATCGACCCATTGCGCCAGTCCGGCCTCGACATCGCGGCGGGCCTGCTCTTCGGTCTCGGCGATGTGCATGGGCCCGCACAACCGCCAGCCCTCGCGGCTCACGGTGTTGCCATGTGCGGCGGCCGTTTCGGTCGCGGTGCGCCAGTTGCGGGCCAGCGCGTCGAACGCCTTCGCCTGCGTCGCCGCGATCGAAAGCAGGCCGATGCCGAACTTGCCGGCTGCCACCGGGCCGGAGGGTGACGCCGTCACCGCCACGCTGACCTCGATGGTGGGCTTGCTGTAGGGCCGCAGTTGCAACCGGGCGTCGCGCAACGTGAACCAATCGGTCTCCCGGGACACCGGGGCCTCGTCGCGCCATAACTCGAGGACCGCCTCCAGCGACTCGAGCATCATGTCGCGCTGTCGTGTCGTCTCGATGCCCATCATGTACGCGTCGCCGGGCAGCGCACCGGGACCGACGCCGACGATCAACCGGCCGCGGGTCAGATGGTCCAGCTGCACCATGCGATCGGCGAACATGAAGGGGTGGTGGTAGGGCAGGGATGCCACCCCGGTGCCGAGGCGGATGCGCTTGGTCCGCGCGGCGGCCGTGGCGATCATCAGGTCCGGTGCGCCGATGATCTCGGTGCCACCGGAATGGTGTTCGCCGAACCAGGCCTCCTCGTAACCCAGGTCCTCGACGGCCTCGACGAGTTGCAGGTCCCGCTCGAGTGCGAGCGTCGGGTTGTCGCCCACCATGTGGTACGGGGCGATGAACACACCAAAGCGCATGGGCCTGAATCTACGTCTACGTTCACGTTCATGCAAGGACCGTCGTGCTCACTCGAGGTTTGCCGCCCGGCGCGCCAGCCGCTTGGCGCGCTCGGAGTCGTAGTGCTTGCGGGTCACCAGGCGCTGGGCGAACAGGCCGCCCCCGGACTGCACGTTGGTGACGAGATGCCAGCCGCCATACGAGTCGGCCGTGGAATCACGGATGGCGTGAAACAGCTTGGCGCGCACGTCGCCCGGCACGTCGGCCGCCCCGGTCAGATACTTGCGCAGCTGCGGGCCGACATCCGGGTTGTCCAGGTCCGCCATCGACGGCGTGGTGATCACTCCACCCCCGGCGATGTCGTGCAAATGCCGCACCATCAGGTTGAAGTTTGCGGCCCCGAGGTACTTGGTCGCGTTCGTGTAGAGATCGTCGGGGTAGTAGTAGCCCTCCGGCGTGGTGTGGGCGTTGCCGATCGCCGCCTCCATGCCAGCACGCAGGTTGGTGGCGTGGATCATCATCTCGTCGATCTTTTCCCGGATGTGCGAAACCCGCGCGGTGCCGTTGGCCTCGGCCATCAACTGGGCCAGACCGACCATCTCGTCGGCCTGCTCCACCATCACGGCGGTGCCGCCGAGGCGTTCCCAGAGGCCCAGCGAGTGCGCGAAGATCCCCGCTTGGGCCGCGACGCCGTCGAGGAACACCCGCTCGTGTGGGACGAACACGTCGTCGAAGATGACGAACCCGTCGGGCATGCTGCGCCGGGCGCTGACCGGGTAGTCGCGTGCGTCACCGCCGCGGGCCTGCACGGTGCGGCTGACGACGTGCACGCCCGGCGCGTTCACCGGCACGGCGCAGGCGATGGCGTAGTCCTCCTCCCCCGGCTTCATCGACTTCGTCGGCATCACCAACAGGTGGTGCGCCAACGGCGCGGCGCTGATGTGCAGTTTCGCGCCGCGGATGACCACGCCGTCGTCACGGCGCTGCACCACCCGCACGTACTGGTCGGGGTCGTCCTGAGCGGCGGGCGCCTTCGACCGGTCGCCCTTGGCGTCGGTGATGCACTCCGCGACGCGGATGTCATCCAGTCGCGCTTGTGTCACATAGGCGTTGATGCGCGCCACGAACTCCGGGTGCCCCTCGGCCAGCCGGGCCGCGGCCACCACGAGCGTCATCAACGACTGGTAGGTGACGTTGAGCAGCAGGTCCATCTCGGTGAGGACCGGCACGCGCTCGCGCAGCTCCTCGACGCTGCGCGGCGCCTCCACAAGCGGATTCACCGCGTCGGCGTCCGGGCGGTAGTACTCGTCGTAGCCCGCGGCCACCGCCTCCAGCGCCGGCGCCAGCAACGGCTCGGTGTCCAGGTCCGCCACCAGCTTGCCGTCCTGATAGATCCGCCTGCCGTCGCGTAACGAGTTCTTGTACTGCTCGCCGGTCATCATGTCGGTGCGCTCTCCTCTATCGGCTGGTCCGCTGGTTGAACGGCCTGTCGCGGTCGGGGTCGGCCTCCCGCGGCAGCCCCAGCACGCGTTCGGCGATGATGTTGCGCTGGATCTCCGAGGTGCCGCCGGCGATGCAATATTTCTTCATCTCCAGAAAGGACCGGGCGCCCGCGGGCAGGTCTGCGCCGGCGGGCCAGGCCATCGTCAGCTCGGGCTGCAGGTCGACGCGGATGCTGCCCGCCCGCTCGTGCAACTCGGCGCTGACGAGCTTGCGGATGGAGTCGATCGCGCCCGGATCCCGATCCGGCGTGACGCTGGCCCGAAAGCTCGCGCACTGCAGCGAGCGTTCGTCGGCGAGCATGTGTTGCAAGCGATCTCGTATGTCGGTGCGGTGCCACGCCCCACTGAGCACGGCCTCGCCGATGAGCCGGTCGGCCACGCCCGGCCCGACGACGGGCGGGCCGGTCAGGCTGTTGCGCTCCTGCATCAACGTGCTGATCCCGACCTTCCATCCGGCGTTGAGCGGACCCAGTCGCGCCGCGTCCGGGACCACCACATCCGTGAGGAAGACCTCGTTGAACTCGGCGTCGCCGGTCATCTGGCGCAGCGGCCGCACCTCGACGCCCGGCGTGCGCATGTCGAGCAGAAAGTAGGTGATGCCGCCGTGCTTGGGCAGCGCCGGATCGGTGCGCGCCATAAGCAGGCCGAAGTCGGCGGTGTTGGCGAACGAACTCCAAATCTTCTGGCCGTTGACCAGCCAGCGGTCACCGTCGATCCGCACCGCCGAGGTGGCCAGCGACGCGAGATCCGATCCCGCTCCCGGCTCACTGAACAGCTGGCACCAGCGGTGTTCGCCCCGCGCCAGCGGCCGCAGGAAGGTCTCCCGCTGTTCGTCGGTTCCCCACTGCAGGATTGTCGGCCCGGCCAACCAGACGCCGACGAAGTCCTCCTCCGGCCGGTCGACGCCCCGGCGGCGCAACTCCTCCACCGCGGCGCCGCCCTCGTCGGGGTCCAACCCGCGACCGCCGTATTTCACCGGCCAGGTGGGCGTGGCCCAGCCGGCCTCGCCGAGCCGGCGGTACCAATCGCGCCGCACCGGCGAGTACTTGTCCCCGGGCGCTGGCGCCGCCGGCGCGTTGACGACCTCATCGGTCAGGTTGTCGGCCAGCCATCGGCGCAGTTCGTCGAGGGCGGGCGACCCGCCGTCGGCGTCCGCCGACACGGTCTGGCTTGCCGCCGCGTCGTTGTCGGCGACCGCCGCGCCGAGCCGGTCGCGATGGCTCGACGGGGTGTCGAACAGGTACTGGTTCGCCTTGGCGCGCCGCAGGTAGAGGTGGGCGACGTGGTCCCAGGTGTAGCCGATCCCGCCATGCAACTGGATCATCTCGGCGGCGTTGTGCAGGGCCGCCTCGCCGGACACCGCGGCGGCCACCGACACGGCGATCTCGGCGTCGGCCGCGCCGCCCGATAGCTGCCGGACGGCGTACCAGGCGCTGCCCGCGGACAACTCGGCGCGCACGGCGGCGTCCGCGAGGCGGTGCTTGAGCGCCTGGAAAGCGCCGATTTGCCTGCCGAACTGCCGGCGATCCAACAGATATTGCCGGGTCAGCGCCACGCACCGTGCGGCAAGCACCGCCTGCTCGGCGGCCAGCAGCGCCGTCGCGCGCATCCGCACGGTGGCCAGCACTGGCCCCGCCGCGCCCGCGGTCCCGATCTGGCGGGCGGGTGCACGGTCCAATCGGAGGTTGGCCAGCGCACGGGTGGCGTCCAGAGTGGACAGCCGCTCGCGGAGCACCCCCTCGGGACCGGTCACGGCGAACAACGTCACCCCGACCTCGGTTTCCGCCACCACCAACAGCAGCTGGGCGTCCGCGCCGTCGAGGACGTGCTGAAACGACCCGCTCACCGCCCAGCCGGCGCGGGTGCGTTCGGCCCGGGCGGTGCCTTCGGCGAGCGTGGCGGTCGTATCCCCGGCGACCAATCCGGGTAACAGCTCGGCGCGGGCCGCATCGTCCTCGGCGGCCATCAACGCGCCGGCCGCCAGGCAGGCGGTCGCCAGATACGGACCCGCGCCCAGCTCTCGCGCGAGCTCCTCGACGACGACGGCCTGCTCGGTCAGGCCTGCCCCGCTGCCCCCGTGCCGCTCGGGCACCGCGAGGCCCAGCAGGCCGACGTCGGCTAGCGCCTGCCAACCTGCCCGCCGCGCCGACGCGGGGTCGGCATGCCGGGTCTCGTGCAAGGGCAGGTGCCTCGCCACCAGGTTGCGCACCATGGCGCGCAGCTCGCCGAGTTCGGAGGCAGACGACAGCGCGTCGAGCGAGGCGGCCATTTTGTATACAGTAGGGGCGAATTGACGGGTGTCAATGGCGGCTATCCCGCGATGCACTACGCCTGCGCAGCGGTTGTATGCAATGCGCGGCAGGTGCGCCGAGCCGCGCGTTTCGCAGGCGCGTGGCCTCGCGGCGCCCGGGTCAGCCGAGGCCGAGCAGGCGCGGGGCCGCGCCGCCGGTGGGTGAGCGGTGTGACCGCAGGCCCACGGCCCCACGGATCAATCCCGTCCCGATTTGGCCGACCGGCGGTGAGCCAGGAGAACCGCGTGACGTTAATTCGGGGGTCGGCCCGCTATCGCGAGCCCGCACGCGCCAGTCGTGTCAGGAGTGATCGGACATGGTCGTCTCCCCACGATGAGCAACTACGAACCGTAGTAGCAATAGGAGATCGAGTGAATAGGCACCCGCGCAATCGGCGCCAAGTGGTAGCGAGGCACGGGGATTGTCGGCGAAACCGTTATGGAGCCGGGCCGGAAAACGACAATTCTTCGGTGGTGCGCAAAAGCGGCCGCCGCAATGGGCGGCCGGAATTCAGGCGGGCGTGTCCGAACTGGAGTACGCCTTGAAGCCGCGAATCATCGGAACCACCGCGCGGTCGGTTCCCGTGGCGCGCTGACGGGCGCGAAACGAGGGGTGTCGGCTCATAGCTTCACGACGCTCGCGTTCGTGCCGCTGAGCCGCGACCCACCGGGGGTGGGACTGGAGGAAAATGACCGTCGCTTCTGGAGTTTGTGCCACGATCGGTAACTCCTCTCAGTGCAACCCGCGTCGGGTAAAACATTGGTTATCGGATCGTGATTCCAGGATGCCCGTCGAATCCTGAGACCAAACCATCCGCGAAGATGAGAATTGGCCGTGAATTTCGACCGCTCCGGTACCCCGATCGCGGCGCCGTCCGTGCTGGTCGGGCCGCGTGCACGAATTTAACGGCGGCCACCGACATCTTTTTTCCGCCAACCGCGCGGGGCAACTCTCGTTTCCGGCCGCCCGCAGGCGGCTGCTATCGTCCCTTGCTTATGCCGGGTATCGACCGCCGCCGGATGATCCTGACGACCGGGATCGGTGTGCTGGCCGCCGCGCTGCCCGTCTCGAAAGCGCAGGCCAGCCCGGTCGGCCGGGTGGCGCCGCCCGACGCGCCGAGTGGGCAGCCCGGCAGCTACATCTTCTCTGACGACTTCGACGGCCCCGCCGGCTCGGCCCCCGATCCGTCGAAATGGGCCGTTGCGAAGGCTCGCGAAACCATCAAAGATCCCACCTACTGGGAGCGGCCGGAGAATATCGGCCAATATCGGGACGATCGCCGCAACGTCTTCGTTGACGGTAAGTCGAATTTGGTGCTGCGCGCCGCCAAGGACGGCCCCACCTACTACAGCGGCAAGGTCCAAAGCATCTGGCGGGGCGGCGTCGGACACACCTGGGAGGCGCGCATCAAGCTCGACTGCCTGACGGCCGGCGCGTGGCCCGCCTACTGGCTCGGCAACGAGGACCAGGGCGAGATCGACACGATGGAGTGGTACGGCAACGGCAACTGGCCCGCCGCGACCACCGTGCACGCGAAGTCCAACGGCGGGGAGTGGAAGACGCACAACATCGCGCTGGACAGCGCGTGGCACACCTGGCGCTGCCAGTGGGACGCGGCCGGCATCCGATTCTGGAAGGACTACGTCGACGGCGCGCAGCCGTACTTCGACGTGCCCGCCAGCTCGCTACCGGACTGGCCGTTCAACGCCCCGGGTTACACCGTCTATCCGGTGTTCAACCTCGCGGTCGCGGGCTCCGGCGGCGGCGATCCAGGACCGGGCAGCTATCCCGCCGACATGCTCGTCGACTGGATCCGCGTCTGGTAGCCGGCCGGTTCCGCGGCGCGGCAAGACGGCCAACCGATTACGGGCCGGCCTTGCCCCCGGCCATCCAGGCGGTGGCGACGGTGTGGGTCTGGGGCGCCGGGAGCGCGGCGTCCGGGCCGCCAAGCTGGCCGACCCTCACCGTCCACGTCGGCGACGAGCGGTCCGGGCAGGTTCCGGCGGGCTGGCTGGGTATGCACAGCACGGCCAGGCCGGCGTGCGGGTCGCCGCAGCCGTAGGCGCCGACGTATCCGTCCGCGCGGCCGCCCCACGCTCCCCCGTTGCGCAGCAAGCAGCGCGTCCCGTCGTCGAGGACCACGGCGAACGGGCTCGGCGCCGGGGTCGGCTGCACGGGTGGCAGCGCGCCGTCATAGCTCACGCGGTGCAGCCGCATGTCCCAGGGATTGTCCATGCACAGCAACGACCGGCCGTTCGACGGCCAGCAGGTGCCCGCGTCGGCCGCGCTGGGCGAACAGAAGTAGACGTTGTCGGCGACCGCCGACGGGGACGGTGACGTGCAGTCGTTGACGGTGCTCACGTTGCCCAGCGGGGGCGCCTCGCGGTATCCGTTGATCGGGTTGCCACCCGGGCCGACCGCGACGGTGGTGATCACCTGGGTGGGCGCCGGGTCGGCGCCGGCGGGGCCGGGCGCCGTCGCGGCGACGAGCAGCGCCGTGCCATACAGCGCCAGCGCATTTCGCGAGGTCACGTTCACGCGGCCAGCCTCTTTCGATCCGACGGTTCCTGGTGCAGCGTAGATGGCCGCGGCCGGTTCGGCTGATTCTGCGCCACCGCGAGCCGACAACGGCGCGGCAGGGCCTTCGGGGCGCCCGTCGTGATCAGCCCCTTTTATAGTTGCGCCCACACCGATTTCGTCTTCATGTACATGTCGATGCCCTCTTTGCCGAACTCGTGCCCCCACCCCGATTGCTTGTGGCCACCGAACGGCACGTCGTGGTCGAACACCAACTGGCAGTTGACCTGCACGCTGCCCGCCTGCAACCGCTTGACGATCCGGTGCGCGCGACCGAGGTTCTCCGTCCACGCGGTGGCGGCCAGCCCATAGGTGGTGTCGTTGGCCAGGGCGACCGCCTCGTCCTCGTCGTCGAACGGCAGGATGCTGACGACGGGGCCGAAGATCTCCTCTTGGTAGAGCCGCATGCCGGGGTCGACGTTGGTCAGCACCGTCGGGTGCACGAAGTACCCCTTGCGGTCCAGGCGGTAGCCGCCGGCGACCACGTCCACGCCGTCGCCCTTGCCCTCGTCGATGAAACCCATGACCCGGTGCAGCTGCTTCTGGCTGATCAACGGCCCGCTGACGCACCCTTCCTCGCTGGGGGCGCCCAGCTTGAACGTATTGGCCATCAGCGCAATGCCTTCCACGACGCGCTCGTAGACACCGCGCTGCGCGAAGATGCGCGACCCGCACACGCAGCCCTGGCCGGAGTGCACGAAGATGCCCAGCGAGGCCATCAGGATGGCCTTGTCCAGGTCGGCGTCGTCGAAGATCAGCACCGGCGACTTGCCGCCGAGTTCGAGGGTCACCTTCTTGAGGTTGCCGGCGGAGGCCCGGACGATCTCCTTGCCGACTTCGGTGGAGCCGGTGAAGGCGACCTTCTCGACGCCGGGGTGGGCGGTGATCGCGGCGCCCGCGGTGTGGCCGTAACCGGTGAGCAGGTTGACGACGCCCTCGGGCACCCCGGCGTCGTGCACCAGCTGGTCGAGCAGCAGCGCCGAAAGTGGTGTTTCCTCCGCGGGTTTGACGAGCATGCTGCACCCGGCCGCCAGCGCCGGCGCGAGCTTGGCGCAGGCGTTGAAGATCGGGCCGTTCCACGGAAAGATCAACCCCACGACGCCGTAGGGCTGCTTGAGCGTGTAGGCGTGCATGTCGACGTAGGCGTCGGTGGCGATGCCGTCGGTCTTCACGTCGTAGGCGACGCCGTTGAGCTTCGAGCACCAGCCCGCGTAGTAGCGGAAGAATTCCGAACACGTCGACATCTGCAAAGTGGCCTGCAGCAACGGCATTCCGGTGTTCAGCGAGTCGAGTTCGGCGAACTCCTGGGCGTGCTCGTCGATCAGTTCGCCGATGCGCCACATGATCTTGGCCCGTTCGCGGCCGGGCAACGCGGACCAGACGCCCGCATCGAACGACGCCCGCGCCCGCGTCACTGCGTCGTCGACCGCTTCCGGCCCGCAGTCGGTGAATTCGGTGATCGTCTCCTCGGTCGCGGGGTTGATGACCGCGATGGACTCCCCCGAACCTGGGCGCTTGCGGATGTCGTCCAATACCGTCTGCAGCGTCATGTGACCCTTCGCCCTCATCACGACCGGCGCCCCTCTGCGGCGGTGCTGAGCACTTGCTTAGCACCGCGGGCGCGGCGCGGTCAAGGCGGCGCTCGGGTAGCCGCCACGCCGGTTCAGGCCGAAAGTGGGCCGCGGTCGGGCTGCAGGCGGCGCCCGGGGTTTCGGTCGGCGCCCCGGCTAAGCGCCCACCAGCTCCGGGTGGTATTTGGCCGCCATTCGCCGGACGCCGTCACGCCAGTCGACCGTCGTGGCGCCGACGAGTTCGTGCATGCGGTCGAGCGTGGTCGGGTTGGCCCGCAACGCCTGCTCGCTCTGCTCGAACACCGGCTCCCTGCCGACGAGCGAGCCTAGGTACTCGCACCATTCCTGCAGACTGACGGTCTGGTCCCCGCACCAGTTGACCGTGGTCGCCGGGACCGACGCGGCCGCCAGCAGTTTGGGGATGGTCGCGATGACGTCGTCCTCGTGGATCGGGTTGTAGCGCGCCGGTGCGCCCGGGGGCACCGGGATCGGGATGCCGGCCAGCATCATCTCCATGTGGTAGAACGGCCACCCGCCGTTGTCGCCGTACGGCACGTTGAGGCGGGCGATGGTGGTCGGCACTCCGAGCGCTCGCGCCATCGTCCGCGCGACGACCTCCCCCGCGATCTTCGAAATCGAATACGTGGGGAACAGGGCTTTGTGGTTGTCGCCCAGCGCGGCCTGCTCGTCGCGCGGTTCCTCGTCGGGCGGGTCGTACACGGCGGCCGAGGAGCAGTGCAGGAAGGCCTTGGCCGCGCGGCAGTGCGCCATCAGCAGCCCTACCGATTCCGCGTTGGCGGCCAGGTCCTTGTCCCAGTTGCCGCTCTTGGCGACCGCCAGGTTCAACACGTAATCGAAGTCGTCGGGCAACCCGGTGAAATCACCCGCGGCCAGATTGACCGTCTGGCAGTGAATCCCGGCCTCCTGCAACGACTCTCGAGCGGCGGGATTGGTGAAGCGCGCGATGCCCCACACCTCGTTGTCGGCCGCGAGCGCACTGGCCACCGGGGCGGCGATTTGACCGGTCGGGCCGGTGATCAGGATCTTGGAGCCACGCATCCGCCGATGGTAACCAGGCAATCGTCAAGCGCGACAGCAGATCGGCAATTTTGCGCGTTGTGCTCAGCGGCACGGTAGGGTCCAGTCATGGCCGAGAAGGGTCGCATCGACCTGCGACTCGCCACCCAGATCCTGGTGGTGCAACTCGTCATCGTGACGCTGACGCTGGTGTTCGCCTTCATGGTCTTCGCGATGTTCGACCGGCACCGGCTGAACGTCCAATACGGGGTGCACGCCCTGGACATCGCGCGGGTGGTGGCCTCCGCACCGACCGTGCAAGACAACATCACGCGCTACCAGGACGCGCCCCGGACCCCCACCCCCGCGTTCGTCGCCGAATTGGCGGGCGGCCCTATCCAAAGCGTCGCGGCACGGGTGCAGCAGCGCACCCATGTGCTGTTCGTGGTCATCACCAACAGGAACCAGGTGCGGCTGGCCGCGCCCGACCACGACCTGCTGGGTTATCCGGTGGCGGCGGATTTCGCGCCGCAGCTGGCCGGCCGCGAGCAGACCGCCGAGGAGTCAACGGCTTTCGGCGTGGTTATCGTCGCCAGGGCACCGGTGCAGGATGCGACCGGCCGGGTTCTGGGCATCGTCGCCGTCGGCATCTCCACGAAGACGTTCAACGACGAGTTCGCCGAGAACGTGCAAGCGCTGGCGACCATGGCGGGCATCCTGCTGTTGATGGGCGTGGCAGGTTCCTGGCTGCTCGCCCGTCGGCTGGGGGGCTTGACGCTGGGACTGCGGCCCACCGAGATCACCGAACTGGTGCGCAGCCAGGCGGCCGTCCTGCAAGGCATCGGCGAGGGCGTGCTCGCGGTGGACACCGCCGGGCGCACCACCTTCGTCAACGACGAGGCCTGCCGGCTGCTCGGGATCGAAAGCCGGACGGGCCGACCGGTCGAGGCGATCGGGCTGACGCCGCGGGTGCTCGAGGTGTTGCGGTCGGCCGCCGCCACGCCGACCCTGGCCACGGTCGGCGACCTGGTGGTCGTGGTGTCGGCGCGGCCGGTGCGCCGCGAGGGGCGCTCGCTGGGAACCGTTTTGGTGGTGCGGGACCGCACCGACGTCGAACAGCTCACCCGCCAGCTGGACGCGGTGCAGGTGATGAGCACCGTGTTGCGCGCCCAGCGCCACGAGTTCGCCAACCGCCTCCACCTGCTGAACGGCTTGCTGCACGCCGGTCATGTCGACGAAGGCAGGCAATACCTCGAGGAACTCCTCGGGTCGGGGCCGTTGGGTTCGGCGATACCGGGGATCGAGGCGATCCGCGACGCCTATCTGCAGGCCTTCCTGGCGGCCAAGGCCGCCGCCGCGCGGGAGGCCGGCGTGACGCTCAAGCTCGGCGAGAACACCTGGGTGGCCGGGCGGCTGGCGCTGCCCGTCGACGTCACGACGGTGGTCGGCAATCTGCTCGATAACGCCATCGACGCGGCCCGGGCCGGTGCGATACCCGGCGACGCGTCGGCCGCAGAGGTCGAAATCGAACTGTTGCAAGAGGATTCGACGCTGCACGTGACGGTGGCCGACAGCGGCGACGGTGTCGCGGCCGACTTCGTCGACGAACTGTTCACCGAGGGCACGTCGACCAAACCGGACTCCGGCATCCCCGGCGGCCGCGGCATCGGGCTCGCCCTGTCGCGCCAGATCGCCCGCTCGCTGGGCGGCGACCTCTGGCTGTCCAGCCCGGGCGGCGCCGACGCCGGATTGCGGCTGCCCGGCGCGGAATTCATCGCCCGGCTTCCGGGAGTGCTGACGGAGGAGGCACAGTGGGCGACGCAGATCTGACGGTGTTGGTGCTCGACGACGACTTCCGGGTCGCCAACCTGCACGCCGAGGTGGTCAACGCCCTCCCGGGCTTCGCGGTCAGCGCGACCGCCAACACGCTCGAGGCGGCGCGGCAGGTCGGTCCCGTCGACCTCGCCCTGGTCGACGTCTACCTGCCGGACGGGTCGGGCATCGACTTCATCCGCGAACTGCGCGGCGACAGCATGATCTTGAGCGCCGCCACCGAGGCGGTCACCGTGCGCGCGGCGATGTCCGCCGGCGCGGTCGGTTATCTGGTGAAGCCGTTCGCGAGCACCGACCTGGCGGCGCGGCTGGCCGGTTATGCGCGCTACCGCAAGATCTTGGCCAGCCCCAACTTGACCGCCGCGGACGTGGACGCGGCGCTGGACGCCCTGCGGCCCAGGGTCGCGGCGCCGCAGCCCGCCACCGTGGCGGCGTCGTCGACCAAACATCTTGTCCTGAACGCGCTGCGGGCCGCGCAGCGCCCGATGTCGGCCGCGGAGGTGTCCGCCGCGATCGGCATCTCGAGGGCGACGGCGCAGCGGTATCTGGCGGCGCTGGCGGCCACCGCGGAGGTCACCGTCGGGCTGCGCTACGGGACCACGGGCCGGCCGGAGCAGGAGTTCCTGGCCGTCGGCAAGCGCGGGCGCTAGCGCGGTGACGGCCGCGCGGGCCACCAGTTCGCGGATCCCAACATCGCCGCCAGGGCCGGCACGGTGATGGTGCGCACCACGAAGGTGTCCACCAGCAGACCCACACCGATGATCACCCCGGTCTGCACCATGGTCGACAGACTGCCGAACAACAGCCCGAACATGGACGCGGCGAAGATGATGCCCGCTGAGGTGATGACGCCCCCCGTCGAGCGGACGGCGCGGACCACCCCGGTGCGCACGCCCGCGGTGGACTCTTCGCGGATTCGCGTGATCAGCAGCAGGTTGTAGTCCGCTCCGACCGCGACGAGCACGATGAATGCCATCGCCGGCACGTTCCAGTTGATGGCCTGATGAAGCACGAACTGGAACACCACGACCCCGATGCCCAGCGCCGACAGGAACGAAATAGCAACGGAGGCAATGAGATACAGCGGTGCGACCACCGCCCGCAGCAGCGCCACGAGAATCAGGAAGACCACGACCAGCGTGACGACCACGATCAATCGGACGTCGCCGTAATAGTAGTCGCGCATCGCGCTGTACATCGCCGTGGTGCCCACCACCGAGATCGAGGCGCCCTCCAGTGAAGTGTTGGGTTGCGCCCCGCGAGCCGTTGCCAGGATGGAGGCGACCTGATCCATCGCGGCGGTGCTGAACGGGTCGAATCGCGTCTCGACGATGAAGCGGACCGAATGCCCGTCCGCCGAGATGAACATCTTCGCGGCGGTCTTGAAATCCTCGGAGGTGATCACCGTGGGCGGAATGTACATGCCGGCCATCGTGTTTCGCGAGGCGTCGCGATTGATCGACAACAGCAGGTCGGCCGCCTGGTCCATGCCCGCGCCCAATTTCTTGGTCTGTTCGACGAGCGCCTTGACCCCTTGGTCCAGCCGCTGGCTGCCGTCGGCCAACGCGTCGGCGCCGTGCTGCAGGCGCGCCACCCGCTGGGGTGCCCCGGCGTTGACCGCCGTCGTCAGCAGGGCGCTCAGGCGTTGCAGCTTCTGTTGCAGGGTGCCGACCACCGCGACGATCTGCTTGGTCAACGTCGAGTCGTCGCGTGCCGCAACGAGCCGCTGCAGCTGGGAGCGGCCCGCGGCGCAGGCGGGGTCCGCGTCGCACTGCGGGCTGGCGTTGAGCGCGTTGACCATGGGGCCGGCCGCGTCGACGGCGCGGCTGCCCAGCGCGGCGGCGGGCCCGCTGTCGCCCAGCCCGCGCACCGTGTCCAACAGCTGGGTCGCCGTGCTCACCTGTTGCCGCATCTGGCCCAAGGTGGCGTCCACCTCGGCGGTGAGCCCGTTGGCGCCGCGGATCTGGTCGCGCACTTGGGCGAGGCTGGCCGCGAGTTTGTCGGCGCCGGCGCTCAGGGCGTCGAGGTCGTGGGTTCTGTCCGAGACCTGGGTCGACGCGTTCTCCAGGTTGGTGCCCACCCGCCCGGCCTGATAGCTGATCTTCGTCTGGTCGAGCGGCTGCCCGTTGGGGCGCGTCACGCCCCGCACGGTGCCGATGTCGGGCAGTTGCGCGACGCGCTGGGCCATCTGCTCGAGGTCGGCCAGGGCCTGCGGGGTGCGCAGGTCGCGCGGCGAGTGCACGTAAAGGTATTGCGGCAGCAGCGCACTGGTCGTGAAGTGACGCTGCATCGCGGCGAACCCGACGTTGCTGCGTGCAGATTGGGGTAACTGCATCCGGTCGTTGAAGGTGGGCGCGAGGAAGGCAGCGCAGCACGCCAGCGCGCTCAACACCATCAGGCTGACCACGAGGTGCACTCTGGGGCGGCGCACGATCGCGACGCCGGACCGCCGCCAGAGTCGTCCGGTGAGCGCCGCGCGGGGCGCGACCCAGCCGCGCCGGCCGGCGAGCACGAGGATGGCGGGCAACAGCGTGATCGCCGCCAGGAACGCGACGGCGATCGAGGCCGCCAGCGCCGGTCCAACGGTGGTGAAGGCCGGCAGTCGGGTGAACACCATTCCCAGGAAGGTGAGCGCGACGGTGGCCGCCGAGCCGGTGATGACCTTGCCGATCGAGCTCAGCGCCCTCTGCACCGCCACATCGGAATCGCTGCCTGCGCTGACGAATTCGTGGTACCGGCTGATCAGGAACACGGCGTAGTCGGTGCCGGCGCCGACGATCATCGCGGTCATCAGCGCGATCGTCGGTGCGGACACCCCCAGCCCCAGCTGGTTCAGCGCGGAGACGACGCCCTGGGCGCAGGCCACCGAGATGCCGATGGTCAGCAGGGGAACGAGCACGGTGACCGGCCGCCGGTAGATGACCGACAGGATGGTGAGAACCAAGACGGCGGTTGCGATTTCGATCATGTGCATGTCGCGGGCGCTGACGATGGACATGTCCCCGACGATGGCGGCCTGGCCGGTCACCGCCGCCGTCAACGAGGGCCCCGGCGCCAGCCGGGTGGCGGTCTGTGCGACGCGCTGATACGCCTGCGAGGATTCCGGGGAGCCGGCCGGCGCCTTGAGGTCCACCGCCAAGTAGAACGCCTTGTGGTCGGCACTGACCAGCGAGGGACGCAGCGCCGGCGTGGCGACGATGTCGTGCACGGCGGCCACGTCGCGGGAGTCGGCGCGCAACGTGGCGGCCAGCGTGCCGTAGGCGGCCTCGTCGGCGGGGGTCAGCCCGCGCTCGTCGGTGAGTACGACGATGAGGATGTTTTGCGCGGATTCACCGAAGGCCGCGGCCATCTGGTTGGCGGCCGCCATGTCCCGGGCCGGGAGGGCCTGAACCAGCTGGCGCTGCACCACCTCGGTCAGCGGTGGGAACGTCGCGCCGAGGACGCCGACCGCCGCCAGCCAGCCGGCGATGACGAGCCACGGCGCGCGTGACACGAGGCGGCCCAGCAGCGCGAACGCATCGATGCGCCGCGCGGCCGCGAAGATGGTGAGTTGTGTAGCCATGGTGAACCTTCTTAAGGGGCGGGGACTTATGGGCGGCCGCGCGCAGCGGCGAGCCGTTCGGGGGTTCGGCGCTGCGTCGTTGTGGTGAGCGAGAAATCGGCGAGCGCGGACGAGATGAGTTGTGGCAGGCTATGTTCGGCGCCGACGGGCTGATGGGCGACGACCGAGACGAAGACCGTGTCGCTCGTCCTGCCGGACAGTAGGCTCAGCAGTCCGCGGGTGTGCCGCATGGTCGCCTCGGTCATGCGGGGGTAGCGCATCTTCATGGCGAAGCTGTCGGCCTCGGTGCC
Organism: Mycobacterium sp. E1214; assembly: GCF_001666755.1. Lineage (GTDB taxonomy): Bacteria > Actinomycetota > Actinomycetes > Mycobacteriales > Mycobacteriaceae > Mycobacterium. Next base: position 20,945 of record NZ_LZJC01000021.1, on the reverse strand, counting down.
GTCCGGCCGCAGCGCGGCGGGGTTTACGGCGCCGAGGTTCGACGACCCGGTGACCGCCTCGCCGACGGCCATGCCGATCATGCGCCGCACCAACCACTTCGGCAGCAGGGGCGTGAGCGGCAGCAAGGCGAAGCGTTCGTCCGGCACGTCGCGGCGGTGGATCAGCGCCCGCTTGGTCGCGGCGCGCACGTCGCGCAGGTCGGTCAGCACGGCACGCGGGTCGACGGAGATCTCGATGCCGGTGAGCGCATTGGCCCGCGTGTCGCCGGGGAGCCGGTTGTTCACGGGCATCGCCAGCAGCGCCGAGCCGTCGGCACCGACGCGGCCCAGGCGGACGGCCAGCCGCGCGGCCACCGCGGCGAGCATGGTGTTGCTCGTCCCGCCCAGCGCCTGCGCCCGCATGTCCCAGTGCGTCGCGTCGACGAGCACCGTCGCGGTCGACAGCCTGGCGGCCCGGCCGCGCCCGCTGGGCAGCTCTCGGCGCGCTGTGCGGGCGGGTGCCGCGGCGCGCGGCGCGGACCCCAGCGCGCGGACCGCGGCGGCGACGGCGCGGCCGATGTCGGGCAGGTCGCTCGCGGTCTGGCGCAGGTCGCGGCGCACCGTCGGCCAACGCCGGCGCCCGGGAGCGGCCGGCCAGGTGATCGCGTCGCCGCGACCCGTCGCCGCGTCGGCCAGCGCCTCGCACAGCCCGACGCCGTCGGTGAGGCAGTGCGAGATGACCAGGGTGACCCCGGCCCCGCCCTCGGCGAAGGGCAGGACGGCGAGGCGCCATCCGGGCCCCTGTTCGGCGTCCAGCGGGAGCTCGGCCTGCTCGTCGAGCCAGGCGTCGAACTCGCCTCGCGGCCTGGGTGGCTGGGCGACGTGCAGATCGGGCGTCCGGTCGGCGGCGACCCAGCGGTGCCGCCCGAAGGGCAGCGGTGACGGGTCGATGCGGCGGGCCAACCGGCCGCGCTGCAGGTGGTGGTGGAACCGTCGTAAACCCTCGAGATCGATCGTGGTGTCGTACACCCAGACGCATTGCAGGACAATGCTGGTTCCGGTGGCTTGCTCGCCGAGGAAATGGACCTGATCGGTCAGATCGAGCACGGTGCTCATGGTGAAGTCCCTTCTCGCTGAGGTCCGTATCAGCGGCCGGCGACCGGCAGCTGAGCCGTCGAGTTCGCGTGCTCGGCCACCTCGTCCACCCAGTCCGCGGTGTTCTTGACGACGGCCTTGAACGTGCCTAGCAGCGCCGCGAGGTAGCGGTGCACCGATTCGCGTGCGGTGGTGTTGTCCGGGAACGAGATGGTGACCGTGGTGCGCGCGGCGTGCCGGTTGATCCACATGTTGATCCCGCCGTGCGACAGGTTGTCGCCGTAGGTGCCGAAGTTCGTCTCTTCCCACAACGAGGCGATGGGAATCTTGCGAAAGTCCAGGAAGGACACCATCATCGCCGCACGGGTCGGCAGCTTGATGGCCGGCTGATCCGGCGTCAGCAGCTCCAGCACCCGCTCGAACGGCACGCCCGCGAGATGCTTGGCGCCGTCGAACGAGCGCTGTGCCGCCGGAGCGGCCTCGAAGAACGACCCGCTGGCCGTTGGCACGACGACCGGGATGAGGCTGGCGAACCAGCCGACGCTCATCGTGTCCACGCCCGGCATTCGCGTGTCATAGGGCGTGAAACCGAAATAGGTGCTGGAACCGGTGAATTCGTGTTCGGCCAGCGCCGCGCAGGCGAGCACGCCACCGCTGAACCGGGCGCCGACCGCCCGGCAGGCGGTGTCAAACGACTCCGTCTCGTCGGCGTCGAGGAGGTCGACGGTCAGGAAGTCGCCTTTGGCGGTGGCGTGCGTGTCACCCAGGGGCAGCGGGAAACTGGGCCAGTTGCCATCGTTGTCACGGGCGAAGTCGAGCCAGCCCTGGGTCTGCGCAGACGACAGCGTGAGCGCGGCCAGCTGCTGGTGCTGCCGCGCGGTGTAGTCGGTGTAGCTGCCGGCCGCGGGCAGGGCGATCGGGCTGGCGTGCCGCCGGCCCTGGTAGGTCAGGTGCAGGTCGAGGAAGATCAGACTGGCGGAGAGGCCGTCGATGTGCAGGTGGTCGACGCTCGCGTAGACCGTGAAGTACTGGCTGTGCTGGATCACCCCGAAGGTGAACGAACCCCACTCGAGGGTCCCGGGCGTCGTCGTCATCGCGTGCGTGCGAATCTGCGCCGCGGTCATGGTGCCGATCGGCTCGGCCACGAAGTCGATGACCTCCGGGTCGATCGTGTGCCGGACGACGTCGCCCTCGTCGAATTCGAACCAGTTGTGGTAGGTGTCGTGGCGGCGGACGTGGGCGTTGATGACGGCCGTCATCGCCGGGATGTCGCACACGCCGGGGACGTCCCACGCGACGACCATCAGGCGCGGCAATTGCCTGCCCAGTGCCTCGGCGTAGTGAGCGACTCGAATGTGTTGTGCCTGTTGGTAACTCGCGGGTTGGTCGCTTCGGGGTGCGCTCGCGGCCGCCGTCCGCGTCGCGGGCGACGCCGTCCAGGTGGTCACCGGTCCGTCGGGTGCCTGCCATCCGTTGATGCTGCCCAGTGCGACCATTTGCGTGCTCCTCAATCTTCAGTCGGCGGCTGTTGCGCCGATCAATTCGGTTTTCCCTCAGTGCATTTCGCGATCCCGAGTGGTGGGCCATGACTGCGGTCGAATTGAACATATGGCGGCGGCGGGGGCCCTGTCGCTCTTGTGGTCAATAGTGGGAATAAGCGACGATTCGGCAGTTTTGCGCATTGTGCTCGCCCTGGGCCGGGTTGCCGGTAGGCCGCGGTGTGCGCCTCGTTCGCGTGGTCGAAACTCCCCGCGCCGCTTACGATGATCTCGGCGCCCCGCGACGCGGGGGCGACGCAGCGGCGGTCCCGCGACGAAGGAGCAGCGCGCGCATGGAGTCGATGTCACACGATCCGGTCGCCGGCACCATCGGAGTCCAGCTGGTCGACGTCGCCGCGCGCGGCCTGGCGGCCGGTGCCGCCGCGGCGCCGGCGGTGACCGCGCTGGTGCCCGCCGGGGTCGACGAGGTGTCCGCCCAGGCCGCGATCGCGTTCGCCGAAGACGGCGCGGCGCTGCTCGCCGCGCACGCGGCCGCTCAAGAGGAATTGGCCCGCGCGGGCGTGACCCTGAGCGACATTGCCCGCAGGTATGCCGAAGTCGACGGCGAGGCCGCCGGGATGCTGGAGGTGGCGGGCGCGCAGTTCGTCGGAAAGCCCTTCGCCGCGGGCGCGGGCGGCGGCCTGGCTCGAGGCGGGGCGCTGCCGGGTGCCGGCGGTTCGGCTGCGCGCACCCCGCTGCTGACGAGCCTGCTGGAGTCGACGCCCGCATCCCCCGTCGTGCCTCCGCCGACCCCCACCGCGGGGGTCCCGGCGGCCGGCCTGCCGGGCGTCGTCAACGCCGCGTCGACGGCGTTGGGTGCGGGCGCGGGCCCGTTGAGTTCGCTGAGCTCGCTCGCCCAGGGCGCGTCGGCCGGCGGCGCCGCGGGACCGGGCCTGGCCTCCTCGCTCACCGACACCTCGCGCGGCGACGACACCGACCGGGAGGCGGGACCCCGAGACGGCGAGCGGCTGCTCTAGCCGGGGCGCGGCCCGCGGTTTATAGCCCCGGTTGGTCGTCGATGAGGCCCAGCCAGATCTGGGCAGCGTCGATGGCCACCTTCTCGCTGATGAACGCGTGCTGCGTGCCGGTGTAGATGTCCCGGAAAGCCCGCTCCAGCCGGGAGCCCTCGCGGATCGAGCTGGTACCGGCGACCAGGTGCGCCCACTCCGCGCAGGCACGGGCCGTATCGGTGGCGTAGACGGCGGCCACCCGCATGTCCGCCCGCAGCCCCGGCGTCAGGTCGTCGCCCGCCGCCACCGCGGCCTCGGCGCACGTGAAGGCGTCGAGCACCAACAAGCGGGCGGCGCGCCAGGCCGCGCGGTGGTGCGCCAGCCCCTTCTGGAAGGTCGGCCGGCTCGCCAGGGACGCCATGTCACTCATGCGGTACTTCGTGGCGGCCAAGTCCTGCACGTCGTCGAGCATGCTCTTCGAGACGCCGAGCGCCCACGAAGCGTGCCCGGCCGCGGTGACCGGCATCAGGCCCATGCGGGTGGCCGGTGAGGCGCCGCGCAGCGGCCGGCGCGCGAACAACTCGAAGGTGCGGCCCGCTGGCACGAACACGTCCTGGACGCTGTAGTCGTAAGAGCCGGTTCCCTTGAGGCCCTGGACGTGCCATCCGTCGTCGAAGCTGACCTGCTCCCGCGGGATCACCGCGACCCGCATCTCGGGGAGACCCTCGCCGGCTGACCGCACTTGGCCGTCGTCCATCGGGAAGAACCCGGCGGCGACGTACTGGGCATGCCCGATGCCCGACCCGAAGTTCCACGCCCCGCTCACCCGGTAACCCCCGTCGACGGCCCTGCCCTGCCCGTTGGGGAAGAACTGGCCGCCCACGGTGACCCGATTGTCGCGCGCGGTGAAGACCTCGGCGTAGCCGTCGTCGGGTAGGTACGCCGCGGCGGCGAAGGATGACGGTAGATTGGCGATCCCGATCCACCCGAAAGACCCATCCTGCCAAGCCATTTCGATCCACGTCTCGATCATCTCGGGAAACGACGGCTCGACGCCGCCGGCCGCGGCCGGATTGAACGCCGACATCAGCCCGCTGGCCCACATCTCGTCGACGATCGCTGGACTCGTGGTGCGCAGCCGCTCGGACTCCGCGGCCTCGGCACGCACCAGGTCCCGCATTCCCCGGGCCAGCGCCACGACCCGCTCTTCGGCTATCGACGTCATCGTCGTTCTCCTTCAGTCCGGACGCCGCCCGCGTGCGGGCCGGGACACCGCGACGGTACCAATCATTGACCGCTTTATGAATGATTTGCGCGGGCGGCCGGACCGGGCCGACGAAACGCTCTACCGTGGGCCGGGTGCGGTGGATCATCGACGGCATGAACGTGATCGGCTGCCGGCCCGACGGGTGGTGGCGGGATCGCAATGGCGCGATGGTGGCCCTGGTCGACAGCCTGGACCGGTGGGCGGCCGGGCGCGCCGAGGCCGTGACGGTGGTGTTCGAGCGGCCCCCGCGCGACGCCATCGCCTCGGCGATGGTGGAGGTGGCCTACGCCCCGCGGGCCGCCGCGGATTCGGCCGACGACGAGATCGTGCGGCGGGTGCGGGCCGACGCCCACCCCTCCGACATCCGGGTCGTGACGTCCGACAAGGGCCTGTCCGGCCGGGTCGCGGCGCTGGGTGCCTCCGTGCAGCCCGCCGCCGGCTTCCGCGACGTCATCGACGGTCGCAGCGGCGCGTGACCGCGGCGGCGACGAACCCGACGATGCGGGTCATCCGTACGACGGCCGTCGAAGAGGTCGCGGACGCGGCGCCGGGCCGTCCCTAGGCCGGGTGGGTGTTCACCGCGAAGTCCACCCGCTCACCTTCCACCGTGGTGATGCGCATGTTGGCGACGTACGCCTTGCCCTCGGGACCGGTGAAGTGGCAGTCGAACTGCTGACCGACCTTCGCCTCCACTCCGGACGGGCAGTGCACGTCGCCGGGGCGGAATCCGGTCTGCTTGTAGACGACGTCGACGACGGACTGCGCGGCGCCGTCGGCCTTGACGGTCGTCTTGCCGCTGCAGCCCGCGAGCGCCGCCGCCACCAGCAGGCCGGTCGCCAACCAAGTGCTCTTGTCCGCGGTACGCAACATCGCGCGGTGCTCCTTCGCCAGCCGGTTACCTGCGACGATCAGGCTAACACGGATTGACGCCGCAACCACAGGTCACGGCCGGCGAAGGAGGTGCGCTGCAAACGCCGCGCCGGCGTCAGCTGACGGCCGCCAGCGCCGCGTCGTAGTCGGGTTCCTGCGCGATCTCCGGCACCAACTCGGTGTAGGCGACGTTGCCGTCGGCGCCGATCACCACGACCGCGCGGGCCAGCAGCCCGGCCATGGGGCCGTCGGTGATGGTCACGCCGTAGTCCTCGCCGAAGCTGTCGCGGAACGCCGACCCGGTCTTGACGTTCTCGATGCCCTCGGCGCCGCAGAAGCGGGCCTGCGCGAACGGCAGGTCCTTCGACACGTTCACCACCGTCGCCCCGCCGCCGGCGGCGCGCTCGTTGAACGTCCGCACGCTCTTCGCGCACACCGGCGTGTCGACAGACGGAAAGATGTTGAGCACCAACGTCTTACCGGTGAATTGGTCGTTGCTGACGGCGCCCAGGTCGGTGCCGGTCAAGGTGAACGCGGGGGCCGGCGAGCCGACCGCGGGCAGCTCGCCGACGGTGTTGATCGGGTTTCCACGCAAGGTTATCTGTGCCATGAGCACAGTCTGCCAAGCGCGCGGCGGACCCCACGGGCCAGGTCGCCCGTCCTGAGCGGCGCGCCGGGCCGGTCAGGCGCCGGGCTGCAGGATCTCCTCGGAGGCCAGCTGGCCGCCGGCCTGCAGCCAGGCGGTCACCACGCCGGGCGCGTCGCGGTCGGGGTTGTAGATGTCCTCTTCGCTGGAGAACAACCCGTCGCCGGCGTACACCAGCCGGGTCCAGTTCGGAAACCAGAAGGGCTCACCGTCGGGATCGGTCGGGTGGTCGAGCAGGTTCTTGATCATCACGACGACGGCGTCGTTGTCCTCGTCGTAGGCGGTCCAGCCCGTCGGGAACCGCATGTGCGGGAACGGCGCCATAACGGCGACGATCCAGTCCCGCACCGCCTCGCGCCCGTGGAAGACCCCGTAGTGGTGCTCGATGTATTCGACGTCGTCGGTGAAGAGATCGGCGAACGGTCGCCAGTCCCCAGATGCGCTGCATCCCTCAACGACGGTGGTGTAATGCTCGACGGCCCGCTCGATTTCTGCCCTGGTGAATTTGCCCATGGCGGACACACTAGAACGTGTTCTATGTATTGGTCACGGGTCGGAACGGGGATCGCGGATGAACGTCATGGGGTTGTTCGGCCTGCACGGCAAGCGGGCTCTGGTGACCGGGGCGTCCAGCGGCATCGGCAAGCGGGTCGCCCAGGCCTACCTGCAGGCGGGCGCCGACGTGGCGATCGCGGCGCGGCACGCGGACGCGCTGGACCGCGTCGCCGGTGAGATCGCCGGGCACGGCGACGGCCGCGTCATCGCCGTCCCGTGCGACGTCACCGATGCCGGGCAGGTGACGGCGATGGTGGACCGGGTGAGCACCGAGTTCGGTGGACTGGACGTCGCGGTGTGCAACGCCGGCATCATCAGCGTGCAAGGCATGCTCGACATGGCGCCCGAGGAGTTCCAGCGCCTCCAAAACACCAACGTCACAGGCGTTTTCCTCACCGCACAGGCCGCCGCGCGCGCGATGGTCGACCAGGGCCGCGGCGGCGCGATTATTACCACGGCCTCGATGTCGGGGCACATCATCAACGTCCCGCAGCGCGTGGGTCACTACTGCGCCTCCAAGGCGGCCGTCATCCACCTGACCAAGGCCATGGCCGTCGAGCTGGCGCCGCACAACATCCGGGTCAACAGCGTCAGCCCCGGATACATCCGCACCGAACTCGTCGAGCCGCTTGCTGACTACCACCGGCTGTGGGAGCCGAAGATACCGCTGGGTCGGATGGGCCACCCCGAGGAACTGGCCGGCCTCTACGTGTACCTGGCGAGCGAGGCGTCGAGCTACATGACGGGTTCCGACGTGGTGATCGACGGCGGCTACAGCTGCCCGTGAGCCCCACGCCTACCCCTCGAGTTCGCCGGCGATTCCCCGTTCGATGTTGGCCTGGGTGGTCGCGGGCAGCACCAGCAGGCCGTCGAGCTCGCGCTGGGCCCGCTCGTAGGCGCGCTGCCGCTCCTGCGGCGCCGCCGCCGCGTCCGACGTCACCCGCAGCAGGCTTTGGGCGCGGGCCAGGCGCTGCTGATCGGCGGTCGAGAAGCCGGTGCGTCGCCGGCGCATCGCCTCCGCCTCGGCCACGTCGAACGCGGTGACGTAGTCCTCGACGGCGGCCCGATACTGCTCGGCGGCGTCCCGATCGTCGAGCAGGTCCTCCGCCTTGACCGGCCGCAACAGCTCGGCCCGCAACTTGGCTTTGTGGAACGCGACCGTTCGGGGATCGCGCATGTCGGTCATGAGCGGGAAATCCAGCAGCTTGCCCGCGTCGAGTTCGTAGTCGAGCCAGCGCGCGTCGGTGCGGGCGTGCTCGTCCACCACGCGTCGGATCGAGCGCCACTGGTTCGCCGGGTTCGCGGCAGGGGCGGGCGCGTCGTCCCGCGCCGCGGCGGTCTCCCCCGGGCGCTCGGCCTGCCGCCTGGCACCGCCGAACGAGCGGACCACCGCCACCGCCGCACCTACCAGGGGCAGGACGACGATCAGCAGCTCCGCCAGCCGGATGAGCAAACCCACACGGCCAGGATGCCACCGCGTGCCGGACGCGGCGGCTAGTGCGAGCTCAGGGTGCCGGCGAGGTAGTGGTCGCGGCAGGCGCGGCGCGCCAGCTTGCCGCTGGTGGTGCGCGGAATCGCGCCGGCCGACAGGAACCGCACGTCGGCGACCGGCACCCCGTGGCGACGGCGGACGGCGGCCGCGATGGCCTCGACCGCCGGTTGTGGGTCCACGCGGCTGGTGCCGGTGGCCCGCTCGGCGACGATCACCAGCCGCGGGGCGCCGTCGGGGTCGCCGTCGGGCACCGTGAACGCGGTCACGTAGCCGCGCCGGACCAACGTTGACGCCTCGGCGACGGTGCCCTCGATGTCCTGCGGGTAGTGGTTGCGGCCGTCGACGGCGATCATGTCGACGATCCGGCCCGTCACATACAGCTCCCCGTCGAGGTAGGTGCCCAGGTCGCCGGTGCGCAGCCACGGGCGGTCCAGATCGGCACCGTCGGCGTGCCCGCCGTCGGGCAGCCGCGACCGCAGCGTGCCGCCGAACGCCCGGCGGGTGTCCCCGGGCAGCCCCCAGTAGCCGCGGCCGACGTTGTCGCCCTGCACCCAGATCTCCCCGACGCTCCCGTCGGGCAGCTCCGTGGCCGCGTCGGGGTCGACGATCACCGCCCACTCGCTGCGGCCGACCTGGCCGCAGGACACCTGGGCCACGGCGCCGGGAGCGTCCGCCGCGACCCGCACCGCGTGGCCCGCACCGAGGCGCTCGCGGTCGAAGTACACGGCGGTCGCCTCGGCGTCGGGCGCGATGGTCGCGACGAACAGCGTCGCCTCCGCGATGCCGTACGAGGGCTTGAACGCCGTCGGCGGCAGGCCGTACGGGGCGAACGCCTTGTTGAACGCGTTGACCGCGTCGATGCTGACCGGTTCCGAGCCGATGATGAGCACCACGTTGCTCAGGTCGACGGGGTCCCCCGGCGCGGGCAGGCCGCGCTGCGCGGCCCATTCGTAGGCGAAGTTGGGCGCGGCGGTGACGGCCCGGCAGGTCTCGGCCGAGAGGGCCTTGATCCAGCGCTGCGGGCGCCGCACGAAGGCGGCGGGCGACATCAGGGTCGAGTGGCCGCCGTAGACGGCGGGGAAGCCGATCATGGACAGACCCATGTCGTGGTACAGCGGTAACCAGCTGACGCCGTGCGTGTTGCGGTCCAGCAGGTCGATGGACAGGATCATCTGCACCAGGTTGGTGCCGACGGCGCGGTGGGTGATCTCGACGCCGACGGGGGGCCGCGTGGTGCCGGACGTGTACTGCAGGTGGGAGACCTCGTCGTGGCCGAGGTCGACGGGCGCGAACGCGGCGCGCGCCGAGTCGGGTACCTCGTCGAGGAGCACGACCTGCGGCCTGCGCAGCCGCGGCAGGTCGGACAGGAAGGCCTCGACCGCGCCCCGCGCCGCCCGGGTGGTCAGTACGGCCGTCGGCTGCGAGTCGCGCAGCGCGGTCTGTAGGCGCTCGGCGTGGCCGGGCAGCTCGGGGGCGAACAGTGGCACCGCCACGCTGCCGGCCTTGACCGCCGCGTAGAAGCCTTCGACGTAGTCCAGGCCCTGCGGCGCCAGGATCGCCACCCGCTCGCCCCGCCCGGCCACCTGCTGGATGCGCGCGCCGATGGCTTCCAGTCGGACGCCGAACTGCCGCCAGGTCACCTCGTCGGCGACACCGTCGGGCGAGCGGCTGTAGTCCAGGAATCGGTAGGCCACCGCGTCGCCGACGTTGGCGATGTTGCGGTCGATGAGGGAGATCAGTGTGACCCCCTGCGGGGTCTTGATGTTGCCCGCTGCGTCCAGGCAGTCCTCGATCCGGAGCAGGCCAGGGGTGCCGCTTGACGGCGAGCCGCGATCCATAAAGCCACTGTAGGCAAGGCAATTCGGCGAACGCCGCGTGCGCGGGCGTGACGGTCGGCACGTGCGGTACCGGGCCCCCGCCGTCGGGGCCCACGCTGCGACCGGATGGTTCGGCCGCCGGCGCCCGCGCTAAGGTACGCGCAGTCGCTGAGGGCCGCTCAGCAAACGCAAGGGAGTCGGGCATGTCGGGCCGGAAGTTTTCTTTCGAGATCAACCGCACCAGCAGCGCGCCCGCCGCGGCGCTGTTCGCTCTGGTGGCCGACGGCGCGAACTGGTCGGCCTGGGCCAGGCCGATCGTCGTGCACTCCAGCTGGGCGCGCCAGGGCAACCCGGCGCCCGGCGGGGTCGGGGCGGTGCGCCGGCTCGGGCTGTGGCCCGTGCTCATCCAGGAGGAGATCGTCGAATACGAGCAGGACCGCCGCCAGGTCTACAAGCTGGTGGGCGCCGCGACCCCGGCGAAGGATTACACCGGCGAGGTCGTGTTGACGCCGAACGCCGCCGGTGGCACGGACATCCGCTGGAGCGGTTCGTTCGTCGAGGGCGTTCGCGGGACCGGCCCCGCGGTGCGGGCGGCGCTGCGCGGGGCGGTGCAGTTCTTCGCCGGCCGACTCGTCAAGACGGCCGAGCGTCAGTCGGCCCGCTAGTTCGCGCGGCTCACGGGTTGTCGGCCTGCTGTTCGTCCCGCTGAGCCTGCTCCATGCCCTGCTCGAACTGCTGCTCGGCCTGCTCGTTGAGCTGTTCGGTCTGCTGCTCGGACTGCAACATCTGCTGCAGGGCCTGCTGCTGCTGTAGCTGGGCTTGATCGTCGCTGTCGTCGACGGCAAAACCGGCGAAGCCGGGCGGCGTGCGGGGCGGTGCTGCCGGCGCGGTCGCCAGGTCCACGAATCGCACGGCCGCGGGCGTGGGGCCCGCCGGGCCGGGGGGCGCCGTGAGCAGGGCGGCGAGCGCGGCGGCGATCGACACGCCGAGGAGCGGAAGCGGGGGGCGCCGGCGGCGGAAGATGGTGGCGGGCATGCTCGCAGCGTGCGCCGCGCCGCTAGCTACCGCCTGGGGCGGGGCTATCGGCCACCTGTGAGGTTCGTGGCCGTTTGCCGGGTGCGCGCCGCATTACGCTGGGCGAAGTGATTGACGTCGTCATCGCGGGCGCGGGTCCGAACGGGCTGATGCTCGCCGGCGAGTTGGCCTTGGCCGGGCTGCGGCCGGTGGTCCTGGATCCAATGCCCGGCCCCAATCCGGGCCGCCGGGCCAACGGCGTCATCGGCCAGGGAGTCCGAATCCTGGACCACCGCGGCCTGTACAACGATCTCGCCGGCAGCGACGGGCCACCGCAACTGAACCCGCGCGCGATGTTCGCCGCGTTCCCGCTCGACCTGGCGACGGTGCCGGAGACGCAAGTTTTCCTGCTGGCCGTGCAGCAGCCGCGGTTGGTGCAGGCGCTGGCGGACCGGGCGGCCGAACGCGGCGTCGACATCCGGTGGGGGCACGCGCTGACCGGGTTCGAGCAGGACGCCGACGCGGTGACGCTGTGCGTCACGGGACCCGGCGGGCCCTACGAGCTGCGGGCCGGGTATGTCGTCGGGGCCGACGGCGGCACCAGCAGGACCCGCAAGCTCGCGGGCATCGACTTTCCCGGCATGTCGTCGTACGACGTGACCGCCCGGATGGGTTTCGACGTGCTGCCGCCCGCGGACTGGATCGACCCCGCCACCGGGGGCGTGGACGTGCCGGGCTACGGCCGCATCCCGCCGCTGCACTTCCACCGCGCCGAGCGCGGCGTCATCGCCAGCGGCGCACTCGGCGGCCGCCCGGCGGTCATCGTGTTCGAGCTGGACAGCACCCCGCGCCTGTCGCCACCGGACACCGGGACCGTGGCTGAGCCGCCCATGACCCTGGAGGAGTTGGAGGCCAGCGCCAAGCGGGTGCTGGGCGCCGACCTGCCCCTGCGCCCGGCCGCGCCCGGCACGCCCCTGGACCTGCGCCGCTTTTCCGGAATCAACTCCCGCATCGCCTCCAGTTACCGCGCCGGGCGGGTGTTCCTGGTCGGCGACGCCGCGCACGTGCACTCCCCCATGGGCGGCCCCGGGCTGAACCTCGGACTGCAGGACGCGGTGAATCTCGGCTGGAAGCTGGCCGCCGTCGTGCAGGGGCGCGCCTCCGGCGAGCTGCTCGACACCTACGAGGCCGAACGCCGACCCGCGGCCGAACGGGTGATCATGCACAGCCGCGCCCAGCTGGCGTTGGTCCGGCCCGGCCCCGAAGTGACGGCCCTGCGCCAACTGTTCGGGGAGTTGCTCGCGGCGCCCGAGGCCGTGCGGCGCCTCACCAACCTGGTGTCCGGGGCCGAAAACCGGTATTTGGCGGGCGCGGACGGCGCCGACGAGCATCCGTTGACCGGCTACTGGGTGCCGGACTTCGCGGTGGTCGACGGCCGCGGCAGCCGACGGGTCGCCGAGTTGGCGCGCACCGGCCGACCGCTGCTGATCGACCTCACCGACGGGGCGGTGGTCGCCGCCGCGGTCGCCGACCGCGCCGACGACGACGCGCTGACGGTCGCCGCGGGCCGGCCCGACGGTCCGGTCCCGGCCAGCGCCCTGCTGATGCGGCCCGACGGCTATGTCGCCTGGGCGTCGTCGGCGTCCGCGCCCGACGACGACGAGCTGCGCCGGTTGCGGGACACCCTGGCGCGGTGGTTCGGCGTCGCCACGCCCGACCTTGCGGGTGGTTAGCCCGCGCCGACCTCGTCCTGGTATTTCTTCGTCATGTGTTCGACGGCCTGCAGCTGGGTCAGCGCCAGGTCCTCGCGCATCTGACCCGCGCGTTCGGCGGCGTCCAGCGTCGGTCGCGCCAGGCCCTGGAAGTGCGGCATCACCTCGGCGGCGAACAGTTCGGCCGACCGCTTGGTGGCCGCCGGGTTGGCCCACTCGTGGCCCATCTGCAGCATGCAGCCGAACCCGCCGGACTGGTCCCACAGCCGCTGCACCTGGGCCCGCGCCCGTTCCGGCGTGCCGATGATCCCGGCGCCGTTCTCGTTGATGACGTCGATCATCTCGTCGAGCTGCTCACCCGGCATGGTCATCTGCGGGAAGGCGGCCACCTTCTGGAAGTACCGGAACCACGGCTCGATGCCGAACTTGACCTCCTCGCGGGCCTGCTTCTCGGTCTCCGCGAGGTGGAACAGCCCCACCAGGCTCCAATTGCTGCGGTCCACCTGCGTGCCGAACGCCGCCGCGCGCTCCTCGACGATGCCCCAGTGGTAGGACAGCGCGTTGAACCCCTCGACGGTCAGCGTCGCCCCGATGGACAGCAGCCCGATGCCGTGCTTGCCGGCCAGGCGCGCCCCGGTCGGTGACGCCACGGCGGCCACCGCGAGCGGAATTCCCCCGTCCGAATACGGAGCCAGTTGCAGGCGGGCGTCGACGAGTTCGTGCGTCGGCGTCTTGGCCGTCACCGCCTCCCCGGCCAGCAGGCGCACGATATCGAGGTTGGTTTCCAGCAGTTCGGGGTGTCGGTCGGGTTCAGCCCGATCATCGCTGAATCGGTGGGTAATGAGCCCGGGCCGAAGCCACCGATCACCCGGCCGTGGGTGAGATGGTCCAGCAGCATCAGCCGGTCGGCGACCCACAACGGGTTGTGGTAGGCCAGCGAGATGACGCCGGTGCCGAACCGGATCCGTTTGGCGCGTTCGGCGGCGGCCGCGATGAAGACCTCCGGCGAGCTGATGATCTCGCTGCCGGCCGAGTGGTGCTCGCCCAGCCACACCTCGTCGAAGCCCAGGGCGTCGAGGTGCTCGATGAACTCGAGGTCACGTTGCAAGGCCAGCGTGGGATTGGTGCCCGCGCGGTGAAACGGGGCGATGAAGTACCCGAACCTCAGCTTGGTCATGAAGCTCCCTCGCAGTCGAGTCCGCTGACATCACTCACACTGCTCCGCGCCGGGGCGGAAGGGAAGGACCAGATAGTGCTCAGCCGGTGGGGCCAGATTCTCATGGCCCCACCGGCTAGGGAAACAAGTCGAATATCGGTTCGGCGCTCAGTAGCCGCCGCAGAGGTTGCCGACGCAACCCCCGCCACCGATGAGGCCCAGGCCACCGGCGGCCGTCACCGCCGCCGCGAGCCGGCCCCCGGCCACCAGGGCCATCGGCGCGAGCAGGATCGGGTGCTCGATCCCGAAGAATTTCGTGAGTCGGGTGGTCAACGGCATGGCGGCACCTACTTCAGTTCGCCGGTGAGGAATTGGGCGCGGCCGTGGCCGAAAGACCAGTCCTCGTCGCCGTTTTCGGTGATCGACACGATCAGGTCGGCCGGATCGAGCCCACACCGTTCGGCGAGCTTGCCGGCGAGCAGCTCGAAGAATCGCTCTTTGCGCTCGCGGGTGCGCCGCCGGCTCACCACGTGCACCACCACCAACTCGGCGGAGCGGTCGATGCCCAGCCCGGTGTCCCACGCGACGATCTCGGACGCGGGGTGGGTGCGCACCACCTGGTAGCGGTCGCGCGCGGGCACCTCGAACGCGTCGACGACGGCGTCGTGGGCGGCGTCGAGAAGGTCGCGAACCTGTGCGGCACTGCGGCCCTCGATGAGGTCGATGTACAGCAGCGGCATGTTGCCTCCTTTGTCTGGCGGGCGATATCCGCCTCACCGACGACGTTAGGTCGGCGCCGACCGCGTGTGAAATGCCTGTTGTCGAGCATCTATGCTTGCCAGGCATGGAGGCGGTCCAGCGCAACAGGGTCGAGTTGCGGCACCTGCGGACCTTCGAGGCCGTGGCTCGCCTCAAGTCCTTCACCCAGGCCGCCGAGGAGCTCCGCGTCACCCAGCCGGCCCTGAGCCGCACCGTGCGGCAACTCGAAGACGCGCTCGGGGTGACGCTGCTGGATCGCAGCTCGCGCCATGTCGAGACGACGCCGTCGGGCACGGTGTTCCTCGACCACGTCGAACGCGCGCTCGCCGAGTTGGGGCGGGGTTTCGACGCCATGCGGCAACGGGCCAGCATTCGCCTGGGGTTCAGTTGGCTGCTGCCCGACCCGTGGGCGCAGGACGCCGTCGCGCGGTTCGAGCGGGCGACCGGGGCCACCGTGCACCTCGTCCGGACCGACGACGCGCTGGGCGCGGTGCGGCAGGGCCGGGTGGACGTGGCCTTGGTGCGTGGGCGCGTGAGCTCCGCGGCCGTGCGAGTCGTGCACCTGTTCAACGAGTCTCGCGTGGCGGTGTGCGCGGCGCAGTCACCGCTGGCCAACAGGGTGGCCTTGGACTGGGCCGAGGTGCCGCGGTGGCCGCTGGTGGTCAACACCGCCAGCGGCACCACCGGGCCGTGGTCCTGGCCGGCGGGCGCCGGCCCCGAAACCGTCGTGGAGACAACGAATTTCGACGAGTGGCTGGAATCCGTCGCCGCCGACCGCGGCATCGGGGTGATCCCGGACGTCGCGGTGCGGCGCAGCATTCACCCCGGCGTGCGGTTCATCGCGCTGCGCGGGGCGCCGGACATCCCGGTCGGCCTGGCGTTCCTCAAGAACGCCCGCAGCGCGGCCCTGCGCCACTTCGTCGAGGCCGCCAGCGCCGCCGCCGGCTGATCGGCGGGGGCTGGCTCAGCCGCCGAACAACCCGGTGAGCTGCGCCCGCGCGGTCGCGGCCCCGGCGATCGCCTGGTCGGCCTGCACGCCGGACAGGCCACCGGGCAACTGGTAGTCGTTCGGGAGTTGATAGAGGGTGAATCGGTAGTGGTGCTCGCCCGTTCCGGCCGGTGGGCACGGTCCCTTGTACGCGGCTTGGCCGGCGGTGTTCGGCAGCGTCGTCGCGCCGGCCGGGGTCTGGCCGTCGGCCGTGCTGCCGGCGCCGGGGGCGATCCCCACGACGATCCAGTGCACGAACAAGCCGTGCACGGCGTCGGGATCGTCGGCGACCAGCGCGGCGCCCAGCGGCGCCGACCACGCCAGCGGCGGCGCGATATTCGCGCCTTTGCAGGTGTATTGCACCGGGATCGGGGCGCCGTCGGCGAACGCGGGACTACTGATCGTCAACGGCCGGTCGGCCGGCGCGTCGGGCACCGTGCGCGCCAAGGTGGTGACCTTGGGTGTCGCCGACGACGGCGTGCCGCTGTCACCGTGGGCCCCACAGCCGACCGCGACGGTCAACAGGGCCAGGCCCACGCCGCCGAAGGCCAGCCGACTCGCCGTGCTCGCTGCCACGCGCCGAGGGTGCATCAGACCAGTGTGGCCGAGCGCGCGCCGAGAACAAAGCCCGCGACGCGGCCGGACGCCGCCGCGCTACGCGCCGCTCTTCCGGACCTCCAGGACGCGATCGCGCAGGCCCTTGGTCGCGGTGTCCATGAGGCTCTTGGTGCCCTTCTTGACCAGGAAGCCCGGGACGGGCATGACCAGGTCGACGCTCAGTTCGAAGCGCACCCGGGTGGAGTCCCCGTCGGGGCTCAGCGTGTACCGGCCGTCTTGCGCGCGTTGCTGTTTCGCCTCGATCAGCGTCCAGCTCACGCCGTCGTCGTGCACGGTGTACTCCAGCTCCTGCTCGTCGCTGACGCCCACGAGCTTGACCACTTGCTTGGAGCGGCGCGGGTGGCCCTCCTCGTCGCGGTCGAGGACCTCGATCTTCTTGTGGACCGAGGACCACTCGGGCAACGACTCGATATCGAACAGCACCTTCAGGACGTCCTCGGGCGGCGCCTCGATGACGACTTCGCGGGAATCGGTGATAGCCATGCCCGGAAGATAACCAGTGCCGTGCCGGTCAAAACTCGCGACGCCCGCGGCGACTACCGTCGCGGGTGTGCAGCTGCGTTGGGAACGCTTGGCCGACGGCGTCCACCGGTGCCGGCTGGCGTTCTGCGACGTCACCGTCGGCCTGGTGTGCGGCTCGGCCGGTGCGTTGCTCGTCGACACCGGCACCACGCCGGCCGAGGCGGCCGCCCTGGACGCCGACACGCGTCGGCTGGCCGGACGCGTCGTCACCCGTATCGTCTTGACGCACAAGCATTTCGACCATGTGCTCGGGTCGTCCCAGTTCGGCGACGCCGAGGTGTATTGCGCGCCCGAGGTGGCCGACTACCTGGCGTCGGCCGCGGCCCAACTCCGCGAGGACGCCGTGCGCCATGGCGCCGACGCCGCGCAGGTGGACCGCGCGCTCGGCGCCCTGCGCCGGCCGGATCACCCGACGCGCGACGCGGTGCTCGACCTGGGGGACCGGGCCGTGACGATCACCCACCCCGGCCGCGGCCACACGACCTCGGACCTGGTGGTGATTGTGCCCCCGGCGGGCGGGGCCGACCGGCCGGTGGTGTTCACCGGCGACCTGGTCGAGGAATCCGCCGACCCCGCGATCGACGCGGACTCCGACCTGGCCGCGTGGCCGGCCACCCTGGACCGGCTGCTGGCGATCGGCGGCACCGAGGCCGTCTACGTGCCCGGCCACGGCGCCGCCGTCGACGCCGCCTTCGTCCGGCGTCAGCGGGACTGGCTGCGCGATCGCGCCGCCCGGCAGGATTGATCCATCGCGGCGAAGCTCCGATTCGGTTGCGGCCCAACGGAATCGGCGGCACACCCGGATCGATCCGAAAACTCCTGCTTGATCCGTCACCGCCGGGGATAGACTCACGTTCAGCGGAACCGTGTGCGAAGAAACCGGTGCGAACAGGAGCGGATAACCATGGCCATCATTGAAACGGACACCGGCGTCCGGGCATCGTTCGACGACGAGGTCGCCGCCACGCAGCGACACTTCGACGACCAACGCTTTGCCGGCATCACGCGCCTCTACACGGCCCGCCAGGTGGTGGAACAACGCGGCACCATCCCCACCGACTACACGGTGGCGCGCGAGGCGGCCGCCGCCTTCTACGAGCGGCTGCGCGAACTGTTCGCCCAGAAGAAGAGCATCACCACGTTCGGCCCGTACTCGCCCGGGCAGGCGGTGGCCATGAAGCGCATGGGCATCGAGGGCATCTACCTCGGCGGCTGGGCGACATCGGCCAAGGGCTCCACCACCGAGGACCCCGGGCCCGACCTCGCCAGCTACCCGCTCAGCCAGGTGCCCGACGACGCCGCGGTCCTGGTGCGCGCGCTGCTCACCGCCGACCGCAACCAGCACTACCAGCGGCTCCACATGAGCGAGCGACAACGCGCCACCAGCCCCGCCTACGACTACCGGCCGTTCATCATCGCCGACGCCGACACCGGGCACGGCGGGGACCCGCACGTGCGCAACCTGATCCGCCGGTTCGTCGAGGTCGGTGTCGCCGGCTACCACATCGAAGACCAGCGGCCGGGCACCAAGAAGTGCGGCCACCAGGGCGGCAAGGTGCTGGTGCCGTCGGACGAGCAGATCAAGCGCCTCAACGCCGCCCGGTTCCAGCTCGACATCATGAAGGTGCCCGGCATCATCGTCGCCCGCACCGACGCCGAGGCGGCGAACCTCATCGACAGCCGCGCCGACGAGCGCGACCAGCCGTTCCTGCTCGGCGCCACCAACCTGACCATCCCGTCGTACAAGAGCTGCTTTCTGGCCCTCGTCCGGCGCTTCTACGAGCTGGGCGTCAAGGAGCTCAACGGTCACCTGCTCTACGCCCTGGCCGAGAGCGAGTACGGCATCGCCAACGCGTGGCTGGAACGCCAGGGCATCCTGGCCCTGGTCGACGACGCCGTCGGCACCTGGCGGGACAACGGGCAGACCGGCGTCGACGACCTGTTCGACCAGGTGGAGTCGCGGTTCGTGGCGGCGTGGGAGGACGACGCCGGGCTGATGACCTACGGCGAGGCGGTGGCCGAGGTGCTCGCGGCCGAGGACAGCGACGACGAGCCGGCCGCGCTGACGCCCGACGAGTGGCGTCAGTTCGCCGCGCGGGCGTCGCTCTATGCCGCCCGCGAGAAGGCCAAGGAGCTGGGCGTCGACCCGCCCTGGGACCCCGAGCTGTCCAAGACGCCCGAGGGGTACTACCAGATCCGCGGCGGCATTCCGTACGCGATCGCGAAATCCCTTGCGGCGGCTCCCTTCGCCGACATCTTATGGATGGAGACCAAGACCGCCGACCTCGCCGACGCGCGCCAATTCGCCGACGCCATCCACGCCGAATTCCCCGACCAGATGCTGGCCTACAACCTGTCGCCGTCGTTCAACTGGGACACCACCGGGATGACCGACGACGAGATGAAGCGGTTCCCGGAGGAGCTCGGCAAGATGGGCTTCGTCTTCAACTTCATCACCTACGGCGGCCACCAGATCGACGGTGTCGCCGC
This sequence comes from Mycobacterium sp. E1214, assembly GCF_001666755.1. Taxonomy (GTDB): domain Bacteria; phylum Actinomycetota; class Actinomycetes; order Mycobacteriales; family Mycobacteriaceae; genus Mycobacterium. The sequence goes on along the minus strand of NZ_LZJC01000021.1, from coordinate 1,477 downwards.
CGAGGAATTCGCCACGTCGCTGCAGCAGGACGGCATGCTGGCGCTGGCCCGCCTGCAGCGCAAGATGCGCCTGGTCGAATCCCCCTACCGGACGCCGCAGACCCTCGTCGGTGGACCCCGCAGCGACGCCGCGCTGGCGGCGTCCTCGGGCCGGACCGCGACGACCAAGGCGATGGGCAAGGGATCGACCCAGCACCAGCACCTCGCGCAGATCGAGGTGCCCAAGAAGCTGCTGGAGGAGTGGCTGGCGCTGTGGAGCGACAACTACCACCTGGGGGAGAAGCTGCGCGTGCAGCTGCGGCCCCGCCGGGCCGGATCTGACGTGCTGGAGCTCGGCATCCTCAGCGAGGCCGGCGACCAACTCGCCAACGTCGTCGTCGACCCGATCAAGGACCGGCACGGGCGCAGCATCCTGCAGGTGCGTGACCAGAACACCTTCGCCGAGAAGCTGCGCCAGAAGCGGCTGATGACGCTGATTCACCTGTGGCTGGTGCACCGGTTCAAGGCCGACGCCGTGTACTACGTGACGCCGACCGAGGACAACCTGTATCAGACCGAGAAGATGAAGTCGCACGGCATCTTCAGCGAGGTCTACCAGGAAGTCGGCGAGATCATCGTCGCCGAGGTGAACAAGCCGCGCATCGCCGAGCTGCTCGCACCCGACCGCGTGGCCCTGCGCAAGCTCATCACCAAAGAGGCGTAGGTCGCCGGCACCCCGGCACGCCGCGCCTCCTCGGGTATTGCGGTGTGACCTGCGGCAACGAATCTGCCCTCTGGCGATAGTTGCAGAGGTGTACGCTTGGGGTTGTCACACGCCGAAACCTGGGCGCACCACGTCCTGGGGCGAGAGGAGAGGCCAATGAAGGCGTATCTGAAGTTGGCAACGGCGGCCGCCGGCGCGGCGACCGCCCTGACACTCGGGGGGGCCGGCGTCGGGCCGGTAGCAGCGGCTCCGGCGCACCCCGCGTCCGGCAACGCGCCGGCGCCCGCTCCGGCCGTCACCCACGCGGTCCTCACCGGCTGCGTCTCCGGCGAGAACTGCTGACCCGCTATGGCCCGCCATCCGAGGCGGCGGGCCATCGGCACCTTCGCCGTGCAGTGCCCGCGACCGCTTGCCTCGCAAGACGTTTGGGAACCACGACGCCGGGGTATCGAAGAGCAGGACTGCGAGGGGAGAGCGGGGTTGCGATGAGGCACGAACTGAAGACCGCGGTCGCGATGTTCGGCGGCGGGGCCATGCTCGTTCTGGCCGTCGCCTGCGGTGGCGGCAATAAGGCCCCCAGCTCCACCACGCCCAGCACCACCCCGTCCTCGAGCGTGGCGCCCGCACCATCGTCCGCCCCGGGCGGCGGCGGCGTGCCTGGCGGGCCCACCGGTGGTGGGGGCCCCGGCGGCGGCGGTGGCGGCGCGGTCGCCAGGTCCACGAATCGCACGGCCGCGGGGGGGGGGCCCCCCCCGGGGGGCGCCGTGAGCAGGG